>URVC01000004.1 GCA_900551245.1 uncultured bacterium | reverse complement strand
GTTGCATCCAGAACCATCATCTTTCAACTTTTTCTTTTCCTATGGGATGGCTGTGGTTTTTTCTCATATATTCCAGATTTAAAATTTGATTTTGTCTATAAATGGCTTTTTTCTCGCTTTTCTCTGGATGGGCGGAAAGGAAAGGGGCCGGCAGGTACTATTCCGCACTCCCGGACCAGCTATGAGCGAGCGTTTTTTCAACTGGAGAAGGAGATTGTGCATGCAACATCGGCGTACCATTTCCCCGTTTCATTCAAATTCGGGAAAATCAGAGATTGCAGAAGAATGAAAAAGATTCTGAAGAAGTAACTGTTGCAAAGATTTTGTTGCAGAGGTTGCAATTGTCTCTTGCCGAATCTGGCTTTCCCGCAACCGGGATGCGGGGGCAGGGCGGTGACACTCCCCTGCTTGCCGAAAAGGGGTTATGCCACAACAGGGGAACACTGGCAAAGAATGGCGGAGAGAGAGGGATTCGAACCCTCGGTGACTTGCGCCACGGCGGTTTTCAAGACCGCTGCCTTAAACCACTCGACCATCTCTCCGGGAACGGCCTAAATATCGCGCCGGAATCTTTGTTTTTCAAGCGCGATTTTGCCGTTTTTTCAAAAAATGATCCACAATCGCGCCGGCAGGTACGGTTGATACCTCCCCGCCGGCGCGTCCGGAATCCTATTTGCCGCTGATTCCTTTCAGCAGCAGATTCGTCACTTCGCGCGCAAACGCCGCCGGATCGGGCAGGGGACTGCCTTCGGTCAGCAGCGCCTGGTCGAACAGAACCTTCGCGTACATCTCCAGCTCCGGCGCTTTGTCGCTCTGTTTGCTCAGTTCGAACATCGCTTCAATCAGCGGATGTTTCGGATTCAGTTCGAGAATCCGCTTGCTTTCCGGAATCTCCTGATGCATCGCCTTGAACAGCCGCTCCAGGTGCGGACTCAATGCGTTGCCTTCCGTAATCAGGCAGCACGGACTGTCCGTAAGACGCGCCGAAAAGCGCACCTCGCCCACCTTGTCGCCCAGCGCCTTCTTCAGGAACTCCACCAGACCGGCGAACTTCTCCTGCGCCGCTTTCAGCATGTCCGCCGCACCTTCCACTTCAAAGTCGCCCTTCGCGATCGATTTGAAGTTCTTCTTGCGGTACTGGAACATCTGCTGCATGATCCAGTCGTCGATCGGATCGGTCATGAACAGCACGTCATACCCCTTCGACCGGAAATATTCCAGCGCCGGCGACGACGCGACCGATTCGCGCTTTTCTCCGGTGATGTAGTAGATCTCCTTCTGCGACTCCGGCATCGCCGCGACATATTCGGCGAGCGTGATCATTTTGCCGGGTTCGGTGTTCATCGACTCGTACATCACCAGATCCTTGAGCTTCTCGGCATTGGCGAAGTCGGTGTGCAGCCCCTCTTTGAAGATACGGCCGAACTCCCGGAAGAAGCCCGCATAGGCCTCCCGGTCCGTTTCCAGCAGCTTCTTGAGTTCGCTCAGCACCTTCGCCGTCACCGCCTTCTCAATCCGCGCCAGCTGCGGATTCTCCTGGAGAATCTCGCGCGACACGTTGAGCGGCAGATCGTTGGAATCCACCACGCCGCAGACGAACCGCAGATAGTCCGGAATCAGCTCCTTGCACTCGTCGGTGATGAAGACGCGGCGGACGTAGAGCTGAAGCCCGCGCTTCTGCAAATCCGGCATCAGCAGGTTGAACGGCGCCTGCTTCGGCAGAAACAGCAGCGCCTTGAACTCGCTGGTCCCCTCGGCGGAGAGGTGAATCGCCTTCAGATATTCGGTCCCGCCGAAGTTGGAGAGGTGCGAATAGAAGCTCTTGTACTCCTCTTCGGTGATCTCCGACGGCTTCCGCAGCCAGATCGCCTTCTGCGAATTGAGCACCCGGTCGGTGACGGTTTCGGTCTTGTCCTCATTGACTTTGACCTCCGGCATGACGATCGGATACTCGATGAAGTCGGAATATTTGTGGATGATTCCGCTCAGTTTCCAGCTTTCCAGATACTGTTCGGCGTCCTCCTTGAGGTGGAGGGTGATTTCGGTGCCCGGTTCGCTCTTCTCCGCGGAATCCAGCTCGTATTCGCCCTCGCCGCGGCTGCTCCAGCGCACTGCGGGTGCATCCGAACCGGCCTTCTTCGTGACGATGACCACTTCGCCCGCCACCATGAACGCCGAATAGAATCCGACGCCGAACTGACCGATCAGTTCGGGCAGTTCCTCTTTCTTCGACCCTTGCTCCTCGAGAAGCTTCAGAAACGCACGGGTGCCGCTCTTGGCGATGGTGCCGATGTTCTCGACGACCTCGTCCTGCGTCATGCCGATGCCGTTGTCGCTGATGGTGAGGGTCTTCGCTTTTTTATCCGGCGTGATGCGGATCTCCCACTTCTTCGCCATTTCCGGATGGGTCAGGCTTTCGAAGCGCGCCTTGTCGATGGCGTCGGCGGCGTTGGCCACCAGTTCCCGCAGGAAAATGTCGCGGTTGGAGTACAGTGAGTGAATCATCAGATCCAGCAGCTGCCGGACTTCGGTTTTGAATTCTCTGGTCTCTCCCATAATCAATGAACCTCCTTTGTTCAAAGACAGCAGATTACAGCCGGAACACCCGGATGCGGTTGTTTCGGCTGCAGGGGGATGCTCCCCCCTTTCTCTGGAATTGGTGTAATTTAGCACAATCTTGCGAGAATACAAGTCTCCCCCGGAGGGATTTCCCGCAACTTGTGATTTCAGATAAAAGGCCTCCGGTCCAGCACGTTCCGCAGGGGAACCGAACTGCGCAGTTCCCCCGGCAGGGCGAGCTGGAGCTCGGCGAGCGCACAAACCGCTCCGAACAGGCTGTGCAGATCGTTTATCCCCTCGTCGCGGGTTTCGTCCACCGATGCCAGGTAGGAGACGAAACGGCCGGCACAGTCGCGCAGCAGCTCCATGCATTCTCCGTGGCGGTGCGGCGTCTGGCAGGAGGCGCGATGAACCGCGAAGATCCAGTCGATCTCCCGGAAACTGCACTCCTGCGCGAAGACCACCTGTGGCGGTTCCCCCAGCCCGTTCTGCCGATAGAGGTCAATACAGCTGTCGATCAGCGCCTCTGCGTGCGGGAACGGTCGCCGCGCCGCCAGATGGTTGAAGAGGTAGTGGAACCAGCCGTTCAGATGGTGGCAGAGCGGTTTTTCCCCGAAACTGCCGGCAAGACTCAGGCCCCGCTGGGGATCGCAGTGCCGGGCGAGCCAGTCGAAGTAGGCGTCCTGCCAGGCGAGTCCGCCCCGGTGAAGAATCAGCAGCGAGGCGAATACGCCGGCGCCGCGATGGGACTGCCCCCACGGGTTGCCGCGCCAGTCGAGCGACTCCAGAAGCGCCAGGATTCCTTCCGGAGTCTCGTACTGTGCCAGCGCCCGGACCGGATGGAGCGGCGCCGCATCCAGAATTTCCAGGGCGGCAATGCAGTGCGCCGTCGTATGGTACGGGTGGTGATCGCGTTCCTGGAAGAGGCCGTTTTCCGGATTCTGAAACGCCTGCAGCGTCCGGATGGTCTCCTCCCGTTCCTCCGGTTCCGCCCCCGGCAGCCCCAGCGAATAACGGATGTTGACGGCGTCTGCGCAGCCGTACTCATTGTTCCCCAGTTTGCGGTTCTTTTCGGGGGAGTCCCACAGAAAACGGCAGTATTCCCCCGGCCGGGCAAGCTTATGGGCTTGCAGTACCCGGATGATTTTCTCGACGACAGGATCCAGATTTACACAGTTCATTTGTTCTCCATGAGGGGTCAGCCTCTTTTTATTGCGGCGGAATTTCCCGGCAGCCGCAGGATTCCCGGAAAAAGCAGCGAACAGGGACCGCCGTCTCATGGACGTCGGTGGAGTGTTCCCCGTCGATCTGGCGGAAGAGCCGTTCGCACAACTGTCCGGCCAGCGTTTCAACCTCCACCCCCGCCGTGGTGAGACGGGGATTGCTGTAGGAAGCGAATTCGATGTTGTCGATCCCGGTTACCAGCAGATCCCCCGGAACGGAATATCCGGCGTCGCGAAGCCCGGCGATGAGCCCCATGGCGAAGATGTCGTTGTGACAGACGACCGCTTCCGGAATCGGCCGGTTGGCGGCAAGATCCCGCCCCATGGCGCAACCGCTTGCCAACGTGACTTTTTCAGTCTTCCGGTGCGGGGCGGCAGGCAGTCCATGCGCCTGCATCGCCCGGCAGTAGCCAGCGTAGCGCGAGGAATGCGTGTCACCTCCGGCAAAAAGAACCCGCTTTGCTCCGTGCTGTTCGATCAGATGGCAGGTGAGTTCGTAGACCGCCTGCGGGTAGTCGATCGCAAGATTGTCGAACCCTGCCGCTCCGGCGATACCGAAGCCGACGACCGGAATGCCGCACTCCCGCAACTGCCGCTGCAGAGAGGCCGAATAGTTCGGCAGGTGCGAGAGAATCAGGCCATCCACCTGGTGATGGAGCAGGTTGCTCAACTGCCGGCCGGGATCTTCCCCCCAGTTCACACCGGAGACCATCACCCCGAAACCGCGTTGGAAAGCAATGGAGCGGAGCGCGTCGATCAACCGGGTCCGCACCGGATTGTGAATTTCCGTCACCACAACGCCGATGGTGAAACTCCGTTTCAGCACCAGACCGCGGGCGGTCCGGTTCGGCTGGTAGCACAGCTCCTTCGCCGCCGCCAGCACCGCTTCCGCCCGGCCGACGGCGTCGCGGCGCAGCCCCTTGGTTCCGCCGTTGAGAATCCGCGAGGCCGTGCTGACCGACACCCCCGCCTTCGCCGCAACGTCCACTATTGTCGAAGCCATGGCTTCTTCTCCAATCCTGACTGTTGTTCCATCGAAGCGGCTTCCACCGATTCTCTGTCTCGTACTGGTGAATCCGCTCTCTATTCAAAATAAACGATAACGTTTGCATTTGCAAGTCGAAAAGAGAAAAAAAGCAGATTTTCGCAGGGGGGGGAGGGAATCCGGGGGCAGGCGCCTTCCGGCGACCTGGGGGAAGGGGAAAAGCAACAAGCCCGCATCGCCGGGGCCCCTCTTGCGTGGAGCCGTCTGCGCCGGCGGCGGAACCTCCCCGGCAGGTCCGGGGCAGGGGAGCGGAGCGGGTACGGTCAGCGCGAAGCCGGGCCGCGGGGGCATCCTGTTTCTTCTTTGCGTTCCGTACCCGGAGCGTCAGCACTTCTCCATGCTCAAAAGCGCTTCACGGCCGCTCATTCCGGCCGTCACGCCGCATGCGGCGGCCGCGGCGCTGACGGCAACGACCTTCGCCTCCATCATATCGGCGAAGCTGCCGACGCCGGTCACGATGGCGAAGCGGTCGTTGAGTCTGTCCGCCGTCGCCGTCGTGAAGTAGCCGCAGCCGAGGTTGGCCGTGCGGCCCTGAATCAACAGAATTGTTCCGTTCTGCGTAGGAATCCGCATTCCGTTGAACAGGATCCCGTCAATGTCGAGCTCGCACGTCTGCATGGTTTATTTTTCCTCCGGATTAAACTTGTAGTTTTCGCCGTAACCGTAATGTTCGACCACGTAGTCGACGTCCTTGTCGCCGCGACCCGAGCAGGTCGCCAGAATCGAACCGTACGGATGGGTCTTCGCCCACTTCATCGCATAGGCGACCGCGTGCGCGCTCTCCAGCGCCGGAATGATTCCTTCGTAGCGGGAGAGCTTGAAGAACGCGTCCACCGCCTCTTCGTCGGTACAGGTGACGTAGTTGACCCGGCCGAGGTCCTTCCAGAACGCGTGTTCCGGGCCGACCGAGGGGTAATCGAGGCCGCTGGCGATCGAATAGACCGGCGCCGGACCGCCCGATTCATCCTTGAGCATGTAGCTGTCGAAGCCGTGCATCGACCCCGGCGTACCGTAGGTCAGCGACGCGGCATGGTCGCCGAGGTGGGAGCCGTGCCCGAGCGGTTCGACGCCGTAGATGTCCACCGGGTCCGCCAGGTAGGCGGCGAAGGAGCCGGCTGCGTTGCTGCCGCCGCCGACGCAGGCGCAGATCGCATCCGGCAGCTGGCCGGTCATCGACAGAAACTGTTCGCGCGATTCCTCGCCGATGCAGAACTGGAAGTCGCGTACCATCAGCGGGAAGGGGTGCGGCCCGAGCACCGAGCCGATGCAGTAGATCGAATCTTTGTAGTTCTTCGCATAGGATTCAAACGCGGAGTCCACCGCCTCCTTCAGGGTCTTCAGCCCGAAGGTGACCGGAACCACTTTCGCGCCCAGAATCTTCATGCGGGTCACGTTGGGGGCCTGCTTGGCGATATCGACTTCGCCCATATGGATTTCGCACTCCAGCCCGAAGTAGGCGGCGGCGGTGGCGAGCGCCACGCCGTGCTGGCCGGCGCCGGTTTCCGCGATCAGCCGCTTCTTGCCCATGAATTTGGCGAGCAGACCTTCGCCCATGCAGTGGTTGAGCTTATGGGCGCCGGTGTGGTTGAGATCTTCGCGCTTGAGATAGATCTGGCAGTTGCCGAGCAGCCGCGACAGCCGGTCGCAGTGGTAGACCGGAGTCGGCCGCCCCTGAAACTCCCGCCGGATGCGGCGCAGCTCATTGATGAAGTGCGCGGAGCGGCAGATGGACTGGTAGGCGTCCTGAATCTCCTGAAACGCCGCCATGAGTTTCGGCGGAAGATAGGCGCCGCCGTACGGTCCGAACCGGCCGTCGGGAGTGGGGTAATCGCGGAAATAACGTGAATAATCCATGATTTCAACTCTTTCGTATCTGGTGAATAATGACTGTTCAGACTCCGTTTCCCGGCATCGCCGGGGAGGGGCGGCATCTATAAAGTATACCATGCCTTGCCCCGGATTTCAAGTGAATTTCCGGGGCAAAACTTCGAAAACTCCGCCGTCACTCTTTGCGGAAGAGGCCGCTGGTCCACTCCCGCAGCGTGCGGCGCTCCAGCTCCCGGAAGCCGAGCTGCTGGAACGCCTTGCTCAGCGCATCGAACTCCCCGGTGAGGATGCCGGCCAGCGTGAGATAGCCGCCCGGCCGCACCCAGGTGACGATGTTCTCCCGGAAGGCGAGCAGCAGATGCGCGAGAATGTTGGCGCAGACCAGATCATACTTCTCCGGACGGCCCGCATAGACGGCGGCGTCTCCCACCGTCGGCGTCACGCCGGTGATCCGGTTCCGCTCGAGATTTTCCCGGCAGACTTCGACCGCTTCCGGATCGTTGTCGAAACAGTCGACCGGGGAGTAGCCGAGCAGTGCGCCGGCGATGGAGAGAATTCCGGAGCCGCACCCGGCGTCGAGCAGACTCTTCACCTCCGGATCGGTCGACAGCCGGTCGATCACCTCGAGGCAGTAGAAGGTGGTGGCGTGCTGCCCGGTGCCGAACGCCATCCCCGGGTCGATCTCCAGAATTTTCCGGCCGGGTTTCTCCTCGCACTCCAGCCAGCTCGGTTTGATGATCAGCCGGTCGGAGATCGGGATGAGGTGGAAATATTTCTTCCACGCCTCCGCCCAGTCCTCTTTCTTCATTTCAAAGGTTTCAAGCGCGCCCACCTTGACGCCGAGCGCTTCCCATTCGCGGATCGCGCTCCGGAGCCGTTCGAGGTTGGCGGCGGCGCTCTCCGGATCCTGAGCGTAGACGGTGTGGATGACGCGCGGATTCTCCCGGTCCTCCCAGCTGCTGAAGTCAAGCTCCAGCGCGGCGAGCATTTCCGCAACCAGATTGAAATCTCCGGACTCGTCCGTGATTTTGATGCAGTACAGCATGTCGTTCATGAGATGCTCCTTCCGTATGGATGATCGATCGCATACATTCTGTGGTGACACAAGTTACAGAGACGCGGCGGCGGCCTCCGGAATCTCCCGGCACATGCGCAGCGTCGTCCGGCCGCAGGCGCACACTTCGCGGCTCAGCCGCACCAGATCGCCCGTCCGGTAACGGATGACCGGACACGCCTCCCGCGTGAGCGAGGTGAGCACCAGCTCGCCGACCTCCCCCTCCGCGACCGGTTCGAGCGTCTCCGGATGGATGCACTCGACGCAGAAGTGATCCTCCTGAATGTGCATTCCACAGCGCGCGGCACATTCCCCCGCCACGCCGGGGCCCAGCACTTCCGGTGGACCGTAGTTGTTGAATACCAGCACGCCCAGCTGTTCCTCCAGCGAACCGCGCACCTCCGGTGTCAGCCGTTCTCCGCCGAGGTGGAGAAGCCGGAGCGCCAGTTCGCTGCGGCGCGTTCCGGTCCGGGCGATGGTTTCCGCCAGATCCAGCGCGCACGAGGGGTTGCAGACCAGCGTATCGGCCTGGGCGTCCTTCAGCAGCCGCAGCTGCCGGAGGGAGTCGCCGCCGGAGGCCGGCAGCACCGCCGCTCCGACCCGCTCAATGCCGCCGTGCAGACCGAATCCTTCGGTCAGCGGCCCGTAGCAGAAGGAGACCTGCACCAGCTGGTCCGACGTGAGACCGCCTGACACCAGAATCCGGGCGCAGAGCATGCTCCAGAGCTTGAGATCGTTTCGGGTATAACCGACGAAGAGCGGCTGATTTTCCGCTCCCTCCGCCGTATGCATCCGGGCCAGCTCCCGGCGTGGCACCGCGAAAAAGCCGAAAGGATAGGCGTCGGCCAGATCCTTTCGCGTGGTGAAGGGGAGGCGCCGGATGTCGTCGATGGTCTTGATGGCATCCGGGGTGATGTTCTTCGCCGCGAATTTTCTGCGGTAGAACGGCACCTTGTGCGCCTGTTCCACCGCGCGGCGGAGATGGGTGGCCTGCAATCCGGCCCGGTCGGAACGCGGCATGCATTCCGCGGCCGGGTCGAAAATCCGGTTGGGAATAACGAACCGAGACATTTTCTCTGTTGAGTTCTTCGGTTAAAACAGCTCTTCCGCCCGGACCAGTTCAATCGGCTCGTCTTTCAGCATCGCGATCGCCTTTTCCGGATTTTCAAAGCGGAAGACGATGATCGCCTTGTTGCTGCGGCCGTAGGTGAAGGCGTACATGTATTCCACCGAAAGCGCATGCTTGTCGAGAATCGCCAGGGTGTCGGCAAGACCGCCCGGGTGATCCGGAACCGTCAGCGCGAGAACGTCGGTCACCTTGACCACGTAGCCTGCCTTTTCCAGCACATCCCGGGCGCGTTCATACTCCTGAATCAGCAGCCGGAGAATGCCGTATTCCCGGGTGTCGGCCAGGGACAGCGTGCTGATGTTGATCCGGTTCTCCTTCAGCACCTGGCAGACCTTGCTCAGGCTGCCGGGCTGATTTTCCACGAAAAGCGACAACTGTTTGATCGGCATGATTACGCTCTCCTGTTTATTTCTTCAGGGCCGCCTGCCGGCCGAGTTCGAACATTTCAAGGTTCAGCTCGTGCAGCTTCTGCGGCAGAAACTCCTTGATCACCTCGAGCCACAGCGCGTGATCGACCCCCAGATGCGCCGAGAGCGCGCCCAGCATCATCGTGTTGAGCGCCTTCGGATTCTTGAGCTTTTCCGTCGGCACATCGGCGGTGGTGATCAGCACCCCGCCCGGACGAAGTTTGTACTGGTTGACTTCGACCTGCGTCGGCTCCATCACGATGAGATAGTCGCTCTCCCCTTCCGGAACCATCGGGCTGGCGACCGCCTTGCCGAAACGCACCTCGCTCGAAACCGAGCCGCCGCGCTGGCTCATGCCGTGCACTTCACTCTTCTTGACGTCGAATCCGGCGCGGAAGAGCACCTCCGCAAGAATATCCGTAACCGTCAGAACTCCCTGTCCGCCGAGACCGGCGACGGTGACGTTGGTGGTCTTTTCCATCTTATTTCTTCTCCCCGTATGACTTGATTTTCGCCAGCGCGAGAATGCACGGGCGCCGGGCGATGATGACGCTGCAGTCGTTCCCCGCCAGCCGCTCCTTGACCAGCTCGCGGAACTTCTCCTGATCGGCGGTGGAGTCAACCACATCGACATGGTCGACGCCGATGCCGCGCACCACATCTTCGATCTTCACCTGCGGCGCCGGGGTGTGGTCGAGCCGGCGTCCGGTTCCCGGATGCTCCTGAAGGCCGGTCATCGCGGTGGTGCTGTTGTCCAGAATGATCACCAGGTGACCGGTCGCCGGGCGGTTGTAGACCATCTCGACGATGCCGTTGATGCCGGTGTGCAGGAAGGTGCTGTCGCCGATCACGCTGACCACCCGGCGCGCCTCCTTCTCCGGCAGGACCCGGCGCATGCCCAGCCCCACGGTGATCGAGGCGCCCATGCAGACGCAGGTATCCACCGCTTCGAAGGGGGGCAGTACGCCGAGCGTGTAGCAGCCGATGTCGCCGGAGACGATGCAGCCGAGGTCGCGCAGCGTCTCATAGGACTTCCGGTGCGGGCAGCCGATGCACAGCTGCGGCGGTTTACCCGCCGGCGGCGCGCTCTCCGGCGTGAGATCGCCGGCGAGCAGATTGCGCACCCGTTTGACGTTGAGTTCGCCGAAGCGGAACATCTCATCTTTGCCTTCCACCGGAATTCCGGCGGCGCGGATTGCGTCGACCAGCACCGGATCTCCCTCTTCGACCACGACACAGCGATCCACCGAGGCGGCGAATTTGCGGATTGTCTCCATCGGCAGCGGATAGGTCATGCCGAGCTTGAGGATCGACGCCTCCGGGGCGGCGTCGCAGACGTGCTGGAAGCTGATTCCCGAGGTGATGACGCCGAGTTCGCGGCCGCCCTTGACCAGACGGGTGAATTCGCCGCGCTCGTTGAGTTTTTCCAGCTCGTGCAGTGTGGCGCGGAGTTTGCGGTGGGCGATCCGGGCGTAGGCCGGAATCATCACGTTGCTCTTCGGATCTTTGTCGAAGTGTCCCGCCGCGGCTTTCCGCAGCGCGTCACGCCGCTGAAGGATGCATTTGGAGTGGCAGACGCGGGTGGTGACCCGGAGCAGAATCGGCCGCCGGTACTGTTCAGAGAGCTCGAATGCGCGGATCGTGAAATCGTAGCACTCCTGCGAGTCGGCCGGTTCGAGCATCGGCACTCCGGCGGCGACGGCGTAGCGGCGGTTGTCCTGTTCGTTCTGGCTGGAGGCCATGCCGGGATCGTCCGCGCTGACGATCACCAGCCCGCCCGGCGTGCCGGAGTAGGCGATGGTGAACAGCGGGTCGGCGGCCACGTTGAGTCCGACGTGCTTCATCGTCACCAGCGCCCGGCCGTTGGCGAAGGCCGCGCCGATGGCGACTTCGAGCGCCGCCTTCTCGTTGGGCGCCCACTGCGCACAGCCGCCCTCCTTATTGAATTGATCGAGAATTTCCGACGACGGAGTACCGGGATACCCGGTCCCGAGGTTGACGCCGCAGTCGAAGGCGGCCATTGCGATGGCTTCGTTGCCGCTCGCCAGAATTCGTTTCGTCATATTGTATCTCCTGTCCTGTTCTCTGCCGGGGAGGCGGAGCGTCCCCGCCGTCCGGCGTATCTTCATTCCTCTTTGGCGACGCTGTCGGAGAGTTCCGCGATCAGCGCCTCCTGATCGTCGGCCCGCTGTTCGACCGTTTCGGTCAGCTGATCCAGTTCCGTTTCATCCGGTGTGAAGCGCGGATCGTTCAGCATCTTCAAAATTTCCACCAGCTGCATCGAAACCTCCGCGAGGCGGTGGACCTTCTCTTTCGGAAGCTGGTCGAGTTTTTCGCCGGTCGATTCGAGAAAGTCGAAGAATTCGAGCCGGTCACCGACCAGTTCCATGATGGTCGAGCGCAACGGCGCCTTGAGTTCATCGTCCACCCGGTTGTAGTTGCCGGTCAGCTCTTCGAAGCGGTCTTCGATGTAGTTGTAGAAGACCGCCTGCTGCCCTTCGTCGACGAAGTGGAGTTTTTCCCGCCCGAACGCCCGCGCGAAGAAATCCTCGAACTCCAGTTCGCGGGCGTAGCAGTTGTCGAGAATGAAGCTGTCGATCTCCACCGGCGAAAGCGGCGAACCGATCTCCCGGAGCATCGCGGTGATTTCGGCGGTTTCGCCGCGGGAAAAGCGCATGCCCTCCGGCAGTTCCGGCTGGTATTCGTCATCGGTTTCGGTCTGGCGGCGGTCGAGCACCGTATGGTCGCCGTCACAGCGCAGTTCAATGGCTCCGGTGCGGTGCAGATATTCGTCGCACGAAGCGGCGCGCTCCGCCGGCGGGAGAAATTCCCGGCCGCAGTAGCAGGCCCAGCAGAGCTGTTCCGGAATTTCCAGATAGTTTTCAAAGCGGTCGATCACCAGGTCGAGCGCCTTGTCGAACTGCTGTACGAAGGCGGCCAGATCGTTCTCCTTGCGTTCGTCGCCCGGCAGGTAGCGGAACTCCACACAGCCGGCGTCGTAGTCGAGCACCTTGCAGAGCAGCGCGTCGCCCTTCCGGAAGTCGTGTTCGCGGTAGAATGCGCCGAGGTCGAAGACGTTGAGCGTCACCAGATCCGTCGGTTTCGCGGAGTTCCGGATTCCGGCGTTTGCCGGGGAATCGGCGAGGAAGAAGTCGAACACCTGCTCCGAGCCGAGCAGCAGATGGTAGTGAAACACCTGCGACAGGGGGGCGGTCACCTCGTGCCGTCCCGGTTCCGAGCCGTCCGCGGCGGTGAAGTGCACTTCGCTGGGGAAGATTTCCGGCGCGATGAAGGGGGCGAACCGGTGACCGGGGAAAAGAATTCCGTTCTCGATCTCCCACGCATCCGGCGTGATCGGGAACGCAAAGTTGCGGAAGAAACCGCTCTTCAGCCGGAAGCTCCCCCGGCCGTCGGAAAAGAAGCGGCCGTCGCCGTCGAGGAAGCGTTCAATCCGCTCCTGCAGTTTCTGCGATCTGCCCGCTCCAACCGCCTTGAGTACCGCCTGCATGGTGAAATCGCCGCCCGCGGCGGCGGGCAGGAGCGATTCCACCGCCTCTTCAATCGCTTTGAGCGGAACATCGTTATCCGGCATGATTCACCCCCGCGATTCTGGAAAGTTTTTCATAGAGGAAGTTCCGGATGTGGATCTCGAGCGCCGCCTGATCGAACTCCTTGAGCTGATCGACCGTGATGGCGTCCTCAATGTTGAACTGTCCGCTGCGGGTGCGGCGCAGAGCCGCCAGCGTGCCGCCGCAGCCGAGTTTCTTCCCCGCGTCCGAGCAGAGGGAACGCACGTAGGTCCCTTTGGAGCAGTGCAGTGTGAAGTCGCAGAACGGCAGCTCGCAACGGGTGATGTCGAGCGAAAAGATGGTGATCGGTTTGCTCTCCCGTTCGACCTCCACCCCTTCGCGGGCGAGTTCATAAAGCTTTTTCCCGTCCTTTTTGACGGCGGAGACCATCGGCGGCATCTGCTCCTGTTCGCCGACGAACCCGGCGAGGACGGCGCGGAGCTGTTCCTCCGTCACGCCGGACCAGTCGTGTTCGGCGACGACGGTGCCGTCGAGGTCGAAGGAGTCGGTCTCCAGCCCGAGCTGGAGCGTCGCTTCATAGGTCTTGTCCTCTCCGCTGAATTTGGAGCTCAGCTGAGTGAATTTCCCGAGCACCAGCACGAGCAGGCCGGTCGCCGCCGGGTCGAGCGTTCCGCAATGGCCGACCTTCGGCACGTTGAAACGGGAGCGGACGAAGTTCACCACGTCGAAGCTGGTCCACTCCTTCGGCTTGTCCACCAGCAGCACGCCGGAGCTGGTGAAGGGGGGAAGACGGTGTTTTTTGGGATTGTAGCGCATCAGATATCCTTTGGTGTACCAGTGTCGAGCAGCTTGCCGACCTCCTGGCATAGCAGAGTTTCCACCGCTCCGGAATCGGGGAGGACGAGCGTGATTCCCGCGGCCATGTCGTGGCCGCCGCCGCCGAGGGCGCGCGCCATCGGGCCGACCGGATAGCGGGAATCCTTGCTGCGGAGCGAAACTTTAAACGCATCGCCGCGGCGGTAGAAGAGGGCGACGATCACCGCTCCTTCCAGTTCACGCAGCAGGTCGATCACGCCTTCGCCGTCGCGCATGTCGAAGTGATAGGCGGCGAAGAGTTCCTCCGGCAGCCAGGCGTAGACGAATTTTCCGTCGAAGGCGAATTTCAGGTGGTTTTGAAGCAGGTCCGCTTCAAACTCCTGCTGGTTGCGCGGTTTGCTGAAGAAGACCGCGTTGTTGATCTTTTCCAGTTCCGCACCGCAGTCGAGCAGCCGTGCCGCAATCCGCAAGGCCCGGCCGTCGGTGTTGGTGAAGCGGAAGCCGCCGGTGTCGGTGATGAGGCCGAGCAGCCATGCGGTCGCCGCGCCCCGGGAGAGCTCCCGGCCGGACGCAAAGGCGATTTCCGCCGCGAGCAGGCTCGCCGCCGCCGCTTTCGAGTCGACCAGGTTGCTGCCCGCTTCGACCGTGTTCCCGCCGTGGTGATCCACATTGAGCACTGGAAGGGTCTGCAAAAACTCCCAGTCGAGGTCGTCGCCCCCCGCGATGCGGAGCGGACTTGCACAGTCGAGCACCAGCACGAGATCACAGGCGGCGGCCTGTTCCCGGCTCAGAGACGGGAGCGGCGCATTCCCTTCGGTCATCCAGAGATAGCGCTGCGGCAGCGGCGCCGGAAAAAACGCGTCAGCCTGTTTGCCCGTATCGCGCAGAAACTTCTGCATGCCGAGGGCGGAACCGACCGCGTCGCCATCCGGTTTCACATGGGTGAGGATCAGAATCCGTTCCGCCGCCGCGAGTTTCGCCGCCGCGTCGCCGGGAGTGCAGAGCTCATGCATCGCGGTTGGAATCCTCTTCGTTGAGCAGCTCCAGCACCCGGTCGCCGAGTTCGGTCCGCATATCGAGCCGGAAATCGAGCACCGGCGTATGCTTGAAGGCGAGAACCCGCGCCAGCCGGTGCTGGAAATCGAGCCGCTGTTCGTTGAGCTCGCGCATGATCTTGTGCTTCCGGGCGGAGTCCGCGCCGAAAATGCTGATGTAGACGGTCGCATTGCGCAAGTCAACGCTCGCATGCACTTCCGTTACCGAAACCAGAACCCCCGGCGCGGAGATCAATCCCCGTTCAATTGCCTCGGCGAGTTCCCGCTTGAGCAGTTCATTGACCCGGGTCAACCGGTCGACTTTTTCGGCCATGGGTCACCCCTTTCTGCTGAAAGAAGGAGCGCTCGTCAGAGCGTCGCCTTCTTGAGTTCGATTTCATACAGTTCGATTTCGTCGCCTTCGACAAAATCGGCGAAGTTGTCGAGGCGGATGCCGCATTCGAGACCGGCCTTGACCTCCTTGACGTCGTCGTGGAAGCGGCGCAGACTGGCGACCTCTCCGTTGTAGATCAGCTCCTTGTCGCGGCGGACCCGCGCCTTGGCGCCGACTCTGACCACGCCGGACTCCACCAGACAGCCGCAGATCTTCGGCCCCTTGGAGAGTTCGAAAATCTGAAGAATCTTCGCTTCGCCGATCACCTTTTCGCGCTTTTCCGGTTCGAGTTTGCCGGCGAGGGCGTCGGTGATGTCCTCGAGCAGTTCGTAGATGATGCTGTAGAGGCGGATTTCAACATGCTGCTTCTTGGCCAGATCGTTGACGCCGGGATTGACCCGGACGTGGAATCCGATGACGATCGCATTGGTCGCCGCCGCGAGCGAAATGTCGTTCTCGGTGATCGGGCCGACCGCGTTGGCGATCACTTCGGCCTTGATCTTTTCCGACGGGAGCTGGTTGAGCGACTGCGCAATGGCTTCCCCCGAACCCTTCACATCGGATTTGATGATGATGTTCAGCGTGTTGCGCCCTTCCGCATTGAGTTTGCTGAAGAGGTCCTCCGCGGTCGCAATCGCGCTGGTGGCCAGCATGTGGCCGCGCTTGTCGGCGATGCGGCGTTCGGATTCCGCGCGCGCCGCCTTTTCCGATTCGAAGATTTCGAGATGGTCGCCTGCTTCCGGCACGCCGTTGATGCCGACCACCTTGACCGGCATGCTCGGGCCGGCGGACTTGACCCGCTCGCCCTTGTCGTTGATCAATGTGCGCACCTTGCCGTAGTGTTCGCCGCAGAGCACGACATCGCCGACCCGCAGGGTTCCGTCCTGCACGAGGACGCTGGCGGTGGGGCCGAGGCCGTTCTCCAGCTGCGCTTCGAGGACCACGCCCGAGGCGGGACGCCGCGGATTGGCCTTGAGCTCGAGCATTTCCGCTTCAATGAGAATGCGTTCGAGCAGGTCGGGCAGACCTTTGCCGGTCTTGGCCGACACCCGGACGGTTCCGACGGTGCCGCCCCAGTCTTCGCTCGAAAGATTGTGCTGCTGCATGTGGAGCAGCACCTTGTCCGGATCCGCATCCGGCAGGTCGATCTTGTTGATCGCCACGATGATCGGAACCTTCGCCGCCAGTGCATGATTCATCGCTTCGACGGTCTGCGGCTTGAAGCCCTCCGTCGCGGAGACCACCAGAATGACCAGGTCGGTCACATTGGCGCCGCGGGCGCGCATGCTGGTGAAGGCCGCGTGTCCGGGGGTGTCGATGAAGGTGATGTTCTTCCCCTTGTAGTTGATGGTCGACGCACCGATGTGCTGGGTGATCGCCCCCGCTTCCCCATCGGTCACATGCGTGTGGCGGATCGCATCCTGCAGCGAGGTTTTGCCGTGGTCGACGTGCCCCATGAAGGTGACCACCGGCGGCCGCTCCTTGAGGAAGGCCGGGTTGTCTTCCGGCTTCGGCTTCGCCGGCGGCGGCGGTGCGGCCGGTTTCGGCGGCGCGCCGATGGTGAGTTCGATGCCGTACCCGGCGCAGAGCTTTTTGGCGTTCGCCTCGCTGATCGCCTGATTGATGCCGGCGAGTTCGCCGAGTTTGATCAGGTCGGTGATGAGTTCATTCGGCCGCTTGCCCACCGCTTCGGCGAGGGTTTTGACCAGGATCGGCGCCGGCAGGGTCAGCTTCCCGCCGGAGACTGCCGAAGAGGTGCTCTGAGGAGCTTTCCCGCCGGAGCGACCCGGGGCTGACGACTGCCGTTTGTTGTGGGAGTCATCCTTTTTGGAGCCGCCTTTTTTCGGCGCGCCGCCCTTGCGGTTGGATTTGGGCATGGCGGTTTCATCCGCCTCGAAAAGGTCGGCGAAGTAGGATTCGACCAGCTCGACCATGTCTTCCGGAATGACACTGTTTTCCGCGTCCGGCGTTTCGATGCCCTGACCGGCCAGCTCTTCCAGAATGGTCCGGGCCGGGACGCCGTACTGTTTTGCGATATCTTTTACCTTTAAAATTTTGTTCACGGTTTCACCTCCTGTTGCTCCGCTCAGTCATCGAGCAGGTTGCGGGCAACGTTCACTTCATCCTGATCGATCCCCTCGATGTCGAGCAGCGAATCGAGATCGGCCGCCTTGAAGTCATCGACGGTGACGTAGCCGTTGTTGACCAGAAGCCGCGCCGTCTTCTCGGAGACGTTGAGTTCCGCGGCGAGGTTCCGGGCGGCGGCGCGGAGCTGTTCGGCGATCGAATTGTTTTTCGGTTCGGCGTCATCATCCTCGTTGCGGATGCTGATGTTCCAGCCGATCAGTTTCGAGCAGAGGCGGACGTTCTGCGCCTTCTTGCCGAAGGCAAGTTTCGACTGCTCTTCCGTAACCCGCACGATGAGTTCGTGCTTCTCCTCGTCGACCTCGACCGACTGCACCTTGGCCGGGAGCAGGGCGTTGACCGCGTATTTGCGGATGTCTTCGTCGTAGGGAACGATATCCACCCGCTCGTTGCCGAGCTCATCGGTGATGTTGCGGACCCGCTGGCCGCGCATGCCGACGCAGGCGCCGACCGGGTCGACCCGCGGATCGGTGCTCATGACCGCCACCTTGGTCCGTTTCCCCGGTTCGCGGGCGACACCCATGATTTTGACCACGCCGTCGTGAATTTCGGCGACTTCGCGCTCGAAGAGTTTCTCGACGAATTCGCGGCAGGCGCGCGAGACGATCAGGCTCGGGCCGGAGGTGTTGATGTCCACCTTGAGCAGCAGGGCGTTGATCCGGTCGCCGGGCATGTACTGTTCATCGTGAATCTTCTCCTTGGAGGGCATGATTCCTTCCGCCTTCTGGAAGTCGATGATGACGTTGCCGGCTTCAAAGCGGCGGACGGTGCCGTTGATGATCTGCCCGACGCGGTCGGCGAACTCCTCCTGCACGTTCTCCTTCTCCGCCTTGCGGAGCTGCTGAATGATCGCCTGGCGCGCGGTCTGAGCGGCGATGCGCCCGAAGTTGCGCGGAGTGACCTCCCACTCGACGACGTCGCCGAGCTTCACATCCGGGAAACGTTCCCGGGCCCGTTCGATGACCAGCTGATCGCAGGTCGGATTGCTTTCCACCACTTCGAGCATGGCCCACGCCTGGATCTGCCCGGTGGCGGGGTCGATTTTCACCTTGAGTTCGCTGGCCGGATGAATGCTCTTGCGCGATGCGGTCAGAATGGCGCTCTCCAGCGCCCGCACCAGACTTTCGCGGCTGATTCCGCGCTCCTGCTCGATATATTCGAGAATCGTCAATAATTCGTTTGCCATCGAATACCTCCGTTGCTTGCCGCCGGGGTGCGGCCCGGCCTCTTCCTCTTCCTGTCTCGACGGAATCCCATAAAGAAAAAAAGCGGGTAAATCGAACCCACTTTCCCGTCACCGTCCAGTTGCCCATTAATCCACGGGTAATATAAGGTGGAATGGCCGATTTATCAAGCCGGAAATATAATTTTTTCATGGAGAAGCGGAGTTTGCCGGGGAAATCGGAGAAATTTTCGCATCCCGGCAGGAAAAATTCCGTTTCTTGTGCTATAGTAAACAGATCATTACAACAGTGGAATCGTATGAAAATGAATCACCCAGGACAACTTCGCGTGGCGATCGTCGGGCTCGGCCTGCTCGGCGCTTCCCTCGGCATGGCGCTGCGCGGCGGCCCTTACCGGCGGCTCGGCTGGACCCGCCGCCCGAACATCCGCCGCTGGGCGCTCGACTGTGATGTAATCGATGAGACCTGTGACGATCTGGGCGAACTGCTTTCCCAGGCGGACCTCACACTTCTCGCGCTGCCGATCCCCGGCATCGTCGAATATCTGGAGCGGTACGCCGGTTTCTGGCGTCCCGGCGCGGTGGTGAGCGATCTGGGCAGCGTCAAATCGGAGGTGATGGCGGCGGCGCGGAAGTTTCTCACGCCGCGCGGTGTGCACTTCGTCGGCGGCCACCCGATGGCAGGAACCGAGAAGAGCGGTCCGGAATCGGCGTTCCCGGAACTCTACGTCAATGCGGATGTGTTTCTCTGCCCGTTCTCCGACTCTCCGGAGGAGGCGGTGGTGCTGCTGGAGGAGTTCTGGCGCCGGGTCGGTACCCGGACGAGCCGGATCGACGCCGCGCGCCACGACGATCTGGTCGCGCACACCAGTCATGTGCTGCACATTCTGGCGTCTTCGCTGGCGCTGAGCATCCTCGACGCGCCCGACCGGCAGACGCGGAGCGAACGGTTTTCCGGCTGTGCGACCGGGTTCCGGGATACCTCGCGCATCGCGTCGAGCAATCCGGTGATGTGGCGCGAGATCATCGAGAGCAACCGTTCCGCGGTGTTGAAGGCGATGAGTGATTTCGAAACGTGTTACTACTCCATGAAGCGGATGATCGAAACCGGCGACTTCGACGGATTCGAGCGGGAGTTCGCCCGCGGCAAACTGCTCCGCGACAGTTGGATCGAATACAAACAGACAGGGTTGAAAGATGTCGGACGAATTGGCGATTGATGTGAAGCACGCCTCGGTGTTCCTCGGCGGGCGGGAAATTATCCACGATATGAACTGGCAGGTGAAGAAGGGCGGCCGCTGCTTCATCCTCGGAGCGAACGGCGCGGGCAAGACCACGCTGGTCAAGATGCTCATGGGGTATGCCTGGCCGAAGTTCGGCGCCGAAGTGAGCGTGCTCGGCAACCGCTTCGGGCGGACCAATCTGGTGGAGCTGCGCAAGCGGATCGCCTGGGTCAGCCCGTGCATGCAGCAGTTCACCGAGACCGGCTGGACCGGTCTGGAGATGGTGCTTTCCGGCATCGACGGCACGCTGGGGCTCTTCCGCAAGCCGCTGGAGGAGGAGATCACCCGGGCGCGGGAGCTGATGCGCCGTTTCCGCTGTGAACACCTGGTCGATCAGCAGATTTTCACGATGTCCAGCGGCGAGCAGGTGAAAATTCTGATTGCGCGCGCGCTGCTGACCCGGCCGGATCTGGTGATTCTCGACGAACCGAGCGTCTACCTCGACATGGCGGGGCGGGAGTTTCTGTTGAGTGAAATCAACCACATTGCCGAGACGCTGCCCGAGGTGACGATCATCTTCATCACCCAGCGGATCGAGGACATTCTGCCGGTGTTCCATCAGGGGATGATCGTTGCGCACGGGCGGATCGTCAGTGCCGGCGAGCGGGAGGAGATTCTGGACGAAACGCATCTTTCGGAGGCGTTCGGGATGCCGATCAAACTTTTCCGCAACCGGGCCGGCCGGTTCTGGGCGTTTCTGGAGTAGTTTCTCCCGGCCCGGAATTTTCAGACACTGCACTATGAAGCAAGGAGATTTTGCCGCATGATCGACCCGAATGCGATTGCCGCGCGCCTTGAGCGCGAACTGTTTGACTCGATCGTTCCCTTCTGGGAGAACCATTCGCCCGACCCGGTGAACGGCGGATTTTTCAACCTGATCGACCGTGACGGAACGGTGTTCGACACCGAGAAGTTCGTCTGGATGCAGTGGCGGAACATCTACATGTTCGCTCTGCTGGCCAACACGCCCGCCGCGCCGCCGCGCTGGCTGGAGCTGGCGGAGTCGGGATTCCGTTTCTGCCGCGCCCATGCGCAACTGGAGGATGGCGGATTTGCATTCAGCGTGACGGCGGAGGGAGAGATCTCCGACTATGATCCGCAGGTTGCGCCGATGATCGAAGCGATTGCGGCGATCGCTTCGGCGCAGCTGTTCCGCGCGACCGGACAGGATGTGTACCGCACCGAAGCTCTGTTGCGGCTGAAGCGGGTGCGGGAGATGATCCGGGCGCGGGAGGCGGCCGGGCCGCTCCCGGGAATTCCGGCGTGCCGTTCGCTGGGGGCGTGGATGCACCTGGTGAATGCGGCGGCGGAGGTGTTCGCCTGTGCGGGGAAGATGGATGGTTCGCCGCGCCGTTTTCTGGAAGAGGCGCTGGAGGTGCTGCCGGGGTTCCGCCATCCGGAGAGCGGGCGCTGGATCGAGAGGATCGGTTTGGACGGCTCATTCCGGTTCGGAAATTCCGCCGGGCGGATGCTGATGCCGGGGCATGGCTTTGAGACGCTCTGGTTCATGGCGGAGGCGGCGGAGCTGATCGGGAACCGCGAACTTCTGGCGAAAATTCCGGACTGGACCCGTTCGGTGTACGAAAATGCGCTCGACCGCGAACAGGGCGGACTTTTTCCGATGCAGGATGCGCTCGACCTGCCGCTGGTGCTCAAGGAGAGCGTCGGCCTGAAGTGGTGGTGGACGCACAGTGAAGCTCTGCTGGCGCTGGCGATGTCGTGGAAGATTTCGCGCGACGAATGGTTCCTCGCGCGGTTTGAAGAGATTGACGCGTGGTGTACGGCGCACTTCCGCGACAGCCGGAATCTGGAGTGGTTCGGCTGGGTGGACCGGGCCGGGAATCCGGTCTCGCTGGTGAAAGGAGCGCCGAGCAAGACCTTCTTCCACGTGCCGCGCTGTCTCTACTGCTGCGCGAAGTTTCTCCGCGGCGAATAGCGACGGTCGGTATCAGTTTGCGGGGGCGACGCAGGCGAGCAGCTCCCGGAACGGACCGGCGACCGGTTCGAGAAAGTCGTTGACCATCGAGAAGAGCCGGGGAGGCGACGGGGGAACCGGTTTGATCTGGAGAAATTCCCATTTCGCTTTCCCGGTCAGGCAGGGCAGCAGCAGGTGAAACGCCTGTTGGAGCGTCGCCTGTTCCTCATTGGGCAGTTGCCAGAGTTCCATATCGAGTTTGCGGGCGTAGGCGGCGAGTTTGCTCCATCCTTCGAGATTGAAGACGCTGTAGGAGAGCGAAAGGGTGCGGGTGATTTCGAAGGGCTGGAGTCCATTGTACAGGAACTGAATGGAGAGGCGCGGAATCGTCTTTTCCCGAAGGTGGCGCCGGGCGAGGTCGGGCTGTTCCAGAAACATCGCGATGGCGACGAACTGGGCGTCGTACCAGGTGGCGTGATTGGAAAATACTTTCTCCTCCTTGATCGGCAGCGGATTGCTGATATACCAGAAAAAGTAGTCGGTGAACCAGTGTTTCAGCGCGTCCCGGTCCGCCGGAGTCCATTCGGAAGTGAAGGGGAGGGCGGCGGCGGCTTCGAGCAGTTCACAGAAGAAGTGGGAGTCGATCAAGCCCCAGGAACTGCCCTCCGGCCGCCCCGGTACGAACTGGGCGAAGTTGAGGTGGGGCGTCATGGCGGTTTCGGGGTGAAGGAACCAGCATTTCAGAAATTTCCCCGCTTTTTCAGCGTAGACGGTTTTCCCGGAGAGGCACGCCGCGGCGGTGAGAATGCCGGTGTTGCGGCACATCTTCACCAGCGGGAAGAAATCATACTTCGCGTAATCCGGATTGGTGACACCGTCGCGCTTGATCCACGGCAGGCCGTCCGGAGTGTCCGGATTGGGCCAGTCGTAGCGGGAAAGGCTGACGTAATCGTGCGGATTGCCGGAGAGCGGCGGTACGGTTTTGAAGGTGACGCTCAACTCCGGTTCTTCGAGAATCCGGTCCGCTTCGGCGAAGAGTTCCTTCTGATATTCAGAGGAAAGTCCGCTTTGCTTTTTCCGCCAGTATTCTTCGTTGCAAAGTGAGAAATTCATGATGCCAATTCCTGCGCGGTTTTATTCTTCCAGAACCATTTTACGGAAAAGAGCGGGGCACTTCATCTCGGTGATGCCGTTTCCGAAATTCATTGTACGGCGCTGTTTCCCTTTGTCGAGGTCGTTGACGCAGAGAGCAAACCCGAAGACGGTTCCCGCTTTGAGTTTCAAAGGGCGCAGGCCATTGCGGGGGATGGCGATACGATAGACCGTTGTTTGATTCTCTTCATCGCGAGTGACGATTTGCCGGACACCAATTGCTTCCGATGGGGTTTTCTGAAATGGCGGAGCCTGATGCATCCACGGTTTTTTATCCTTGGCGAACGTGAATTCATAGTCGTCAGCGTCGTAGGCAAGTTTACCGTCGGCGTTGTTGAAAGGATCCAGCCCAATCTGGATGGAGTCGCCTCGCCAGGTATTTCCGAGAGTGAAAGAGTTGGTATGTTCTTCATCGCGGACTTCGCAGAAGATGTAGAAGTAATCTTGATCCCATCCCAGCAGAGTACGGTGGGAAAGGTCTTCCGGGCCGCTCCATGGAATGGAGGGATCCGGTGGCAGAAGATAGTCGCGGGTCTGCTGGCAGATTGTCCCGCCCTTCCTCATTTCTGCCTGGAAGTCGAAATTCCGCAGATCGTTGACGTTCAGTCGACGTACTTTCTGCATTTCGGGCAGTTCCACTACCTCTTCAAATGTTCTGCCGTCCTTCCCCTGCAGACGGACGGTCAACTTCCGGGAAGGGGTGTCGGAGAGAGTGAGGGTGACAGTTTCAGCGGCCTGTCGCAGAATGGTCAGACCGATTTTCCGCACGTTTTGCGGCAGAAGCGTCAAATTTCCCTGCCAGTCGCGGAAACTGCGGTTGAAAAGATGCAGTTTCAACGTGTTGCGGTCGCTAAGATATCCGCGCACCGTCAGCGGTGGACGATTGTCAAGGATTGCCTTCAGAGCTGGCAGTATTGTCTCCTCTGAAGTTTCCGAAAGATAGAGCGGTTGTTCTGTGACGGCGAGTTTCTCTCCTTTTAACGGCGTACCGTAGATGGAACGGGCGTTGCATTCCGGCGGCAGTTTCTGCAACGAAACCGGCGATGCTTTTTCTCCGGCATTCCAGACGGCGTAGGTGGTTTTGCCGCCTTTCTGGATGCGGACGATTTTGATATCGCTGTCGAGCAGCAGTTCCACGTTGTCGGCTCGGTCGATTTCGTGGGCGGCCTGTGCGTAGGCTGCGACGGCGGGAAGTGGCCGGATCCCATTTGCGGTTCGCCAGATGCCATAGCAATAGGGACCCGCCTCCCAGCGGTCAAGGCCGATGAACCAGATCAGATAGCGGCATTCGGGATAGCACTTTGCCAGAAGAAACATTCTGGCCAGAAAGGCGGCCATCCGATGTGCTTCGGGCGAATGGAACGGCAGAGTTTCTTCCAGTGAATAGCCGAGTTCTCCGATGAGAAGTTCCTTGCGATATTTCCGGCTCAGAGCGGCTGCTGCGGCAAGGTTACTGGTGAAGCCGCCTTTTTCCGGAGGAGCACAGTATCGGCCGTCGGCAGCAAAAATGCGCGGTGAGCAGTAAGGGTGTGGCGCGCAGATGTCGATGGAGTCGTGCGCAAGTCGCAGAACCCGTTCAAAAAAATCGGAATTCACTCCTGAGACATCGACCATGAGTTTGATTCCGTACTTCCGGGCAATCGGTGCGGCAGTATTCAGAAGTTCCGCATAATATTCTGCATTTTTCGGAACATTCCGTAACAACAGGTCCGGTTCATTGATGAAATCGAGATGTTCTGCTTTTCCCTGCAGGCTGCGAAAAACATATTCCAAGTAAGGGATCGTTTTTGCAGGATCAGCCAGGTTGCTGCCGGGCTTGAGGCCCCAGGCGGGGATCTGTCCCGGTGTGAAATCCGAGTTGAGGTACGGTTGCCAGCAGAATCCGACCGGTGCCGTGATCGTTTGCGGTCGATACATGCCCGGTTCGGGTTCGAATTGTTTCCAACCAAAATTCATCGTCCGAATGTGAGAAGTGCCGATGCGACGGAGAAAGGTGCGGGGCAGGGGACTGTCTTGCATGCCGAAGAAGCCGTTGCGGGATGGCGGCGGGAACGACATGGTCACGACGAATGGCGCATCCGTTCGTTTGATCGTTTTTCCCTGACGGTCGCGAATTTGAATCACTGCCGGATAGTATCCGGGATTTGCTGTTTCCGGGAGTTCAAAGGAAAGAGATGCTGTCTTGCCTGGCAAAAGATTGAAATTCTGTCTGCGCTCAATATTTTTGTCTGGAATAGTCAGAAGAATGGAGAGGGGTTGTCGGCCGGCAGGAATCGCGGCATTGTATGTCTGAATCGTCATCCTGGGAGTCGCCGGCAGGTGGATGACTCCCCCCTCGCCGTTCAGAGCGGGATACAGGCTGAATGGTTCCCCGGGCTGATACGGAGAGAGCGTTTTTCCCTCTTCCAGTTGGATGGCGTCGATGCGACACACCATTTGCCCTTTGGGGAGGAAGGCGGGGAAGAGCGGGGCATTGTCGCGATTGACACGAAACGAAAATGAATAGCGCTTCCATTCGTCGGTAAGTTGGAATGTTTGATTGCCGAACCATTTCCAGTTCGATAAGTCGATCATTCCCACCTGCATTTTATCGCCGCCAGAGATATGGCGAGCGTAGAAACTGATGGTGTAATCGGTATCCTTCTTGAGATAGATCCAGTGGCCCTGCGTCCAGGAGACGGAAGAATCGATTTCCAGAGAAGAGTTCCCGTGAGCTGCATCACTCTGAACCGTCTCGATCGGTTGTTCCGAGCGGAAATAATGGAAATTCTGGGGGCCGGTCTCGAAACTGGTATCTTCCAGAAAAATATTTTTGCTCCATACTGGCAAAGTGCAGCAGAGAATGAGGAGAATTTTGACGAACAGACGCATCATTCGAGTTCCCAGATTATGTCATCCAGCAGAAATGCCGATGGTTGATCAGAAACCGCTCCATAGAGGGTGAACAGGTAAAGAGTTCCCGGTTTCGCCGTGAATTTCGAATTGCTTGCGGTCCTCCGTTCGGGACGCAGTTCATTGAACGGTATTGTAATTTTTTGCCAGTCAGTTCCGTTGACTGGTAGTGGACAGGTTACTGTAAGAAGCGGTTTGTCATAGCGCTTGACAACTTCTCCCAGAGCCAGTGTTGTTGGCGGTGGACCGTAGAGCGGTTTGATCAGAAATGAGATTGCAGTTGCTCCCTTCGGCATCGGCGGGACGCGGTGGAAATGAAATCCTTGATATTTTTTACAGCCGGCAAAAGAAATTTTCAGAGCACAAGTTCCGCTGAGGATTTCATTTCGACTGATTTCCGGGCGGGGCGGTTTCCCGCTTTCTCGGTCGCGATAGATTTGGGCGCCGTCGATCTTACCATTTTCAAAGTTAACCGGCGGCGTTACTCCCTGTACGGATAGAATTGCGGCCGTGAAAATTGTGCAGAAGATCAATTTCATGATTGGAATTTCCCTATTTTAAATCTGTTTTCAGCGTACAATATGCCATGTGTTGATATTGTATTCACACCTGACGGGGCAGATACGTCTAGCTGGAATTCTGATACTGGCAGCTCCTCCATCACCGAATAGGAGAACAAGTTGGCGTTCATGGTAGGTCCCTCCATAAGAATGAATTTCCAGTGGATTTTCACTTGCTGCGCCGAATCCATTAATGTCATTACTGACGTAACCGGTTGTATAAGGCGGAGCACAATAGAGCAGTGCTGTACCTGGATATATCTTTGGCGTGCGTGGAGTCCGGTGAATTGTTGTGCTGTTGTATTCCAGATAGGCTTCGCTTTTCGGAAGAAAGTTTGTAGTGGCCAGTGTGGTATAGCTGTAAGTACAGTACCAAAGAGTATGAGGCTCCACTCTGCCTCGGGCTACTGGGCAGATCAATGGATTGCCTCCCGGCCGTTGCGGAGATGGGGAACCAAGATAGGAAGCAATATTGCTTCTGATTTCCGGCCGGATTGTAATCATGTGATAACTTTTGCCCCAGGATTTCATGTTACTTGTCGGATTCGGCATGAAATCTCCATTATCTCCGGCATAGGCGATCATGGCAAGACCTGCCTGTTTCAGATTGGCCGCGCAATGAATCGTCTGGACTTTGCTCCTAGCTTTAGTCAGTGCCGGCAACAGCATCGCCGCCAATATGGCGATGATAGCAATAACAATAAGGAGTTCAATTAACGTAAATATTTTTCTTAGCCGACAGGTGGCACGAGAATAGAGCTGAAAAAGACTCTTTTCAGTGTGAAACATTTGAGAACTCCTTTCCGCTGTTTTTCTGTTTCAGCAACTGTGTCAACGACTTGGGTTCGATCAGGGAAACCATGGCTCCGTCGGGGTGTTTCAACAGAGAGATCGCCTTCTGAAGAACATCCTCCGCCGGGAAGGTGAAATATTCCGTGTTCGGATAGCGCCGGGCGTCGGAGGGATAGTTGCAGTGTGCCGCCAGCAGAACGTCGCGCCCCGGTTCCAGCCCGAGCTCCAGCAGCGTCTCCACCACCAGCGGCATGAAGTTCTCATTCAACACCGCCAGCGCGTCCGGGCGCCTCTTTTCCGGCAGGCTGAAGAGCAGTTTCAGCAGGTTCTTGTTCAATTGCGGACGGGCGTGGATGTGGTCCAGCCCCAGCACCCACTCCGGATGCGCCGGGTCAAGCTGATTCTGCATCCGGATGATTCGTTCGGTGGAGATGTTTTGGGCAATCAGCGCCGCCGCACGGTGCCGCCCCCGCTGGTGAAAATACTCCAGACACCGGGCCAGCAGCGATTCCGAGTCGAACTCCAGCGAGGGGTACTCATGATAGGAGTCGCTGCTCCGGCGCGAAATCACCACGCACGGGCAGGGGATCAGCGCCGTCTGAATCTCCGGCGACGGCACGAAATTGACGAAGATGATCCCCGCAAGCAGATGGTTCCCGGCATCCTCGATCAGCCGCGCCAGCTCCTGATGCAATCCGGAGTTGGTGTTGTCGACGAAATAGTGCAGCAGGCGCATCCCCGGCGTGCGCGCCGAAAGCTCCTCGCCGACACTGCGCAGTGCGGCGAAAAAGGTGTCTACCGCGCCGATCTGCTTCGGATTCTCCGGAAAGACCAGCGCATAATGACAGAGGTGCGGCGGATATTCCGAAACCACCGTTCCCTTGATCCCGCGGGACTCCAGAAATCCCTCTTCGATCAGCCGGTTGATGCTCTTCTGAAAGGTCGCAACGCTCAGCCCGTATTCCGCCAGAAGCACATGCCGCAACGGCAGTGCCGAACCGGGCGGAAACTCCCCGCCGGTGATTCGGTTTCTCAAGGTTTTGAGCAGTTCCGGTTGTCTCATCGTTGCCTCCTTGTTTTTAAAAATAATATGATTTTTTTAAATATCAAGAAGAAAAATTAAAAAAATTCATGATTTTTTGAGATTTCCGGAACCGATCGACATCCTTTCATTGAAACTTGCGCATATCGGCGGGGAAGAATCGCCTTGCACCGTGCTTCATCGCGTTGAAGATCAGAAAATTGTCGTTGTCACGCCGGACCGGGGATTGTGGGGGGAGCGGGAGGAACGCAGGCGGAAAACTCCCGGAACAGACGCGGCACCGAATTCCCCGGGGAGGGAAACGGTGCCGCATCGCAGAGGAAGGAGGAGAAGATTCCTGCCGCATGAGCGGAGCGGATACCGGCAACGCGTGATTGCAGGAACTTCCCCCGGGAACCTCCCTATATGTTGGTCATTCCGCGCCGTTTTCCGGCGGGACATATTGCGCAATTTCAAAGCTCCACTCCAGGACGGTTCCCGCCGGAATTCGCTGTACCGCATTGTTCCAGCGGGCGTCGGGATGGGTCTGCACATGGAAATTCTGCTTCGCCCAGTGCCGGTTGTCTTCGAAGCGGACCGTGGCATTCCGGACATCGGCAAAATAGATTACGTCAGATGGATACGCCAGAAAAACCTTTTTGCCGATCAGTTTGATCCGCTGTTCGAAAACCTCCGGCAGGAGCAGGTCGCTGGAGGCGCCGTTCTCTTCGACAAAACGGATCCCACGCCCTTTCATCCGGGCAATCGGAATCTGAAACTGCCAGAAAAACGGGTAGGAGTGAGAATAAAAATCCTGCTTCAAGGTGATCCGGGTCCGTACTTGAATCCTTTGGGGGGTGAACCGCATTTCCAGCAGGTAGTCCGCCGCGTCCGGATGCGGCGGGGCGGTGAACGTGCCCGAATACCGGAAGAGCGTTTCGCCATCGGAGGCGGTCTGCTGTTCCGTTGTATTCTTTGCACCGCTTTGACGAAATACGACGCTTTTCCCCTTCGGTTTGTCCGGCGGTGTCCTGCAGGCACTTTCCATCTGTGAAAGATTCAGAATTTTTTCGCCGCGGAACGTCAGGCTGGTGAGAACCCCTTTTGGGGATATTTTCGCCTGAAATCCATCGCTCCGGTACTCCGCCCCGATGCAGAGCGTTCCCGCCAGAAGAGACAGCAGCAGAAAGAATCTCATTTTTTCTCCTTTTCCAGTTTGTTCCCGACCATTCCGCAGAGTGCGACAATGGAAGGATGTTCCACCCGGAGCCGGATCGATGCAATGGAGCGTTCCGGCTCGGGATTGTCCCAGTCAAATCCGAATACGCCGACAATGCTCCGTGTCCCGGCGGAGCTCCAGAGACACTCCGCGTTCTTCAGTTTCTGCCCGGGCGCGCCCCACCAGTCGCCGATATTCTCGCCGACGACGAGAGGAATCTCCCGTTCCCCGCCGTCGCTGTACCGGACGAGATAGCGCCCGATTTCCGTCCCCCGCCGGGGCGTCCAGGCCGAGGTGTGCAGAAATTGAATGCGGCTCAGTTTCGCGTTGACCGGAATCGGTTTGCTCTCTTTCGGCAGATGCGTGCCGGGGAGTGCGGAGACCGCCACACAGGACATGCCGCCGTTCTCCTTCGGATCCAGAATGGAGTAGCGCGTCCCGCCGAATTCGCAGACGCCGGTCGGGAAGTCCCTCAGATCATTCTCGGGCCCCTGATCGTTCCATGCTCCCTGCCGGTCTCCGGCGACCCGGTCGGCGAAGGAGGCGTTGGCGGCGCTTTTCAAGGAGAGAGGGAACAGACATTCCGGTGGAATCGACCTGGTTTTGCGCTCGTCCATTCCAGTATAAGCACGGGCCAGGGAACGGGTCGATTCCGTCAGCATCACTGTCAGAGCATTCCGGGCCAGAATTGCCGCGGAGGAATCCCGCCGCGCCAGTTTTGTCACTTCCGCCTGGACAAAGAGAATATCGCCTTTCCCCACTTTCATATGTGCCTGAACCATTCCGTATGTGTCGGTCCCCCAGCCCCCGGTGTTGCCGCCGGTGCCGATTGCGCAGCGCGATACAGGCAGAAGAAAGTTGTGGTAGACGCTGCCATCCTGCTGGTTCCAGAGGAACATCCGTTCCTGCGGAAGATCCTTCATCAGCGGATGACGGCGCTGGAGCGTTTCGCAGAAGAGGACCGGTCCGGCCAGACGGTACTCCAGCTCCTCCAGAAAGGGAATGCGCCCGGAGAAATTCTGTTCGAACACCAGAAGGCGGCCGCCGTTCTCCAGATAGGAGCGGATTTTCTTCGCCTGCTTTCGAACGGCATTCCCGGCGATGGAATCCGCTCCGATGATCAGGAGATCGCACGACTGCCAGTCGTCGCGTTCGCCGACGGGCTGCGCGTTCACGCCGAAGCGCTTCAAAAGGCGGGTCGTGGAGTACTGCTTGAGTTTGCCGAATTTTTCCGCTTCGTCGAAGAGGGCGATTTTCCGGTAATCCGTCTTCAGCGGAGCAAAGATTTTTGCAGCGGATTCCAGCAGAAAACGTTCCGAATAGACCGGGCGGTCGACCGGAGCGTCCGTTGCAATCTGCCAGCATAGTTCGTAACGCCCGGGCTTTTCCGGCAGAGAAAATTGAAACGGGAGAATCTTCTTTTCGCCGGTTTTCAGCGCGCCCGTTTCCAGTTTCTGCTCCTGAAGCAGGCCGGTTTCTCCGGTCAATTGCAACGTCACCGTCAGCCGGGAGAGATCCCACGGGGAGTTGTTGATTACCGTCATGCGGTTCCGGTAGAGGTTCCCGGTAAAAAGATTGCCTTTGACGATCTCCGTGAACGCTCCGACCGGAGCGCAGGCGCGGCGCATGGCTTCCGCCTCTTTGCTCCAGCCGAATTCCGCTCGGTCGAACGGATAGAAATTCTGCGGAAGCGGGAAAAAATCGAAACGGTGATTGGTCATCAGAATGTCGAACCCGTCACGGCCCGGCCAGAGCTTGCGGTTGGCTTCCAGAATATGCTCGACATAATACGCTCTCCAGGTGGAAAAGTCATATTTGAAGTTCCGGGTGCCGAACTGACGGAGAAGGTAGGCCACCAGTTTGGCGTTGGGGGTGCGCGCATACCAGTGGTTCAGCAGATCGAGACAGGCGTCCCATTCCGGTTCCGGAGCGTCCGGCGATTTCCAGATGCTGTCCAGGATCTTTTTCTGCTGATAGTAGAAGTCGACGAAATAGACGCACTCTCCGTTGACGACCGGGATGCCCTGCGGCGCGTGAACCCGGGCCGCCTCCTGATCGAAGGCGCGTCCGACCTCCTCGGCGCGGGTGAAGGGCAGCCCGGAGGCACCTCCGGTGTAGTCGTGGACGGAGATGAAGTCGTACTTTTCCTTCTTGTCGTAAAGTTCACGGATATTGCTGGCGGTGAACCAGTAACGGCCGGAGGAACTCATGCAGGGGCGGCGCTGTTTATCCAGTTTTCGGTAGAGGTCGTAGATGTGATTGAGCATCTTTGTCACGCGCGGCGAGTAGTCGCGCAACTCGTTGCCGAAACTGTACGAGGCGATGCAGGGATGGGAGTAGTAGCGAAACAGCCGCTCCGCGGTTTCTCTGACGAACCGGGGATGCAGATCGCCCTTTTCGTCGCAGGCATAGCCGTACAGTTTGGTGTCGATATGTTCCGCCCGGGTGCTGTTTTTCAGAAGGACGCGCGGATAACTCAATTCGTCGCGGACGAGGAATCCGAGCTCATCCAGAAGTTCGTACTGGCGGCGGGAAAGCGTCATGGTGTTTGGTCGTATCTCATTGATATTCATTTTCTTGTACTGCTCGTAATAGCGCCGCGCAACATCGTCCGGGTTCGCGGAGAAGGCGTAGACGGCATTGCGGGAAACAAACCAGTTGGGCAGAACGCCGCGCAGATAGACCGGTTTGCCGTTCAGAAGCAGATTGCCGTCCTTCGCCAGAAAGGTGCGAAAGCCGAACCGCTGTACGCCCATGACGTCACCTTTCTCGTTTCGTACCCGGACACCGTACAGTTTCGGGGATTCACACGACCACTCCTGGGCCGACGGCACCCGGACTTTGCCGGAGAGCATCGGGCCGTATTCGGTCTTCGAGGAGTTCCTGAGGGGAAATTGCGCAACAATGTGCCCGCTTTTCCACTCGAAAATTTCCCCCTGCGCCGCCCGGGCATTGCCGCCAGCGAGCAGGCAGTCGACCGCAGCTCCTTTGCGATCCGGATCAGGGGTCACCAGAATCCGGCGACAGTGGACCGCGGGAACGATATCCAGATAGACCAGCCCGTAAATTCCGCGATTAAATCCCCAGCTGAGCAGCGCTCCGCTGTGGTGGAATTTGAGCTGAATTTCATTCCGGCCGGCACGGACATATTTCGTCACATCGAGGAGGAATTCCCCCTCCGGCCCCTGATAGGTTTTGTATTTGTAATGGTTGCGCCCGGCTTCGCGGCCGTTGAGCAGGACCGTGAGTTCCCCGACGACATCGTCGAAGGTCAGCAGCACCCGCTCGTCCGGCTTCCACGCGGGCAGTTCGAACTCTCTCCGATAGACCGCCGCCACGGCGAGATTGAAGTTGCTGCCGTCGGCCCGGAGCGCTTCCGGAACCAGCATCTTCTGCATCGCGTGCTCCTGCCGTGACTGAAATTTCCGGATTTCATCCGCGTTTTTGGAAAAACAGACCGCCCCCTCCCAGACGCCGGAGAGCGGAATCCGGCGCAGGTATGGCAGGTATGGGTCGGAGGTCGAAAGGTCCGGCCGGAAGCTGGAAAAATCATCCGAAGCGGAGCAGAGAACACAAAAAAGAGACAAAATCAGCAGTCGAAAGAACATTTTACACTCCAGTTTTATTGAATTTTCCACATGGCCGAATCATTCCACACCTCATCGTAGAGAGCCTGTACGCCGCCGAACATGGTTTGCCGGCTGCGGTAGGTTTTCACGTGAGAATCCGCATGGATGAGATTGCATTCCCTGAGTCCGCCGTGGGGGACATAAAGATAGTAGTTGCTCTCATCGGCGTAGTTGTTGATGCGGAAGCAGTTCTTTTTCTGTGTGACGTTGCCCATCTTCGAATCTCCGAGAAGGATCAGTTTGGCCGCCTGTTTGGCCCGGGCCATTTTTTCCCCGCCGAGCTGGGCGTTGTATCCATAGCAGACGAAGGCCCAGGTGTTGTGCGTCGTACTGTCGTAAGGGGTTTTGTTGACGGTGTTCCAGAGATCGCCCTTCCATTTTTTCCCGTACCAGTCATCCGGAACCGAGGGACACAGCATCACCGGGATTGAAACGAATTTCAGATGGCAGAAAAGGTAGGACCAGTAGGGTGAGGCGACGTCGGCTTTCGGCAGCATATCCTCATAATTGCTCCAGTACATGGCCATACCCATTCCCAGCTGTTTCAGGTTGTTGGTGCAGCTGATCGATTGCGCTTTGCTCCGCGCCTTGTTCAACGCCGGCAGCAGCATGGCCGCGAGAATCGCGATGATCGCAATAACAATGAGGAGTTCAATTAAAGTAAAAAAATGGTTTCTTTTCATCAGGATCCATCCTCCTTTCCCGGTTTGTCATATAGTATACCTGAACCCGGAGAAAAGCGCAAGAGAAAAAACAGCGATTATATATCCTGAACTTGGATAAGTATATCCTGTCTATTATCGATGCGGGAAATTTACCTTGAGAACCTCGGGGGGGCGCCGCCGGGAAAGATGGAGCGTGAAAAGTTGTAAGACGTTGTTGAGAAGGATATAATAATGGATAAAGAAAAATCGGGACGGAGAATGCAGTTCTCCGCCCCGGACCGTTGGTGCGATGTATTGATGACGTCTGCTTATTTGATCGGTTCCACCTTGAAATTATCCAGCAGAACCTCCGGAATCTTGGAGGAGATCACCAGATTCGCCATCGGAATGACCGCGTTCGGATATTTTTTGAGATCGGTCGGGAAGGTCACTTCAAACGAATACTCCTTCCACTGCGTCTCGATCGCGCAATCCTTGCGCAGCAGGTTGATCGGCGGCTGGTTGCCGGAAAGCCGCTGATTGTTCGAGTTGAAGATGAAGAGCAGACTGCCGTTCGCCGAACCCTTCGCCCAGAAGCTGACCTTGTATTTCGCTCCGCCGATCATCGGAAGGGAGACGGAGGAGATCGACGCCGGCGCACCATCCGAAACCAGCTTCATGCTGGTTTCTCCGTTGATGAAATCGGATTTCACCACGCTCGCCGCGAACTTCTTCTGCCCCCAGGAGCGGCTCCAGTGGCCGGGGAGCGTGTTGTCTTTCTCGAAGTCGAAAAGAAAACCTTTGCCGCAATCCTCCGGGGAAAGCTCCGTCAGGGCGATGTTGCGCAACTCCAGCGACTGCTCTTTGCCGCCGCGCAGGTAGAAGGTGACATTTCCGGAACTTTTTTTGCCGGAATAAAACCAGTTCCGGTAGCGGTTCCACTCTTTGCCGACTTCGAAAACCGGAAACACCTTGTTGTCCAGATCCAGAATGAACTGCCCCTGACCGTCACTGCCCGGAAGGTCGCCGCGCGCCTCCCAGTCGATGACGTAAAAGGTTTCCGGCTTGAGCGGCGCCTTGACGATGAGCGAGGCGGTTCCCTGCATGGCGGCGGTGCGCTGGATCGTGAAGGTGTTCTCCGCACTCTTCTTCCACTCCCGTTGCGGTGTGATCTCCGGCGTGACCGGGGTTTCCGCCGCAAGGGCGAGCCCGCACAGCAGAGCGGGGGCGAACAGATTGAATGATTTCATTGTTTCTCCTCCTGTGTCAGTCCATGAATGATTCCGAATGCGAGACGGTTGCGGAACGGCTGCTTTCCGTTCGCCCAGTACGCTTCACGCACCGGTTTGCCGGTGGCGCTCTCCGCATCGTCCACTTTGATTTCGAAGCCCAGCTCCCTGTTTCCCGCCGGGAGCAGCGACTCCGGGATGCTCAGCTTGACGGTGTATCCTTCCGGCGTCGTCTCCACGGAGCAGGGCAGATCGATGGCGGCTGTTTTGACCGGATGGTTCATGAAGTGGATCCGGTTCGCCTTCCAGCGGGGCAGGAGAAACAGCCGGAACACCTCCCCGGTGTACTTTTCCGGATGCTCCAGCGTGGAGTGAGCGGGATTCCGGTCGAAGAAGAGTTCAATGCAGTCCTGATCCCAGAGGGCGCGACCGTTCGCTTCCGCGCCGGAACTGGTGGCGTCCTTGACGCGGACGACCAGCTCGACGGATTTGCCCTTGCGTTCAAGCTGGAAGGCGGCTTCCAGTTTGCCGTCTTTGCTCCGGAAGCTCTGTTCGCTCCCCGCCTTCGCCGCCGGATTCTCCGTCACCTCGAGCGGAACCCGGCTGGAGCGGCCGTCGGCGATCAGCCCGAGATACGCTTCGCCCGCGGCACTTTTGACCTCGCACGGCAGATCGAGGGTGAGCGATTTGCCGGCGTCGATGGTGAAGGAGTGGATTCCGTCAGGGCAGATGAGACGCCCGCCGAGGCCGGCGCTGCACTTCACCGCACGATTGCCGGTGTTGAAGAGCGTTACGCGGAGGTGCGACTTGCCGGATTTCTCCGTAATGAGCCGGGCGGCGCGCTGCACCTGAATGAGCTGCTCCATCTGGATTTCCAGATTTTTCAGCTGATTGCCGAAACTTTTCCGGCCCTCTTTCGGCCGCAGATAGTACGGGGCAGCCGAGAGATGCAGCGGTGCCGTCGCCGGAACCGGGTTGCCGAAGAGATCCATCACGTCGAATGCGGAGAGGTCGGCGGAGAGGTCCCGGCGCGACGCGTAGTTCCAGAGCGCGGCGATTTCGCGCCCGTCGCGGGTGAACACATAGCAGATGATGCCGTTCGGATAGCGGATTTTATCCACCGGTCTGGCACCTTCGAAGAAGCGCGCCAGCGGATTGTAGGCCACACCAATCGCGGAGAAGGTGCCGTCGGTGCCGTTCAGTGAGACGAAAGCGCGGAAGCGCTCGTGGATCGTCTTCTTCCACACCGAGTCGATGTGGACCGGGCAGCTCTGGGTGACCCCTTCACCCAGATCGGTCAGGAACCGGGTCGCCGCGTGGTGCGCTTCAAACAGCGACGAGGTGTAGTGATCGCGGAAATCCGCCTGCCGGAGATAGAAGAGCTCGGTGTTCCACGTCACCGGCGCGTGAAAGGGGGCGATCTGGCGGTGAAACTCCCGGATCTGCTCATCCGCGGGGTAGGGGGAGCCGATCTGCGGCGTGGCGTAGGGGTGGAAGCTGATCGCGTCGCACCAGGCGGCGCCGCCTGACTTCAGCCCGTCGACGGTGAATTTGGCGATGTTTTCGCCCTTGTCGCTGGTGGAACAGAAGGCGATGATGCAGGCGTCCGGAATTTCGCGTTTGATTTCCTCGTGGGCGATCTTCAGATATTCGAGATAGCGCCCGATCTCCATGCAGAACTGGGGTTCGTTGAAGATTTCGAAGAGGCGGATCCGCCCCGCCGAGCGCCGGGCGTATTCGCGGATGAAGCGACGGAACTCCTCCTTCGGCGGATAGAGCTGGTTGTGTCTGCCGAATTTCACCTTTTCGCACTGCGGAAGCAGCCAGTCGCGAAAGCGGTAGGTTTCAAATCCGTACCGCCGCTCGATGAAGTCGGAGTTGAGCGGAACTGCCAGCATTTCAATGTGATGCTTGCGGTACAGCGGCAGATCGAAGTCGAATTTCTCCGTGTTGTACACACCGCGTTCCGGTTCAAAGAGATACCAGCTGCCGATCGAATAGCCGCTGTCGTGCGAGCGCAGCAGCCGGATGCCCAGACGCGCCATCAGGCCGAGCCGCTGATCCGGATTCATGTTGGTGGCGGGGTAGCAGAGCTCCTGCGTTTTGCCGACGAACCGGCTGGCGGTTCCGCCGTTGAAGCCGACGCAGGTGTCGCGGGTGAAATCGAGCTTGCGCGGCGTGTATTTGCCCAGAACCGCGATGCTCCCGTGGTAGGAGCGGCCGCCGGGGAGTTGCGGCGAGAGGGAGAAGGCGCCGATCCGGTCTGCCTGGAAGGAGAAGGGGAGCGCGACGCTTTCTCCGGGAGCGAGCCTCACCTCCGCCAGAAAGAGCGGTTTCTCCGTCTTGAAGTAGTCGTCGTGCAGCACAACGGGAATTTTCCCGGAGTACGGCCGGTCTGTCGTATTCCGGATGTGGAGCGTTGCCGAAGCGGTTTCGCCCCGGTCGTAGACGGGGGCGCCGGGTTCGACGCCGGCCTCGAGCCCGCTGTACAGGTCGCTCCGGCCGGCGACAGAGACGCGGATGTCGTCCAGCCAGAGGCTGCCCTTATCGCCCGGCAGGCGCTCGAATCGGAGCATGTATCCGCCCCCCTGATCCTTCCCGGTGCGGAAGGTGAACGCATATTTTTTCCACTCCGGGGTGAGCCGGCAGTATTTGCCCTGCAGATTGAGCGGTTTCCCCGGGGCGCGGAAATCGGTCTGGGCGTTGATGGCGCCGCTCCCCTTTGCCTGAAACGAGACATGAATCTCCGCTTCGGCCGGCAGCAGGAAATCCCGGCACTGCAACCGGTACTCCTCGCCGAACGGATTGTCGATCCGCAGAGAGACCTTCCCTTCGGTTTTCGTCGTCGGGTCGATGACGGGCAGATTGGTTTCCAGCTTCGGATTGACCTTCGGGCGGTAGAAGCGGTCGAAGGAGTAACCGCACTTGCCCAGTTCGAACGAGCCGTTGAAAAAGAGGTTTTCCGCCTGCATGTCCGCCGCCGCGAGGGCGGAGAAACACAGCAGAACTCTGGAGAGATGCTTCATGGTGAATTTCCTGACTTGGTTGCAGATTAAAAGTGGAGTGTTCCCGCGGGAACGTTGTTGTTGTCGTGCAGAAAGAGCTCGTCACTGTTCTTGAGGTACGTTTCGCGGAAGTTCCGGCCCTCCACATGGGTATCCACAAACATGATGTTGGCCCGGCCCTTGAGGCCGAGAGCGCGGCCGACGGTCCATTCTGTTGAGACCGTCTCGTCCAGAATGCGGTCATCGGTGCCGCCGTGGACAAACGCGAACTCCGTCACCTTCTGGTAGCGGGCCAGCCAGCGGCCGCCGTTTTCGGCGATGAAGGGGAGGCGGCTGCCGTTCTTGAACTGCGAGAAGCGCCGGAGCATATGCTTGTAAGGCTGAGGGTGATCGGGGTCGTAACTGCCATCCACCCAGGTGTTGATGCCGTAATCGGTGTGGACCGTTGTGCGGGTTTCCGCCGGGCAGTGGTGGACGGTGGTGGCGGTTCGTTTCCGCGAATAGGGGGCGCCGTAGGGAATCAACAGAGAGACCCATTGATATTCCGGATCGTAGGTTTGCACATAAAGTCGTGTCTGACTGGGGACCATCCAGTCGTTGTTGTCCACGGCGTAGGCGCTGACGGCGATCCCGAGGGTTTTCAGATTGTTCTTGCAGGCGATTTCATGCGCTTTGCTTCGGGCCTTCTGCAGGGCGGGGAGCAGCATGGCGGCGAGAATCGCAATAATGGCGATCACGATGAGGAGTTCGATCAGCGTAAAAATGCGACGTTTTTTCATCGGAATGCATCCTTTCCAGGTTTCTGTAATATTATACCTGAAACGTCGGCAATCCGCAAGACGAAAAAGAGAGATTATATGTCCTGAATTTGAAGAATCATGTCATATTCATGCATTCGCGTTGCCGGCTGTTTTTCCGGAACGCCAGCGGGGAGAGGCCGTAGCGTTTACGGAACTCTTTCGAAAAGGAGAACTGCGTCTTGTAACCGCACCGTGAAGAAATTTCCTGGACGGTCAGGGCGGTGGAAGCCAGAAGGGTGGCGGCCAGCAGCATCCGCTGTTCGATGAGGTACTGTTTGGGCGGAATGCCCAGCTCTTTCAGGAAGAGGCGGTTGAGAAAATCCGGCGTCACGTGGAGTTCCGCGGCAAGGGCGTTGACGTGAAAGGGTTCCGACTGGTGATATTCGAGAAAGTGGAGGGCATCCGCCAGCTGGGGATCGGGAACTTTTCCGGATTCCCGGCTGAGCTCCATGACCAGCTCCATGGTCAGGGCGGAGATACGGGAGATGGAGCGTTCGGACTTCTCCTTGAGGAGCCGGTGAAGCTCCTTGAGAATGGCGAGAATGGGATCGAGATTGCCGAGCCTCATGACACTTTTCGAAAGGATGCCGGTGGTGGCGAGCAGCGGCAGGTGGAGTTGACCGCAGATGCCGAAGACGATTTTGCGGCAATCCTCCTGCACCTCCAGTTTCTTGGTTTTTCCGGCGGGGATCAGACAGAGTTCGCCGGCTTTCACCTCCAGCCGGGTATCGTCGAGCTGGAAGGTCATGGAGCCTTCGAGCACCAGTTCGAAGGAGGACATGGTCTGGTGGAGCTGGAGAAATTTGTATCCGCGTGAAAGGATGGCGGGGTAGATGACATATTCGGTCCACAGGGGGATGGCGTGGTTTCGGCCGTAGTCCCACGATTCGGAGTTCATGTGGAACGGGACCCCTTTCCGGAAGACTTCCGACTGCGGCTCAAAATTCACTCGATGAATGCGTCGCTTTGAAACGGTCATGGCTGCTCCCGCTGCGTTCCCGGATACATTGTTCCCTGCGGTTCCCGGGCCGGGGCAGGGGAACCGCAGAGAATATAACACGGAAACGCTCCGGTTTCCAGCAAAGTTGACCCCGGCGGCGAGCTTTCCTGACCGGAGTCTGCCGTGTTCTCTGGCAAATGTTTTTTTGTCGGGAGATGTGTATATTGTATCTGGAAGACGGTGAAATTTTTCTCATATGTTTTTCCACCTTCGCTCAATTGAGCAAAGGTGGAAAAACTTGCAACGGGAAAGGAGAAAATCCTGTTTCCCGTCCTGGACTTTTTCTCCAGTGTCCCATCTGCTCTCCGAAAAGTAATTTCTCTTTCCTGTTACACATCTCTGCTTATTTTGTGCAGATGTGAGCAGACAGAAATGGAATTTTCCAAAGTTGTTTCATCGCGGTTTGCGCAGATGTCTCCCTATTTTATTTTCCTTTATCAGGACATGTTTCGGGAAGAGCACGGAAGTGTTCGCTGACAGCTTGAGCCGCCAGTTTGGGGCGACGATAGAGGTCGTAGACTCCGGCTGAATTTTCACCAAGAGGCTTGACACGAAGGCAGCCGCCTTGGCGGTGATAGGTGTGGGCGTTGTTCAGCTGCCAGAGCGATAGACCGCAGATTTCTCCGGAGGCGAATACTTCCCGGATTACGCGTGAGAGATAATCCGCCTGAAATTCCTCACTCCATTGCGTCGCGGCTGGATCATGAGCTCCGTATATTGCGCAAATGCCGATTTCACTGATGAGAATCGGTTTTTCTGCGGGGACTTTTGAACGGCAATATTGAATAATTTTATCCAGACAGGGGCGGATCATTTCTTCCGGCTCGCAGGCGTTTTCCGTCGCCCATCCCGGGTAGGTATTGCAGGCAATGAGGTCGACCAGGTCAAAGCATTCATCGCTGGTGGAAAAACGAGAGGCAAAGGTGGCCGGACGGCTGTTGTCTTCTGAATGGATCAGGTCCACCAACTCCTTGCATAGGTTTCGGCCTTCCTGCGAACAAGAATCGAATTCATTCAGGAAGCCCCAGATGATAACGGAGGGGTGATTGATGCTGTGGCGGATCATATGTATGGCTTGTTCTTTTTGAAGTTTGATAAAATCTTTATCTCCAAGTATTTGTTTGTTGTTTCCCCAGCCGAGACTTTCCTCCCAGACGAGGAATCCCATACGATCGCACAGATCAAGAAATGTCTGGTTTTGCGGATAATGCGCGCCGCGAATAAAATTGCATCCGCACTGTCTCAGATGTTGAAGATCAGTCAGCATTGTCTGCAAAGTCGTGGCAGCGCCGTTGCTTCCATCCTCCTCGTGACGGTTGAACCCTTTTAGAAGAATGGGTGTCCCGTTCAACTCCAGTTGCTTATTGCCGATTCGGATTTCCCGAATTCCGAAAGTTTCTGTGATCGTATCCGAGGTTGTACGAACGGTTAATGAATGTAACTGCGGGTTCTCCGGAGACCAGAGCTTAAATCCGGGAACAGTGAACTTTGTCTCTGCTTCTCCATTGACAAATAGCAGTTTCAATGGAAATTCGTTTCCCGTATCGAATTTTATATGCAGTTCCAGTGGTCCGCAATAATTTCCCAGCAGGAGAATTCGTGCCGTTACTTTACCAGTCCGGTAGTTGGAGGTCCGAATTTGGACTCGATCGAAGCAAATTCCTTCCGGGAGAAGTTGCAACTCCACACCACGATGAAATCCTCCGAAGGCGCGGAAATCATAATAGGGTAAAAACAACTTCATTTTTTCATTGGAAAAACAGTTGTCGATCGCGGCGTAAATCGTATGTTTCCCCGCTGCCAGGGCCCCGGTATGGAAGGCAACTCCAGTATAGGGCATATTGATATATCCGATCATTTTTCCATCGATTTGAAAGCGTCCCCGCAGCCCGATCCCGTCGATTTTTAACAACGCATCGGAAACGTCTTCTGCAATGAAAAATTCCCGACGGTATACTCCGCAGCCGTGCTTGCAGAAGGTCATAGGAAGCATATCGAAGTTACCGGGAACGTTGATCAGATCACGAAATTCAAAAGTTTCTTCGCGAACATCTTCGAGAAAGCGGTTTTCTGCAAATCCAAAATCCCAGATGCCGTTCAAAGAAATTGTTGTACGAGTCGGATAGAGTGTCATAATGATTCCTTTATTGATACGTTTTATTTTGTGCTTGCGCCAAGTGTTCCTCGAATATACCCGTAAATGTTGTGACCGTCATAGAGAAAAGGGATTGGCGTCGAACGAGTATATTTGCCAGAAAAAGTCCGATTACAGTGTACGAACATGAAATTCATGGGATCTCCCGGATGCGGTGGATTACCAAGCAAATACCCGGGTAGTTCCAAAAAAGCAATTTTCCCCTCTACTTCATACCCGTTTGGCGTTGCTCGTGCCGCAGTCGTAATTCCTTTCATTTTCCTGACGCTGATATCGAAGCGTCGATCCGGTGGTTGGACGCACCACGCAGAATAGTGCTCGCCTTCCGGAGGAACGACAAGTTCCAGATAATTATCGAGCCGATTATCGGGGCGCAGAAATAATTCCACTGAGTCATTCCAATATGGAGGCGTTGTATTATCAAGTTGAATATCATGGTCTTCAATTTGAGCGGCAAAATATATATAATTTTTGTCATACATAATATAAAAATTGCTTGATGTATTTTGCTGCTGTGTACTTCCCAAGTCGTATTCTCCTCTGTAAACAAGTGCATGTTTCCACTCCTCCGGAGCAATTATTCCATCTATTGTCGGGGGAGTTAGTTGAAACGGAATCTCAGCTGTCGAAAGTGCCTGTTTCCAAGCCATCCCTTTTTGAATTTCAGCTTCGAGCTTGCACAGCTCTTTACGAGCTAATGATTTTGCATAGGATGGCATTCCGCCTGTCAGAGAAACTCTATATCGGACCATGCTGAAATCTTTCACCATTTTGGCGCAATATTCAGCCGGTGTCCCCCGTCGGTTCTGATAATAGTCGAGAAGTCTCTTATCGCGCTCCTTATCAGAGTTGACCATACAACCGCCGACAATCAGAGGAATGCAGAAAAACAGAGATAATATTTTCATTAGAGGATTTCCAATTCAATGGAGAACACAGCTTGACTATGACTGGTTCCTTTGACTTGATCCATGATGCGGACAGAAAGGATTGTATTGCCATTGGGAGCGCCTTCCAGCCTGATTCCGACAATCCCTTTAGACTGCGGGATGGAAAATAACCATTGTGTTCCATTTTTCATATGGAATGTCAAACATTTTCCTGGACCGAGTTTGTCAGCCGGTACAGTCAGAAATGCGCCCTTTTTCGGAAAGAATATTTTGTTATCGAATCGTACTGTTTTCGGTTCAGGTAGAGTGTAGTCATAGAAAAGAGAGCCTTCGCGTTTGGCATCAGGCAGGATATCCAGTTTGACGTTTTGACGGAGTTTGTTTGTTTCATCCATCAAGTAATCAATCGAATAGGCCACCTGAGTACGTGCATCATATCTGGAATAGTGAGCGGGACTTTTCACTTTACCGGAGAAATTGTAATGAATTCTGTTTTTCTCTCGAAACTGCTTCATTGCTGTTTCACAGTTCAAAGTATTTGTACAGAGACGTTCCAGAATTTTTCCCGATTCAGTATCTCGCTGTGACAGAAAAAAGCCATTGTTTCCTGCAAGTTCCGTTTTTTTGATCAGGACCTCTTTCCCTGACGCATCCGTCATTTGATAAAAATTTCCGCCGAGATTGCGTCGGAGCGTCAAAGCGTACGCCGTATTGCAAAAGCGGTGTGCGGTACTGTCAATATTCAAACTCCATCCTGAACCGGTCATGGGCCGGGTACGGAAAACGGGCGGATCATCCAGACGGATATCCCATCCGCAATTTAACGGCTTGCCGTCGCGGGATGCAATCCGCAATGTGAGTCCGGAATTCCATTTGCTCCTTTCTCGCAGAAACAACTCAATATGGTCTTCCGGGGCAAAACGCAATCCCATCCACGTGTTCCCGCCGCGAAATGTCAGCTGTCCATATTCAGGATCCAGCGGCATGATTGAAGACTGAAGCAATATTCCGCTTTTTGATTGCATCATCAATTCCCAGGTTGGATTGGGCCAGCGGTTTGTTTCCTGTAGTTCAAACTGATCTCCTGCAGGATGCGTGATCGCCGGAAAATCGTGAAGCGGTCCTTCCAGGCAGCCGGCATACCACTCGTCCAGGTCGTCTGCAAGTGGTAGCTCAAGGAACAATTTGCTGTCATGACTTGTTTTCAGCCGGATTTTCCATTCAGATCCGTTTCTGGTTTCATAGGAGATTTCCCAGGGAGTTGAGTTTTTTCCAAAAATACCTCTTCCCTGTAAAATAATTCGTTCCGTTTTTTTTTCAATATTCCATTTTTCAAATTTCGCTTGATTGATCCATGGGATTGGCGAGAGAAATTCCCGGCCGAAGCGGTCTTTTAATGAGACAGGAAAGCCATTTCGAAATTCAGCATGGCTATATGGAGTTTCCACCAAAATAGAATCTCCGGACTCTGAGACCCGAATCGTTTTTGAGTTCGTTGCTGTTGGAGTTGTCACGGTTGTTGGAGTCGTTGTTATTGCCGACGACGCATTCTCAAATTCCTGTGAGAATGCGAATACACGTGTCCCATAAGGAGGAATCTTGAATGATAATTTGTTCCCTTGAATGAGAAACGGGGCGTTGTCGTAAAGTTCTTTGCCAATTAGACTGTTTTTTTTGACTGCTTTTATGCTTTTTTCCGGACAGGTCATTGTCACATCTTTTTCTGTTCCTGAAAAGTTGATTGCTACAGCGGAAAATTGTTCCGGAAGTTGCCGCGTGAACGTGAATACGGTTGGGGCGTCTGTCTCTGTCTGTTTGTACAGCGCTTCTCCGTTGATGAATTCAGGCCGTTTGCGGAGAGCAGCAAGTTTTTTCAGATGAAGGCCAAATCCGTTGTCTTGATCGTAGTTGACAAGAGGGATGCCGGGAATAAGGAAATTGAGGGAGAATAGTGCCCTCGTATGACCTGCACCAAGTCGATACAGACTCTTGAGCATATCGTGATTTTCAGAAAAGTGCATCAGTCCGCGGAACATTTCCTGCGGAATTGCGCTGGTATTCCGGTCCATGTATTGTTTCAATTTCGGGACCCATTCTTCCGGAAGCTGGCCCTGGAGAGAGGGAATCACATTGTATCCGAGCGCGCTGTCATAGATGAATTCCATGGAGGAGAGATGAGTTAAGGTATGACACTCGCCGAGCAGAATTGTTTCTGGCTTGTGAGCATTGATCGACTCATGAACGGTTTTCATAAGTTTGAGTGCGCCTTCCGTACCGGATTGAGATGGAATACGTCCGTCGGTTGGACATTCATTGTCGGGCGAATAACGTGCACAGTCCACACGCCAGCCGTCAATATCTGCTTTGTTGATATAATAGGAGGCAAGATCCGCCATTGCCTTCTGCCAGCCCGGAGAGGCGTAATCCATCGCGTATCCCCCCCACCAGAGTTTAGGTGAACCATCACTTTTGCGGGAAATCCATTCAGGATGTTCCTTCAGGATTTTTTCTGCATAAGGTTTCCCGGGTTTGGGGCCGTGTGGAATCAGGTCCATTAAGATATTGATTTTTCTGGAGTGAGCATCTCGAGCTAGATTGACAAGGTCCTGCTCCACTCCCACCCCCTTTTGAAATTGATAATAGGAATGAACTGCATAACCTCCTTCATTGAAAGGGTTTAGCCAGCATATATTGATGCCTAGCATCGACAAGCGAGGCAGAATATATTTCCGGAATGGTTCAAGTCCACCGATTTCAGCACCTCGCGAGTTCACCGAGCCTTGGGGAAATGCCGAATAGAGAACTGCTCCGTCAGTCCAGTTCGGACGTGCAAGCACTGTAAAACCGTTTTTCAGCCACGCTTCGCCTAGGCTTGCTGCGAGTTCTCGTTTTGATCCTTGTTTGATGGAGATAAGCGTTTCCCCTGTTTGCTGCGAATCACCCGGTTTCATCACGGCTCTGCCATTGTACTCGCTCCAGAAATCGACAGTATTTCCGTTGTTACGAGACGCGATTCTGAAGTCCGAGCGGAATGTCTGCATCGTGAAACTCAAGCCCAGCCGTTTTTCTTCATTGTATAGAATAGCTCCACGCATGTGGTCCGAATCCCCTCGTGGCGGTTGCGGTTCGGAGGTGAGCCTGCGAGTTCTCGGCGGCCAGTGACTGGGGTATTCCAAAATACATTTTTCCGGATTACCGATAACAAGTCCATTCAGTCGATAGCGGAACTGTTTGGTGGAAAATGAATCATTCGCGGTTCTTTTCCAAATACTTGAATGTGAAAACATCGATTCATTTCCAAAGAGTTGATATACGGATTCAATGTCCCAGCCAGGCTGTTGAAGCAGAAGGGTCAAGGTTTTGCCCTTTGAAGTTTCTCCTGTTTTCCATGATTTCAGTTTTGCTGGGGAATCATTCCACTCGCCGTTTTTTTCTTGAACTTGTTGTTGAGGGCCTGTTTTTAAGGCAATACGAATTTTTTCAGTCGCTAAAATTTCTAAAAGTGCACCGTTATCAGGATTAAAAGACAAAATGAGATTTTGATTTTTCAGCTGGAGTGGTTTGGCTGCCTGTATTTGCATGAGGGAAAACAATACAGCGACTGAAATAAATATATGTCTTCTCATCAATTTTTTCCTTCTGTGTGAGATATCACTTTGTTTTACTCGTAGTTGTTCAACAAAGGTGTCTCTTTTCTCTGATAACCGTTTGTTTCTTGCATTGTTGTATCTTTCTATTGATTATAGATAAATGCTGTCGGATTGGATGAGCTCTGTAGATCTAGTTGAATATATGGATTCACTGGATTATCAACTCTCCCGCTCTTTACACTGCCATCAACGCGCGCGGCATTAAAACGGTTGTTGGGATGTCGTCCGGCAAAAGTAGCATATGATGTCGATGTTTGTGAGAACGCAGTTGTGCTCAGGCGCCAGTGTCCGAGGTTCATATTCGGAATTTTCGCAGAAGTATTATTCCAACTGTCTACTAACAAATACTTGGCGGCAGGAGAGTGAATGGAGCCGAGTCGAATGCTCCCCCCGTCTGTATTTATACGGTTTGCATCATACAGGTGCTCATTGATCCCATAATGCGAATTCATTACCCACCAGTCATATCGAATATTGTCGACCGTACCTGTGCCTGTCATGTTTTGTGAAGGCATTTCCGGACAGGCAAGCAACTTAATAGATAAATATCTTCCTTGAATGCCTGGCTCTGCAAGTTCTGTAAGTCCGGCAGGTCTGAAAATACCTACAATGTTATTAAACGCCCGCAGTCTCCAACTATCCGATTGCAACGGCGGAGCAAAATCTCGGTAGTCCGCTGCATATGCGAAAACAGCAAAGCCAATTTGCTTGCAATTACTGATACACCGGCTGCTTCGTGCACTGCTTCGCGCTTTGTTCAACGCAGGCAGCAGCATCGCTGCGAGAATGGCGATGATCGCGATGACGATCAGGAGTTCGATAAGGGTGAAAATACTGCTTTTTTGATTGGTTTGTTTCTTCATAAGCTCTTCCTTTCAAATAAATTATTCTTGCTCGGTTCTATAAGGCCATCAGGACGATTCCGCCGCAGATCAGCGGAAATGCCCAGAATACACACGTGGAACACGGTTCGTGCCGGATGAACCGGTTGTACAGCAGAAAAAATGCGATGCAGCTTCCCTGCGCAATCGGATAGCCGATCGAGCCGCCTCCCTGTTCCGCCACGATGTTCAGACCACGGTAAAAGAAGAAAAACAAGGCGAGAATCTGCACCACGCTCAACAGAAGAATCGCTTTCCAGCACCCTTTCGGCCGTATCCTGCGCCGCGCAAACGGCGCCGTCAGCGCAAACAGCGAGACGGTGCCGAACTGGACCAGACAGGCGCGCAGTTCGCTGCTCATCCCGATCTCTCCCCAGTAGGACGGCAAATTGGCAAAACATTGCGCCAACCCCGAGGCGGCAAACGCTCCGAAGGCCGGCCACAGCCATTTCCGCGACCGCTTCCCGCGGAGCGGAACGGCGCGGCTGAACAGGAAGATTCCTCCCAGAAGCAGCGCCAGACCGCCCAGCCGGTTCCAGGTCGGCGCCACCTGAAAGAACAGCATCCCCATCACGAACGGACAGAGCAGCGCACTCTGCGTGATGCCCCATACCGCGCCATTGTCCCCGAGGACCATGGCGCAGCGCATCAGATTCAACATCAGATAGTTGCTCATTCCGGCAAGCAGGACGGCTCCGCAGATCAGCACTTTTTGATGCAACGTTCCGGCCAGCGGCGGCTGAAACAGAATCGCACCGGCCGCCGCGGCGGCAACCAGCAGCGAGGCCCCGAACTGGATGAAATTCATATCCAGCCGTTCCGCCGCCGCCTGGCTGACGGTAATGCCGATCCCGACCCAGCAAAGGCCGGTTAAAAGAAGTAGAATGACTCCGTAAATCATTCAAAATCAATGATCCCCGTTTTTTCTGCCGGAAATGTGTCAATCACCAGATACCGGCTGCTGCCCACCTGTTCGAGGCGGCCGGGAACCGGTACATCGTCGATGCGGCACGAGGGGGTACCGGCATTGTTCGGCAGGAGCATCCGCAGACGGCACCGTTCATGCTGTGAGAGCAGGGAGAAGGTGATTTGGCCTTTCGCCGCATCCCATGTGTAATGGTATTCCACTGCGGCGCCAGACGCCGCATATTCGAGGCGGACGTGTGCCTTTTTCTCCCCGGCGGCGACGAAGCGCGGCGAAAGCGTCACGTCGCGGAACAGTTTGCCGTTGTCCACCACCCCCGCCAGTCCGGCGCATTCGGCATGCATGAGCTCGGCGCCGCACCAGCAGCGCGGTCCGCCGCCGATGTCGTTGCCGGAGTAGTCGTAGAGAAACGCCACTTTTCCGTCGCGGCTGATTTTGCGCCCCATCCGTTTCAAAATGTCCACCCCGTACTCCTCTTCGCCGGTCTCGAACGCGCCGAGCGCCAGCTCGCCGGCGACAAACGGGGCGATGGCGCCGTTGACGTAAGCTCCGGCCTTCATTCCGTGAAAGAGCGGGTAGGGCGGTTCCAGATTGCGGAAGTCGTCAAATTCTCCCTGATATTTCTCCCGCATCGCCCGGTAGGAGGCGATGACGCGCCGCTTCTGGTCAAAATCGAGGATCTCCCGGTTCAGCGCATAGGCGTTGGAGAGGCTCATCTGCCGCTCCTCGTCCACGCCGTAATTCACCGAATCCAGCGGCAGGAAGTGGCGGAAAAAGTCGCCGTTCCACAGATACTTCATGATCCGTTCGCGCAACGCGGCGGCCTCCTCCTCGTGCCGGACGGCGGAGGCTTCATCGCCGAGATAGCGATAGAGTTTCGCCATCAGCAGTTTGGAGTGATACAAGCCGGTGTTGTCGCCGTGGAAGATTCCCATGGGGTCGTCAGGATGAATTTCCCGATCGGTCTGGGAGCGGGCGCTGTCCAGAAAATCCCAGGTGTCGAGCGTGCGCGGCCGTTTGGCCAGGCCGTGAGCGGCATCCCAGCGCAGGGGATCGGTGACGACGTAGCGCAACCCTTTTTCGACCCGCGGCAGATTGCGTTTCAGCCAGTCGTCATCCCCGGTCGCCTGCCAGATCATGTAGACCCCTTCGACCATCAGGTATTCGATGTCGGCCTCGAGTTCGAGGCGGCAGAGACCGAAGTCGAGTCCCTCTTCATAATAGCAGCATTCCGGGGAGGAAATCTGGTGACGCACGCCGTTTTCCACCCACGGCCGGCCGGAATGCCCGTCTGTGAGGGGGGCGATGATCTCATAGAAAAAGCCTTTCGGATGCTGTTTCTCGAGCAGCAGGTCCGGGAAGCTGACCAGATCCGGTTCCGTGTACCGGAACCCTTTCATGGTGAGGATGTAGTCCCGGATCCAGTTCAAGTTCACCCGGATCAGTCTGTCGCCGTACAGAAAGACCCGGTTGTTGAATTGCATGGCGCCGTTGCACATGCCGAAGAGCAGTGACAGCGGCTCTTCGTGATACCCGGTCGTCGCATAGGGAATATTGCCTGTTGCAATGAAACTTCCCGGCAGTGTAGTCATCGTCGTCTCCTTATCGATTGTTTCGTTATATTAATTATAGGCGAAACTGCAAGGAAAAGCAATTGCAATGATGTTACATTACTTATTGTTTTGTCACCTTTTGGGCGAAACGGGAAAACAGCCCCCGCCGGAGGGATGGCAGAGGCTTCGAACCGGTTTCCCGCTCCGGCGCGAGATGGCGGGAAGTCCCTGTCGAATTACGACTTTGCAGAATGGATGCTGCAGGGGGCGGCGAAGAGGGTCAGGGGCGAGACGGGGAGGGGGATCTCCTGTTTTTCTCCGGCTTGTTCGAGGCGGACTTGCCGTGTAGAAATGTTTCCCGGTATTCCTGCGGCGTCATGCCGAACTCTTTTTTGAATACGCGGAAAAAATAGGCGCTCGTCGAGAAGCCGCAGTAATCAGCGATCTGCCCGATCTGAAAACTGGAGTGTTCCAGCAGATTGCGTGCATCTGCCAATCGGATTTCGTTCACCAGCTCTTTGAGAGATTTCCCGGTCTCCTGCTTGATCACATGATACATCCGGCTTGCACTCAGGTGGTAGTGACGGGCGAGAAACCTGATGTTGAATCCATTAATTCTGTACCAGCGGTCAATGAGCAGCCTGAGTCGATCTGCCTGTGACAACCGGTTTTCGCCGAGACTCTTTTCGCATTGGCGGTGGGCGAGATTCTGGAGTCGCGCAGCCAGCTGTCGGAGCCCTTCCATAATCCATTCATCTTCGTTGTTTGCTTCGTCGACCGGCAGGAGCGCGTCGGCATCGCAGTCGGCCGGAAGTTGCCAGGGCGGCTCCGAACTCTGGTAAACCGGATATTTCCGTGCAAGTTTTGAATTTGCCCGGCGGCTTCCGGCCAGAAGGATTCCCAGAAGATCATCCTGCCAGTAGACGGCATGAATCCACTCCCATACACCGCCCGGGCACAGTTTGATGCCGCCGTTCCGGAATTTCCAGGCATTGGCCAGCAGCTGTTCCTGATCAAATCGCTGGCAGGTACGCTCATAGCCGCAGAGTTTGATGCTTCGGCAGACATTCTCCTTGTGAATGCTCCGGTTGAAGGGAAACATGGCAGTCAATCGCGTATCATTATGATAAAAGACAACGTGCGTTCGACTCCAATGCTCAAAGCATCGAACTGCATTTTCGGCTTCCTCGCTCATTCCGGTTTCTCCCCGACGACAATTTTTGATATAAGAACGGCAAAATTTGATGTTTTCAAAAAGGCCGTTTCCCGGTATAATATACTTAAGCAATGGTGAGATTTCAACACGAGCAGTTTCCTGCGGGGAACAACAATGGCAAAGGGCAGAATTATGAGAAACAAATTTTTTTACTCTAATTGAACTTCTCGTCGTAATAGCGATCATCGCGATTCTGGCGTCGATGCTGCTGCCCGCGTTGAACAAAGCCCGGATGCGGGCACAGATTTCAAGTTGCAGTGCCAGACTCAAGCAGATCGGCACGGCGGTAGCGCTCTATTATCAGGATAATGCTGACTGGTTCCCGCATCGCTGGTATAACAGCAATGCTTCGGTGCCGGGAGCGAACTTTCCCTATCCGGTCAGTCCCTATCTGGGATTGAAGTGGGTGACCCGCACGGCGGAGAATACCGCCAATCTGAAGGCGTTTGCCGTCTGGCTCTGCCCTTCCGACAACGGAGCAAAAGCGGAACAGTGGGGGGTGCCGTTCAGCTACGATACCACATCGGTGATCGCCATGCCGAACTATTACGGCGGCCGACGCGGCGTTATGATTGGAATGAAGAGCCATCACTTCATTTCACCCTCCGCAACCTGTATTGTCGGGGAACCGAGTCCGCTGGCTTCTCCGAATTCCAACAACTTCATCTACGTGTCGCTCAATAACGGGGACACCAGCAAGGCGTCGCCGGGGCCGGAAAAATTCGGTCTGCAACGTCACAACGGAGTCAATCTGCTGCTCGCCGACGGCCATGTGAAATTCTACCGTCTTCCGCCGCGTGTGGCTGAAGACGAACGGCTCTGGAAGCCGTGGAAGTAACTGAAGGGAAATGCAGGAGAACCTTTGAAGATGAAGAAACTGTTTATTGTTCTCTGGACCGTTGTTGCGGTGCTTGCTCTCCCCGCCCGGGAAATGGCGAAAAACGGAGATTTTCAGGATGGCGGGCGGCATTGGCGGGTCCTTCGCCAGAGCGGACTGAATTCGCAGAACACGCCGGTCTCCTTTGCCGGCAATCGTTATCGTTCCGTCTTGCCGCAGAGATTTGCGGATAACAACGGTCGCCTTCAGCTGGTGCAGTCGATGGAGCTGGACCCGTCGAAAGAGTACCTTGTCCGCTTCACCACACAGCGGCAGACGCGCGGCTCCATCTTCGTCTCCTACCGGACCAGCCGGAATCCCCGGCGCAATCTCGGGTTGACGCGGACGGTTGAACTGCCTCCGGGGGAAGCCGAGCACTCCTTTGTGTTCTCTCCCGGCGGATTGCCGAAGGCGGGGGAGGGCAGTGAATTCTGTTTTCAGATCGGTACGGCTTCCGGAGAAACGGTGATCCAGGATGTTTCCATTCAGCAATTTACGACAATACCGCTCCGGTTCGGTTCCCGCTGGAACGTATATTTCAAGGATCCCGGCACCTACCGGGCAATGCCGGTCGGTGAGCCGGATGTTTCTCTGACGATTCCGTTTGATGCGACACCGGGCAGGCGGCATCTGATTGACTTTGTCCGGCTGGGGCAGCGGGTCGGCTCGGAGCCGGCCGTGGTTTTCTCCGTGATCGACGCGCCGGAGGCGGGTATGATGCGTGCCGGATTCGCCGCGGACTGGTTCTTTGAGGCGTATCTCAACGGAGAAAAGGTCGGCTCGACGATGAAAAAGGGCAACGGCAGCAACGCCTTCTCCCCCGGCGACAATGAGGTTCTTCTCCCGGTCAGAAAGGGGCGGAATTTGCTCGCGGTCAAAGTGCGCAGCGGGAGCGGAGGCTGGAAACTGGTCTGGGGCACCCCGGAGCCGCCGGTCCGTTTCGTCGCCGATGAGAACTGGAAGGCGATTGACGCGAAGAAAATTCAGATCGAACCGGGCACCGCGCTGGATCTCTCCGCCATGATCGATGCTCCTGCCGGGAAATTCGGGCGGGCGGTGGTCGGCCGGAGCGGATTGCTCGAATTTGAAAAACAACCGGGGAAACCGGTCCGCCTGCATGGATTTACCAGCTTTCTTCCCGACGATGTCTGGCGGACGCCGGGTGATCGCGAGTTCCGGCGGACGGTGACGCGTTTCGCCAGAGCGGCCCGTCGGCAGGGATACAATCTCTTCCGCATGCACGGGCTCGACCAGTGGCTGATGCTGGATTCACAGCAGGATATGAAGATTTCACCGAAATTTCTCGACCGCTGGGACTATATCATCTCGGAGTTCAAGAAGGAGGGCATTTACGTTCAGTTTGTGGTCTTCTCCTTCAATTTGTACAGCAAAGGCAGCGGCTATCAGGCGACCTTCCGGCGGCGCAACATGCATAAGATGCGTCTTTACATGGGGGGCGAACTGGAGAAGGAACGGTTCCGCTACGGCGCGACCACGCTGCTCAATCACGTCAACCCCTATACGAAGCTGGCGTGGAAAGATGATCCGGCGATTGTGCTGGTCGAATATTACAACGAACAGTACCTCGGCATGGGGCGCTACGCGGAGGCAGCGCGGCAGTTTCCGGAAGATCACAAGTTCGTGCTCTCCGTCTGGAACCGCTGGCTGAAAAACCGCTATGCGAATGTGCCGCGTGCCCGCTGGCCGGAGCCGCTGCGCAAGGCCGGGGATGGATTGGTGGAAATTCCGGACCGGAAGAGTCCGCTCATCAATGACTACTCCATCTTCTGCTATGAGCGGATCAAGGAGACCAACCGCTGGTGCGAGAGCGTCATCCGCGCCGCCGGATACAAGGGGCTGACCACGGAGAACTGCGAGCGGCAGCTCAACAGTGCCGCCGCCGGCTGGGAGACGTTGCAGGTGACCGACAACCACGTCTATTTCTGTCACCCGACCAACTGGTTCCAGGTGGGATCGATGGTGAATCAGTCGAGCGCGATCGGGCAGGCGGCCGGATATTTCCGCAATCTGGCCGGGGGGCGGCTGGCCGGGAGGCCGCAGTTCGTCGGCGAGTTCAACTTCTGCTTCTGGAATCCTTACCAGTACGAAGCCGGGCTGGTGTTCAACGCCTACGCCGCCTATCAGAATTTCAGTTCGCTTGCGATTCATTCCCATCCGGTGCTGAATCGGGGCGGCGACATGCAGATCCAGAATTTCAGCAGCGGTTCGAATCCGATTCTGCGGGCGGCGCAGTTTCTTTCGAACATGCTCTTTCTGCGGGGCGACGTGACGCCGTCGAAAAAGCTGGTGGCGTTGACGATCCCGAAAGAGTTTCTGGAAAGTGACGGCAACGGCATGCGGGCTCCTTCGGGCGAACAGACCAAACTGGCGCTGATGAGCGGATTTTCGCTGGCCTTCCCGTGGGCGCCGACGCCGAAGGGAATCTCCGCCGGGCGGACGCCGGATCTCGCGGTTCTTCCGGCGGGGGCCGCGGATGTCGAAATTCACGGCTGGTTCACCAACGTCTCCGAACGGACGGTCGGTGGAAAATTTTCGCTCGACCGGACGGTGAAGGAGATGAAGATGCGCGGCATTCTGCCGCAGAACAACATCAGCGCTCCGTCAAAGGGAATTTTCCAGAGCGATACCGGGGAACTCACCATGCGTGTCCGCGAAAAACTGCTCAAAGTGGTGACGCCGCGCACGGAGGCGGTGGCCATGGCGGAGGGGAAGGCCGAACGTCTCGGAGCGGTTTCGGTGTTGAAAAACTCCACCCGGGGCTGTGTGGGCGTTACTTCGCTCGACGCTCTGCCGCTGCCGGAGAGCCGCCGGATGGTGATCGTCTATGCGACCGAAGTGGTCAACTCCGGCATGGAGCTGGGGGCCGGTCGTGCCAGACTGGTGAAGCCGGGTTCCGGGCCGGGCCTGCTCAGGACCGGAGAGTTCACCCTCTCCATCCAAAACCGGAATGGAGGAACCTGGAAGCTCTACGCCCTCACCCTCGCGGGGGAACGAGAGGAGGAGCTGCCGGTGGAGTACCGCAACGGCGCGCTCACCCTCTCGGTCAACACGGCGAAACTCAAAGGGGCCAATACGCCTTTCTTTGAACTGGTTCGCGCCGAGTAAGTTCTTCTTTCGGACCGGATAAACAGAGCTCTTTCCCCGGAGAGGGGGAAGGGCTTTTTGCATTCGACAGAGTGAATGGACCGCTTCCTTGCGGTCTCTTGCTTCCATAACGGGGGACTCAACCCGGGAGAAAAAAATTTTCCTTTTTTTTCCTTTTTCCCTCTTGCGAAAACAAAAAACAGCTGTATAGTCTATATCAGACTGGTACCCTCTGGTATCCTTCAAAGGAGAAAAAAATGGCGCCTTCCAACATCCATGAGTACATCAAACTGCGTCAGCATTTCATCAATCTGACGCTGCATGCGGATCCGGAGTGTCCGCTGCCCTCGGAGCGTACTCTGGCGGAAACGTTCGGCGTTGCCCGGAAGACGGTCCGGCGGGCGCTGGAGGATATGGTCGCCGGAAACTATCTCATCAAGCGCCCCCGGCGGGGGTACTTCGTCAATCCGCTTTCGATGCGGGAGGATGAGCGGCGGCAGAAAATTGTCGGCCTGCTGTTCCGGAACGGGATGCACGCGCTCTACAACCGGGAGGACGCCTGTTTCATGGAAGCGTTTTTCCGGGAGATCCGCCGGTACGACGCCTGTGTGCAGCTCATCATGACCTCCGGGACGGAGATGATCTACAGCGATATTGCAAACAGCGGCCTTGACGGTCTGGTCTGGCTGGGGGTTCCGCCCGGACATACGGCGGTGTTTGAGCGGATTCACCGGGAGGGGGCTCTGCCGATCGTCGGCTTCTTCGACAGCGTGCCGCCGGCGTGCGGCAATTACATCTACATGGATCCCTTTACCGAGGGATACCAGAAGACGAAGTTTCTGCTGGATCGCGGCTGCCGGTCGATTCTCTTTGTGAAGTGCCCCCGGCTCGAACGGAGCCATGACGGATATTTTGCCGCGCTGAAGGAGGCGGGAATCGCTCCGAATCCGGAACTGCTCGTCGATGAGGAACTTCCATCAGAACAGCTGGAAGCCCTGTTCCGGGAGCATGCGGTCGACGGCGCGGTGGTGCGGTTCCATCAGGCGGACCGCGTCCGGGAGTTTGCCGTCTCGCGCGGGATCCGGATTCCGGAGGATCTGCAGCTGATTACCGGCTGCACCTGCTACGACTGGGAGCCCACGATGACGGAGAAACCGTTTGCCGCCATTGTTTCCCGATTGTTGAACCAACTGTGGAATGAAATGCAGCATCAGGATTCCCCGTTGCAGGATTCCTCGCTGCAGTGGAATATCAAAGCCGGTAATTCAACCAGATAGACAGGAGGGCGTATGCGACAGAGCAGATCTTTCACGTTGATTGAATTATTAATCGTAATTGCAATCATTGCGATTCTGGCTTCGCTCCTGCTGCCGGCGCTGAACTCCTCCCGGGCGCGGGCCCGCAGAATCACCTGTGTCTCCAACCTGCGTCAGAACGGGATGATGCTGCACGAGTACGCCGGTGAAAATCAGGGATACTGTTCTTCCGTCGATCTCAACTATGGATATGTCAGTCAGGTTTCGCCGGTTCAGAATCGATTCAAACCGGATTATTTCAAGAGGCCGACGGGAGCTTTTTTCTGTCCGGGAATCCGGAATGCGCCGTTTGAGAATGCCTCGTACATCTCCTCCTACGTTCTGACGATAGGCAAAAGCGGCGGGGCGATTCAGGAGACGGAGGACGGCGGGCGGGTCCCGCGCAAAGAGGGGCAGATCGCTTCCGGAAGTGCGGTGATGCTGGAGAAGGTTTCGCTGTTTCAATGGGGCAATCTCTGGGGCCCGCACCGGAACTCCTGCTACCCGGACTACACGCCGGGCAGTTATCTGCCTGGCATGGCACTCGCCGATGCGGAATTCAAAACCTACCCCGGTTACATCAATCACGGCGGTACGGATTTGAATGTTCTCTTCATCGATGGCCACGTGGAGACTGTCAGCTGGCGACAGAAATTCAACGGAAACTGGACCAAAAAATAAAAAAGGAGTCGTTCGCATGAAGAAGAAACTGATCGCTGCAGGAACCGCTTGGATGCTCGCGCTCGCCGCGGCGGAACCAGTTGCGCTGGATCCTTTCCCGCAGTGGAAGGTGCCGCAGGGGTGGAGCGCGACGCCGGAACAGCTGGAGTGCCGTTTCACCCGCTGGTCGGCCGTATCCGCCGATCTGAAGATTCCCGGAGCGGGCGTCTGTCGGCTGGAGTTTCAGTACCGCACGCCCGGAGGAACGGGTACGCCGCTCAAGATCCGGCTTGACAACCAGATGTCCGCGGCGTATCCGGCGACGGAGGAGTGGAGTGTTGCGTCACTCTATTTCCGGACCGGCGGGCCGTGTCGTCTTACGCTGATTGCGGAGGGGAAGAGCCCCTACACACTCCAGATCCGCCAGCCCCGATTGGAGCTGTTGACGGAGGCCGATTGCCGGAAGTTCCGACTGGATGCCGGGAAGGGGGTTGCCGGATTCCGGACCATGAAGGGGGAACCGCACCAGGTTGTGCCGACCGAGGATCATATCGAAGAGGGGATGGCGTTTCAGAGCCGGGGGAAGGGGGCGCGTGAGCTGCGCTCGGTGGAACTGCCGGTTCAGCCGGGGCGGAAATACCGGCTCTCGTTCTGGGTCAAGGGAACGCCGGGGAGTTTCCGCGCCGGCGTGGATGGCGGCTGGCTCCCCGATACCCGCTACTGGGCGTTCCTGCAGACGAAACCGGTCTCGAACGAGTGGAAGAAGGAGACGCTGGAATTCACGCTTCCCGGCGTTGACGCATATCCTGTGCTGAAACGTGGCTTGCTGAGCTGTCGGTTTGCCATTCCGGCCGGGCAGGAGGAGTTTCTGTTGAAAGATGTGGAGCTCGAAGAGCTCCCGTGAAGGTGGGAAGGATGAGAAAAGTTCTGTTCTGCTGTCTCGCCGCCGGAATATTCGGCAGCGTCGAGGGGAAAAATCTGCTTCGTAACTCCAGTTTTGAGCTGGGGCCGGCGGAATACAGCGTTGCGACTGCAATTCCCTATTCCGCCGCGGACTTTACCCCGGTCCGGGCGGAGCGGGATGCTTCGACCCGGATTCATGGGCGATACAGCCTCCACGTGCCGAATCCTCGCGGCAACTCCGTGCAGTTATCTTCGCACGATATTGCGTTGACTCCGGGGAAACGCTACTATTTCTCCTGCTGGATGAAGGCGGAGAAACCCGCCGTCGTACAACTGATGCTGCGTTCCTGCACCTATGACGCCAAAGGATATCACTGGTGGAACCGGCAGAAGGAGTTTCAGGTCACGACGGAGTGGCGGAAATACACGTTTGCCATCCCCGCCATTCCGGAGGCGAATCCGGTCGGCAACCTGGTTTTGAACTGGAACACCGGTTCCCTGTGGCTGGATGCGATGCAGCTCGCCGGGGAGCCGGCAGAGTACGCTCCGGCCGCCGACGTGGAGTTCGCCTTTGAACGAGGGAAACCGGTTCGTTACCCCGGAGAAAACCGTTTCGGCGTGAGCGCGGTGAACTACTCTGGCCGCCGCGTGGAGCGCCGGATTGAACCGGTTCTGTACGATCGTTTCCATGGGAAGCAGGAGACGCTTGGTCTTCTCTCATTTGTTCTGGAGCCGGGGGAGAGCAGGAGGTGTGACCTTCCAGTGAAGCTGACCCGCTTCGGCTCGTTTGAACTGCGGATGGATTCCGGTGAAGTGCCGCTGCTGTTTGCGGTGATCGGCCGCCTGCCGCAGAAAAAGTATTCGTTCCGGGATGGATTTTCCGCGGGGGTGAACGGCCACCTCTTCCACATGTCGGCCACCCGGTTTCAGCCGCCGGAGCCGAATGGACTGCCGCGGGAACCACTGTTCAATGCGTGCGGGATGGATCTGGACGAATTCTTCGCCCGGACCCGGCAGGCCGGATTCGGCGCGATCCGCCTCCACGACGACGGCCTCTTTGCCTGGTGGAGGATGGAGCCGGAACAGGGCCGCTACGACTGGCGGGCCACCGACAACATCATTCGCCGGGCCTGGAAGAACGGTCTCGACATCCTGCCCCGGCTCGGCAGTATGGAATTCGTCGCCCGGGCGAGTGATAAGATCGCCAACTCCTGGCTCCGTAAGGCGAGCGAACACACCGGAGTGAAAGTCAGCGGCATCTTCCAGCGGATTCTCCCGCCGCCCGATCTGTGGGAATCCTTCGTCTACGAATTCATGGCTCGCTACAAAGAGGACATTTCGTACTGTGAAATCATCAACGAACCCAATCTCTTTCTCACGCCGGAACAGTACACCGAATACCTGAAGCGGGCATACCGGGCGGCGAAGAAGGCAAACCCCTCCTGCACCGTCGTCGGCTTCTGCGCGACGGGCGATCTGAACGGGGATCTGGGGCGTTTTCTCGAAGAGTGCGGTCGACTGGGGGCATTTCAGTATGCCGATGCGGTTTCGTTTCATCCCTACAATGCACAGCTGGATGACGCGCCGGTTCCGGCCGAACAGCAGATCGCCGAGGTGATGCAGATCGTGCGCAAATACCGCCCGGGAATGCCGCTGTGGAATTCCGAACTCTACTTCATTCAAGACTGGGAGGGGCTGAGCAAACCGTTGGCCGAACAGAGTGATTTCCCGGTCGGCAATCTGGTGCGCCGCTACCTGATCGATCTCGGGGCGGGGCTGGCGCAGAGCATTCCGGTGTGGGCGCCGCGCATTACCGGCGTCGATCTCCGGCCGGGATTCAGATGGACCGCCTACGCCGCCTCCACCTTCATCCCCAACGAATACGCCGTCGCGACCAACGCCTTCGCCCGCTTTCTCGAATGCGGCAGAGGGGAGGGCAAATGGGATCTCCTGCGCGGTCTGAGCCTCTGGCGTTACGAGGACCGTCACGGGAACTCACTGCTGGCGTGCTGGGCGTTGAAACGGGGCGAACGTTTCACGCTGGTTCTGCCGGAGGGGGTGTCTGCGTACGATCTCTTCGGCAACCCGCTTCCCGGGCGGGAGATCCTGATCGACAACAACCCGGTCTATCTGAAGGGGAAGGAGAAGCGGCCGGACTGGAACCTGCTCAAAGTGGTGCCGCACCGGAAGTTTCAGGTTACCGGCGCCCGCTATTTCCGAAAGGACGGCGCGCCGGTGCTGGCGGTTGAGATCGGGAACAACACCCGCGAGAATCAGAAGCTGGCGATGCGGATTCCCGGCGCCCCCGTTCAAAAGCTGGAGCTGAAGCCGCAGGAGATCCGGATGGTTGTCTTCCCGGCGCCCGCAGAACGGCAGGAGAAGCTCCGCGTCATCGTGTCGGATGGCGAACGAATCCAATCCTTTTTCGTTCAGCCGGTATCCGGCAGGATCTGCCGCTCCGGGGAGACGCTCGCCGTCGGCGAAAACGGAAACATTCAGGTGCGGACCACTCCGGAGTTTCTGGCGTTTCAGATTCAGGTGCGTGACGACCGGCGCGGCGGGCGGGTGAAAGATGCTCCGTGGAGCGGAGACGGCGTGGAAATTTTTCTGGATATGGAGCCTTTCCGGGGGCTTGACCGGGAGGCGTATACCGACTCCTGTTTCCGGCTGTTTCTGGTGCCGAAGTCGTCGAACGGCCTGCCGGAGGCTTTGACCGGCAGTTCGAATCTGAGTCTGGAGGGGATCGTCTGGTCGTTGCAGGATTCCGGAACGGACTTCTCGGCCGACATTCGGATTCCGTGGAAGAATCTCGGGAGGAAATCACCGGGAACTTTCGCATTCGATGTCGCCGTGGACGATTCGGACGGCGAACGGCGCCACTCACAAGAGTTCTGGGCGGGCGGGCCGGAGAACTGGCGGAACCGCTTTCTGCTGGGGCTGTTCGTGGACGAGACGGAAAAGGCGAGATAACTACCTCTTCTCTGAGGCCGGGCGGGATTTTACCGGTGCGGCAGTGACGGGCTTCTGCACCGCTTTTTTCCCGCCGGCCTTGCGTTTTTCCGCCGCCTTGCGCTTCTCTTCTGCTTTGCGCTTTTCCGCCGCTTTCCGGCGGAGTTCGGCGCGCCGTCTGGCTTCCGCGGCGGAGCGGCGAAGCGACTGCACCTCGTCGCGGATTGCTTCGAGCCGCTCCAGATCCCGGCGGATCTCCGCGTCGTTGTCGGGCGCCAGACGCTCCATGATTTCGCGGCGCTCCTGCTGCAGAACCCGTTCGGAGTCGCTCAGCGGCAGGACCTTTTTCCGCTTCGCACCGACCTTGACGATCTCGCCCAGCTGCATCGGCACGGTGGTTTTATCCGGCAGAAAGCGGGTGGCGCTGCGCTGGATCGGCACCAGAATGTGCGCCGGCCGTTCTCCGGTGATCAGCCCGAGCTCCTCCAGCTCGAAGTGACGGTGAAAGGCGCGGCGGAAGGAGTTCGCCTCCCAGGTCCGCCCGACGAAGTAGACGGGGTGGCCGGACTTTTGCTTCTCCTCGAAGAAGTTCCGCAGTTTTTCATACAGTTTTCCGTACGAGAGGCCGCCGAGTTCATCGCGCAGATCGAGGGCTCTTGCCTTCTGCAGGCCCGCCGCCTGCGCGTCAAGGGAACGGCTGATCGTGTTTTGAATCTGTTTGACGTTCAGAAGGTACGAGGGGTAGAGCTGCCAGCGCCGTTCGAAGTCGAGTTCGTTGAGAATTCCCGCGTTGGCGATGATGACCGCTCCTTTCGGAATCCGGTTGCGGAGCACCTCCAGACGGACCAGATGCTGGAAATCCGCAACCGCCTTCTTTTCGCACAGTTTTGCCGAACCGACGATCCCCCAGGTGAACTGCACTGCGGCGACGGCGAGGAGGGAGAGCGCGGCGAGCCGCCGTCCCGGCAGACGGCGCACCACCTGTCGAAGCGAGAGCAGCGCGAGCAGAAGCACCGCCGGAATCAGCGGCACCAGAAACCGCATCGCGCCGGTGCCGCCCCCTTCCGGCGCCCAGTAGTACATGAGATAGAGCACGAAGGTCGGCACAATCCAGACCAGCCAGAAGAGGAGCCGTCGCCACCGGAACCGGAAAAAGAGCAGGGCGAAGGCACCGAGCGGCCCGACGACCGAGAGGAAAAATTCCGGCACGTAGATGCGCAGATTGCTGAGGATGAAGGAGGGCACGAAGGCGCTCGACTCGTCGGTGAGAGAGTAGCCGCTCCGCCACGGCGCCCCGTAGGCGTGCCAGTGAAAGAGCGCCATCGCGCCGAAGGGGATTGCCGCCCCCGCCGCCAGACCGGCCAGGAGAATCCAGCGTTTCGTCTTCCGGGCGAAAAGGAGCGCCGCCGCTGTCGGCACCAGAATCAGCAGAAAGTCGGTGTAGCGGATTCCGGTGCAGTAGGCGATCAGAAATCCGGCAATCGCCGCCGTGAGAAAGCGGAGCCACGCCCGCTTCTGTGGCGTGAGAGCGGTGAAGAAGGCCGCCATTCCCCAGACGAAGAGTGTGAGGCTCGGCGTATGGGAGTTCTTGGTGACGGCGAGTGCCGACAGCACCGGCGAACAGATTGCCGCCGCGGTGGCGAAGAGGGCGTACCACGGCCCGAGAAAGAAGCGGGCGAGCGCGAAAATTCCGGCTGCCGCGAGCACCGCGCCCCACAAGGTGGCGTAGAAGCCGCCGCCCGGACCTAGGAGCGCGTTCATTCCCGCGGCCAGCAGGGGATAGAGGGGCGGGTATTTCGGATAGTATTCTCCCCGGTCGTTGACCACCCACATCGAGCCGATGAATTCGAGTTTGTCGATCGGTTTCCGGTAGAATCTGCCCTCCAGATTGAAGGTTCTTGCGCAGACGTGGTAGCCGTTCTGATCGGTTCCGCCGGTGACCGGCACGAGGTAGTGCAGCAGGCTCCAGGCATAGAAAATGAGCAGTCCGCCGAGCAGGATCAGCGGAAGCGTTTCAGAACTGCCGAGCCGTTTTAACGCCATGATCGTCGACCTCTGTTTGCCCTGTGGACCCACCTTCAATTTAGCCTTGCCTCTCCGCATTTTCAACCGGTCCGGCGAATTTTTGCGCAAAAAGCGTTTTCTGCGGAAAAAATCGGTAAAAAAAATGGTTCCAGAGTTGCAAAAGTGAGTTTTTGTAGTAAAATAGGTATAGATAGGTATGAATAGGGATGATTAGGGATGGCGTCTGACGCGACAACACTGTTCCAGGGATTGTTTCTCGGGGAATACGACCACACACTGGATGCCCAGTGCCGGGTCTCTCTGCCGAGTGACTGGCGGAACCGGGAGGGGAACACCGAGCTGGTGCTCATTCCCGCGCGCGGGAAGGCGCTGGTGCTGCTGCCGATTCAGACCTTTCTGGAGTTTGTCGAGAAGGCGAAGAAGCTGGCGATTGCCAACCCGAAAATGCAGATGGCGTTCGCCTATCTGGGGTCGCGTTCGCGGCAGTGCCGCTGCGACAAGCAGGGGCGGATCGCGCTCGACCGGAAGATGCTCGATGAAATCGGCGTCGGCACTCAGCTCAAGCTGATTGGCGCGGTCACCCACATCCGGTTGACCGCTCCGGAAAACTGGGTGGTTCCGGACGACGAGGCGAGTTTGAATATGTATCTGGATGAGATTCAGAAGGTCAGCGACGACTCCGGCGACATCGCCGGGCTGCTGGGCGGAATTCTGGGCAAGAGGTGAGACGTGAGCGGAGAATTTGAACATGTGCCGGTGCTCAGCCGGGAGGTGATGGAGTACCTCGTGTTTCCGGATGCTCCGGCGCGTCTGATCGACGGCACGGTCGGCGGCGGCGGGCACAGCGCTCAGCTGCTCCGGCGCTATCCGCAGCTGGAACTGCTCGGAATCGACCGCGACGACGCCGCGCTGGAGAAGGCGGCGGAGACGCTCGCATTTGCGAAGGATCGTGTGACGCTGGTGCGCGGCAACTATTCGGACCTGGCGCTGTACGCGCGCGAAAAGGGCTGGATGGAGGTGGATGGCATCCTGCTGGATATCGGCGTCTCTTCGCCGCAGCTCGATCAGCCGGAGCGTGGATTTTCATGGCGGGCCGACGGTCCGCTCGACATGCGCATGGACCGGCGGGAGGCGCTCACGGCGAGCCGTTTCCTGAACCGCGGGAGCGAGGAGGAACTTGCCCGGGTGTTCCGGGAATACGGTGAACTCTCCGGTACGCGCCGGCTGGCGGCGGCGGTCGTCGCCCGGCGGGAGGAGAAGCCGTTCGCAACCACCGCCGATCTGGTGGCGCTGTGCGACGATGTGCTCGGCAAATCGAAGAAGGGGCGTCTCCCGGCGCCGACGCTGGTGTTTCAGGCGCTGCGGATCTTCGTCAACGACGAACTGGGCGAACTGGAGCGTGTCCTGCCGGAGGCGGTGGAGATGCTGCGGGTCGGCGGACGCATTGCGGTGATCAGTTTTCATTCGCTGGAGGACCGGATTGTGAAGAACTTTTTCCGGGACGCGGCGGCGGAATGCACCTGTCCGCCCGGACTGCCGGTCTGCGTCTGCGGGGCGACGCCGTCGCTGCGGGTGCTGACCCGCAAGGTGGTCACCGCACAGCCGGATGAATTGGAGAGCAACCGGCGTTCGGCGCCGGCCCGGCTGCGCGCGGCAGAGAAAATTGCAGAAAAATCGATGAAATAACGTGGGATATACAGGGAGAAACAACATGAACATTCAACCCGGAAAAGCGAAATGTGTCCGCAAGGCCCGTCCTGCCCGGCAGGGGTCGCTGGGAGAGAAACTGTCAGCCGTCTTCCGCTTCGCCTTTGTCGTGGGCGCAGTGGCCGGGTTGCTCAACATCTATATTTTCCTCAATCAGAAGATTACGGAGACGGAACGTTCCATCCGCCGGACGCAGCGCGAACTGCATCAGACGGAACGGGAGATCGCCCAGCTTCGCATCCGCCGGGAACAGCTCAGCGCCTGGCCGCACATCCGGGCGATGATCGCCCGGTTCGATCTCCGGCTTCACGAAGCCGCGCCCGGTCAGGTCAGCAAGATCGCCATTCTCTCTCCGGTACAGGCGGCCCGCATGCCGCTGGAATCGGTAGCCACTGCGGTTCCGGCGCCCGCACGCCGGCCGAACACGGCGCGCAATTGACCGGCGGCCGCGGTTCCAGGTTCGCAGGATTTTGCCCATGTTGAGCAGCAATGACAGCATCCGCTTCCGCATGAAGTTTGCGGCCGCTCTGCTGCTGGTGCCGGTGGCGGGGTATCTGATCGCCCGGCTCTACATCGTGCAGGTGAAGTCCCATGCGGAATATCTGCAGAAGGCCCGGGCCCGGTACACCGCCACCCGCGTCACCAGCGGCAAGCGCGGGGAGATCTTCGATATGTCGGGGAACCTGCTGGTCAGCAACAGTCCCTGCGTCTCCATCACCGCCGATCCCGGCAATCTGACCGGGGAGGCGCAGCGGCGGAAACTGGCGTTCATTCTCGCCAAGCATCTCGGCCGCGACTACAACTATTTCTACAAGCGGCTCAATCCGCTGCGTGTCAAGCGGGGGGCGAAGGGGGAGGCGCTGACCAATCCGGATGGCACCCCGATGATGGTGCCCTCCCGTTACGCGGTAATTGAGAAGCGCGCGTCGCTCGATGAGGCTGCGAAGATCCGGGAACAGGTCCGGGTGAACCGGATCAACGCGCTCTTTTTCCGCGATGGCTACATGCGGACCTATCCCAAGGGGGCGATGCTTTCCAACGTGCTCGGCTACACCAACGTCGTCGACGACAGCGACGTGCCGCAGATCGGTCTGGAAAAACAGCTGAACCGGCAGATGACTGGCGATACCGGGCGGGAGCGTTACGAACGCACGCTCGACGGACTGCCGCTCTCCTACGGACTCCACGAACTCATCAAGGAGAGCCGGGATGGAAAGAACATCTATCTCACCGTCCGGGAACCGATTCAGGCGATTCTGGAGGAGGAGCTCGACGCGACCTATGCCAAGTGGCAGCCGGCGACACTCTACGCGGCGATCGCCGATCCGAAGACCGGAAACATCCTCGCCATTGCACAGCGCCCGACCTTCAATCCGAACGACCGCTCCACTTTCAGTGCGGCGGCGGCCCGCACCCGCATCGCCGAGGATGGTATCGAACCCGGTTCGATCATCAAGCCCTTCACCATCGGCAAGGCGCTCGACTGGGGGGTGGTCACGCCGGATACGGTGATCGATTGCGACAAGGGCGCGTGGGTCTACCTCGGGAAGGTGTTGCGCGACTCCCACCCCTACGACAAGCTGACGGTTGCCGGGGTGATCCAGAAATCCAGTAACGTCGGCACGGCGAAGGTGGCGATGATGCTCGGTGAACAGCGGGTTTATTACGCGCTGAGATTGTTCGGGTTCGGGTCGAAGACGGGTCTGCCGTTTCCGCTGGAGACCCGGGGGCTTCTGCCGCCGGTCCGCCGCTGGGACGGGCTTTCGATCACCCGGTTCCCCATCGGATACGGCGTGCGTGTTTCGCCGCTTCAGATGCTCCGCGCCTACTGCGCGCTGGCCAACGGCGGAAAACTGCCGACGCTCCGGCTGATCGACCGCATTGTCGACCCGGAGACCGGGGCGGTCACCCGGATGCCGGTTCCGGAACCGGTTCCGCTCTTCGATCACCCGGAGGCGCACCGCCAGCTGATCGAGATGATGATTCGCGTGACCCAGCCGGGAGGAACCGCGGTCCGGGCGGCGATTCCGGGCTACGAGGTGGCGGGCAAGACCGGGACCAGCCGCAAATACATTCCGGGGCGGGGATACGCCTCGGGCAAATATTTTTCCAGTTTCGTCGGATTTGTTCCCGCCCGCTCCCCGGCGCTGGTCATGCTGGTGACGGTCGATGAGCCGAAGGGGGCCTACTACGCCTCCACGGTGGCGGCGCCGACGTTCAAAGCAACCATGACGCGGGTACTGCGTCATTTGAACATTCAGCCGGATCCGGCATTGCTGGAAGCCGGCAAGGGAAAAACAGCGAGGCAGACACCATGAGAACTGCTCTTTTCCGGCGGACCGGCCGGAACGGGTTCTCTTTTGTTTCCGAAAGGGGGGGGACGATGATTCATCTGCATTTTATCGGCATCGGCGGCATCGGCATGAGCGGACTGGCCGCCATGTGCGCCGACAGCGGCTATCGGGTTACCGGCAGTGACCGCGGGGCGGACCGCCCGGAGAACCGGCGGATTATCGACGCGCTCGAACTGCAGGGAATCACGATCTATCCGCAGGACGGCTCCGGCGTGCGCGCCTCCCGGCCGGATTTTCTGGTCTACTCCACGGCGATCGAGGAGGACAATCCGGATTTTCTCGCGGGGGAGGGGATTCCCCGGCTTCACCGTTCCGAACTGCTCGAACGGGTGATCGGCGAATCGCATTTCAACTGCACCATCGCGGTGACCGGCAGCTGCGGCAAGAGCACGGTGACCGCGTATCTTGCCGAGACGCTGACCAATCTCGGGGCCGATCCCGCCTGCCTTGACGGGGCGCTGATCAAGCGGTTCCGGGGCGGCCGCTTCGCCGGAAACTACCGGCCCGGCGGAGGGAAATATTTCGTGTTTGAGGCGGATGAAAGCGACAAGAGCCTCGTGCGCTATTCGCCCGATTATGCGATCGTTCTCAACATGGGGACCGACCATTACGACAAGGCGGAGCTGGCGCGCGTTTTCGCCGAGTTCCTCCGCCATGTCCGGAAGGGCGCGGTGCTGGAGCGTGGCGTCTATGAGGCGGTGCGCGACCTGCTGCCGGCCGGGCTGGAAATCCGGATCATCGACGCCGAACCGCGTCCCGATTCCCGCTACGCCGTGGTCGACTACCGGATTGCCACCCGCGCCGAGGCGATCTACTGCCACGGCCGCCGGGCTCGAATTGCCCCGTCCGGCGACCGCGCCGCGCTCGACGCCGAAGGGGCGAACAATCTGCTCTCCATCTACGGCCTCCACTCCGAGGAGTGCCGGATTGAGAGCCGCACCCCGCTGGCGGAGTTCACCGGCGGCCGCCGTCTCGCCCTGCCGCAGGGCGGATTTCACACCGCGATGAACGCGCTGGCGATCGACGCGTTGCTGGAGATGATCGGCTTCGAAACGGAGGAGGTGCTCGAGGCGCTGGAGCGCTTCGACGGGGTCTGGCGGCGGAATGACTTCGCCGGAACCACTTCGTCGGGCGCGCTCGTCTACGACGACTACGCGCACAATCCGGAGAAGATTCTCGCCTGTCTGCGGGCGATGCGCGAGCTCGCTTCGGGCGATCTGTACGCGGTGTTTCAACCGCACGGATTCAAGCCGTTCGGCTTCATGCGCGACGAGCTTTTCCGCGATCTGGAGGGGGAGTTGCGCGCCCGTGACCGGTTCATTCTGCTGCCGCCCTATTATGCGGGCGGAACCTCCTCGTTCCAGCCGACCGCGGAGGAGGTGTGCCGGGAGTGGAAGGCGGCGTCGCGCCGTCCGGAGCGGTTCATGACCTTCCCCGACCGGGAGACGCTGACCGATTTTCTGCTGTTGTCGACCCATCCCGGCGACCTCATCGTCATCATGGGCGCACGGGACAATTCGCTCAGCGATTTCGCCGCCTCACTCACCTGCTGACGGGTTCCGGCCGCTTCAGAGATGCTTTTTCCGCAGGCTGGAGGAGGGGATGTTCAGCTGTTCGCGGTATTTGGCGACGGTGCGCCGGGCGACGGCGAGCCCCTCCGCCTTGAGCTGTTGGGCGAGCTGTTCGTCGGAGAGCGGCCTGGCCGGATTCTCCTTGCCGATGAGCTCGCGGATCTTCTCCATGACCGCCCGGTTGGAGAGCTCCTGACCGTCTTCGCCGGTGAACCCGGCGGTGAAGAAGTACTTGAAGGGGAAGATCCCCTGCGGGGTCTCGACGTACTTCCCCGCCACCGCCCGGCTGACGGTGGTTTCGTGCAGATCGAGCATGTCGCCCGCCTGCTTCATCGTCAACGGCTTGAGATATTCCACTCCCCGGTCGAGAAAATCGCGCTGGGTGCGGATGATGACGTCGGCAATCCGCACGATGGTGCTCTGGCGCAGATCCAGTGCACGCATGAGCTCGCGCGCCTGCTGGAGTTTTTCGCGCAGATAGGCGCGGTCCTCGGGGGAGAGGTCCGGATTTTCCAGCAGTTTGAGATAGCGTTCCGCGAGGAAAAGTTTCGGCAGGCCGTTCCGTCGCGGCAGTGCTTCGTAGGAGCCGTCCTCCTTCCGCACGATCGTCACCTCCGGCAGGACGAATTCGGAATTGCCCGGGGCGAATGCCGAACCGGGGAACGGATTGAGTTTGCGCAGCTCCGCGAGCGCCGCATTCAACTCCTCCATCGAGATGTGCAGAGCTTTGGCCAGCTGGGGCAGCCGGTTGCGGGCGATGTCGTCCAGGTGATGCTCGAGGAGTTCCGCCAGGAGCGGCGTGAGCGCTTTCTTTCGTTCGAGCTGGAGCCGCAGACACTCGGCGAGGTCGCGGCAGCCGACCCCGGGCGGGTCGAACCCCTGAATCACGCGGATCGCCTCCTCAGCTTCGTCCACCGTGGCGTCGGAACTCATGGCCAGATCCGCCGCGGTCGTCCGCAGATAACCGGAGTCGTCGATGCTGCAAACCGCCTCTTCGGCCAGTTTTCTGATGCGCGGCGGCAGCGGCGTGAGGGCGAGTTCGGCGGAGAGCTGGTCCTGCAGCGTCGGAGCGCTGGCGAGGGAGTTGAGCATATACTCCTGCTGTTCGCCGGAGGGGCCGTTCTCTCCGGTGCCGGGCGGCATCGGCAGTTCGTCGGCCCACTCTTCGGATTCGGCGGCGCGTTCGTCGAGGGTCGCCTCGTCTTCCGGTTCGGGGTCGGGGGCGGGTTCCGCCGCCGGCTCCTGCCACTCCTCTTCGGATTCGGCTTCGAGCATGGGGTTGGCGGCGAGTTCCTGTGACAGCCGTTCCTCCAGGTCGAGCAGCGGCAGATTGAGCAGTTCGAGCGACTGCAGCTGCCGGGCGGAAAGCTGTTGTTCCTGCCGGAGAGTGGTCGATAAGGTTTGTTGATTTGCGGACATCGGTGTATATTATTGAAAATATCGTGAAAACCCGCCGGAATGCGGGATTTTTCATTTGCTTTTTGTCAGGATAGAATTTAAATTTCAAAACAGCTTTTTTCCAGTCGTTTTGATGATATTTCGGAAATTTTTTCGGTTTTGCGCCCACTGGCGGGCCGCGGACTGGATGGAAAGAAGGGGATTATGGTCTGTTTGAGCGCATTGGGCAGCGGAAGCCGCGGAAATGCACTGGTTCTCTCCGCTCCGGAAGGGGCGCTGATCGTCGATATCGGATTTTCCCGCCGGGAGGTTCGCTCCCGGATGGAGCAGCTCGGGCTGGATCCCGGGCGGGTGCGCGCCGCTCTGCTCACCCACGAGCATGACGATCACTCGCGGGGATGCCGGGTGTTCTGCGATGATCTGGATATTCCGCTCTGCACGGCGTCTCCGACGGCGGAGTATCTCCGGCGGCGGGGCAAGCTGCCCGGGCGGGTGCTGGAATTCGAGCCCGGATGCGAGTTTCAGATCGGCGGATTTGAGGTGGAGCCGTTCGCGGTGCAGCACGACGCGGTCGCGCCGGTCGGCTTTGTCATCCGGCGGGATGGGCTGAAGATCGGAATCGCCACGGACCTCGGCAACGTCAACATGCTCGCCATGCAGCGCCTGACCGATTGCGACGCGCTGGTGCTGGAGAGCAACTACGATTTTCAGATGCTGCGCGACTCCGACCGTCAGCTCTATCTGAAGCGGCGCATTCTCGGGCGGCATGGCCACCTCGACAATGTCGCGGCCTGCGAAGCGCTGGGAACGCTTCTGACGGAGCGGACCCGCCTGCTGCTGCTTGCGCATCTGAGCAGTGAATGCAATTCCGTCGATCTGGTTCGCCGGCTGTTCGAGGCGCGGCTGGCGGAGCTGGGGCGCACGGACGTTGAATTCGGAATCATCGAGCAGGATCATCCGCTCGGCTCCTTTGAACTGAGGGCGGAGGATGGTTCCGTCAGAAAGGTGTGCTGATGATGGCCGCACCGGAACCGCTGAAAGTTTTCTGCCGCAAATGCCATGCGAAGCTGGATGTCTCGGAGCTGGAGCCGTTCGCCTACTTTCCGTGCCCCGGCTGCGGCACCCGGCTGCGGGTGCCGAAGCGGTTTGACCGGTATTTGCTGGAGAAGATCTGCGGATACGGCGGCATGTCCAAGGTCTACCGGGCGATCGAGCCGGAACTCGCCCGCCGGGTGGCGGTGAAGATCCTCAACCCGGAGAGCGAGGCGAATGACGGCGGGAAGCGCTTTCTCGCCGAGGCGCGGCTGGTCGCGCGGGTGAACCACCCCGGAATCATTCCGATTTACAACTGCGGCATCTACGAGGAGCAGCCGTTTCTGGTGATGCGTTACATGGAGGCCGGCAGTCTGGAGCAGCGGCTGAAGGACGGAACTCTTCCCGATATCCGGCAGATCGCCGCCTGGTTGAAGAACATCGTCGAAGGGCTTGATTTTGCGTTGCGGCAGGAGAAGATCGTCCACCACGATGTCAAGCCGGGGAACATTCTCATTTCGGCGGAGAACGAGGCGAAGCTGGGGGATTTCGACCTGGCCGATGTGCGGGACGAGGGCGATTCTCTCACCTTGTGCGACGGCTGGGGCAGTCCCGCCTACGTGAGTCCGGAGCGTCTGCTGTACGGCGGCGAGGACTACCGGGGGGATATTTTCAGCATGGGGGTGACGATTTACGAGCTCATGAGCGGCGGCGTGGCGCCATTCGGCATCACCGGAGAACCGCAGGAGCTGCTGGACCGGCGTTCGGAGGGCGTGGCGCGGACGCTGGCGGAACTCAATCCCGGGGTCACTCCGGAATTTTCCGCGCTCACCGGCAGGATGATGAGTTATGCTCCGGAGGATCGCCCGACCTACGCGGAGGTGATCGCGGGGTTGAAGCAGTGCAGCGGGGAAATTCCCTTGGAATGATTCCAGGGAGAGAACCAGAATGGAACGAAGAGTATGAAAATCGGCAGAAAGATATTTCCAGTTCTTATTGCATTCGGCGTCTTCAGTGTGTTTGCGGCGGGCTGGATCGTCGCCTTCGGCATGCCTGCGCTCTGCCGTCTGGTGGAGGCGATGCGGAATCCCGGATTGGAAATCGAACCGGAGGATACGGTTGCCGTTGCCGGCCTGGCCGGAATTCTGCTGCTGTTCGTCACGGCCGGAGTGCTGGTGATGCTGCTGATCCGGCTGATGCGTCCGGTGCGGGACGCCGCGAAGTTCGCCGATCAGCTCGCCGCCGGGGAGATGCCGCCGGTGCTGCCGGTGACCGGCTGTGGATGTGATGAGGTGAGCATGCTGGTGACCTCGCTGAATTTTCTGCGCGACCGTCAGCAGAACCTGCAGGGCAAACTCAAGCTGAGCCTCTCCCGGGAGGCGGAGGTGCGCCGGGAGATCGAGCGGCACGACTCTTTGCAGCTGCAGCTGTTGAACGGCATGCTTCCGGAGATGCGCCAGCCGCTCAGCTTGATCAAGGGGTTCTCGCTGGTGATCGCCCAGTTGCTGAATATGCCGCAGTCCGAGCAGAATCATAAGGAATTGATCTCGATGCTGATCGGAATCAACCGGCGGGTGGGCTCCCTCTCGCGTCAGGTCGAGCGGCTGATCGACATCTGTGCGCTGGGGCGGGAGCGCTCCAGTACGCTTCATCTGGAGGAGGTGGAGACGGCGGATTTCCTGCGGGAGATTTCCGAGCGGAACGCACTGTCGCTGCAGGCGCGCGAAGTGACGCTGGTCAATCGCTTTTCCGCCAGCGCTCCGGCGGCGATTCGGATTGACCGGGAACTGCTTTCGCAGTTGATGGCCATCTTGATTCGTGCCGTGGCCCGGGCTTCCGGCCCCGGGGAGACGGTGATGCTCTCCTGTTTCCGCGAGCGTCACATGGTGGTTCTGGAGGTGCGGGACAGTCGCCGGGCGCCCTGCCGTGAGGAACTGGCGCGCGAATTTGAGGAGTTCCGGAAGGAGGAGGAGACCGAATCCACGCCGCCTGAGCCGCGCAGTCTGAGTGTGCTCGCGCTCTGTTTTGTGCGCGACATCGCCGCCAAGGCGGGAATGCGTCTGGCGGTGCGCAGTACCGGCGAGTCCTGCTCCGTACTTCGTCTGGAACTGGATGACAAGGACTGCCGGGTGGGCGAGTCCGGCGCGCGTGCCGACCAGTGGCGCAGCAGCCGGACCGGTCAGCTGGATCTGCCCGGTTCGGAAGAGGCGGCGGAGGGAGAACCTGCGCCGTTGCGGATTCTGCTGGGCGACGACAACGCCGACGAGGCGATGATTATCACCCGGCTGCTCGCGGCCGATTCGATCACGGTCGATGCGGTGGACTCGGCCGACGCGATGGTGAAAGCGGTCGAAAAGGTCGCCTACGATGGATTTGTCATGGTTGCGCCCTTCAAATCCTGCGCTCCCGCGGAGCTGGTCGAGCGTCTCCGGCAGGCGGCCGGGCGGCGGGAGTTGCCGGCGGTGGTGGTGGATAATCAGATTTCGGAGATGCTGTTCCGGCAGGTGCGGTCGCTCGACCGGGTCTGGGCGATGGCGATGCCGTTGAACTATGCGCTGCTGGCCCGGCTGCTGCGGCAGGCGGCGGGGCGCGGCAGGGCGAGGTAGGGGGATGGACGCGGGGCAGACGGTGCGCTGCAACTGGCGGCAGAATCTGGCGGTCATCTGGATCTCGCAGTTTCTGTCGATGGCGTCGTTCAGCTCCGCCTACACCTTCATGCCGTTCTATTTTTCCAGCCTCGGGGTGCCGGATGAGGAGCTCAGCATGTATGTGGCGCTCTTCAACGTGGCCGGAAATCTCACCTTCTGCATTTTCGCGCCGATCTGGGGGATGGTGGCCGACGTGTACGGGCGGCGGATCATGCTGTTGCGGGCGAACTTCGGCGCGGCGGTGATGCTGCCGCTGATGGCGCTGGTGAATTCGCCGGAGTGGCTGATCCTGCTGCGACTGGGGATCGGCGCGCTCACCGGGACGGTGGCGGCGGCGCAGACGCTTCTCATCAGCACCACGCCGAAGGAGCACCGCTCTTTCGCGCTCGGCACGATTGCGTCGGCGCTGTTCGGCGGCATGATGGCGGGGCAGTTCCTCGGGGGGGATTATGTGATGCTCTTCGGGTTTCACTCCGCCTTTCTCGCCAGCGGAGGACTGCTGTTCGTGAGCGGTCTTCTGGTGCTTCTCGGGGTGCGCGAGAACTTCGAACGCCGCGAGAGCATGCGCGAGCATCTGGCCGGAATCCGCTGGCGTCTGCCCCGGTTCGGGCTGGTGTGGTATCTCTTGATTCTCTTTGTCTTCATGGGGCTGGCGCGGGAGTTCGACAATCCGTTTCTGCCGATACTGGTGCGCGAAGTGATGCACGGCGCGCCGGAGGCGGTGAGCTGGAGCGGGCGGATCAGCGGCTTCTGTTCGCTGGCCGGAATCCTCTCCGGATTGCTGCTCGGCTACCTCGCCGACCGGATGTCGCTGATCCGGGTGGCGTCGGCGGTGATCGTCATCGCCGGCGTGATGCGGATTGTGCAGAGTTTCAGCTCCGACGTGATTCAGCTGCTGGTGGAGCGTTCGCTGATGGTGCTGGCGGCGGGGGGGATCGAACCTCTGCTGCAGTCCTGGCTGGCGGGGGTGACGCCGGAGCGGGAACACGGCAGTTTCTTCGGCTGGGCGGCCTGTTTCAAGTCGGTCGGGTGGATGCTCGGGGCGCTCTCCGGCGGATGTACTGCAAGTCTGCTGGGCGGAGTGCGCGGCGTCTTTTTCGGGTCGGGAATCATGTTTCTTCTGCTGGTGCCGCTGATGCTCTTCACCAGCCGGCGGCTGCCGCCGCCGCGTTTCCGCCGGGCGGGGAGGTGAGATGGACGAACCGCGGGAAAATTGTGTCTCCAGACGTTCGGCGATCCTGTTTGCGGTGCTTGCACTCTGGGCGCTGGCGGCGCTGGTGCGTGGCTTCTGGCTGGCCGGACCGGCGTCCGGGCACTACATCCGGGAGGGGGAGAAACAGGCCCGCAGTTACGGCCGGATTCCGGCGCCGCGCGGCCGGATTCTCGACAGCCGCGGAGTGCCGCTGGCGTGGAGCGAGCGGTATTTTGACCTCTTCTGGCAGGGGCGGGTCGGGGAGGTGCCCGGCGAGGAGGTGCTGAGTCAACTGCGTGCAATCGTGCCGGATGCGGCGGCGCCGTCGGCGGAATCCAACGGCCGTGAACTTCTGCGCCGGGGGCTTTCGCCCGACCAGATCCGGCAGCTGGAGAGTCTGGTGAAGTCCGGGAACGGGTTCCGGATTGTGCCGCGGTGGGAGCGGATCACCGTCAGTTCCCGCTGGATTCGCCGCCGGGTCGGGGCTGTGGAGCTGCGCGGGGGGGAGCTGGTGGGGATTTCCGGGCTGGAGCTGGAGTTTGACGCACTGCTTCGCGGGCGGGCCGGGGAGTTCCGGGTTCTGCTCGACCGCTACCGCAACTGGATTCCGGAGAGCTGGGAGCTGCTCCGGCCGCCGGAGCCGGGGCGGGACATCAAGTTGAATTTCGAGGCGGAAATGCTGGAACGCCACGGGAGGGGGAACGAATGAGGAAATATCGCTCCGGTTCCTCCGGCATATTGGATGCCGGGACGGTGGTGCAGATTCTGGTCTTTCTGCTCGGCCTCTGGGGGGTGCTGACCATCGCAAGTTCGCAGTCCGCATCGCCGACGGCGCTGTTGATCGGCAAACAGCTCGGCGCGTTGGTGGGCGGGATGGCGGTGATGCTGGCGGCCGCGCGGATTCCGTTTGATTTCTACCGCCGGCAGATCTGGGTGCTGGCTCTGCTCTTCTTTCTGCCGCTCCTGATTCTGCCGCTGGCGGGGGTGCGGGTGAACGGCATGTGCGGCTGGTTCCGGATCGGTTCGTTCAGTCTCCAGCCGACGGAGCCGGCAAAGGGAATCTTTCTGCTCACACTCGTCGTGACCATGACGTCATTGCGGTCGGAGAATCTCCGCTTCTGGGGGGCGCTGGCGGTCGCGGGAATTTGGCTGGTGCCGATCTTTCTTCAACCGGATTTCGGAACGTCGGCGATCTATCTTGCCGGATTTGCCGCGGTCTATTTTCTCGCGGGGGGGCGGGTGCGCAATCTGTTGATTTTCTGCACCGGCGCGGCGGCGGCGGCGGCGCTTTTCGTCTGGAGTCACCCCTACGCCTGGCGGCGGATTACCGGATTGTTTCAACCGGAACTGGATCCGCTGGGCAGCGGCTGGCATGTCCGGCAGTTTGAGCTGGCTATTGCGCGCGGGCAGTTCTTCGGGGAGAAGCTCGGGCACGCCGTCTGGAGCAACGCTTATCTGCCGCTCTCCTACAACGATTCGGCGTTTGCGACGATGGCGGAGACGCTCGGATTTTTCGGCACATTGCCGGTCTACCTCGGCTTTGCCCTGCTGATCGCGTCGCTGGTGGTGCTGGCGAACCGGTTCGATCTGGAGTTCGACGCCCGGCTCTACATTCTGTCGGCGGCGGCGCTGATCGGAATTCAGTCGCTGGTGCACATCAGCGTGAATCTCTGTCTTCTGCCTCCGACCGGGCTGACGCTGCCGCTCATCAGCTACGGCGGCAGTTCGCTCATCGGCTGCTGTCTGATGCTGGGCATCGCGCTGAGCGCGGCCCGCTGCCACCGGAGTTACTGAAGACGTCCGGCGCGTTCGGCCAGCCGGGCGGCGAGGCCGGAACGGCGGATGGTCCGGTTGGCGAGGGTGGCGGCGAGGATCGATTCCTCCGCCCGGAGTTCGACGCGGCGTCTCGCGCGGGTGATGCCGGTGTAGAGCAGTTCCCGGGTGAGAACCGGCGACTCCTGATCGGGGAGCACCAGCAGAACCCGGTCGAATCCCGACCCCTGGGATTTGTGGACGGTCATGGCGAAAACGCACTCGTGTTCCGGCAGTTCGACCGGGTGGAATCCGTTCGCCCGGCCGGGGAAGCGCACTTCGATGCTGCCGGGGTGGCGGGCGGATTTCCAGACGATGCCGATGTCGCCGTTGCTGAGGCCGGTTTCCGGATCGTTTCTGAGCATGATAAGCGGCAGTCCCGGCGCATAGTCCGCTTCGAGGCCGGTGAGACGGCGCATGAGTTCGTTGAGCTGTTCGACTCCGTACGGACCTTTGCGCACCGCGGCGAGGATGCGGAAGGCGTCTAGATGGCGGAAAGCGGTCTCCAGCGCGGCGTCTCCGCCGTCGGCGGCGAGTCGCTTCAGATCGCGGAAGGCGGTGCCATCCGGCTCCGGACGGCTGATTTCGGCGGCGAGTTCCGCCTCGAAGGAGGCCGGGGAGAGCGGCCGGGTGCGGAAGTCCGGGCTGTCGAGCCGGGCGATTTCGGCGGCGAGTTCCGGGGCTTTCCCGTCGGCGAGATTGCGGATGGCGGTGCTGATTTTGCCGATCTGCGGCGCGCTGGCGAAACGGTGGTTGCGGACGAGTTCGGCGACGGCGCCGGAGAGCGGAAGGTTCCGGGTGACCGCGTCGGGGAGAATGCCGGTTTGAAGTTCGGCGAACCGGCGGACCGCCGGAGAAAAGGCGTTGCGCTCGGCGCTGTCGCAGAGGTCGGCGAGCACGGCGCCGGACTCCACGGAGGCGAGCTGATCCTTGTCGCCGAGCAGTACCACCCGGGCGTCCGGCTTGAGCGCTTCGAGGAGCGCGGCCATCAGCGAGAGCGGAATCATCGAGCACTCGTCCGCGACGATGAGGTCGCAGGGCAGGGGGTGTTCGCGGTTGAAGCGGAATCCGCCGGTCTCGAAATCGGGGCGCAGCAGGGAGTGGATGGTCGAGGCGGGGAGTTCCGCAAGTTTCTGCCGGATTTCCGGATGGTCGTCGAGGGCGAGTTTCGCACCGTCCTGCAGGAGCGATTCGCGCAGGCGCGCCTGCGCCTTGCCGGTGGGGGCGCAGAGGGCGATCTGCAGATCCGGGCGGCGTTCCAGCTCGAGGGCGAGCAGCGCGGCGACGACGGTGGTTTTCCCGGTGCCGGGGCCGCCGGTGATGACGGTGAAGGAGTTGGCGAGTGCGGCGCAGACGGCGATCTGCTGATAGTCCGGTTCGCCCGGGGGGGCGGTGCGGAAATTGCGCAGCAGCCGGGGGAGCCGTCCGGCGGGAAGTTCCGGGATGGCGGGCTCCTGCTGATGGCGGCGGAGAACCTCGTCGGCGACGACCGCCTCCGCATGGTAACAGCGCTGCAGATAGAGCCGCCCTCCTGTGTCGAGCAGAAGCGGAGTCTCCATGTTCCCGGTGGTGCGGCGGAATGCGGCGGCGTATTCCGGGCGCTGGAGCGCATCGATCCACGCATCGAATCCGGGCAGACGGAGGGGCGTGCCGGTGGCGGGCTGGAGGAGTTTTTCCGCCCACTCTTCGAGCAGACAGCAGCTGTGTCCGGAACGGACCGCCCGGCAGGCGAGTGCGGCGGCGAGGAAGAGCTCCGGTGCGGAATCTGCGCCGCAGAGCCGGAGCATTCCGGCGGCGAATTCCAGATCGATCGCCTTGAATTCGCCGGTGGCGGCCAGTTGGGAAGAGAGTGCGGCGATGTCCTGATTCATACGTTACCCGATGACGGCCTCCAGTTCCCGGATCAGCCGGAACTCCGGTTTGTCGAAGTAGACGCCGCGGCCGGGGACTTCCGGTGAGAGGCCGCGCAGAAAGAGATAGAACACACCGCCGAAGCGGTCGCGGTAGTCCGTTTCCTCGAAACGGCCGAGACGCTGTCGAAGGTATTTGACCCAGGCGACGGTGTAGATGAGATACTGCATGAAATAGAAGGTGTGCCACATTTCGCGGCGGAGTTTTTCCGGGGAGAAGTTGGCAAGGTCGTTGCCGGCACGGTTGGTTTTCCAGTCGACGATGTAGAACTTCCCCCGGTGTTCGAACACCAGGTCGATGATTCCGTTGAGAAATCCGCCGGAGATCGCCCGTTCCCACTCCGGATATTCGACCGCGCCGAACCGTTCGCGGAGAAACCCGTCGAGCAGCCGCTTGAGATCGCCGGTGGTGAAGGCGCGGTGAAAGGCGTAGGTGAATTCCAGCTCCGAGAGCCGTTTTTCCGCCGGAATCTCCGACAGGGTGAAGCTGGTGCCGTCTCCTGCCGGGAGCGGCGAATGAAGCGCGTTGCAGATCAGTTCCGAAGCCGATTCAATCACCGTCTCGCGCCGGAGCGGGTCGCGGAGCAGGCCGTGGATCTCCAGCTGAGGAGTCACCGCGCCGCGCACCGCCTCTTTGCTGATGGAGAAGTCGATGATTTCGAGAGTCTTGTGGATGGCGTTCCCCGCCTCTTTCCCGCCGGGGAGGGCGAAAGGTCCGGCGTCGTCCGCCTCTTCCGCCGGAGCGTCGCCGGGGAGTTCGTCGTCATAATCGGCCGCCGGACTCTCCAGCGGCGGTACCGGCGTGTCGTCCGCTGGTTTGAGTTTCGAGTAACTGGCGCAGATCCAGCCGGGCGTGACGGCATTTCCCCATTCCGCGAGAACCGGTTCCGGCGCCGGTTCGGCGTCTGGATGGTAAATCTCTCCGGTGAGCGGCGGGAGCGGCTCCGCCATTTCGGGCGGAATCTCCAGCGGCAGGTCGCGCCGGGCGTGGGTACTCCCGGCACAGTCCTTCAGCTCCTCAAGCCCGGCGTTCTTCATGCGGAACAGCCATTCGATGGGGGAATCCTCCGGCCGGGTTCTGCCGTGGGTTCCGCAGAAGAGGGCGCAGCGGTACTTGGCGCGGGTGAGGGCGACATAGGCGAGCCGGAGCTGTTCCTGCATGCGCTCGTTCTGCTCCGCGCACCGGGTTTCCGGCGAATCGCTCAGGTCGTATTCCAGCAGGCCCCGGTCGTTGTGATAGGGGCCGTGCTGCTGTGACCGGTTCGAGGAGGCGACGCAGAGCCAGAGGGTCGGGAGCAATACGACCGGGAACTCCAGCCCCTTGCTGCCGTGCAGCGTCATGATCTTCACCGCGTTCCGTTCGGTTTCGAGCTGCTGAAGCTCCTCCTCCGGCGGCTGTTTGTCGCCGGGATTCTCGATCTTTCCGGCGAGGAAGCGGATCAGTGCGTTCATGCCGAGCCCGCGCCGGAAACTCTCCTGCTGGAGCAGATCCCCCAGCTGCAGCAGGTTGGAGACCTGCCGCTCCCCGCCGGGAAGGGCGAGCAGCCGCGGCGCGACGTCGAACTCCCGGAGCAATCGGGTGAACATTTTCAGAAAGGATCCTTCGATCCACTCTTTGGCCAGAATCCGGAACTTCTGCTGGAAGGCGAGCCGCTCCTCCTCTCCCTCGGGCTGCTGGAGCCGGAGCAGCTGATCGAGCGAACAGCCGCCGACCGGAGTGCTGAGGGCGTTCATGATCCGGCGCGAATCACTTCCGGCGGCGACCCCCTGCAGAAAGGTGAGCAGTTCTCCGGCCTCCGGGGCATGGTAGATGGAGTCACTGCGGGTGAACACACCGGCGATGCCGCGGAGGGCGAGGGCCTGACGGATGGCGGCGGCCTCATACCGGTTCCGCACCAGAATCGCGATGTCGCCGGGGCGGAGCCGTCGGGAGGTGATCCGGTCATCCGGATCGGGGAGGGCCGCTTCCGGAGCGTTGAGCATTCTCACCGCGAGTTCGGCGCAGTACTTCGGCCAGCTCTCGGTGTGGAGCTCGGGATCGCGGTAGATCCGGAGCGGGGAGGGGGAGGATTCCTCACCGGCCTCCCCGTTGCCGGGGGCGTGGATCTCCGGCAGGGTCAGCACCTCCGGAGGAACGGCGAAGGGGGCGTTGTGCTCCCGCCCGAAAATGCGGTTGACCGCCCGGATCATGCCGGGGGAGGAGCGGTAGTTGGTGTCGAGCGAATAGACGCGGCCCGGCTCCACGTCGTTCCGGGCGCGGAGGTAGGTCGCGAGATCGCCGCCGCGGAAGAAGTAGATCGCCTGGCGGGGATCGCCGACCAGAAAGAGGGTTTTCTGCGGTTCCGCTTCCACAAAGAGCTTCTGAAAGATGCGGTATTGAACCGGGTCGGTGTCCTGAAATTCGTCGATGATTCCGGCGGAAAACTTCTGGCGGAGCTGTCCGGCCAGCGGACTGCCGGGGAGATCGAGCGCGTCGCGGACCAGCCGCGGCATGTCGTCGAAGGTCATGAGGTTGCGATCGCGCTTGAGCTCTTCGAGCCGCCGGAAGGCGAATTCGGCGCCGCGGAGCAGGAAGAGGGCGCGGAAGCCTTCGAGCTCGTTGGAAAATTCGTCGAGCATCCGCATTTCCGGCGTATCGAGCGCGGCCGCGAGCAGGGCCGGTTTGCCGCCTCTCTTGCTGAGACTGTTTTCGAGGGTGTCGCGGCGGAACAGCGAGAGGGTTTCCAGAAGCGCGGGCGTCGCCGCCCCGGTGCGGCGGAACGCTTCCAGAGCCGTGTTGTGGAGGTCGAAATCCTCCTTGCGGAACGGTTTTTTGAGGAATCCCGCACACTCCTCGACCGGCAGACGTTCCGGCAGGGTGCGGAGCTGTTCGAGTTGCCGGGCCAGCCGGTCGAGCCGTTCGCCGATCGTTTCCGTTTCCCTCAGCGGAACGGAGGCGCGGAACGTGAGCGACTCCCGTTTTACCCGGTATTGCGCGACTTGGAACAACGCTTCGGGGGTCAGTTTGAGGTGAGTGCCGAGCGCGGCCAGAAGGACGGCGTGTTTCGGCGCGTAGAAATGTTTCCGGTAGAAATCCATCGAACATTGCCGGAGCAGCTCATCGCAGTCGCTCTCGACGTTGTTCTCGAAGCGGACGCCGCTTTCGAAAGCATTCTCCTTGAGCACTCTGGAGCAGAATCCGTGGATGGTGCTTATGACCGCGTCGTCGAAGTCGGTCAGCGCCTGCCGGAGCAGGTCGGCGGGTTCCGGGCGGTTCCAGGCGTCGATGCGGTCGAGCAACAGGGGAATCCGGTCGTCGTCGCACGGCTGACGGTTGACAAGGTGGTCGAAGCACTGGAGGAGCAGTTTCCGGATGCGGGTGCGCAGTTCCGCGGCGGCGGCTTCGGTGAAGGTCACCACCAGAAGCGAGGTGATCGGCAGCGCCCGTTCCAGCAGGAGCCGGAGCACGAGGGTTTCGATGTTGTAGGTCTTCCCGGTTCCGGCGGCGGCTTCGACCAGATTGATGCCGTCGAGCGGCCAGTCGAGCGAGGAGCTGTTGTTTGCGGTGGCGGCGGGGGTGCTCATGAGATCTCCTTTTGCAGTGGCGGCATGAGCTCATCCGTCAGCCGGGCGAATTCAGAGAACACCGCCGGATCGTTGAAATCCGCCTCATTGAAACAGAGGGCGATGGCCGGATCGTCGAGATCGCCGGGGCGGTCGGCCTGACGGGAGGAACGGAACTCTTTGATGGCGGTGAGTTTCCGCTCTGCATCGCTTCGTTTTTTGGAATCGGCGTAGGCCGCGGAGGCTCTGGCAAACACCGGCAGGGGGCGGCGCATTCCCTCCCGGAACGATTCGAGTAACCGCAACAGTTTTTCTTCCGCCTCTGCGGCGGGCAACGGCGGAATGGTCCGTTCGCAGAACGTTTTGTGTTCGAAGAAGAGGGCGAACGAGACCACCCCTTCCGGAAAGAGCACGTTGAGCAGAAGGTGCCGCAGATGCAGTGAGACCAGACTGGTCCAGGTCATGCCCGAACAGCGGCGGAACCAGTGTTCCCGCCGGAGGGCGTCGCCGTCGGCGATGCCGGTGAGGCGGGTGCCGCCGACGGCAAGATCGATGAGGATGCGGTGATCCGGGCCGGGCAGCCGTTCCTCGCGCCAGGGGGCGGGGCAGCGTTTCATCGTCTCCAGCGTCTGCAAAAAGAGGAGTTCGCCGTTTTCGCCCAGCGGCAGTCGGCCGCCGCGGAGCAGAGAGCGTTTCAGCTTCGCCGGGTCCTCCTGCCGGTTCAGGGCTTGATCGATTGCCGTGCGGAGCTGGTAGTGTTCCAGCGGGTCGAGCACGATGGGTTCGTCATCCGCCAGCGTCAGCTCCTCTTCGAGGAACCGGGTGCCCGCCCGGTTTTTCAAAAACCACCGGCAGGGGTTGGAGAACATCTGCTCGAGTTCGTCGAGGGGAATCGACTCCGGCAGCGGTTCCGGCGGCAGCGGCGCGGGGCGTCGGCCGGTCTGTGACGGCGGCGGTGCGGCGGCGGCTCCGGCGAGGGCGGCCGCCGCGCGGCAGTTCCCGGCGGAGTAGGAGCGCAGATCGAGGCCGCAGTCCGGCCGGAACCCGTCCGGATGGAACCCCTGCAGTCTGGTTTCGCTCACCTGAAAGCCGGGGAAACTCTGCTGCATGCAGTTGAGAAATTCCGTCAACGGCACCGCGGGCGGGAGTGCGGAGCCATCCTTGAGGCTTCTGCCCTGATAGAAGAGCAGAAGGTTGCGCCGGGCGGAGAGAATCGCTTCGAGAAAGAGATAGCGGTCCTCTGCCGGCCGGGAGCGGTCGCCCGGGCGCGGGGTGGCCAGCACGTTGAAACCGAGCTTGTTTTCCCGCCGGGGGAACTTTCCTTCGTTGAGGCCGAGGATGGCGACCACCTGCATCGGGATGCTCCGCAGCGGCACCAGCGAACAGAAGGTGATCTTCCCCCGCAGAAAACTGGCTCCCCGGACCGGTTCTTCGAGGGCGGAACCAAGGCGGTCGGCGGCGGCGTCCACCGGGATCGGGCGGTTGTATCCGGCTGTGGCCGCAGTTTCGGCGAACGCGGCGAAACTGGCGCGCAGTGCCGCCAGCTCCGCCGCCGTCTCCCGGCTGGAGAGAAAGAAACTGTCGAGAATCCGGCTGAACCGGGTCTGCCATTCGGCGGGGGAGCAGGGGCGGGCGAGTTCCGGGCCGAGCGCGGCGAGCTGGCGGACGAAACGGATGAAGTTGCCGAGCAGTTCCGCCTCTCCCTCCGGAATCGCCCCGAGTTCCCGGAGGCCTTCGGCGGCCTCGGAATCCGGCGTTTCGGTCATGGCGAAGGCGAGCAGAAGCCGATCCAGTCCCTGGCTCCAGGTGAACTCTTCGAACGGCACGCCGCAGAATTTCCGGTGGGACTCCGCGTCGAATCCCCAGCGGATGGCTGCCCGGCCGGTCCAGCGGGAGATGGTTTCGAGCGCCTCCTCCGGAATGTTGAACCGTGCCCGGAGCGCGGGCTGATCCAGAAGTGCGGTCACCTCCGACGCTTCGAAGCGCTCCGCAGGCAGTTCGAGCAGCCGGAGAAAGGTGTCGGCGAGCTGACCGGCGGAGCGGAGACTGCGGTCGGAGATGGAGTACTCCCCGGCCAGCGGCCCCTGGTCGAACACCGCGCGGATGTAGGGTTCATACTGGTTGATGTCCGGCGCCATGACGATGATTTCGCGCGGCTGCGGCGGGGCGGAATTGAGTTTGCCGTTCATCAGCGTGAGCAGCTGTTCGTGCAGAACCTCCACCTCGCGGCGGATGCCGTGGCAGTTGAACACCCGCACCGAACGGTCGCCCGGCGGGATCGCGAGCGGTTTGCCGACCAGAAAGCCGTCGCCGTCCGGCCGCCGGAGCCGGAGCGAGAGGATGTCCTCCTGCAGTGCGGTGAGCATCGTGTAGGAGGGGTATTCCGGACCGGCCTCGCCGCCGGGAACATACTCTTCGAAGGCGGTCTCCTCCACGGTGTGGCACAGTTCGTGGAGTTCGATCACCCGGTTGAAGAATTCGCGTCCCTGCCGCCCGAACGAGGCGAGCAGGGGATTCTGGTCGAATTCGGCGTCGGAGATCTTCGCCGGCCGTTCGCCCCAGTACTCCCGGCAGGGGTTGAGGTAGAAGAAATTCACTTCCCGGAAACGCGAAAGGTGCTGGAAGAACCCGAGGTAGATCGGCGGCATCGCTCCGGCGCCGAAGACGCTGACCCGTTCCGGAACCCGTCTGCCCGCGGCGTTCAGTTGAAAGAACTTCTGAAAATAGAATTCCCGCCCTTCCGCGCCGTTTTCGCGCAGGGCGAGGTAGAGATTTCTCTGCCAGAGGTGGCGTTCGGCGCCCCTTTCGCCCGCGGCCCAGCGGAGCAGTTCCTCCTGCCGGTAGACCTGATACTGGTCGAAGAGTCCGGCGATTTTGGCGGCGAGCTGGAGGAGTTTTCTGGCGTCGCCGGTGAGGTAGCGGGCGAGTTCCGGGACGCGGTGCGCCTCATCCTCGAGCAAAGCGGCGAGCCGCCATGCCATCACCTCCTGCGAGAAGAGTTCGCTGTCGCGCCGGAACGCCGCCGCCGTCGCCGGGTCGAAACACTGCAGCATGGTGCGGCGGACGAAATTCTCCAGATAGGGCAGCTCGAGATTGGCGGCGATGCCGCCGTTTGCAGCGAGAAACTGGGTCAGCCAGTCGGCCATGCCCTGGGTCTGGATGACGATGGTTTCCGGGGTGAAGGGATCCGCCGGCGGGTGGCGGAACACCGCGTCGAGGTAGAGCTCCGCCAGACGTTCGAGCTTGTTGCCGGTGTAGAGGTGAAAACTCATCGGGCGGCGTCTCCTCCGGCGAAGAAGCGGCGGAACGCTTCCCGCTTGGTTTCAAACGAGTAGAGCGCCGCCGCCGGGCTGGTGGAGGGGAGGCGCACGACCTCCAGCGCCGGGTTTCGGACAAGTTCCGGGAAACAGCGGCGGAAGAGTTCATAGGAGCGCCCGCCGTTGCAGCCGATCCTCCGGATGCCGGGGCAGCGCGCCAGCAAAGCCGGAATGTCGTTGGGGCGTTCAAGTTTGAGGTTGCTGTCGAGACTGCCCGGGCGGAAGCCGGAACCGGCCACATCCCAGAGTGCAATCCGGTGAAGCATCAGCGCCTCGAGCCGTTCGGCGTAGGGGAGGGCCGGATCGAAATTCCAGAGTTCGCCCATGATGCGCCAGAATGCGTTTCGCTTGTGGGCGTAATACTGAGCCTGCCGCAGCGATTCCTCGCCGGGGAGCGACCCGAGGATCAGAAAGCGTGCGTCGGGCCGGGCGACCGGGGCGAAGGAGTGTTTGAGTTCGCGCTCTTCAGTCATGGGGGTGCCCCTCGATCAGCTTCCGGTAGAATGCGGGCCACTCCGGAACTTCTTCCGGCGCACGGCAAAACCGGCCGTTCGCAAAACACCGCTGCTCATCCGGAGTGCGGGCGAGCAGAAAATCGACTGCGGCGCGACGGAGCGGGCCGCAGAGCCGCAGGAGCCCCCCACAGCTTTCTCCCGGCGACCAGGCCACTTTGCAGGAGAACTCCCGCCGGATTGCCGCCGCGTAGCGCAACGGGTAGAGGAGCGCGCCGTGCAGGTGGAGCAGATCGGCGTCGCGGCAGTATTCCCGCAGGTCGGCCAGAAGTTCGGGGCTGCGTCCGGCGCCGGGCCACGGGAGGAGGCGCTCCGGCAGTGCCGAAAAGGGCACGCCGGGCGGAGTGACCGGGCCGGGGAGGAGCGAGAGAATCCGCACCGTGTCGCCGGAACGCTCCAGTTCGCGGCAGACGGCGGCGAAGAAATCGTGTTCCGCCGCGCGCGGCAGGCGGGGAATCAACTGGATGATCTTCACGTGTTCCGGCTCCTTTTTATTCAATATACAGGCGATGGGGAAAAAATCCACCTCGCAAGGTGAATTTTTCCGCGTCTCATGCCGCCATTCTGCCGGTTCAGCGGGGCAGAAGCAGGAGCAGGGCGAGCAGCAGAAGGAGTTCCGAACACTCTTCGCTGCAGCCGATGGTGTCCCCGGTTGCGCCGCCGATCACCCGTTTCGTCACGAGACTCCAGAGCGCGGCGCAGAGGAGCACGGCCAGCACCGCGCCGACGCCGGGAATTCCGAAGAGGAGCCACCCCGCCGCGACGGGGAAGAGCGTCGCCGGAACGAGGGCCGGATACGGGTTGATCTGGAACCAGATGCCGCCGAGCCCGTCGGGGCGGGCGTAACGGCTGGTGGCGATGTGAAAGAGCAGTCCGCAGCGGCCGGCCAGGAGCGAGAGGCCGAAGGCGGCGGGCAGGAGCTCCGGCGGGAACGAGAGGCAGGCGGCCGCCTTGAGGCCGAGCAGGGCGAAGACGGCGGCGACTCCCATCGAACCGGTCCGGCTGTCGCGCATGATTTCGAGCTTGCGCTCGCGGGTGCGGCCGGAGAGAAAGCCATCCGCGGTGTCGGCGAGGCCGTCGAGGTGGAACCCCTTGGTCAACGCCTCCGGCAGAACGGCGCAGAACATCGCGGCGACGGCGGGGGGAAAGCCCCGCGTGAGAAGTTCCGCCGCGCCCCAGCCGAGGGCGCCGAAGAGAAGCCCCGCGACCGGAAAGAAGGGCAGGGCGCGTTTCAGATCCTTTTCCGTGGCCGCGAATTTCCCGAGCGGCAGGACCGACAGCACCGAGAGGGCGGCGAGAAACGGTCTCATTGGAGCCCCTCCCGGGAGACGTCGGCGTGCTCGAAGGAGTCCATTTCGCGCAGCAACGCGACGGCGGCGTCGACGAGGTGCATGGCGAGTGCCGCACCGGTCCCTTCGCCCAGACGCATGCCGAGGTCGAGCAGCGGCTTCTTGCCGAGGGTGGCGGCCATGATGCGGTGGCCGGGTTCGGCACTGCCGTGGGCAAGGATCATGCTGTCGCGCGCGGCGGGTGAGAGGGTTGCGGCGATCAAAGCTCCGGCGCTGGAGATGAAGCCGTCGATCAGCACCGGCTTGCGGAGCGAGGCCGCGCCGAGGATCAGCCCGGCGATGCCGCCGATTTCAAAGCCGCCCACCTTGGCGAGCAGGTCGATGCCGTCGGCAGGATCGGGCTTGTTGCATTCGATGCCGCGCCGGATCACCTCCGCCTTGTGATCGAGCCGTGAGGCGGCGAGTCCGGCGCCGGGGCCGACCACCGAACGGACGTCGACTCCGGAAAGCACCGCGATGATCGCCGACGAAGGCGACGTGTTGCCGATGCCCATTTCGCCGGTGCCGAAGAGGTCGGTCTCCGGAGCAAGTTCGCGGGCGAGGCGGATGCCGTTTTCGAGAGCGGCGACCGCCTGCTCGCGGCTCATCGCCGGACCTCGGGAGAAGTTCGCGGTGCCGCGGGCGACCTTGCAGTCCACCAGCACGCCCGCCCGGACCAGGTCGGAGAGGTCGTCATCGACGCCGAAGTCGGCCACGGTGAGTTCGGCGCCGGCTTCGCGGGTGAGCACCCCGATACCGCCGCCGCCGCGGACGAAGTTGCGGACCGTCTGCGCGGTGATCGACGAGGGCTGGGGGCAGACCCCCTCTTCGACTATGCCGTGGTCACCGGCCATCAGGACGATCCGTTTGCGTGCGACCGGCGGCGTTTCCCTGCGGGTGATTCCGGCGAGATCGACGGCGAGGTCGAGCAGCCGCCCGAGTGCCCACGGGGGCATGGCGAAGTTGAGGATGCGCGTTTCGGCACGGCGGCGGAATTCGGGGTCGGCCGGTTCGATGGAGCGGAGCGTTTCTTCGAGCAGTTTCATGATTATTTGATCCTTTGTGCGATACCGCAGACAGTGAAATACAACGCATCGGCGGCGGTGGCGATTTTCTGGCCGCAGCGTCCGGAACAGTCGCGGAACCGGCGTGCGAGCGGCGACTCCGGCACGATCCCCATACCGACCTCGTTGAGGACGGCCACGACGATGCCGGGGAAGGCGCGCAGTTCGGGAATCAGCCGGTCGCATTCGGCGGCCATTTCCGCTTCGCCGAACTCCCGTTTCTCCTGTTCCGCCCGGAAGAAGAGGTTGTTGATCCAGAGCGTCAGGCAGTCGATGAGGATGCCGTCGCCGCCGGAATCCGCCGCCTGACGGAGGGCGGCCCCTAGATCGATTTGCTCCTCAATGGTCTGCCAGTGCCCCTCTTCGCGCCGCGCCCGGTGACGGGCGATGCGTTCGGCGAGTTCGCCGTCGAACACCGGACAGGTGGCGAGGTAGAATTTGCGGCTCGCCGTTTCGGTGACGAGCTGTTCGGCGAAGAGGCTCTTGCCGCTGCGGGCGCCGCCGGTCACCAGAATGAGACGGTTTTTCATGGCTGGAACACTCCCTGATGAAAGTTGAGAACGGTGATGCTTCCGCGCGGCGGCAGGAGTTCGTGCTGCCGTTCCGCGGGCAGATGGTGCAGTGTCGCGAGAATCCGCATGGCGGGGCCGCCGTGGGTGACGACGGCGACAATTTCGCCTGCGGTTCCGGCGAGGAGTTCGGCGAATGCCGCGTCGACCCGGCGCCGGAAGGCGGGGAAACTCTCCCCGCCGGGGAAGCGCATTTCGCCCGGGGATTCGCTCCAGCAGCGGAGCTCCTCCGGCGTGGCGCGCTGTTCGATCTCCGCAAAGGTGAGCGCCTCCCATGCGCCGAAATCGATCTCCGTCAGCCGGGGATCGAACCGGATTTCGCGGCCCGGCGCGGCAAGTTCGGCGGTCTCAACGGCGCGTCGGCGTGGACTGGAAACGATCGTTTCCGGGGCGAAGCTGGCGAGTTGCGGCGCGAGATTCCGCGCGGCGGCGCGTCCGGCTTCCGAGAGCGGCACATCGGTCGAACCGATGTAGCGCCCGCGGTATTCGTCGGGCACTTCGCAGTGGCGGATGAGCAGAATCTGTCTTATTTGCACAGCGACACCCCGATGATAAGAAGAATGCAGAATACGAGTGTGGAAGCGGTGGTGAGCCGTTCCGCCCGAAGGAGATCGCCGGTCGTGAGTTCCGCCCGGCCGTCGCCCCAGAAGGGGTAGGGCTCCGGAATTCCGCCGTAGACGGTCGGGCCGCCGAGGCGGATTTCGAGCGCTCCGGCGAACGCGCCCATCCCCCACGCGGAGTTGGGGCTGGGGTGGTCGTGGCGGTGGCGGAATCCGGTCCGGAGCGTACGGGAAATTCTCCCGCCGACGAGCGGCGCGGCAATGGCGACCGCAAGAAGCGTCAGCCGGGCCGGAATCAGGTGAAACAGATCGTCAACGCGGGCGGCAATCCGGCCGAAGAAAAGGTAGCGTTCGTTGCGGTAGCCCCAGCAGGCGTCGAGGGTGTTGGCGCACCGCAGCAGAACCGCCGCCGCCGCCGCGCCGGGGAGACCGCCCGCGAGAAAACCGACGGCGAAAAAGAAGAGCGCGCTGTTGACGGCGTCGATCAGGTTTTCGCCGAGGCTCTCGATTGCGCCGCGGACGATTTCGGAGGGGGGAAGCGTCGCAGTGTCCCGGCTGACGATCATCGAAAGCGCGTGGCGCGCGGCTGCAAGGTCGTTTCGGCTCAGCGGTTTGCGGATTGCTTCGGCGTGTTCGAGAAGACTGCGCGGCGCGATGGTGACGTAGAGCAGAACCGCCGCAACGGCGGGCGCGAACTCTCCGGCGAAGCGGGTGACCGCCCACGCGGCGGCGGAAATCGGCAGAACGAGCAGGAGCCAGCCCGTCAGGCCGGAGAAAATGCCGTTGCCGAAGGTTTTGCGACAGAGTGTTTCAACGCCTCCTGCGGCGCGCCCGAAGAGCGCGACCGGGTGGAACCTGGAATGGGGATCCCCCAGCAGGAGATCCAGCACCAGCGCAACGCCGAGGGCGATGAGAAATCCGATCATCGTGCCAGCTCCTTTACGAAGTGATCCAGCGCCGCCGGGTTCGAGGCGAAGTGGAGGTGCAGATAGCTCCCCGCCACCCGGTCGCGGACACTGCCCGCATCGCGCGGTTCGCCGCGGAGCGGACGGGCGTGAAAGAGCGGTTGAGTTCCTGCGGGGAGTTCGGCGCTCGAGTAGTGGAACTCATGCCCCTGAATTCTGGTTCCGGCGGGGCCGAAGAGACCGTCCGCCGCGGTGACGGCTTCGCGGTAGCCGAGGGCGGAGAGGCGGTTGTGCATCTTCGCTTCGCCGGGGAGCAGGCCGAGCAGAGGATGGCGGACGCCGTCGAAGCCGGAAAGTCCGTCGAGGAGGTAGAGAAATCCCCCGCACTCCCCCCATACCACCCGGCCGGAGGCGGCGAAACTCCGGATGGCGTCGAGCATCTCACCGTTGGCCGCCAGAGTCTCCGCGAAGAGTTCCGGGTATCCGCCGCCGAACCAGAGTCCGTCGAGCTCCGGCGGGAGGTTCCGGTCGTGGAGCGGGGAGAAGAAGACCAGTTCCACGCCGCGTTCCCGGAGAAGTTCAAAATTCTCCTCGTAGTAGAAGTGGAACGCCTCATCCTGTGCCACGCCGAGGCGGAGCTTCGAAGTTGTCTGTTCCGCCGCGGGAACCACCGCCGCCGGGCGCGGTATGCGGACCAGTTCGAGCAGTTTCCCGAGATCGATGCTCTCTTCTGCCGCGTCGGCCATGCGGTCGAGCAGGGCCTCGTCGAGGGTGCCGGTGGTGAGTCCGAGGTGGCGCTCCGGCAATCGCCACGCTTCGTTGCGGTCGAACCGGCCGAGGAGGGGGGGGAGTCCAGCCGCGCGCAGGGCGTCAGCGAGGAGTTCCCCGTGGCGGGCCGAACCGGTGAAGTCGGCGATCACTCCGGCGATGCGCACCTGGGGATCCCATTCGCAGAACCCCTTTACCAGCGGAGCGATCGAGCCGGAGATGCCGCGCGCGTTGACCACCAGCACCACCGGCAGGCCGAGCCGGGCGGCGATTTCGGCGGAACTGCCCGCGCGGGAGCCGGGGTAGGGGCCGTCGAACAACCCCATCACCCCTTCGACGACGGCGACATCGGCGGAAGCGGCACCCCGGGCGAAGGCGGTATGGAGTGTCTCTCCGGCGTGAAAGAAAGGATCGAGGTTGAACGACGCCCGTCCTGCCGCCTGCCGGTGGAAGGAGGGGTCGATGTAATCCGGTCCGCACTTGAAGGGGGCGACGTCGAGGCCGCGCCGCCGGAGTGCGCGCAAGAGCGCAACGGCAAGCGTGGTCTTGCCGCTGCCGGAGTTGACTCCGCCGAGGAGGAATGCCGACAGAAATTCAGAGTTCAAAATCCTGTTTCTCCCGATAGCCGCGGCGGCAGTAGAACCGGCCGTCCCGGAGGATGGTTTTCGAGTTGCCGAGGATCACCAGCGTGGACATGTCCACCGTGTCGAAGGGGAAGTTGTCGAGCCGGGCGAATTCGATTTTCTGCCCGCTCCGCCCGATGTGGTGAACCAGCGCCGCCGGGAGATTTCCACCCGCTCGGCGGTAGACTTCGACGGCGAATTCGAGCAGTTCCCGCCTCCGGCTGCTCGCCGGATTGTAGAGAGCGGTGACGAAATCCCCTTCGGCGAGAAGTTTCAACCGCTTCTCGATCAAATCTTTCGGCGTCATCAGGTCGGAGAGGCTCACCACGGCGAAGTCGTTCATCAGCGGCGCACCCGCCAACGCGGCGGCGGCGGTCGCCGCCGTCACGCCGGGGACGACGATCACTTCGATCGACTGGTATTTCTCCTGTTCGGTCAGTTCGAGGAGCAGCCCCGCCATGCCGTAGATTCCGGCGTCGCCGGAGGAGACCACGCCGACAATCTCGCCGTCGAGCGCGGCGTCGAGCGCTTCGCGACAGCGCTTGAGCTCTTCGCGCATCGAGCCGGCGATCACCTTCTTTCCGGCGAGCCGTTCCGGAATCAGATCAAGATAGGTGCGGTAACCGGCGATGACCGTGCATTTTTCGAGGATTTCCGCGGCCTGCGGCGTCAGATACTCCGCCGCGCCGGGACCGATTCCAATGGCGTACACTTCAGACATGATCCACCTCCATCGCGACGGCGACGGTGACGTCGCTTCTGCTTTGTTTAGGGACGAGTATCCGGGCGTCCGGTCCGGCGGCGAGGAGCGCCGCCGCCTCCGAAACCGAGTGGAGCCCGAGATGCTGTTCCGCCGCCGTCGAGGGGGTCGGCACCGGAATTTGATTCAATTCGCCGGCGGAGAAGAAGCGAAGTTCCTTCCCCGCGCTCCGGGCGAACTCCAGCAACCCGGGTTCGCCGGATTTCAGCTCGGCGCTGGCGATCACATCCACTTCGTCTAGCGTGAGTTGATGGGTGTCGAGCACATCGAGAACCATCTCGCGGATCCGTTCCGCCGGGACCCCTTTCCGACAGCCGACGCCGAGGGCGGTTTTCCGCTTCACAAGGCGCAGTTCGCTGCCGTTGGCGACTCTCCGGATGAGGATCGCTCCCGGTTCCGGAGCGCCTCCGGCCAGCCGGAATCCGGGCTGGTCGGCGAACCAGCGCTGGAAGAGCTCCTGCGGCATGAAGAGGTCGAACGCCTCCCCATCGAGCCGTGCGGCGGAAAGTTCCGCCAGCGGCTCCTTCGAGACCAGCCGGTAGTGACAGCGGGCGGCGAATTCGTCGAAGGCGAGCAGGTGATTCACATCGCTCGCGGTGGTGATGACCGCTTTCCCGCCGGTGATCCGGGCGACCTCGGCGGCGAGCCGGTTGGCTCCGCCGAAGTGGCCGGAGAGCAGGCTGATCGCGTACTGCCCGGCCTCGTCGCAGACCACTACGGCCGGATCGTGGAGCTTGTCTTTGCAGAGCTGTGCCGCATGGCGGACGACGATGCCGGCGGCCATGACCATCACGAAGGCGTCGAACTGTTTCCAGCTGTCGGCGAACACGGCGGAGAAGCCCCCCTCCGGGAAACTGCGCCGCCGGGCGGCGGGAACGGCCGAAGCGTACTTTTTCGGCACGAAGATGACCGCGTCGTGCAACCCGGCGGCGATCTCCGCCGCCTTGCAGGCCGCTTTGCGGGTGAGGGCGAACAGCGCGACTTTGCCGGAGAATCCGGCGCCACACCGCCCGCCCCGCCGGTAGCCGTGCGAGAAGGATTCATCGTAGAGCTTCGACAGGTCGCCGTTCCGCTCGAGCACTTCGCCGATCACGATCATCGACTGGCGCTGAATTCCGGCGTCGGCGACCTTCTGCGCGATGTCGGCGAGAGTGCCGCGGACGATCTGCTCGTTGGGCCAGCTCGCCCGGTAGACCACCGCCGCTGGCGTCGAGGGGGAGCGCCCGGCGGAAAGGAGTTTCTTTATCAGACTCTCCATCTCCCCGACACTCAGAAAGATGCACATGGTCGAACCGTGCGCGGCAAGCTGGTCGAGCGCCTCCTTTTCCGGCACCGGAGTGCGTCCGGCGTCGCGGGTGAGGATGACGCTCTGCGAAAGGCCGGGCATGGTCAGCTCCACCTTGAGTGCGGCGGCGGCGGCAAAGGCGCTGCTCACCCCCGGCACCACCGAATAGGGAATGCCGAGGCGGTCGAGTTCGCGGAACTGTTCGGAGACCGCTCCGTAGATGGCGGGATCTCCGGTGTGCAGGCGGACCACATGGCCGCCCTGCTCATACGCTTCCCGCATCTCGCGCAGAACTTCGGGGAGCGCGAGTTTCGCGCTGTTGACCAGCCGGGCTTTGGGGGCGAGTTCCAACAGCTCCTCGTTGACCAGGGATCCCGCGTAGATGACCAGATCGGCGTCTCGGAGCGCGGCGGCGCCGCGCAGGGTGATGAGATCGGGCGCGCCGGGACCGGCACCGACAAAGGTGATTGATCCACTCATATTCTATTCATTCTCCGGTTTGACGAACACCGCGACGGTGATCGGATTTTCCGCTTTGAAACAGTGATGCTCCCCGAGCGCGGCGGCGCGGCTGACGTTGACGGTCAGCAGCTCTTGGCGGTACGGGGCGAGAACCGTGGCCAGCACGGCGGCGCTCTCCACCAGCACCGCCGTGGCGACCAGCCGGCCGCCGGGGCGAAGTTTTTCAAACGACTTCGTCAGCAATGCGGGCAGGGCGTCGCCGCCGCCGCCGATGAACACCCGGTCGGGGGCGGGGAGCGTGTCGAGCAGCGATGTCGCGTCGGCGCAGTGTGCCGTGAAGGCGTTTCCGCCGGAGCGGCGGATGTTTTCCGCAAGTTCAGCGAAGCGCTCCGGATTCTTCTCCACCGCGTGAACTTTCAGTTCCGGAACGAGTTCCGCCGCCTCGATCCCCACCGAACCGCTGCCTGCGCCGAGATCCCAGAGCACGCCGGATGCCGGCAGCCGGAGTTTGGAGAGCACGATCGCGCGCACCTCCGGGTGGGTGATCATCTGCTTGGAGTGAAGGTAGTCCGCATCCTCCCTGCCGAACCCGCAGTCGGGCGTGCCGGTGTTCTCTCCGGGCAGGATCAGCAGAATCGAAAGCGCCCGGTCGGGCACCGCTCCGGCGGCCAGTTCCGCCAGCGTGCCGCGGACCACCAGTTCCGCCTGCGTGTTGAGGTCGCACCCGGCGGCGGCGCGCCGGTTCCCGGCCGCCGGAAAGGCGGCGATAAGCTCCGCGGCCAGCTGTCGCGCCGTCCGGCGCGGGTCGCCGTAGAGAATTGCACCGGGGGCGCGGAGAATTCTCCGCCACGGCAGCGGGGTGTCATTGCCGTGACAGTGGAAGAGCTCCCACTTCTCCCACGGTTCACCGAGCCGCGCGGCCAGCAGTTGAAATGCCGCCGTACCTGGGTGGACACGATACGACCCCTCCGGCAGCAGCCGGCGGAGGGTGCCGCCGATGCCCCAGCAGAGCGGGTCGCCCGATGCGGCGACGACCAGCCGCGCGTCGGATTCCTGCCGCAGAAGGGATTCCAGTTCGGCGGCGAGATTGCCGCCGAGCGGAACTTTGCGGGCGGAGAGTTCCGGCGGCAGGGCGGCGAGAATCCGCTTCCCCGCCGCGACGATGTCGGCGTTCCGGAGCAGTTCGAGCGATTCGGTGTTCCAGTCGCGGCCGTCGAAGCCGATGATGTCAATACTCTTCATGAAAGAATTTTCTCCTTTCGGTCATCGTAGAGCGCAATTTCCAGCCGGATTCCGGGGTGGCGGCCGGAGAGGAGCCGCAGTGCGGCTTCGTGGAGGCGCCGCTGGATCGCCCGGAACTCCTCCGGCGTGAGCTGTGCGGCAAGTTCCCCGGTCGTGTGGAGTTTCTCCAGCGGAACGCCGGGCAGTTTCACCCCGAACTCCTCCAGCCGTGTCAGGTCGAGTTTCGTGTTGGCGGCGTGGGTGTTGCGGTCGCCGCAGGCGTATTTGAAAAGTTTGCCGGTCATACAGCCGAGCACAATCCGTTCGAGCCGGGCCGTCTCCGCCGCGCGGAGCGCCGCATCGATGAAGTCGCCGATGCGGATGATCGCTTCGGGCGGAAGCTCCGGGTAATCGCGCGCGACCGCCTCCGCCGTCCGGTTTCCGGTGACCAGCGCCGCCGCTTTGCCCCCCGCCGCCGCGACGGCGCGCAGTTGCAGGGCCACCGTCGCGGCATACGCGGCGTTGGAGTAGGGGCGCACGATGCCGGAGTTGCCCAGAATCGAAATGCCGCCGACGATGCCGAGAGTCGGATTGAGCGTCTTTTCCGCGAGAACTTTCCCCGCCGGAACCGAAATGACGACCGTGAGCTCTTCGCCCGGAGTCTTGCCGAATCCGGCCCGTTCGAGGTTCTTCCCCAGCATGCGGCGCGGCCCGGGATTGATCGCAAAATGGCCCGGCGGGACGGCGAGCCCCGGCCGGGTGACGACGCCGACCCCTTCGCCGCCGGTGAAATGAAGCCACCCTTCGCCGCACGGTTCGCGGAGGGCGCGCGGGTCGTCGCACGGCCCGGGGCGGAGTTCCACATGGATCTCCGCCCGATCGGTCACATCCGGGTCGTCGCCGCCGTCCTTCCGCACCGTTGCGGAGCCGGGGATGCACTGTTCCAGCGGGATGGTGAGAAACGAACCATCCGGCAGCAGCAGTTCCACCTGTTCCGGTGACGGAACGCCGTGTCGCGCAATCCAGGCGCCGACCGCCGCCGCCGTCGCCGCCGCGCCGGTGGTGAAGCCGTTCCGCAAGGGTGTTCCGTCGGGATGGTTCACAGTGCGTTCTCCATGATGCCGTGCAAGGTCGCTACCGCGAGCGGACTGCCGCCCCGCCGCCCGTCGATGCGGATGCAGGGGGTGGTGAGTTCCGCCGAATACTCCTTGGATTCCACCACGTTGACGAACCCCACCGGCATGGCCACCACCAGCGCCGGGATGATGCGCTTTGCCAGCGTCATACGAACCACCCCCGCGAGGGCGAGCGGCGCGTTGCCGCAGAGGAAGATCGCTCCGTCGAGCTCTTTCTCGTGGAGTTCGACCGCCGCGAGCGCGCGGGTGATGCCGCGTTGTTTTGCGTACTCCGCCGTCTCCGGGTCCGCCACCGGGCAGAGAATCGTTTCGCGGCAGTAGGAGGGGTGGAATTTCTGCAGTTTCGGAATCGACAGCCCCGATTTGATCATGTTCGAATCGGTGTAGATGCGCGCGCCGCGCCGGAGCGCCGCGAGGGCCGCTTCGATCGCGCCCGGCGAGAAACGGAGTTGTTCGGCGATGGCGAAGTCGGCGGTGGTGTGGATCAGTCGCCGGGCGACATGCCACTCGGCGTCGGTGAAGCGCTGCCGCAGGGCGGGAGGCGCCTCCCGATCGATCCGGCGGAAGCTCTCCTGTTCGATCTCACTGCCGCTGCAGTTCCATTGAATCCGTTCACATGGGGATTTCATCAGTAGTCAACTCCTTTTCTGGTGGGGATTCCCCGATGGAAGGGGTGTTTGATGTCGGCGATTTCAGAGACCAGGTCGGCGATTTCGACCAGTTCCGGCGGCGCGTGCCGTCCGGTGACGATGAGGTTGAGCGTCGCGCGGCGCGCCTGGAGCGCGGCCGCAATCTCCGCCGGGTCGAGAAAACCGTGGTGCAGCGCGACGTTGAGTTCGTCGAGAATCAGAAGTTCGCCGTCGAAGCTCTCCAGCAGTTCCCGGGTTCTCGCCCAGCCCCGTTGCGCCATGCCCCGGTGGTCGCCGGGGCGGGTGGTGAGGCCGAGTCCGTACTGTTCGAAAATCATTTCGGAGAAATACCTGGAGAAGAAGTTTTTCTCTCCGGTCGGCCGCTCCCCTTTCATAAACTGGATCACCGCGACACGCCACCCCCAGCCGAGCGCCCGGAGCGCCGTGCCGAAAGCGCTGGTGCTCTTGCCCTTGCCGTCGCCGGTGAGGTTCATAAGCAATCCGCGTTCCCGATCGTCGAATTCGAGCATCTTACCGCACCCCCATCGCCCGGTAGAGTGCCGGAATGTCAATCCGTTCGCGGACGTGGGCGGCGAGCCGGGCGAGCGCCGCCTCCACTCCATAGTGCGCGGTCACTTCCCCGAGCGGGGCAAGACCCTTTTTTACCCGGACCTCGTCGAGCCACTTCCGGCGGAAGCGGTCGTCATCGAAGATGCCGTGCAGATAGGTGGTGAAACAGTTCCCCCGTTCGAAGCCGACCGGCCGCCCGTCGGAGGAACGGATCACCTCGACGGATGGATCGTTGCACTCGGTGCGGCCAAAGTGAATCTCATAGCCGGAAACCGGGGTGCCGTCCGCCGTGGTTCCGGTGGTGCGCCGGAGAATCTTCTCCCCCTTCATCGTGGTCACCAGCGGCAGGAAGCCGAACATCGGAGCAACCGGATTCGACGATTCCACCCGGTCCGGGTCGAGCAGCACATCTCCGGCAAGCTGAAGTCCGCCGCAGATGCCGACGTATCGACAGCCGCGGTGCACCGCTTCGCGGATTTTTCCGGCAAGTTTGCTCTGCTCCAGCATGGCGAAATCGGCCGCAACCGATTTACTGCCAGGAAGAATCACCACGTCGGGAGTGCCGAACTCCTCCGGAGAAGAGACGCTGCGCACGACGGTGTCCGGCTCCGCTTCGAACGGCGCGTAGTCGGTGAAGTTGGCGATGTGGCCGAGCCGGATCAGCGCGATGTCGATCGCCGCGCCCGGCTTCGCTTTCTTCGCGAAGGAGAAGCCGACCGAATCCTCCTCCGGCAGACCCGGCCCCGGCAGAAAGTCGATCACACCGAGCACCGGTTTGCCGGTGAAGCGCTCCACTTCGGCGTGGGCGTTGCCGAGGAGCGCCGGATCCCCCCGGAACTTGTTGACCACGAAGCCGTGCAGGAGTTTCCGCTCCCACGGTTCGAAGGTCGCGCAAGTGCCGATGAAGGAGGCGTAGACGCCGCCCCGGTCGATGTCGCCCGCCAGAAGAACCCGGGCATCGGCGTATTCGGCCATGCGCATGTTGACAATATCGGTCGATTTGAGGTTGATTTCGCCCGGACTGCCCGCGCCTTCGAGCACGATCGCTTCGCGTTCCCGGCTCAGGCTGTCGTAGCTGGCGGTGACTTCGCGCCAGAACTCCGGCTTGCGGCGGAAGAACTCCTTCGCACGCATGCTCCCGACCGGCCGCCCCCGCACGATCACCTGACTGCCGTGGTCGCTCTCCGGCTTGAGCAGGATCGGATTCATCCGTACATCCGGGTCGAGCCGGCACGCCTCCGCCTGCACCGCCTGCGCCCGGCCGATCTCGCCGCCGTCGGGGGTAACGAAGGAGTTGAGCGCCATGTTCTGCGCCTTGAACGGAGCGACCGAAATGCCGTCTTCGAGCATGATCCGGCAGAAGGCGGCGGCCAGCACGCTCTTGCCCGCGTTGGAACAGGTGCCCTGAATCATCAACGCAGGCGTCCGGCGTTTCTGCGAAATGAACGGCGCCTTTGCGTCGCAGAGGCGGGCGAGCGCCGTCGCGAGGCGGAGATTCTCCTCCCGGCTCCGGACTGCGACGCGGAAAAAGTTCTCTCCCAGCCCCGGATAATCGGCACAGCGGCGCACCGCGATGTGCTCCTCCTTCAACAGCCGTCCGGCCAGATCGGGCAGGGGGCATTCGAGCAGCAGATAGTTCGCAAGCGAGGGATAGCAAACCAGTTGCGGAATCTTTGCCAGCATGCCGGCAAGTTCCTGCCGCAGCTGTGCACTTTTGCGGCGGCTCCGCTCGACAAACTCTTCCGTCGAAGAGAGGCAGTAACGGATCATCCGTTCGGCGGGCGTCGACAACTGCCAGCAGGGCAGCTGCTCCCGGAGCGCGGCGATGAGCCGTGCCGGAGCGGCCACATACCCCATCCGCAGCCCCGGCATCGCATAGAACTTGGTCAGCGAACGGAGCAGAATGAGATTGTCGCATTCGATTCCGGAGAACCGGTACTCCGGCGGAAGGAAGTCGGCAAATGCCTCGTCAATCAGGAACGTCGCATCGGGGTGCCGCCCGGCCAGCGCCGCCAGTTCCGCCGCCTTCACCGCCGTTCCGGTCGGATTGCCGGGGTTGCCGACGATCACCAGATCGCCGGGGCGGACGGATTGCTCCAGCTTCTCCATAGAGAGTGTGAACCCGTCTTCGCGCCGGAGCGGAACGTATTCGATCTCCAGCCCCGCCCGGCGGCAGGCCGGTTCGTATTCGAGATATCCCGGCGTGACGATCAGCGCCCGCTTCGCCCCGGTGAGCGCGGGCAGGTACATCAGAAGTTCGTTGGAGCCGTTGCCGGCTTGAAGGCACTCCTCCGGAATGCCGGTCGCTTCCGCCAGAAAGCGGTGGAGCGACTCCGCGTGAGGCTCCGGATAGGCGCCGAGCAGGTCGAAACTGCGCAGAAAGTTGCCGTTCGCCCCCGGCGGCGGTCCGCAGGGATTGAGGTTGACGCTGAAGTCGAGCAGTTCCTCCGGGAGGCATCCCGCCTCGCGGGCGAGTTTCGTTCGATTTCCACCATGTTCCGTCTGGTTCATTGTTGTTTTCTCCTGTCGCCGTCCGGATGTTGTACCGGGTAAAACGGCGCTTCCGCAAGTACTGCGGCCACGGCGGGATACTCCCCCAGGCCGCGGAGCTCCGGGATGCATTCGATTCCCGCCGCTTCCAGCTGTGATTTCCACGACTCCGCCCCGGAACCCGCAAGATCGTTGCGGGCGTGATCCCCCGCCGTCAACAGCAGCGGGCGGAGCGAAAGACGGTTGATTTCTGCATGCAGAAGTTCCTGCCGCACCTCCTCGAAGGCAGGTCTCCCTTCGACGCAGGCGAGGAACAGCCCCGGATGAACCTGCCTCCACTCCTCCGCCGCCGAGCAATAGAGCGCGTCGCTCCGGCCGTCGGCGTGGCCGTGCCCCATGAAGAGCGCCGCACTTCCTGCCGGAACCGTCGCGGCGACCGCGGCGAAAAACTGCTTCCGCCGGTCGGGCTCCGCGCAGACCGGGAGCGAGAGAGACAGGGCGTCGAAGCCGCCGTTTTTCGGGAGGAACGGTACGAGCTCCGCCCGGAGGCGCTCGAACTCCTCCCCCGCCGTCAGCAGGCCGGAGAAGAGCCCGACGCGCCGGATTCCCGCGTCAAGCAGCTGTTTCAGACACTCCGCCGGAGCGGGAACCCGCCCGCCGAGGCGGCGCCGGACCATGCCGGAGAGGTAGGCGCGGTACAGTGGAATCCCCGGATTGCGCCGTTTCAGCTCCTCCTCCACCGGCAGATAGGAGGCCTCCGCACCGAACACGGTGGTGCCGAACCATACTGCGACCAGTGCCTCCTGTGAATTTCCCGAAGGAAGAGCGATGCAATGGTTCTTCATGGTGTCTCCTTCCCTTCCTCCCGCTCCTCCCGGCGGCAGGAGCCGACCGGAATGCAGTAGGGAATCCCGTCCGCGCCGGTGACCACCTTCGCCTCGATCTCAAAAATTTCCCGCAGGATTTCCGGGCGCAGAATCTCCTCCGCGCTCCCCGCGTACCGGAGCTTGCCGTCGCGGATCGCCGCGAGCAGGTGCGAACAGCGCGCCGCCAGATTGAGGTCGTGAAGCACCATCACCACCGTGATTCCGAGTTCGCGGTTCAGTTCGCGCACCAGCTCGATGATTTCGAACTGACAGCAGATGTCGAGAAAGGTGGTCGGTTCGTCGAGCAGCAGCAGATTCGGCTCCTGCGCGAGCGTCATGGCGATCCACGCCCGCTGGCGTTCCCCGCCGGAAAGCGTGGCCAGCGGCCGATGCGCCAGTCCGGTGAGCCGGGTCTGCTCCAGAACGTGGTCGACCACCTTCGTGTCGTGTTTCCCCGGCGGGCCGAACCCCTTCCGGTGCGGAAAGCGCCCACAGGAGACCAGCTGGCGTACCGAAAGATCGGCCGGGGCGTGGTGGAGCTGGGGCAGAATCGCCAGGTCGCGGGCGAGCTTCGCCGTGTCGAGCTGGTGGATCGATTTCCCGTCGAGCAGCACCGCGCCGCCCCGCGGCCGGAGCAGTCGCCCGATCGTTTTGAGCAGGGTGGATTTGCCGCATCCGTTGGGGCCGAGCAGAGTCAGGATCTTCCCCTCCGGCGCCTCCAATGAGACGCCGTCGAGAATGATTTTTTTGCCGTACCCGGCCGCAAGTTCCTGAAGTTCAAGCCGCATAGGACCGCCTCCTGAGCAGGTAGAGGAAGAAGGGCGGTCCGAGCAGCGACATGATCACCCCGGCCGGAAGTTCCGAAGGATCCATCACCATCCGGCCGATGGTGTCGCACCCGACCACCAGCGCCGCCCCGAAGAGCGCCGCGCCCGGAACCAGAAAGCGGTTGTCCGACCCGATCAGCAGGCGGACGATGTGCGGCGCGATCAATCCGACGAAGCCGAGCAGCCCCGCCACGCTCACCGCCGCCGCGGCCAGCAGTGCCGCCGCCGAAAGCAGAAGCAGCCGCACCCGTTCCACCCGGATTCCCAGCCCTGCCGCCACCTCGTCCCCCAGCATCAGAATGTTCAGCCGCGAGGAGGCCAGCCAGGAGACGAGAAAGCCGCCGAGCATGTAGGGCCAGACCAGCCGGAACTGCGGCCAGGAGCGGGTCGAAAGGCTCCCGACGGTGAAGTCGAGGATGCCGGCCACCTTTTCCGCGTTGAAGAGCAGAATGGTACTGCTGGCCGCCCCCAGCATCGAACCGATCGCCACGCCGGAGAGAATCAGCCGTACCGGGTCGATGCCCCGCTTCCAGGCGAGCAGATAGACCAGAAACGCCGTCGCCAGCGCTCCGGCGAAGGCCGCCGGCACCAGCAGGTGGCTGAACTGCGGCAGGGCGAGGAGCACCAGCACGCCGCCCAGCCCGCCGCCGGAGGAGATGCCGATGATGCCGGGCGAGGCGAGCGGGTTGCGCATGATTCCCTGCAGGACCGCGCCGGAGACGGCGAGACTGCCGCCGACCAGCGCGCCGAGCAGAACCCGCGGCAGGCGGATGTTCCAGAGAATCTGGTATTTCACGCCTTCGCGTTCCGAAAGAAGCGTATGGAGAATCTCCGCCGCATCCAGCCGGAGCGAACCGAAACGCAGACCCGCCAGAAGCGCTGCAGCAAGCAGCAGTGCGAGAATTGCCAGAATGGTCAGCCGGAATCCGGCGGTACGGCGCAGAATCTCATATTTCATAGGGTAAACTCCTTTTCCGGGTGAAGCAGCTTCGCCAGATGAAGAAACGCTTCCGGATAACGGCTCCCCGCCATATAGAGGAAGAGTTCCGGGGGCAGAAAGTGCACCCGTCCGGTCTTTGCCGCCTTGAGCTGCTGCCAGGCGGGCTGGCTGATGAGGTCGCGGGTGAACTTCTTCTGCAACGCCTTCGAGTCGCCCATCGTGTTGATGAGGATGATGTCCGGGTCGTCGATCAACAGCTGTTCAAAGCTGTATTTGAGCCGTCCGGACTCCTGTCTGGCAATGTTGGTGCCGCCCAGCATCTCCGCCATGGTCGGAACGTTCAGATCCCCGCTTTCGAGCACGAATCCGCCGCTCGCCACGAAGAGGACGGCGAACCGGGGGGAGGGGAGGCGCGCTGCCTCTTCCGTCAGCTTTCTTACCTGCGAGATGATCCGTTTGGCCGTCGAATTGGTTTCCACGCTTCCGCCGTTGAGGCGGCAGAAGAGGTCGAGAATTCCGATGTAGTCGTGGAAGTTGGCGTAATCGAGCGCGACATTGGGAATCCCCGCGTCGATCAGGTGGTGCCGCACCGCCCGGTGGGCGTGCAGATTGGCGTTGATGAGCACGAGGTCCGGTTTCATGGCGAAAATCTTCTCCAGATTCAACGAACGAAGCACGCCGATGCGCGGCAGATCACGCGCCTGTTCCGGGAGCGCCTGCTGACTGCGGACCGTCGGGACCCCGATCGCGCTTCCCCCCGCCGTGAACCAGGGGTCGGCGAACGAGGCGTTGCCGACGATGGTCCGGCGGGGATGTTTCGTCAACAGTGTCTCGGTGCCGTCCACCTCCCGGTAGCGGATGGTTTCGGCGCTCTCCGAAACGATGCCGGGCTCTGCCCCCGCGAGCGGCGCGATGAGGAGAAACGTTGTCGGCAGGAACGCAAAAATTCTCTTCCTCATAGCGCCTCAAGATCGGTTCTCATCGGAGTGTAGTAACTGTCGGAATCGATGGCGCCGATGTTGCCGATTTTCATCGCATCGATCCGGGGATCGGAGTTGTTTTTCCGGAACGCCATATGTTCGGCGGTCGCGTGCCCGTCCATCCAGACGAAGTTCGCCGTGGAGCCGGAGTGGCGGAAATGGACGTTGTTGCCGTGGTTCTTGCTGCCGCTTTCCGACATGACCGATACGGAGAGCACTCCGTTCTCAAGCGAAGGTTTCACCGGGGAATAGAGGCAGAAAGTCGGCTCCCCGAAGCTCCCGGAGTCGGCGTTGATCGCATCGGCGAAGGCGACGGTCCGGGACGGACGGGCGATCTGTTTCATCCCGGCCTGCATCTTGTTGCTGGAGGGGCTGACGCCGAGGTAGTACTGCCCGCCGACGCCATAGTAGTTGTAACCGTATCCGGCGCCGCCGGGGATCTTTTCCGGGTCGGAGAGATTCCATTCGGCGGGGGCGGCCGGGCAGATCAGCGTTTCCCAGGAGTTGCCGATGTACGGCATGAGGATCGACGTCTGCACGTCGATGTTGCCGGAGGAGTCCCGTTCCCCCAGCCAGGGGGTGCCGCCGCTGCCCATCTTGTAGAGCACGTAGGCGGGGATGGCGTATCCGTCGAAATCGTTCCGGTAGCTGCTGACGGCATAGCCGGTCTGTTTGCAGTTGGAGAGGCAGCTGATGCTTCTCGCCTTGCTGCGGGCCTGACTCAAGGCGGGCAGGAGCATACCGGCCAGGATGGCGATGATGGCGACGACGACCAGCAGTTCGATCAGGGTAAATCGATTGCTACAACGTTTGACTTGGAGAGGTGCGGCGAAAACCATGAGAGACTTCCTTTTTGTGTAACGCGCACAGGCGGAATCCGGGAGTTTCGCTGGAACTCCCTTGTCATTTTTTTACTGACTGCGGTGGGATCCGACTATACGGTTGCGCGACAGCCACGGAATTTCACCATGATTCACCACGTCTGCAGTCAACGACAATCCTTCAATATAGCCTGACTGGTTGTTTTTTTCAATCTCTCCAGCGGAAATTTTCGTTTTTCGGCAAAAGGAACTCCTGATTGTTCAAGGGTGGAAGAGCCGGGCTTTCTTGCCGCTGCAATCTTTCTAAACAGAAAATGTATGTAAAAAAAGAAAAGTACTCTTGACAAAATTGTAGCTCTTTGCTATAATATAAGCGGGTACAAAAGAAACCACCATTGTATATTGTATGGCACGGGAACGGAAACAAAGCAAGGTAGAACTGGCGCGCGAGCAGATTCTGCGGGAGATCACGATCGGGAATTATCCGCGCGGCTCGGTGCTTCCGCCGGAGCGGGAGATGGCCGAGCAGATCGGTGTCAGCTACATGACCTTGCGCAAGGCGGTCGGGGCTCTGGTGGAGGAGCATTATCTGGAGCGGGCCCACGGCAGCGGCACTTTCGTGTGCAGCGAAATCTCCGAGAGCAAACTTCAGAAACTGCTCGGCGTGGTGATTCCCGCCTGGTCGGCGCCGGAAAATCTCGATTTCATCATGCATCTCTATGAAGCCGCGGCGCAGGCAAACTGGCTGGTGAAGGTGATTTTCGCCCGCTCGTGGGCGGAACGGACCATTCAGGATCTCTGGCAGAACTGCGATGCGATGGTCTGCCGCTTCGACCGCGATCTTTCGAAGGCGCCTGCCGGACTGCTGACGAAGTTCCGGGAACGGACCAAACCGCTGATTTTCTGCGGTGCTCCGTATGAGGATATCGGCGCAGATGTGATGACCGGCGCATCGGATCCGGCCGCGATCTGCCGAAAACTTCATGAACTCGGCCACCGCCGGATTCTGCAGGTGGATCAGCAGATTACAATCCGGGGAGCCCGGCAGTCGCTGCATCACAATCTGTGGAGCATCGGGCAGTACATGCGGAGCCATTACGATGGGATCGAAGTCAACGATGAGAGCTTTCTGCTGGATGTCCCCCAGTTCGGACTCCCGCACCATGCGGTTCGCGATGGACTGCTGCATTTCAAAGAGTTGTGGAACTATTCACTGATCATCTGTCCGCTCAGCATCTACTGGGGCGTGGCATCGGCTCTGGCGGACCGCGGCGTGAAAGTGCCCGAGGAGATGTCAATCCTGACGGTCGGAGACCGGCTGGAGGCGGAGTTTTACCGGCCGCGGCCGACGATCTTCTGTGAATCTCTGCGCGAAACGGCGTTCAAAGTGTTTGATCTCCTGCGGCGCTGTGAACAGAGTGAAGATCTGCCGCCGCAGACGGTGAAGATTCCGTTCGAGCTGGTCGACGGCGAGACGCTGGGCGCCGCCCCGGCGATGCCGGAAACGGAAGAAAGAAAAAAAACGTTGCAGAAACGTTCTGATGAAAAATAAACAGACAGAAAAGCGCGGAGGATGCAGAATGAAACGGTTCCGGAATTTTACTCTTATAGAATTGCTTGTCGTTATCGCAATCATTGCGATTCTGGCGGCGATGCTGCTGCCTGCCTTGAACAAGGCGCGGGAGCGGGCCCGGGCCAGCGACTGTCTCAACCGGATGAAGCAGATTATGACCGGTTTTCATCTCTATTCCGACGATTATGACAACTACATGTTCACGCACGTGCCGCTGGATGGGGGAAATTCGCCGTGGGGGGCGGTGATGGTCGATAAAAAATACCTTCCTGAAAATGTCCTGCGCTGCCCGGTTATGGAGTGGAAGGCGGAGCGCAACAAATTTTACCGGACCTACGGGGTTTACCGGGTTTCGCTGAACACCTCCGCCTATTACGAATCCAAAAAGGAGGAGTGGGGTTCCTTCCGGGTGATGGGAATCCCCGGCGACAACTGCATCTATGCGGTGAACCGGGTCCGGAAACCTTCGCAGGTGTTCTTTCTCGGCGATACCATAAAGGTTGCCGGCGAATATGCCGGAGACGGCATGTATGTCTTTGCGCCGGATTTCTATGTAGAAGACAGCTCCTACGCTCTCAATCATGGCGAAAGCGGCAACATGAGTTTCTTTGACGGGCATGTCCGCTCGGTGCGGCTGAATGAGCTCAGAAGCTGGAAGTTCAAGGAGATCATCGTCGACGGCCATCGCCAGACGTTTACGGAATAGTTCGACTCTCCGGAGATTTTAACTTTCATTGCAACAGGAAAGAGGAAATATGAATCGTTTTTGTATGATTGCATGTGCCGTCGCCGTGGCGGCTGCCGATCTGGCGGCCGCGGAACTGCAGACTCTCTGGTGGTCGAAACGGCTGAACGCTCCGGAACGTTTCGACCGGAACTCATCCGGCCGGGTGACGGTTTCCCGTGACGAGGCGGAACAGGCGGTGCGGTTTGACGTTGAATTTACTCCGGAAACCGACTTCTGGGTCTATCCGCGGCTCCGTTTCCGGGGCGGCGAGTCGTTTGCCGGAGTTGACGAGATCCGGTTCGAATTCAAGGCGAAGCAGCAGGGGCAGCCCGGCGGCTACAAGCATGCCTATCTGATGTTCAATTCCGCCATGCCGTATGTGGCTCTGCCGACGCCGAAGGAGGAGTGGCAGCAGGTGGTCATTCCGGTTGCCGGTTCGGTCAAAGACCCGGCGGCGGTCAATCACATCGCCATCGGCATGAATCCGCGGGCTCCCCGGCTGACCTACTGGATCCGCAATCTGGAACTGCGCAGCAGCAGGCCGCGCGCAATTGTCCCCGATACCGCGGAAATTGTGATTCCGGCGGCGCCGGGAACGGTGTTCACGCAGGAGGAACCGCTGGAATTCTCGCTGGAGAGTTCGGTTGCCTCTCCGGTCCGCTGGACTCTGAAAGACTGGCGCGGCAAGGTTCTGCGTACCGGTGACTGGCCGGAGGGCGGGAAGGGAAAACTTCGGCTCGACTCTCTGCCGGATGGATATTATCTTCTGACGCTTGAGTCCGACACGTTGAAGTTCTCCGGTTCCCGCAGTTTTGCGGTGGTTCCGTCGCCGTCGTCGCGCCGCCGCAATCCGGAAACCTTCTTCGCCATGGATTCCGCCCAGAGCTGGCTGGCCCGCCCCAATCCCGCCAACTGCCGTCATCCGCAGGATGGATATGCCACGGTGTCGGAAGTTGCCCGGCGGGCGGGGCTGGAGATGGTGCGCGAACGGCTCAGCTGGAATCAGTGCGAACCTGCTCCCGGCAGGTTCCAGTGGGGGCAGTACATGACCAACGCCGAAGAACTGAGCCGTCGCGGCGTCAAGATCTCCGGAATGTATCACGATGCCGCCGCCTATGCCCGGGGAAACAACAAAAAACTGCCGGTTGATCTGCTGGCCACCTATCAATTTGCGAAGACGCTGGCCCGGGTGTTCCAGGGCAAGATGAGCGACTGGGAGTTCTGGAATGAGCAGGATATCGGATTCGCTCCGGAAGCCGCCTGGGAATACGCTTCGGCGATGAAGGCCGCCTATCTCGGCTTCAAGGCGGGGGATCCGGATCTGCCGGTTGCGCTCGGCGGCATCGCCAACGCAAAACTGCCCAACTACTGCAACATCATGCTGGAGAACGGCCTGAAAGATTATTTCGACATCTTCAACATCCATACTTACGCCTCATTGTGCGAGTATCCGGAACTTCTGGCGGGAATCCAGGCCTATTTGAAACGGCACGACATTGCGGAGCGCCCGATCTGGTTCACGGAAAACGGTTGTACCGCGGAGGGGTCCGGGCGGGAAAACAGCTACATTCCCGGCTTGAAGGCCCATTCCGCCGAACAGGAGCTGCTGGTGGCGGAATTTCTGCCGAAGACGATGCTCTCCATGCAGAGTCTGGGGGTGGATCGGAATTTCTTTTTCGTCCTGCCTCCCTACAATGAACAGGGCGGAGCCAAGGACTGGGGGTTGATGCGGCGCGATTTTTCGGTGAAGCCGGGATACGTCGCCTTTTCCAATCTGATGCACCAGCTCGGCAGTGCGACGCTGGAAGGCTCCGTCGAGCTCGGCAGCGAAATCCGGGGATTCCTGTACCGGCAGCCCGACGGGACGCAGACTCTCGCCTACTGGAGCTTGTCGGAGGTCGATACGGAAATCAACCGGCCCAACCGGCGGATTTCCAGCTGGCTCGAGCGCCCCTTTGCGATCGATGTGAAGCGCGGGAGCTATGCCGGAACCGATATTTTCGGGACTCCGTTCCGGAAAGACGCTCCTGATGGGAAACTGCAGTTGACGGCAACCCGGATGATCGCCTACGTCAACGGCCTTTCCGGAATAAAACCGTCGGTTCCGTTCCACAAGGGGAAGAAAGCCGGTGCGCCGCGCCGGGTGGAGTACGACCGGAGCATCATTTTCCGGGTGGAACTGTCGAAGGATTTCACGCTGTCCGGCGGCAAGGACAGTGTCGATGTGGAGAAGGACAATGCGGCTCTGGTGCTTGAGGTGTGGAACCTCTCCGACCGGAAAAAAAGCGGCCGGGTGGAGATCTCCGGATGCACCGTTTCCGGCCTGCCGGAGAAGGTGACGGTTCCGCCGTTCGGCAAAGTGAGAATTCCGCTCGCTGTAACGCCGGTCTTCGATCGGGATTTTCAGGGGAAAATGAGAGTCGGCGGCAAATTTGAAGGAAAGGATGTCTCTGCTCTGGTCATGCCCTTCCTGGCGAGAGAACAGCTGCTCGCGGAGAGCCGGAAAGAACCCCTCGGCGCGATGATGGATCCCGTCAACTGGCGGACGAATACATCGGGGAAGATGACCATCGAATACCGTGAGCAGGAACAGGCGCTCGAATTCAAAACCCGCTTCCCCGTTCCCGGTGACTGGTGGGTCTATCCGGAATACGTGCTCCAGCTGCCGCAGGAGTCGCTGAAGGGCGCGTATGGAATCTCCTTTGAAGTGAAGGCCATCCCCGCATCCGGAATCAAGCAGATGCTGTTGATGGCGGTCTATGGGCGTCAGCAGGAGCAGGGGCGGTCCGTCTACCTCAAGGTGCCGACCCCGACGGAACGATGGGAGGAGCGCGTTGTCCTGTTCAACCCGGCGGAAGTGGATCCGGCGAAGATCGAACAGCTCCGCCTCGGCGTGAACTCCAACGTCGACGAAATCACCTATTTCGTGCGCAATGTCCGGGTGCTTTTCGCCCGGTGAACTTCGGTCAGGGGCTGTTGCGAAACCTCGTGGTCTTGCAACAGCCCCTTGATTTGTCAATTTATTTCAGGCGGAGAAGCTGGAAGAGCACATCGTTCTTCTCCGGGGAGATGCCGAATCCCCAGGTCAGGAATCCCGCTCTGCCGGAACCGGGATTGCTGTTGACGAGCATGGAGGAGCCGAGGATGGAGCCCGGTTTCAGGGTGAGCCCGAGCTCTTTTCCATTGAGCCGGATTATGTAGAGGAACCATCCTTTCTCCAGCGGGCGGAACTCCAGTTTCGATTTCTGGAGCACCCCCCGCGGGGTGCCGATGTGGGCGTAGAGCAGGTCCCCCTCCCGGCTCCTGGCGGCGGCGATTTCGTGGAACCGTTTCCCCGGAACCGGATTTTTATCCGCCCCCCTCTGCTGGATGGTCAACTGCACGGAGTCCCCCTGCCACGACTCGAACGCACTGTAGGGATTCACATGGCGGGCATCTTTGACGAGAACCAGAAAGACGAGCTCCTCCGGCGTGTAGAACGCCCGGAATCCCGCCTCGATGTCGGGCGTGGTCTTGTCCCCTTCCCAGGGGGTCCAGTTGGCCGGGCCGCTGAAGTCGATCCAGTTGCCGGAGGCTTTCAGTCCGGAGAGCGACGAGGGGATGGGCTGCTCCGCCGGCTCCGCGTGAATCTCCACCTCACGGCGGAGGAACGGGGCCAGCGAGAAGGCGATCGGTGTTGCATTGCCGCCTGCGTCCGTCAGACGGACCGTTTGAAACGTGCTCTGCGTACCTGCATCGAGGGCGATTCGGAAACGCACCTCCGTCCGGCCGCCGGCCGGAATGGTGACCGCCTCCGGGCGCCGGAGCAGGGAGGCGCCGGCCGGTAGTTCGACTTCAGGATGGAATTTCAGCGCGGTGGAACCGAAATTGTTGACCAGCACCTTCAACTCCAGCTCATCTGGATTCGGCAGGAAAAACCCCCGGTTGCTGATGATGAAGTTTGAGAGGTCGGTCGTCGACTGGAGAACCAGCGGTCTGGCCGCTCTGGCTCGGGGCCGGTACGATTTCGCCAGCCGGTAGAGCTTCATCGCCCGCGTCTCCGGATGGATCAGACCGGGATTCTCCTGTTGCGTGAAATAGAGATAGGTGATGCCGTCCGCGTTGGAAACGCGGCCGTTCGCAATGGGCAGCGGCCGGCCGTCGATCCCCGTCGCCCGGAGCGGCTTGAGGGTGCGCGGAAGGGTGACGTACTGTTTGCGCTGCTCCTTCAGGCCGTTGTAGAGGACGGCGACCCGATCGTTTTCTCCGGCGAAGACGCGGGCGCGGAAGGCGTTGGTTCCCTGCAGGTCGCCGATGTAGCGGCGATGGGAGAGTACGCGGACCAGATGGGTGTATGCCGCCATGCCGCGCATGGGGGTGCGGTTGAAATCCATCAGACCGAAATTGTTGGCATTCTCCTTGCGGAACTTGTATTCGAAGGCGAAGTGGCGCTCGACCCCCAGCGCGCGGAATTCCGCCGCTTTCCCGGCAATTTCCGCTGCGGAGAATTGGTCCGGGGCCGTCGTGCCGCGGGAGACGCCTGCGTAGGGACGCGGTTTGCCGCACTCGGTGATCCAGTAGGGGAGGCCGAGGTTCGGAGAGCCGCTCAATTGCTCGGTTTTCCGCATATCCTCAATGAGCGGTTCCAGTTCCGCCACATTGCCGTAGGTGTGAAAACTGATGAAGTCGGCGTCCGCCAGAAGGCCGTTGTCGATGTAGGTCCTGTAGAAATTGGTTCCCGGACGGGGCGAGGCGAACACGCCGCCGCCGATTGTTGTCCTGCAGCCGGCGGCGGAAAAGACGCGGGAAACCGCCTTGGTGAATGCGGTGACATATTCCGCAGGCAGCGAGTTCCCGAACCCGATGTCCGGCTCGTTCCAGACTTCGAGGGCGTCCTGTTTCCAGTGGGAGGCGATGGCGAGCCAGCTGTTCCCCGCCGCGAGGAGATCGTGGGGGAACGGATTGTTTTTCGAGGGGCGGCTGCGATCGACCTTTTCCGCTCCGGTCCATGCCGGGGCGTCGTGAAACGTGTCGAGCATATGGATTTTCTCCTCTTGGGCGATTCTGCGGTAGAGCCCGAAACGTCTGCCGAAGTCGAATGCTCCCCGGGTGCGCTCGATCGAACTCCAGTCCAGCCGGTCCCGGTTCCAGAAGATTCCATTGTTTCTGAGAATTTTCAGGTAGGCGCGAATCCCTGTTTCGTCGCCCGGCGGGTCGCCCCAGCTGAAGGAGCCGTCCATGCCGAAGTAGGGGTCCGGCTGCCGGGGCGGCGGATCGTCCGTCATCATGCCGAAATGGATTCCGAGGCGGGGAAATTCATATTCGTGAAAGCCGCGTTCGCCGGAGGGTATCAGCAGAATCCGCCCGTTTTTGGCGTCGTAGTCGGCATATCCGGTGGCGACCTCCGCGCCGCGGTAGTCGCGACAGCTGTAGCGGAGTGACTCCTTCCGGTGAATTTCCTTCGGCAGAATGGCGCGGATTTCCACCGGAGAAACATCGCCCGGCTGCCGGAAGAGGTCGAGCGGATCGGCGATGTTCCAGAGCGGGAGAAACGCTTCCGGGTCATCGCTCTCCAGTTCCACTGCGGAAAAGGCGGTTTCTCCTCTCTTCGCCGGGCCGAAAAAACGGCCGCAGACAATCAGCTCCACCGCGGCGAGCGGCGGATGGAACTTCCCGTCGTTCCGGCCGCCCCAGTGCTGGCGGGAGGCGGCGACATCCAGTGTGATCGCCTGTTCGGAGCCCGGGGCGCCGGGACAGCTGCGCTCATGGTTGTGGTATTGGCCGGTCGCATCGATGAACCGGACGGCGTATCGGGTGTTCGCTCCGCGCATCTTGAAGTGAAGCCGTCTGATCCGCAGTTTTTTCTTCAGCGCGTAAGAGATCCCCGCATAATCGCCGCCTGCGCTTGCGTCGGTTTTCAGCGTCAGAGTGGAGCCGTCCGACGTGATCGAGGCGCGTGTGCCCGGTCGGAACTCCGGGCCGTTGTTGAGGCGCCAGGAGGCGGCGTCCATGGGCAGGGGCAGACGGAGGCTCCCTTCTCCGGCTTCCAGGCAGAGGACATTGCGAAATGCAATCGAGCCCTTTTCCCCGGGAAGTCCGGCGGCATTCACGGCGAGGGAAAGGCCCTTGATTTTTGCTCCGGGGGATGGCTCCGTCCCGCCGGGAACCGGGACTTTGACACATTGCCACACCTCCGGATCCCCGGAAAGGGCGAGCGTGTGCTGACGGTTTTTTCCATCGGTGTCGCGGAAGCCGACCGTCATTTCCGGCACGCCTGATTTCACCTGAAACTGGAGCTCCCGCAACCGGAGCGGCCGGTTCAATTCATAACGTGCGGCGACATATTTCCCGCCGTTTCGAAAATCTGCGGAGAGCTGGAGCGAATCCGGGAGTGTCCGGAGTTGGCCGGATGCGCCGGGGAATTCCGGACCGCTGCTGAAGTTCCAGCCGCTCAGCGGCAGAGTTCCCGCCGCGAGAAGAGGAGCCAGCACCCCCTGAAAGATCAGTGTTGAAAACTTGAAATGCATCGTGTAAATTTCGTTTGAAAAAGGACTGAATTGCTGTACTGTTCCATGAATTCCTAGTTCAGACCGACCATGATTCCATGTTCGCTGATGCCGAAAATCTGGTAATTCGGGGTGAAATTGTCCTGAATGATTTCGACATATTCCTTTTTGCCGGTCGAGGCGACATGGCCGTCGGCAAACGCGATATTGCACTGGGCGTTGTGCCGGAAGGTGGCCAGGGCGTCTGAGCCCCAGCTGGTGTACATGAAAGTATAGGATTGTTGACGCAGGTGGGGATACTGGCTGTCGGCAAACAGGGGATACCGCGACGCTTTCTTCACATTCTGCGGGCGATATGCGATATAGGAGCCTTTGTACTGCAGTACGCCGGGAAGGGCGTTGACGTGCCATTCCCGGGGATTGAACAGGCCGTAGGTCGCCCATTTGAGGTTGCCGAATGTGCCGTCCCAGCCCTCTTTCGGCGGTATGGAGGGGCAGTACATCTGTGCGATTCCCTTGGTCTGATCGTCATCGAAACCGTACACGAAGTCAGCCCAGCAGTAGATTTCGTCCCAGCTGGCCCACTGGATGAGGTAGCCGTTGTAGGAATCCATGTAGTTGTAGGCGGCGAGGCTGTTCTGTTTCAGGTTGTTCTGACAGGAGGCACCCCTCGCTCTCTCCCGCGCCTGGTTCAGAGCGGGCAGCAGGAGCCCCGCCAGAATGGCAATGATTGCAATAACAATCAGAAGTTCAATAAGAGTGAATGAGGATTTCTTCGGGGAACTGTTGCGGTTGATGGCGGTTTTGGGGTGTTTCATGTTGCATTTCCTTGTGTTAAGGTTATGGTTGAAGCGGGGGAATTACAGTTGTTCCTGAGAGAGCAGCAACCGGGGGGATTGCAGCATGAGAATGCCGGGGTACTCCGGTTTGCCAAGCCGCCCGATCAGCAGATTTACAGCGCGTTCCGCCATGGCGGGCAAATTGAGATCGATCATGGCCGGACGTGGGAAAAATCCATTCAGAAGCAACGATTTGTCACAAACAAGAACGCTGTGCGGCGAATATTTCCGCAACAGGCCGAGACTCTCCAGCGCACAGCAGAGTTTGACGCCGCAGAGAGCGTTGAATCCGAAAAATCCGATCCGGTCATCGCCGGAAGAGATCAGCTCCTTCATGCGGCCGGAGAAATCCGGCTCTTCCCGGTCGAAGGGCATGGGGGCCGCCTGAATGCCGAGTTCGTTCATCCGTTCCAGGAAGCAGGCGATGCGGGGGTGCCGGGGAATCTGGACCATGTTCCGCTGCCAGATGATGACCGCCCGCTTCACACCGGCACGGCAGAGATACTCGACGGCGAGCGATACGATTTCATCGTCGTTGGTCGTGATTCGATCGAGTGCCGGACCCCGCGCTTCCCAGCCGAAAACCTGGACCCCGGGATAGTTCTCCGGCAGCTGAATCCCCTTGAGATCATTGCAGAAGACAATTCCCTTGAACTCTTTCAGCAGCTCGGGGTTTTCCCGCAACCGGCTCTGGTTGATGTACTGATGCTCGAGGCCGTACCGGCTCAGATTCTGCGATACGACCGGCATGATGCCGTCCCGGACCGGATCCTCTTCGCCGTGATCGTCGAGCAGCAGCATCACCGGTCCGAGGCCGGACTTTTCCTTGACACGGTTCGACTTGGTCCGGCGGGTGTAGGCGCGGGGTGAGAACTCCAGCTCCGCCGCTGTCCGCTGAATCTTCTCCCGCACCTCCGCCGACAGCAGGGGCGAGTTCCGCAACGCCAGCGACACGGTTGCGGCGGTGACGTTCATCTGTCTGGCCAGATCGGTTAAGTTTCGCGGTTTTCTGGGAGTGGTCATTCTTCGGTTCCGGTATTTCGTATTTTTTCTTTCTTTAATTATACCACAGGGATTTTTTATTGTCAATGGTTATTTGATAAATATTAAAAAATAAATTTTTAATAATTTTTAAATTGATTGCAGTCGCCAAGATCCCGAAAGGGTCGTGATCGAACGGCAGGGAAAAGAGCCGGGAATCGGCGGCTGAAACGGGGATCCTGTCGATTGTTCCGGCGGTATTTTTTTCAGGGACGAAATGGAGGTTCCCGATATGATTTGTATTTTCAGAATCCGGGATTCTATTATAAAATGAGCAGAACAGAGGCTTGTTTTTGTTGAAAGGGAATGCCGGAATGGATTATTACGACGACCTCTTCTTCGCGCTGGCGTCGCCGGTGCCGGATTTTCACCGCCGCTGTCATGTGCCGATCTATTACGGAATCCAGTTCAACCGTTCCGGCCGGCTCCGGCTGCGCATCGGCGATGGAGAAATGCTCGAACTCGAAGGCGCCTGGGTCTTCATCACCCATCCCGGCTGCCGCTTCGAATATGAACTCGCCGGAGCGAGGCCGCACCACTACCGGGTGATCTGCTTCAACGGCGCCGCCGTCGGCCGCTACATCGAGCACGGCCTGCTGCCGATGGCGCCGGAACCGATCCGGATTACCCACGTCGACCGCTTCCGGCAGGCGATGGAGGAGACCAGCGAGGCGATTCATGCCGGGCCCGCATCGCATGCGCGCGCGGGGTGGCTCCTGGAGGGGCTTCTGCTCCAGCTCCACGAGCAGGCGCCCGCCCGGCGGCTTCAGGCGTGGCAGCTGCCGCTGCTCGACGAACTCGGCGACGCGATGCGACGCCATCCGGAGCAGGAGTGGAACTTCGCCGAAGCCGCCACCCGGCTCCACGTCGGGCTGACCCATTTCCGGCGGCTGTTCCGGCAGTACTTCGGCTCATCGCCCCGGCAGTTTCTGATCCGGCTCCGGCTGGAACAGGCCGCACGGATGCTGATCTCCTCCCGTGAGACGCTCGCCGCCGTCGCCGAAGCGGTCGGCATCGGTGACGAATACTATTTCTCTCACCTCTTCAAACAGCGCTACGGGGTGTCGCCCGGCGCCTACCGCCGGGAATTTTATCGGAGCGAGTGAGGGTGCCGTCACTCTTCGACCGCTTCCCTTTCGGCGCCCGCAAGAAGCGTCAGCGTCTCGCGCGTGGCCGGAACCTGCCGGATTCCGCCCTTGCCGGCAAGCTCCGCCGGAAGGCGCACCGCCAGATAGTTATCGCTCCAGCCGTGGGCGAATCCGTTGCGATCCACCGTCTCGAAAATCACCGGGAGCGTCTGCCCGAGCTGGGATTCCGCAAAGCGGCGTTTCGAACGGTCCGCCGCGGCCTGCATCCGGTTGTGCCGCTCTTTGGCGGCCGCGGCGGAAATGCGTCCGGGGAGCGAGGCCGCCGGGGTGCCGCTGCGGGGCGAGTATGTAAAGACATGAAGGTTGGCGAACTGCATCGACTCGACGAAGGCGAGGCTCTCGGCAAAATTCGCGTCGGTTTCGCCCGGGAAGCCGACGATGAGATCGCTGCCGATGTGAATTCCCGGAATCCGTTTCCGCGCCTCTTCGACGAATTCCGCATAGTCACTGCAGCTGTAATGGCGGTTCATTGCCCGCAGGGTGCGGTCGCATCCGCTCTGGAGTGCGAGGTGGAGGAAACGGCAGACCCGCGGTTCGGAAGCCATCACGTCGAGCAGAGAGCGGTTGGCCGGATGCGGTTCGGTCGAACTCAGCCGGATGCGGAACTCCCCGTCGAGCGCGGCGACTGCGTGAACCAGCGCGCCGAGATCGCGGCCGGAATCGGAGTAGGCGCAGGTGTTGACGCCGGTCAGCACCAGTTCGGGGTATCCCGCTTCGATCGCGCGGCGGCAGTCGGCGAGCACCTCGTCGAAACTGCGGGAGCGCTCCGGCCCCCGGGCGTAGGGGACGATGCAGTAGGTGCAGAAGTTGTTGCATCCCTCCTGAATCTTCAGAAAGGCGCGGCTGCGGAAGGGGAATTCGGCGGTGGCGCGTTCCGTGAACGGTTCGACCGGCTGATCCAGACTTTTGCAGACACCGCCTTGCTTTTTTCCTTCGCGCAGAAAGGCTTCGATCGACGGCACGATCTCCCGTTTTTCCGGATTGGTGAGGACGAGGTCGGCGGCGCCGTCGGCGAGAAAGGCCGCCCGGTCAAGTTCGGCACTGCAGCCGGTGACCACGATGGTCGCGTTCTCCTCCTGCTGACGGAACTTCCGAACCGCCTGGCGGCTCTTGCGCGCCGCTTCCGCGGTGACCGTGCAGCTGTTGATCACGATGAGCGAAGCGTTCCGGGCGGAGTCGACGATCTCGTAGCCGTCGGCGGCGAGCCGGGAGACCAGCAGGGCGCTGTCCGCCGAATTCAGGCGGCAGCCGAGGGTGTGAATGTAAGCGGTTTTTTTCAAGATGACAGTTCCCATTTCCTCCGCATAAGATAGAACCGGAATCGGATTTTTCAACCCGTGTGCGGCGCTTTTTCTTGCACCGGGAGCTCTTCCGCATTATATTAATAGCCGCATGATAACGAAATGGAACGATCAACCGACGGGAAACGGCATGGCACGACGCGACTACATCAGCGACAATCTGGTCGATATCCGCGACCGGCTCAAACAGTATGCGAAAACAACCGAAGCGGCCGCGGCGGATCCCCAGCTGGATCCCGCGCCCCGGGCGGCGTCACCGGCCATCCAGCCGCCGCCGACCCCTCTTGCCAGCCGCACGCCGGTCGGCCGGAGCGATGAATTGGAGCGGGGGCGGCGCGACCTGCAGGGGCGGATTGCGCGCGATCAGGCGGCAGTCTCCGCGGAGCTGGAGCTGCTCAGTGTGCGCGTGCGGGAGCTGGAGAAGTTTCAGGAGGTGCTGAACCGGGTCTCCGAGGAGTTTTCGCGCCTCTCTTCCGCGCCGGACCAAGCGAAGGCGCTGGAACGGCTCCGGATTGAGTACTTTCAGGCATCCGGCCGCTCCGCCGCATTCGGACTTCACACCGGCGCGGTGACCGGGAGAGCCGGGGGAGGGGAGCCGGAGGCAAAAGGGTTCGGCCGCCTCTTTCTGGAGGCGCTGCCGGTCGGACTCTTTCTGCTGGCCGGCGCGCTGATTCTCGCGCTGGCGCTGGTCTTCATCTTCTGCTGAGATTCAGCCCCGGAACGGCCGCCGGAAGGAGAGTGCCGCCAGAATGGCGACGGCGGCGTCGTCGAGCGTCCCGACAAAGGGAATCGCGTCCGGAATAAGATCCACCGGCGAGATGATCCAGAGCAGGGCGAAGCACAGTGCGAACAGCAGCCGGGGAACTTCCGCCACCCCCCGCAGCAGGAGATTTTCCGTACCGAGTTCGGGGCAGGTGGTGAGGATGGTTCCGCCGCGGTCGCCGCGCAGTTCGAGCAGGCGGTGAAGCGTGACCAGGTCGCCGGTCAGTTGGGCGGTGATCGCCCGGAGTTCCGTTGCGGACACATCGGGATACTCGTCCCGGGTCAGCCGCACCGCGGTGTCGGCGTCGAGTTCTTTCCTCCGGAGGGTTTCCGTGGCGATGCGCAGTTTGGCCCGGTAGGCGGCGCGGTCCGTTTCGCGTTCAAGTTCGCGGAGAATCCGGCCGCAGGCGATGGCGTTTGCCGCGGGATTGCTCTGGAGCAGCAACGCCGCACCGAGTGCCGCCGTGGCCGCAAAACAATAGAGAGCGCTCCCCTCCGGCGCTTTCAGGGCGGCGAGAAATCCGGCGGCCAGAACGAGGAACAGAAATCCGAAGCGCAGTGCGGGCCGCCGGAAACAGCATCCGGCGAGCACCGCCAGCACCGTCAGCGGCAGGAGCGGTGAGACGAAGAGATCTTTGAGAAATTCCGGCACCTGCTGGTTGATGCCGAGGAAGCCGCCCAGCTCCGCCACCCGTTCCCGGAGGAGGCCGAAGAGCGAACTGTCGAAGGCGCGGGCGGGCGACGCTCCGAAGAGCCGGGTGAGGAACATCGTAAAGGGAACCAGAAGCGTGAAGTGAAGCAGCAGATTGGCGCCGCGCGGCGAACCGAGCCGGGACTCCTCCCAGGCGAACGAGGCGACGATCACCAGAGCCAGAAGGGCGATCAGCAGATTGGTTTCGAACGTGAAGAAGAACCGGCCGAACCACGGGTCGCGGATGAAGCACACGCACGAGGCGAACTGCAATAAAATCACCAGAAAGAAATTCGGATCGGTGAAACTCCTCACCCCGGCGTGCGGGCGGAACCGTTCCGGTACGGCGGCGCGGAGAAATCGTTGGAGGATGCTCATGGTTCACCTCGCTCAAGCAACGTCTGCAACTCGGAGAACTCCCGTTTCAGCTCCCCGGCGGTGATGCGTCTCCCCTCGACCACCTGCGTGCGCCAGAACCACGGGAAGCTCCAGATGTGCTGGAGAATGTCGTGCCGGAGCCGGACCAGTTCGCGGTCCGCCGGATACCGGCGGCAGAGCGCGAGGGCGCGTTCCCGTTCGTCGAAGCCGGGTTCCCCGGGATCATCCTTGCAGCCGGCGGCGATCCACTCTCCGGCGAGCGCGAGGGCGAGCAGCCGGGTGACCCGGTTGCGCATGGCGGGCCGGAGTCCGGTAAGATCGGCGAGCGGCTGAACCAGTGCCGCCGCCTGTGCGGAACGCTCCTTCAGCTCCTCCTTCGGCGTGACGAGCAGAGCGGCGAACTCCGTTCCCGGCAGAAAGGCGCCGGCACGGGCGGTGCGTCCGAGCAGGGAGTCCGGATCGAAGGCGAGCAGTTTGCCGGTTTCCGCGAGCAGTTTCCGGGGATTGCCGCGGTAGTAGTTGAAATAGAGTTCGAGCAGCCGTTCGTTGGCGCGCGCCTTTTCCGGCGAGCGCGAGGCGAGGATTTCGCGCCCCGGCTGGAGCAGCAGGGCGGCGTACTTGCGGAACTCCCCGGCGTCGCGGGCGGCGATGGCGGCCTCGAGCCGTTCGCGGTATCCGTCGTCGACCCTCTCTTCGCCGGCGAATTCCGGCGTCGTAAGCTTTCGGCTGAACCGTTCGCGCGGAAAGGTCAGAAGCATGGCGGCGGCGGTGAGGGCCAGAAAGAAGCAGAAGAGCAGAATGGTTCCGGCGGTGAGCGGCCGCCGCGCGGCCAGTTCCGTCTCGGCCGCCTGCCGGAGTTCGGCGGGCAGCAGTTCGCGGATCGTCGCCTCGCGCTCCTCCGGCGTCATCGGCATGCCGGAGTGCGGAGCCCTCTTCCGCTGGAATTCCGGAATCAACTCTTCGCTCATTGTCTTGTCTCCTCTATAACTTACAGGAGATAGGAACGCTTTTCAAGACGCGGGGTGCCGCCTTTCCTTTTTTTTGTCCGGAAACGTGTTACCGTTGCATCGGCAGCTTTGTGCCGGCCGCTCCTCCGGTGTCGGAAGAGAATCAAAAATTTTTTGAAAAAAATTATTTCAAGTACTTGAAATATTATTTTTTTTGAGTATAATTAACACAGAGAGAAAAAGGCAGGTGATGCACGATGATTTCCCTGAAAGAGATAGGAAGAATCTGCGGACTTTCCGAATCGACCGTTTCCAAGGCGTTGAAAGGAAATCCGGCAATCCGGCGTGCGACGGTGGAGCGGGTGACGGAGGTGGCGCGCAAATACGGCTACCAGCCCAATGCCGCTGTGCAGTGCATGCAGACCGGGCAGAGCCGCAGTATCGGGATCGCCTACAACAACTTCTGCTGCCAGTTCGCCGGTCAGGTGATGGAGGGGATTCAGCAGATCCTTCATGAAAACAATTATGATTCCTTTGTGATCCAGTGGGATAAGCTGGTCAAGGACAATGTTGAACTGCTCGGCCGGTTTGCCCGTCGGCGGGTGGACGGCATCCTGTTGTTTCCGCCGGAATCGGCGGAGCCCGGCGACCGGCTTGCGGAACTTCGTACGATCCACTGCCCGATTGTGGCGATCGACCAGCACTGGCCGGGGCATGACTTCGATTATGTCGGTTGCGACAACCGCCGCGGAATGCATGATCTGGTGACTTTTCTGATCGGGAAAGGATATCGCCGTTTCGGAGTAATTTCCTTCCCTGAAACCAGTTCCGGTGCGGAGCGTCGTCAGGGATTTCTGGAGGCGATGTTCGAGCACAACCTCCCGGTGGATGCCTCGCTGCTCACCGTTGCCGACGGTTCCTTCCGGGGAGCCTACGATACCGCCCGCGCGTTGCTGGAACGTTCCGACCGCCCGGAGGTGCTGGTCTGCTTCAACGATTATCTCGCCCGCGAGGCGCTCAATGCCGCGTGGGATCTCAAACTTCGAGTGCCGGAAGAGGTCGCCGTGACCGGTTTCGGCAACCTGCCGTTGTGCGAATTGGTACGCCCCCGCCTCACGACAGTGGAACAGTCTCCGTTCGATACCGGCGTCGCCGCCGCCCGGCTTTTGCTGGAGCGTATTTCAAGTACTGGAAATATGGAACGGCGCGATGTCATAATTCCAACCCGTGTCATACCTCGAAATTCAACCCGTTGAGGAGTCAAAAATGAAAGGATGCACTCTCGTGAAGAAGGGCGACCGTCGGAATGGAATGGCGTTTACCGGGCTCAGCCCGGTTGACGGGAAGCGGAGTGTATTCACTCTTATCGAACTTCTGATTGTAATTGCGATCATCGCGATACTGGCCGCCATGCTGCTGCCTGCTCTGAACAAGGCGCGGGCGCGCGGGAAGGCGACGCAGTGCCTCAACAACATCAAGCAGTGCACGATGGCCTGTCTGGTCTATGCGGACAACTACCGCGGCTTCATGATGGCGGCTCAGCTCCGGGCGAATTTCTTCTGGTCAAACCTGCTGGCGGAGGATAAATATCTGCCGGTGAGTGATGTTTTCCTTTGCCCGAACCAGACGGTGAAACGGCCCTGGAAAAACAACAGTGACGCCGTCTACAGTTACGGGTTCAACCGTGACATCACCCGTGACGGTTCCAAAATCGGCAATCCCGGCGGGTTGTATGTCAATGTTTACACCAATAGCAAGGTGCGGAAAAACTCCCCCTCCCGGGTCTGGCTGCTCGGCGACGGAGTGGATGCGCGGAAAGGGGATGACGAAATCGGCAACAATCCCTGGAAGAGTTTTTCCATCATGAGCTGGAACATACAGGGGGAGGGGTTCATCTCCTGCCATCATAACCGGCTGGCCAACCTGGGATTCCTCGACGGCAGTGCCCGCGGTATCAGTTCGGAAAAGATGCACGATATCTTCCCTCAACCGAACAAATGGTATGTCAGCGATGTCGTCCCCGTCCGCTCCGATTATTGAAAGTGTTGATTTCCAAAGGATGAAATAAGAAAGGAAGCAGAAGATGAAGAGTTCTCTCTTACTGACCGGCGGCGCGATGTTCGCCTGTGCGGCGCTTCAAGCCGCGCCTGCATTCAGCAACCCCTCGTTCGAACAGGGAACCAGCGGATACTGGATCAACAACGCCTCCGCCGCGCGGGTGGAGCCCGGGGAAGCGTCCGACGGGAAGCAGAGTCTCGGCATCCGGGTCGTTCCGGGCAAGACGGTCAGCGTCGTGCAGGGGATCAATTTCGAAGCGAACCAGTATTACAAGATCAGTTTCGACGCCCGGGGCAACGATGCTGAACTTCGGCTGCAGATCATGCTGCAGGGAAATAAACCGTTGCAGTTTTTCAGCGATCCGGAGCTCAAAAAAACGTTTCCGCTCACGGAGGAGTTTCAGCGTTTCCACATCGAACTCGGCCCGTTCCCTGAAACGGTCGGCAGCAATCCGGTCAAAAAACTGATGGTCTATTTCAACGTCACCGGCAAGGAGGGCGGCAAGGTCAATCTCGACAACCTTTCCGTCGAACTCAAGGCGGCGGCGAAAACCTCGGCAACCTCAATTTTGAAGAACGGTTCGTTTGAGCAGGGGCTGGCGCAGTACTGGGTCAATCGCCGCAAATGTGCGGAAGTGGTTGCCGGTGACGCCAGCCACGGGCGCAAAAGCCTGAAAATCACTCCGGCAGACAAGACCGTCGATCTCGCGCAGGGGATTCCGATGAAGCCGGGCGAGGTTTACACGCTCCGTTTTGATGCGAAAAGTTCCACGCCGGAGAACGGTCCGCAGCTCAAGCTCGGCATTTTGATGCGGGGAAAAACGCCGCTGGCCTACTTCTCGCCGAAAGGGGAACAGAAGCGGTTCGCCGAACCGGTTCCGGTGGAGAAGGAGTACAAGACCTTCGAATATGAGATCGGGCCGCTGCCGGAGGACTGGCGGGGAACGAAGGTGGAAAACCTGATGTTCTACTGGCACGTGAAACCGGGGGCGAATCCCGGCTCCATTTCCCTCGACAACCTGCAGATTGAAACCGCACCTGCGGTTCAAAAAAAAAATAACGGAATAAGTTTTCAGTTTCCCGGCGACATCCGGATCTTTGAAAAGGGTTTCCCGCTGCAGATTTCACACGGAGCCGGAACGGGAACGTTGAAGGTCCGCGGGTGCGATGCACTCGGCCGGGAACTTTTTTCCGCCGAATCACAGCCGGGCAGGCCGAAACTCTCGATCGAGATCTCCGAGCCCGGTTATTACGCCGTCACTGCCGAGGTGATCGAAGAGGGCAAACGCGTCAAGCAGGCCACTGCCACCTTTGCGGTCACCACACCTCTCCCGGAGGATTACTATTCGACTCCCCAGCCGGCCTTCGGCGTATGGGGCGGGTTGAATCCGGAACTCCGGCGGCTCGGCGGCGCGAAGTGGGACCGCCAGCTCTTTTTCACCATCTTCCAGAAGAAGGATTTTCAGGCGGCGGAGCCGACGCCGGAGAAGATCGCCGCCCGCGAGCCGATCAACATCATCCGGTGCATGAACATCTTGAATCCCTTCAAAAAGATGGTGCCGGTCAAAGCGGAGGAGTGGCCGGAGCTGGAAAAGAAACTGGAAAAGGAGATCCTCTCCCGCAAAGGACTGGTGCAGGTCTGGGAGACGCAGAATGAACCGATGGTTGGTGAAAACTTTCACGGCACCATGGAGGACGTGATGGACATCATCCGGTTCGAAAGCCGGATCGTGCGCAAAATCGACCCCCAGGCGGCGATTGCCGGTATCTGCATCAACCCGATGAACGCCAATCAGTACAACCAGTACCTCGGTTACTACCGGAACCACGGCGTGGACCGGCTGATCGACGGAGTCATGCTTCACCCTTATATTCCCGGCGCGCAGAATCCTGATCTGGCCGGATACGTTGAGACGCTGAACCGGCTCAACCGCGAACTCTCCGCCATCGCCGGGCATCCGGTGCCGATGTACATCAGCGAAATCGGTTACTCCGCCAAGCCGGGCGGGGAGGTGACCGAGTATCAGCAGGCCGCCTATCTCGCCCGTGTGATGCTCCTCAACTTCACGATCACCAACCTCAAGGCGTGCGTCTGGCACATCGGCCTCTGGAACGAGGCAACGTCACAGCGCGAGCTGGATTTCGCCCTGATCCGCAAACAGGCGCCGGGCAGCAAAGTCTACCAGCCGAAACCCTCCTTCGCCGCCTGGGCGACCGCGTCTCGGATGCTCTATGACGCGAAACTGCTGCGTGAACTCAACGTCGGCAAGACCATGCGGGTCTGGCTCTTTGAAAAAGGGGGCAAGCCGATGCTGGTGGCCTATTCGCTCGTGCCGGAGCCGGTGCAGATGCAGCTGGCGCTTCAGGCTCCCGAGGCGGAAATTGTGGAGGTATGCGGCCGCCGTTCCCGCGTAAAATGTCCGGACGGTATTCTCCGTCTGGAACTCGGGGAAGGCCCCTCCTACATTTTCGGCGGTACGCTCGACCAGTTTGCCGCCGGCCGGTTCGATGCGGTTTTCACGCCGGAGAAGCTGGCCGCGGTGCCCGGCGGAGCGTTGACGGTGAAGATTCAGCTGCCGGAGCATCTTGCCGCCGGTGCGAAACTGCAGCTTCAGCCGTTCCGGGCGGGAAAAGCGCAGCTTTCCGGCAGCGGGCGTGACTGGACGGTGCGCCTTGCCGTTTCTCCAGAAGCCGCGCCGGGTGAGTGCGATCTCTTTCTCATGCTGAAACAGAAAGGTTCCACCCGTTACATCTGGCAGAAGACGCTGGAGATCCTGCCGAAGCTGACTGTGGCCAAGGTGAAACCGGCCGAAAAGGACGGCATGCCGGCCCTCTCCTTCGTGTTGCGTGCCAACGATCCGAAGGAACGTCAGGCGAAGGTGGAGATTGTCGCCGAGGATGGCAAGGTGATCGGTTCCGGTTCCGCCCGGGTGGGAGAGCGGACGGTGCTCGCGCTTCCGCAGGCGGCGGTTGTCGCCCGGCCGACCCGATATGAAGCGCAGCTCACGCCGGCGGCCGGAAATCCCTTCCGGGTGGCGCTGCCGGGCAACCCGCTGCCGGTCCGGATTCCTTACTGCCGCGATGCGGTGTCGCTTCCGGTCGAAGAGTGGCCGGCCGCCGGAACCTATGCGCTGGAGACCGGGACTTTCAGCCGCCATGCGCTCAAGGGCGAGGTGGATCGTCCGGCCGGGAAGCTCCGTCTGGCCTGCGATGAAACATACCTCTATCTCGGCTGTGAGGTTAAAGACCGGGAATTTCTGCCCGCCGGGGATGATGCTTCGCTCTGGAACGGCGATTCTCTGCAGATCGGGATCAGTGTGCCGCAGGCGGATATGTTCCGGGCCAACAACGATGGGATTCAGGAGACCGCCTACGCCGAGTTCGGCGTCGCTGCCGACAACCGTTCGTGGGTCTGGGCGAGCATGAATCTCAACCGGATGGCATTGGCCGCTCCGGTGCCGGGAATTGTTTCCCATAGCAAAGTTGACGACGGTGTGCTATTGTATCGCGTGGCAATTCCCTGGGAGACGCTGAACATCCGGTACCGTCCCGGCCTCGGGCTGCGGCTGAGTGTTCTGGTCAATGACCGCGACCGCGCGGGGCGCCACTGGCTGGAATGGTTCGGCGGAATCGCCGACGGGAAAGATCCCGGCGCATATGGAGAAGCAAAGATTATGGAGGTGGCAAAATGATGCCGGTAAATGAACTTTTCTCGGAACAGGACCGGAATGCAATCTACGCCTTTTTTGAAACGCGCGAGCGCTGGCACGACATTGTCCGCTGGCGGACGCTGGAACATGGTCCGGTCGATACGATCTTTTACGGGGACTCGATCTTTGAAATCTGGCCGACCGCGGAGGCGTTTCCGGAGCTTTCGCACCTCAACCGCGGCATCGGCGGGGACAACATCAACGGCCTCTACTTCCGGCTGGATGAGGACATTTTCCCGAACGCTCCGCGGCGGGTGGTGATCAACATCGGCATCAACGGGATCGAGCGGGAGTTCAACGACTCCGTGAACCGGCTCAAGTATGTTGCCGGGCTGATGCGGGAGCGCGGCATCGAGGTGTGGCTCAACAGCATCGCGCCGTTGCGCAGTCCGGACGCCTGGAACCGGTTCCAGTACCAGGATAAGATCGTGGAGCTCAACCGGGTCAACCGGGAGATTTTCGAGCGGGAGTTTGCCGGATTCATCGATCTGCATTCGGTGCTCCGCGACTCGACCGGGCAGCTCGCTGCGGAATACGCCCGGCCGGACGGGACTCACTGGACCTTCGAGGCCTACCGGGAGGCGTCAAAAGTGGTGCGTCGCGCCCTGATGCCGGGAAGCTGATCCCGGGTATCCATGTCTGACTGATTCCTGCCGGCGGTGTGATCTGTTTCGCACTGCCGGCGTTCAAAATTTCCGGGGAACGTCGGCAAAATCGCCGTATTACTCACTCTTGAACGAAAGTTCCCCGGCTCTGCCGCAGTACGGCACGGACGGCAGAGCAACCGTGTATGTCGAACGTTTTCCTCTTCGCTCGACGGTGAACACCGCCTCCTGTTTTTTTACGTCCTGTTCGGGGTCGGCGGCAAGCAGGCGACAGGTGCCGTCTCCATCCTCTTTCCGCATCATGATTGCCGGCGTATTTGCCCGCCAGAGGTCGTCTCCGTTCCGGAAGCTGGCTCCAGCGCGGTAGAAGATTGCGTAGAGCAGTTTGAGTTCCGGATGGTAAACCGCCTGAACTTCCGCATTGTTTGCGAGAATCCGGATCGGGGAATTCTCATACTTCTTCTCCAGTTCCGCGAGGTTTTTCACTTCGAAGTCCACGAGATAGGCGTAGCTGCCCCCCGCCGGCGCGCGGCCGTGGTCGATGGTGATCTGGAAAATCGACGCCTGCTTCGGGCGGTTCTTCTGACGACTGTTCCGGCTGCGGTTGAATTCCAGCCAGCGTTCCGGGCGTGTTTCGCCGGAAACCGTCATGGGGCCGCCCTGCATCACCAGGTAGCCGATTCCGTTCTGCCAGACGGCACCGCTCTTGCCCGTAAGATGGAACGTTTCTCCGGGTTGTTTGCGGGCGATGACTCCGTCGATTTCGATTTCGGCGGGGGTTATCCATTCGGTCTGGTCGACTGTGGTGACGATCGGTTCCGGCAGCTCCGGTTTTTCGTTGCGGATATCGGCTCCGAGGCAGAGCAGCTGGTCGTCGAAGGCGAAGTAACTTTTCCGGGCGGTCACGCCGTACAGTGCCGGATCGGGTGCAGTCCGAATGGGCTGTTTGCCGTAGAGAAAGGCGGCGCACCCGTATGCGCCGTCCGCCACGCCCCCGGCGAATCCGGAGGTGCCGCGATAGGCCCGCCAGGCGGTGTCGGTGTGCTCGATCTCTCTGGCGCGGACCGTGGTGCCGGGCACCGCCCAGGTTTGAAAGAATCCTTTGGCAACGGTGTAGGTGGCTCCGTTTTTCATAAGCCAGGTGGCGCCGTCGGCGAAATAATCGGTTTTGATGCTGGCCAGAGCCGCGGTTTCCACGCCGATCGTCCGTTTTGAAACCATGTTGACGCCGGCGAACCAGTTCTTTCGGCGAATGACGAGGTCGTCGTTGTTCCACCAGAAGCGGACTCCGGTGTATTCCGGTTCTTCGCCTTTGCAGATGCGGAGGATGGTGTCGAGTTCGTGCCGCAACTCGGTTTCCTTTGCCGGCAGGAGTTCCGCCAGCGGCTGTGCGATGGAGAGCAGCACGTCGATGGAGAGGAATCCGCCGTCCGGCGTCCAGCGCATGCACTCCCGGTCCGGAACGGTCAGGGTCGGGCCGTATTTCGCCGGTTCCAGACAGAACCACAGACAGGTTTTCAGGTATTCCACCAGCAGACGGTATTGCGCGGCTGGAATCTCGTTATCCCAGAGCGTGCCCTTCAGCCGGAGCAGATTGCGGACGATGCCGCGGACGCCGTCGGCGGGGTAACGGAAGAGATAATGAATTTCACCATGTCCCCATCCGCCGCCGTCGGCGGTGAGCCCCTCTCGCCAGAAGGAGGAATCCCTCGCCTGGAAGCTGGTGATGCTGAGGGCGTCGCGACTGATTTCGGCGATCAGATCCATCATGCGGGGATTCCGGCAGATCAACGCGGCTTCGTAGAGGTTGCGGTACCCGAAATTGCCGCCGGTCCAGGCGTCGTGAAACCGAAAACACCGGGCAGTCAGCAGCGGACCGGGGCGGTTGTAGTCCGGGTAGACGAAGGCATAGGCGACGATTTCCCGGCAAAGCCGGTTGAGAAGAACCAGTTCCGGATTCTGTTCGGTTCCTTTTTCGACCGCTTCCATCTCGCGGAAAAAGGTGAAATAGGCGTTCGCCGCGAGCGCCGGCGCGTAAAAACTGGTCGTGACCCAACGTTCGTGCTCCCCGAGCCGGTTCGCCTCCATCGACAGGTAATAGTTGAACATCCGGAGCAGTTTTTTGCTGTTTTCGAGCGTCCGGTCGACGCGTCCGTACTTCCAGTGCCGGGCGATCCGGGAGACCTCCGGCAGAATCTGGCGCATCACACCCTCATGGTCTCCGCGATTGCTCTTGCCCGCCCGTTCCCGCTGGCGGACCTTCTCCGGAGAGAGCGACGCGATGGAGCCGTCAGGACGGATCGCATCATATTCCGCCTGGGCGTCGGCGGTTCGGTTGCGCGGATGATTCCATTGCGCGGCATAGCGCTGCCGCAGCTTCTCAATGGCCGCCATCTTCTTCCGGTATTCCGGGGCGTTCAGACAGGCGCGGATGATGGCGTCGTCGGTGTGAGCGGGGAAACTGGTGGAGGCCGTCACCGGCGGCAGATCGGGGATTCGCGCGCTGAGTTCCCGCGGGGAAAAGCGGATATCGTCCAGAAACAGGGCGCGGCCGGACTGATTCACCGAAAAGCGGATGGAACAGATGGATTTGCCGTGGAGAATTTTTCGGAGCTCGTCGGTGCGAATCCGGTAGCGGCGCCAGCCGGTGTCAGGCAGAATGGTGAGGTATTTCCGCCCCTGCGTGCCGTCGTCGGCGGAGAATTGGATCCTGAGTTTGACCGGATCATCGCCTTCTGTCCGAGCCAGCAGAGAGAAGGTGTAATATTCCCCGGGGTCGATGGGCGTCTGGGCGCAGTCGAAGAACAGGCTGTTTTTCGCCGAAGGGTGCCACAGCCGGGCCGGGGCGCCGCTTTGACGCAGTTCCGTCCGTCCGCGTACCGGCAGGGTGAAGGTGCCGTTTTGCAGCAGCACGAGCGGTTCGCTGCCCGCGGCGAGCGTGAAGGCAATGAAACATAGGAAAAGGGCGAGACGGTTCATCGTTCCTGAGCTCCGTAGAGGTGGTATTTTTTGGTGTTTGCGTCGTTGGTGGAAACATAGTGGATCAGCGGTGTTTCCCAGGGCGCTGCATATGGTTGGGTAATCTGGTAGGTGGTGACGGAGCCATCCGGATGAACGAAGCCGGCACGGCCTGCATGGCGTCCGGCGACCCAGCCGTAACCGGCCAGCGTAGTGTCATCGAAATAGAACCGGTAACGTCCTCTGGTGACATTCAACATGGTTCCGGTGATGGCCCATGTGTCGCAGATCATCAACTTTGCGGAGGGGAAACGGATGCTGGTCAATTTGCGGTATACGCCGGCTTCCGAGGTGAAGAAATGGGTGTTGATGCCGTAATGGGTGTACTGCGTCCAGAAATTCGAACTGCCGTCCACCGCGTTGAAACCGAGCGCCTGCTGGGAGGGGCAGGCGAGGACGGGTACGTTGAGGTAGTGCCCGTTGACGATGTTCCGGCCGTTCCACGGGTCGTCGGGAAATGCCGGATTGGGGCCGATCAGATGGTTGAAGTAATAGTAGCTTGAGGTCTCCCCCTGGCTCTTGCCGCGGTTGGCCGGCAAATAATCATCCGAATCGCCTGCATACATGTTGCTGGCCAGACCGATCGTTTTCAGGTTGTTGAGACAGGTGATCGAGCGCCCCCGTTCGCGGGCGCTGTTCAGCGCCGGCAGCAGGAGCCCCATCAGAATCGCGATGATCGCGATTATCACAAGCAGTTCAATCAGAGTGAATCGGGGAACACCGTTTGCACGGAAGCCGGTTGGAATCAACATTTCCATGAAAGAGGGCCCTTTCTGTTGTGTTTCTCTCTTTATTATACCTTGGAAACAGAAAAAGCGCAAGATGGGAGCGTCTCAAAAAAATATTGATTTTGTCTCACAGAAACGGTTGTTTCCGGTATTGCATCGGGGAGATGCCGTAGCGTCGTTTGAAGACGGCGCAGAAATAGGCGGAGTCCCGGAAATGGAGGGCGCGGGCGATTTCGTGGATTTTGCTGTCGCTTTCCGTCAGCATCCGGATGGATTCCTTGAGGCGCAAATTCAACAGATATTTTGCCGGCGGCTCCTGGAAACAGCGTTTCCAGTGGCGGAAGAAGGTACTGCGGGACATCCCATTTCGGCGGGCGACCTGTTCCAGATCGAGCGCATCCATGAAGTCGAGCTGAAACTCGGAGGCGATTTTCCGTATCTTCGCTTCGATGTAATCCGGAGTATCCTGCGCGAGAAGGCGATGGAACACCAGCTCCTCGAAGAGTTGGAAGGCCAGAAGATCCAGGCGGTCCGGAACCGTCTTTTCCTGCGAATGTTTCATGAGAGTGCGAATCCGGCGCAACAGGATGGCGATTTCAGATGTCATCTTGAAGTCCCAGCATGGAATCCTCTCCAGATTCTTGGCGAGAATGAGTTCTCCGTACAGGTCGGCGGGGTACGTGAAGGTAACGGCATCCCACGGGCTGGCGCAGTCGCCGCTGTACTGGTCGCCGGGCAGTTTCAACAGGACATGCGGGAAGCGGTTGGTGGTGCGGGTGTCATTGATGAAATTCTCCATCGTTTCCGCCTCGGAGCCGAGACGGAGGCTGATCTGAAGTTCGTTCTGGAACCGGAACGGTCCAACCCGTGCCGGTTTCCAGTCGCGGAACGAGCCGACGCGCAGAAGTTTGTAGGGAAACTCCACGAGGCGCGGACATTCCGCCAGTTCGATTCTCCAGAATTCCATGAACTTGCCTTTCGTTGCATCCGGGGAAAGTATATCATTCGACAGGCGGTTTGTCAAATGGCGTCCGGGAGCACAGATGCGGCATCGAGGCTCATTTGCGAGGGCGTTTTATCATTTTCGTCTGCGTGATTTCTGTTTGTATTTCCTCGGATTTCATCTATAGTATTACAAATTTTTTTCACAGCCATCCCATAGGAAAAGAAAAAGTTGAAAGATGATGGTTCTGGATGC
>URVC01000003.1 GCA_900551245.1 uncultured bacterium | reverse complement strand
TCCAACTCAACGAAAAGGAAAAACCGGAAATGGGTAATTTTAAAAAACAATCAACTCAGGCTCAAATAGGGTGGTTAGAATGACGATTTCAAAGAATTATGGGACGGCACTGATTTTTTTTCGCAAAAAGGGATTGACGGCATACCGATTGAAGGGGTATACTATAGAAAAGAGCAATCTTCGAAAACGACGGAGACAATCATGGATAGACGCGATTTTTTGAAATGCACGCTGACGCTGGCCGCGCTTGCTCCGCTCGCCCGGCTGACGGCGCAGACCGGTGCCGCCGCGGCGGGAGCGGATGCCGGTACGGAAAGTGGCAAACTGACCCGGCGCCGTTTCCGGGATACCGACCTCACGCTGCCACTGCTCGGCTTCGGCATGATGCGGCTGCCGCAGAAGAACGGCGCCATCGACAGCGCGGCCGGGCAGAAGCTGGTGGATTACGCCATGAAGGCTGGACTCAACTACTTCGACACCGCCTGGCCTTACCACGGCGGACGGAGTGAACTCTTCGTCGGCGAGGCGCTGAGCCGGTATCCGCGGGAGTCCTATCTGCTCGCCGACAAGCTGCCGGTCCGCTCGATCAAGAGCCTTCAGGATGCGGAGCGCATCTTTCAGGAGCAGTTGCGGAAGTGCCGGACCGGTTATTTCGACTTCTATCTTCTGCATGCGCTGAACCGCGGCAACTGGGAGACGGTGAAACGGTGCGGACTGTATGATTTCGTGAGACGGATGCAGAAGGAGGGGAAAATCCGCTACGTCGGCTTCTCCTTCCACGATTCGCCGGATGTGCTCAAGACGATCGCGGAGGCGCATCCGTGGGATTTCGTCCAGCTTCAGATCAACTATCTGGACTGGCACAACTACCGGTCGCGCGAGCAGTACGAGATCGTGACGAAGCTCGGAATTCCGGTGATCGTGATGGAGCCGCTGCGCGGCGGTACATTGGCGACTTTGACGCCGGAAGCGACGAAGATCCTCAAAACCTCCGCTCCGGATGCGAGTCCGGCTGACTGGGCGTTCCGTTATGTGGCCTCACTGCCGAACGTGATCTGCGTGCTCTCCGGCATGAACCGCATGGACCACCTCAAGGAGAATCTGCGGGTCTATTCGCCGTTGCGTCCGCTTTCGGATTCGGAACGGCTGACGCTCGCTTCGGCGCTGGCCGCCTATCAGAAGGTGGATTCGGTGCCGTGCACCGCGTGCAACTACTGTGTGCCGTGTCCGGTTGAGGTGGCGATTCCGCGGGTGTTTGGCGCGTACAACCAGTACAAGATCGACGGAAATTTCGCCGCATTCAAGAAGGCGATCGACGCTCTGCCGAACGAGGGCGGCCCGGCCTCCTGCGTCTCCTGCGGCGTCTGCCTCAAGAAGTGCCCGCAGAAGATCGACATCCCGACGCAGATGAAACGGATTGCCGCGGAACTCAAGAAGAAATAACGGCGCCTCATGCAATGATTCTCCCGCCTGGCACGAATCCGGGCAGGAGTTTTTTTATCGGGTCAGGTGATACCCCGCAATCCCGTCCGGAAATCACACCGGAATGCTGAAACGTTCTGAAATGTTTCAACACTCTTTTGCCGGAAAAATTCCCATCTCTGTTGCAAAGGCCAAAAAGAGAGAGTATACTCTCCTGCTGACAGAAAGAAATCCGGAAACGCAAGGTCCTTCCCATGAAACTCATTGCCGATGAACAGATCCTGTTTGAATCCCCCGATCCCGCCGGAATCTACTGCTATACGCCGGCGATTCTGGTCGGGGAAAACCGCCGCCTGATCGCCGCCGTGGATCTCGGCGGCCCCGGCACCGCGGCGCTGGAAGGTCCGCGTTCCCGGACAGGTGATTATCAGGCGGGCAACCAGATCCGGATTTTTCTCTCCGACGACGGTGGCGAGAGCTGGCGCGAATCTGCTTCCCGGCTGCCGATGATGCACGAGACGCTGTTCCGCACGTCGAGCGGCCTGTGGATGCTCGGCCACAGCGGTGCACTGCTGATCAGCCGCAGCACCGACAACGGCGAGAGCTGGAGCGCCCCCGCCGTGCTGGAGAGAGAACATCATCACCACCAGAGCTGCGGGCGGGTGGATATCCACAACGGCCGGGTTTACGCGGTCTATGAGCAGTCACTTGGAAATCACTCCTGGCCGGATGTCGCACCGGTCCTGATGTCGGCTCCGGAGGACGCTGATCTGGCCGACCCGGCGAACTGGACCTTTTCAAAACGGTTCGATCCCCGGCCGGCGCTGGCGATGGCGGCGGGAGTCGGGCTGTGCGCGACACGGTTCCCCGCCGCGTACGAAACGCCGGGAATTCTGGAAACCAACGTGGTGCGCATGCACAATCCGGCGAGCTGTTTCTACGACCCCTCCGGCCGCTCGGTTCTATTGCTGATGCGCGCCTACACCGGATATGAGAACCTCGCCGCCGCACTCCGGGGCGTGGAGCAGGAGGATGGCTCCCTGAAGATCGAACGCTATCTTCTGCCGGATGGAAGGGTGCCGTTTCTGATCCCGTTCCCGGGAGGCAACATGAAGTTTCACCTCGACTACGACCCGGTGTCGCGCCTCTACTGGATGGTCGCGTCACAGGCGGATGGAATCCATTCGAACCGTCGCCGCCTCCGGCTGCTCTATTCGCCGGACTGCCTCAACTGGACCGAGGCGGGCATGGTGGCGGTCGGCCCGTCGGAGAACGGTTCGCGCCACTACGCGACGCTGGCGTTCTTCGGGGAGGATCTGGTGGTTCTCAGCCGTTCCGGGGACCGGCGGGCGAAGAGCGCGCATGACAACAATCTGACCACGTTCCACAAGGTGCGCAACTTCCGTTCCCTGATCGGCTGAACGATTTTTTCGCCGCTTCTGCTTGCAACCGGCCGTTTGACCGGGTACATTATGCCGTTGAAACAGTTTGAATTGTTCGAGATAACGGTGCGTAACGATGTTTGGATTTTATCGGCTGGCGGCGGTGGTCCCCGAACTCCGGGTGGCGGATGTTGACTTCAACCTTTCGAAACTTGCGGAAGGGTATGAAAAGGCGGCGAAAGCGGGAGCTGCGGCGGTGGTTTTCCCCGAACTGTGCATTACCGGCTACTCCTGCGGCGACCTCTTTTTCCAGCGCCGTCTGCTGGAACGGTCGGCGGAGGCGGCCGTCGAATTCGCCGCGCTGACCGCGGGGAAGGGGACGGTGGCGGTTTTCGGACTGCCGCTGCTCCGCGGAGACGCCCTCTACAACGTCGCCGCGGTGGCGCAGGGAGGAGAGCTGCGCGGACTGGTCCCCAAGACGCTGCTGCCCAATTACCGGGAGTTCTATGAGAAGCGCCACTTCCGCTCCGGGCGGGGAATCGTCGGAGAGAGCGTGGCGTTCGGTGCGCGGAGCCTGCCGTTCGGCACGGATTTGCTCTTCGACTGCGGCGGGGGATTCCAGTTCGCGGTGGAGATCTGCGAGGATCTCTGGGGCGTGTTGCCGCCGAGTTCGCTGCTGGCGCTCGGCGGGGCGCGGGCGATCTTCAACCCTTCGGCCGGAACCGAACTTGCCGCGAAGGCGGAGTATCGGCGGGAACTGGTGCGTCAGCAGAGCGCCCGCTGCCTGGCGGCCTATGTGCTCGCTTCGGCGGGGGTGCATGAATCGACCACCGATGTGGTGTTCGGCGGCCATGCACTCATCGCCGACAACGGGCGGCTCGCCGCCGAGAACCGCCGTTTCGCGCGGAAAGGGTCGCTGCTACTGGCGGATGTGGACTTCGACCGGCTCGGAGCGGCGCGGCTGAGCGAGAGCAGTTTTCATGACAATCCGCTGCCGGAAGGGAAGAGGTTCCGCACGATTCCGCTCGACCGGGTGGAAGGTTCGCCGGATTTCGCATTTGCGTACAATCCACCGCGCCCGTTTGTGCCGGGGGATGTGGAGCACCGGCGCGAGCGCTGCACGGAGATTTTCGACATCCAGTGCGCCGGTCTGGCGAAGCGGGTGGAACATACCGGGGCGAAAAAGCTGGTGATCGGCATTTCGGGCGGACTGGATTCGACGCTGGCATTGCTGGTGGCGTCGGAGTGCTGTCGCCTGATCGGGCGGCCGGCGTCGGACATCGTCGCGCTGACCATGCCCGGCTTCGGCACCACCGGCCGGACCCGCGGCAACGCGGTGAAGCTCTGCGAACTGCTCGGAGTGACGTTGCGCGAGGTGGATATCCGCCCGGCGTGCCTCCGCCACTTCGAGGACATCGGGCACGATCCGGCCAAACTGGATACCGCTTACGAGAACGTGCAGGCGCGGGAACGGACCCAGATCCTGATGGACATCGCCAACGAGGCCGGCGGAATGGTGGTCGGAACCGGCGACCTCTCGGAGATTGCGCTGGGGTGGAGCACCTACAACGGGGATCACATGTCGATGTACGCGGTGAACTGTTCGATTCCGAAGACGCTGATCCGTTTTCTGATCGAGACGACGGCGGAGCGTTCGGCGCCGGAACTGGCGGCGGTGCTGCGCGATGTGATCGATACGCCGGTGAGTCCGGAACTGCTGCCCGCTTCGGCGGATGGTTCGATCAATCAGAAGACCGAGGAGCTGATCGGGCCGTATGAACTGCACGACTTCTTCCTCTATCACTTCATCAAGTACGGTGCGGAGCCGGAGAAGATCCGGGCGCTGGCCGGGGCGGCGTTCGCCGAGGTGTACGATGAGGAGACGATCGAGCGGACGTTGAAGATTTTCCTGCGGCGCTTTTTCCAGCAGCAGTTCAAGCGCAGCTGCATTCCGGACGGGCCGAAGGTGGGGACGATTGCGCTTTCGCCGCGCGGCGACTGGCGGATGCCCTCCGATGCTTCGGACGCAATCTGGCGCAGTTGAGCGGCGGTTTTTCCGCGAAGCATCCTCTGCGGCTAGGTTAGCGCCCCGTAAAGCGCGTTCATCGCCGTAATCGAACGGAGTCGAGCGGAGTCGCTCCGGCGATTGAGGAGTTGACGGGAGAAGCCCGACAGGTAAGGCCCGCAGGGCCGCATGTGGATAAGTATCAACCCGGCTCAGACTTCTCACGGGCGCGAGAGGACTGGAGGTTTGCTCCTTAAATTTCTCCGGCCTTCATTTCTTTACCTATGTTCCATATTCCGCTCGTGCCGTGCAGGAGTCGGAAATCTCCGTAGCCCCTCTTTGCCTACTCGAAGAGGGGCCAAAGACAGTCTGCAGTCCAGGATACGAGAGAATGCATTGATACCAACCATTGCTTATCATAGGATAGGTTTGAAGTTTAAAGTTTTTCCCGGGAAAATGTTCCGGCAGGTCAAAACTATGGTTTGGGGAGTAATTTTCTTTGTCATTGGAGGGGGGGAGGTGCAAGACTGCAACCGGAGTGAATTTGATACGCAATCTGCTGATCCGCCTCTTTGGGGATTCCTCCGGCGAAAAGTGTCTGGAGAGTTTTTACTGCTTTGCGGGAAATGGTATCATAATCTTGACGAAACGTTTCCCAGGAGGAATAGAAGCCGTCAAATTCTCCAGTGCTCCAGGCGATGATCGAAAGCTGTTCCGGTATGGAAATCCGCAGCAGTTCGACCGCTTGTGCCAGCAGGGGAGTGACCATTTCGCTGGTTGAAATTAATGCAGTAACCCGGTTGTCCAGCAACTGCCGGAGAACCTTGAGAATTTCGTTGAAGTCCATGAATGTGACGTTGAAGGAGAAGGGGATGATTTCATACTCTGCCGCCAGAGAAGTAAAGCATTGGTCACGCCGATAGACATTCCAGTTGCTTCCCGAAGTCTTCAGGCAGATTTTGCCGATCCGCCGATGTCCCAGAGCATGAAGCCGTTTCACCGCCTGTGTAATTGCCTGCGTGTCATCGCAACTTACGGAAAATATATTTTCCAACCGGAGTGGGGGCGTGTTGATGCAGACAAGTGGCCAGTTGTAATGGGCTCCCCAGAAATGTTCCAAGCCCTCATCAGAAAGAAGCGAAATTGCACCCCGGATTGGAATTTCCTCGAGTAATTCCAGTGTAGATCGCGAGATGACGAGAGGACGAAGTTCCTGATGTTCCAATTCCTTGAATAAATGGGAGAGCATCAGAGAAAAGTAGTTTCCCACATCATAGGTGATCAGAGCAACATTTCGACTTTCGATGTGATAGGAACACCGGGCAGCACAACGAATCACTTCGCGCCGAGTTTCCGGACTGATCCGAAGTGAGCCGGATAGCACCCGCGAAACCGTCGAGATGGAAAATCCGGAAAGTTTTGCAACCGTCTCCAGCGTCGCCCGTTTTTTCCGTTTCATGAAGCAACCTTTCCTGCCCTGTTGTATTGCTGCCGCAATTTTTCTTATCCGGGCCTTATGAGTTTCTTCTGTCTGCCTCATGCTTCTCCCGTTGGATCGAATGCAACTCCTTCTGATAAAATAATATTCAATCTTCGGTTTTCAAATTTATTTTGCATGATTTTGCACAATTTATTATTTTTTCGCCGTTAAATTTGAGAAAATCAGTTGGCAAATCCATTACGATCCGCTATAATAAAATTCAAAAGCGATTGATGATAGCCTGGGAGACTTAAAAATGAAGATAACAGGAACTTTTCTCGACGAGATCTCACATGACATTCCGCACCAGAACTGGGGACGTCGGGAATGGGAGGCCGATTTTCAGCAGATGCATGCGATCGGCATTGACACCGTGATTCTGATTCGTTGCGGACATCGTCGCTGGATGACTTATCCTTCAGAGGTTCTGGTCAGGAAGGAACAGGCCTACCTGCCTCCGATAGATCTAGTGGATCTTTTCCTGGAATTGGCGGAGCAGTATCAGATGAAATTCTTCATGGGAACGTATGATTCGGGTCGCTACTGGCCAGCTGGAGAGGCGGAGCGTGAACGGGATATCAATCGTGCAGTGGTCGATGAGGTATGGAAAAGGTATGGCCATCGCAAGGCGTTTCAGGGATGGTACTTGACACAGGAAGTCAGCCGCGTCCGTCGTGGAATCGTTGATGTTTATGCGCAAATAGGCAGTCATTGTAAAGAAATTTCCGACAATTTGCCGGTGATGATTTCTCCATTCATCGACGGAGCAAAATCTGTCAGTGCATTCAAAAGTGATTTGAAGCGCGACAGCAGATCCATCACGGTGGATGAACATGTAAAAGAATGGAATGACATCCTTTCCGGCATCAGTGGCGCTGTGGATATTCTGGCGTTTCAAGACGGGCATTGCGAGTATTCGGAACTTCAGGAGTTTATGAGCGCAAATCGTGAACTGGCGGATATCTTCCATATGCAAAGCTGGACAAATTGTGAATCTTTCGATCGTGACATGCCGATCAAGTTTCTCCCGATCAAATGGGAAAAGATGCTGCTGAAACTGAGAGCTGCGGAGGCTGCCCGAATCTCCAAGGCAATCACGTTTGAATTTTCACACTTCATGAGTCCAAATTCCTGTTACAGGTCCGCCCGGGGGCTGTTCAATCGTTACTGCGAATATTTCGGTCTGCCGGTTTCTGCTGAAACCACAGCAGAATAGCAGAAAGAATTTCCAAGTGTAGAATGCAATACCACAACCATCGGGAAAGTGAGGCGGTCATGTTGCATCAGACATGGTTATGCGAGGAAAGGAACAAGTTGTCAAGTTGGATATCCATCCGATTGAAGCAATGTTGCCAGAGCGTTTACGCATCACATCGCTTTTACAGAAGCCGAAAGAAAGAAATGCGAAAGTCGAACTGGAACGAAAAGTTTACTATAATTGAATTGTTGATAGTTGTTGCGATTATTGCCATTCTGGCGAGTATGCTACTGCCGGCGCTTAATCGAGCGCGGGGAAAAGCAGTTGAGATTAATTGCATCAACAGTTTGAAAGAACTTGTTCTTTCCGGTTTGCACTATGCGAATGATCACGATGATTTTCTGCCGTTGGTCGGGAATCGGATTGTGGGAGAGGAAAGAGATCGTCCGCAATATCTGCTGGTTGATATGAAATATGCTTCGAAAGAGGTGGTGAAAAAAGGATGTCGTACGGAACGTATTGCCATTACCGGTGTAAATAATTATATGGACAGTGTCTGGGCTTCTCCTTTCTTTTACAATGGTTTTTTAGGATACATACAGGCGGATGGGAATATTTTAACCCAGGGAGGGAAGCTCTGCAAGCCGGTGAAAACCGGCAGTGTTGTCAAGCCTTCGCACAAAGTGTTGTGGGGGGATGCAAAAAAGTGGAATAACATTTTTGCACATGCATTGAAAGGACACGGTACAGTTGAGGCCGAGAACATGAGCACTTGGACTGTAAGCTTCTTCTGCCATGGAAAACGTATGAATCTCGGTTTTGTTGACGGTCATGCGCAATCTGTCAGCCACGGGGAGATCGGTAAAATCAATGCTGACATCGCCCCCTCTTCAACACAATACTGGCTGCATCCGGATTACACGGGAAACAAAGAATAGTCATTTATTTTTATGATCTTACATGTCCAGAAAATAGCAATTTCGGGGGGTGGAATGAGGTTTTATTTCTGGTTATTCGCCATAATGGTATGTGTTGCAGTGACTGCGGTTGAGATTCCGTTGATCAATCCTGAGTTTAATGTGGTTGATGGAAGAATTCCCGGCTGGCAGGCTGATGTGATCAAAGGAACCCCCGGGAGTGTATCATCGGTCGTCTGTGATGAGAATTCCGGACGCAGAGCCATCAGGATAAGCAGTGAGAATGCCGTTGATTATTTTGGAATTTACCAGGGCGGAATTGATCTGAAAAAATTCCCGCGTCCGGCGGCAGGGGAGGAATTACAGATAACGCTGAAATTCCGGCAGAAAAATGAAAATGTATCTGATGGTGGCTTTGCAAATGTCTCATTCTATTCCGAGACAGGTTATCTTGCCGGACGGGATACACCCAAACGCTCCGGAACCTTCGATTGGGGCGAGGTGGAAACCTCTGTAAGATTCAAAGAAATTCCTCGGGGAGCCAGATTTTTCTATCTGCGGTTTTATCTTGGAAAGACAAACGGTACCGTATATTTTTCTGAACCAAGGCTTTTTGTCAACATTGTAAAAAAAGTAAAATAGAACAAGTGATCTGCCATGTTATTTTTTTTCTCGATCATAGCAGTTGTTTGCGGGAGTCTGATCTGCCATGCCGAACTTATCCGGGACGACTGGGGGAGCCGCAGTGTGTATGATAAGTCCAGTAAGATCATAGAGAAGAAAAATCATCTCGGCGTTACGGTTTGGCGCTCTTCTCCGGTAGAAGTGAGAAATCGTACCGGATACGATGCCGCAATTGATCTCGAAGTGCTCGATCGAGTGCCGGGAGCGATTGCTTCTGTGCGACTGTTGATGCTGAATGAGGATAAGCTGGTTATTGATTCCGTTTCGGAATTCCTCCCGGGGTATCAGGTACTATATGCCACGGGAAAATACACCATCACCCGGAGATCTCCTGTTGACCACGGAGCCCGATATATGTGTCTGGAGATTCTGCTGGCCGGCAATCCGGTTACAGTTCAAATCGATTCCTCGCAAATCAGAATCGCGGAAAAAAGAGAGCGATTTAAAGGCATTTACACGCCCAAAGCTCCATATCCCGACAGGGAAAAGGTACTGAGTTCTCTGAAAAAGATTACTCCTGCTACTGCGAAAGTCGTTCGTCGCAATGGGCGAGTTGTAGTGTTGCTGGATGGCCGGGAAGCTGTTTTAAAGAGCTACAAGGGATCGATCGATTACAAAGAGTTCGGACAATCCGGAATGAATCTGCTCTTTTCCTTCAACGCGGGGATCACCCTATGGTGGGACAAGATGACCTGGGACATGTCTCCTTATCTGGGAAATGGAAATTTTGATTTCACCCGGCTGGAAAATGAGCTGCTGTTCATGCATGATGCAGCCCCGAATGCGAGGGTATTGCTCAATATCGATGTCGATGGCGGCCCCGAGTTTTACACCAGGTATCCGGACAGTATCTTCCGCAATGAAAAAGGGGAACTGGGGATTCGTTCTTTCATGGCATTCGGCGGATTCGGCGGAGCTGGACCGGATCCGGCAAAGCATCGTCATTATGCTATAAGTTATTCTTCTGAAGATTATCAGCGCTATGTTTGTCAAGGGCTTAGAAAGGTTGCTCGTTTTTTGAAACAAAGTCCGGCAGGAAAGATTGTTGCCGGCTTTGGAATTGCCGGCGGGCATGATGGACAGTTTTTCCAATGGGAGTACAATTGCTGGCGCGGGCAGGCGGATTACTCTCCTGCTGCAATCAAGGCATATCGTAAATGGCTGAAGAAAAAATATAAAACTGATGACGCGTTGCAACGGGCCTGGGAAGACCAGGATGTGACACTTGAGGAGGCTCCACTGTTCAGTGAAGACGAGTGGAAAAGTCGGCCCTTCTGGAGCGCCGGGAAGACCGGCCTCGATCGTAAGATCGCTGACGGAAGAGAGTTCAGCAGTGTTTCTCTGGCGGAAATGAATAAACTTTTTGCAAGAACATTAAAACAGGAGATGGGGCGGGACATCATTGTCGGAACCTATTACAGCTCTCCACTGTGGGGACAGACTGCACGCTCCCATTTGCATGAACTTACCGGAGAGAACGGCATCGATGCAGTATTTCAGGTAAGTAATTACTCTTTCTGTCGTTGCGTTGGCGGTTATGGCGCCTCCGGAAATTTTGCAATTGCTGCGGCTCATTCTGCCGGTTTGCTGTTCTGTCAGGAGATGGATCACCGCACGCCCCGTTCCGAAATAACGTTGAACGAAAGCGTTGAATCCCTGGGGCGAGCCGCTTCAAATCAGGAATTCCGGGATCAGATCCTGCGCGATGCCGGTTCTGTTCTTGCGTACGGTGGCGATGGTTTCTTTTATTTTGATATGTACGACAGCTGGTATGCCGATGCCGCATCGCAGAATGCAATTAGTGCTACCTATCGTGCCGCCGATTTTGTAGTGAAGAACCGTGCCCGGGTTCCCGGCACCAGGGTAGCGCTTTTCACCGATGAGAAGGAACGTCTCTTGACTCGCTATCCATCATTTGGGGCTGCCGGACTGGATAAGGTCAGCAGAATCAGCGGCATTACTCCTGACATCTATCTATTGGAAGATCTCACTCGAAATATTCCCGACTATAGATTCTGGATTATAGCTGATCCCAGAACGCTGACTGCCGCTCAGCTGGAAGCTTTGCGAAAAAAAGCATTTCGAAAAGGCAATGTCATTCTCATTACAGGGAGTGCAGGGGCATTTCAAGCCACGGAGGCCGGTTCTGCCCGTGATACCCTCGCAAAATTGGGAATCAAAGTCAGAGACCGGCTTTACTCGATATCTGATTTCACCAGTTTTGTAGAAAATGCGAATGACCCTCTGCTGGACAAATGTATTGGCCGCAGTGGATTGCTGAATCTGACTTTTGACAGGAGTGGAACTCTGACATGTTCTGAATTACCATTCTCCACCGTGTTGGACGATCCTGATTTCAAAGTGCTCGCAGTCTGGAATGCTTCGAAGGAAGCTGCTCTTGGGGTCAAACGAACGGAGCACGGCACTATCGTCTATTCAGCTCATCCCGCTGGTGTATCCGCTCAATTTTTAAATAATTGTGCCAGAGAGGCCGGAATTACTCCGCATTCCGAAGCGGGCAATATGGTCTCCGTCGGACACGGAGCCATTGCTGTTCACCGATTGGCCCAGGAGGTTGTCTTGAACTTCGAGCAGGAAATGGAGTTTTTCGATCCGGAAACCGGTCGAAATGCAGGACGGGGAAAAACGTTGAAAGTCGAGTGCGAGGTAAAACGTAGCAGATTGCTGAATTATCGGCCGGTGGTAAAATAATTCTCTGCTGTTCAGTTTTCTTTCATACACTAATCCTCTATTGTATAGACGGAACAATCAGAAAAAGGCCCCCGACGCACCGGGATGTGAAACCGAATGCGCCGGAGGCCGCAGGAAGGGTCGTTTTATTCTCTTCTGCCGGAGTGCACGTGGCGGTGGTACTCCTGCAGACTGCATACTTCAAACCGGCCGAACTCCAGCTTGTCGGTCAAGCCTTCGATCGCCGCCGTCAGGCCGGAAAGCGTCGTCGTCACCGGAATCCCCATGCTCACCGCCAGGGAACGCATCCGGATTTCGTCCACCATCGCTTCCGCGCCGTTTTCCGTCGTGTTGACGATCCACTGCACCTGCTTCTCGTGGAGCAGGTCGAGCAGGTTCGGCCGCCCGCGGGAGATGCGGTAGATTGCCTGGGTCTTGATGCCGGCATCCCACAGCAGCGTGGACGTTCCGCGCGTGGCGTAGATGCCGAAGCCCAGCTTGACCAGCTGCCGCGCCAGCTCCACCGCCCGCGGTTTGTCCTCGTCGCGCACCGAGAGGAAGACGTTGCCGCCGGTCGGAAGACGGCTGCCCGCGGCCACCTGGCTCTTCAGGTAGGCCAGACCACGGTCCGGATCGATGCTCATCACTTCGCCGGTCGATTTCATCTCCGGGCTGAGCATGATGTCCACCCCCGGGAACTTGACGAAGGGGAAGACCGCCTCCTTCACCGCCGTATACGGCAGTTTCACCTCGCGGGTGAAGCCCAGGGATTCCAGCGTCTCGCCCACCATGCAGCGCGCGGCCAGTCCGGCCAGCGGAACCCCGATCGCCTTGCTGACGAAGGGAACCGTCCGCGAGGCGCGCGGATTCACTTCGATGATGTAGATCTCTCCATCCTTCACCGCAAGCTGCATGTTCATGAGGCCGCAGACGTGCAGTTCCTTTGCGAAGGCGTGGGCGTAGTTGCGCACTTTTTCCTGCAGTTCCGGCGCCAGCGTCATCGGCGGAATCACGCTCGCCGAGTCGCCCGAATGGATTCCCGCCGGTTCCACGTGTTCCATGATCGCGCCGATCACCGAGGTGTGGCCGTCGCTGATGCAGTCCACATCCAGCTCGACCGCGTCTTCGAGGAACCGGTCGATCAGAATCGGTTTGCCTTCCGCCGCGGCGGCCGCCGCTTCGACGTATTTGCGCAGGTAGGCCTCCTTGTAGACGATCACCATCCCCCGGCCGCCGAGCACGAAGGAGGGGCGGACCAGCAGCGGATAGCCGATCTTCTCCGCGATCGCCACCGCCTCCTCCACCGAGTGGGCGATGCCGCTCGGCGGCTGAAGTATGCCGATCTTCTCCGAGAGCTGACGGAAGTAGTCGCGGTCCTCGGCGGCGTCGATGTCGTCCGGACTCGTGCCGATGACGTTCGCCCCCGCCGCCCGGAGCTGCTGGGCGAGGTTGAGCGGCGTCTGGCCGCCGAACTGGACGATCACGCCGAAACACTGTTCCCGCTCGTAGATGTTCATCACATCCTCCAGCGTCAGCGGTTCGAAATAGAGCTTGTCGCTGGTGTCGTAGTCGGTGGAGACCGTCTCCGGGTTGCTGTTGACCATGACCACCTCGTACCCCGCCTTGCGCAGGGCGAAGCTGGCGTGGACACAGCAGTAGTCGAATTCAATTCCCTGGCCGATCCGGTTGGGACCGCCGCCGAGGATCATGATCGTCTTCTTGCCCTGATGGCTGCGCACCGGTTCGCCGGCGTCCCCCCAGGTGGAGTAGTAGTAGGGGGTCTTCGCCTCGAACTCTCCGGCGCAGGTGTCGACCGTGCCGAAGATCGCCTCCAGGCCGACGGCCCGGCGGGCGGCACGCACCTCCGTTTCGGTCGAACCGAGCAGGAAGGCGATCTGACGGTCGGAGTACCCGAACTCCTTCGCCTGCCGGAAGAGCGGCAGATCCGCCTGCAGGCCCGCGAGCGAACCGGCGGAGCGGATCTCCTCCTCGAACGCGGCGAGTTCCGCGAGATGACGCAGGAAGTAGCGGTCGATGCGGGTGAGTTCGTAGAGCTTCTCCACCGACCAGTTCCGCTTCAGCGCGGCGCGGATGACGAAGATGCGCTCGGCGTTGGGGCGGCGCAGTTCCGCTTCGAGGAGTTCATCGCTCATCGACTCGTATTTGCCATCCTTGCCGTCGGCGCCGAATCCGGCGCGGCCGGTTTCGAGCGAACGGAGCGCCTTCTGGAGCGACTGTTTGAGGTTGCGGCCGATCGCCATCGCTTCGCCGACCGACTTCATCTGGGTTCCGAGCGTGGAGTCCGCCGCCGGGAACTTCTCAAAGGTGAAACGGGGCACCTTGGTGACCACGTAGTCGAGCGCCGGTTCGAAACAGCTGGGCGTTTCGCCGGTGATGTCGTTGCGGATTTCGTCGAGGGTGTAGCCGACCGCGAGCAGCGCCGCGATTTTGGCGATCGGGAAGCCGGTCGCCTTGCTGGCGAGCGCGCTGGAGCGGGAGACGCGCGGATTCATTTCGATGATGATCCGCCGTCCGTTCTCCGGATTGACCGCCCACTGGACGTTCGACCCGCCGGTTTCGACGCCGATGGCGGCCATCACCTCGAGGCTCTGGTCGCGCATCTCCTGATACTCCCGGTCGGTGAGGGTCTGAATCGGCGCGATGGTGATCGAGTCGCCGGTGTGAACCCCCATCGGATCGAGGTTTTCAATCGAGCAGACGATGACGGAGTTGCCTTTGCGGTCGCGCATGACCTCCATCTCGAACTCCTTCCAGCCGAGCAGCGACTCTTCGATCAGCACTTCGCTGTTGAGACTGGCGGCGAGCCCGCGGTTGACGATCGTTTCGAACTCCTCCGGATTGTGCGCGATGCCGCCGCCGGTTCCGCCGAGGGTGAAGCCCGGCCGGATGATCAGCGGCCAGCTGCCGATGGTGCGCGCCACGGCGAGCGCCTCCGCCATCGAGTGAGCGCTGCCGGACTGCGGCAGGTCGAGGCCGATTCCCTGCATGGTCTGTTTGAAGAGCTGGCGGTCTTCCGCGCGGTTGATCGCGTCGGCGGAGGCGCCGATGAGTTCGACCTGATACCGGTCGAGGATCCCCTTGTGATAGAGCTCCATCGCGAGGTTGAGCGCGGTCTGTCCGCCGAGGGTGGGCAGCAGAGCGTCGGGCCGTTCGCGGCGGATGATCTCGTGGAGAATGTCCGGCGTCAACGGTTCAATGTAGGTGCGGTCGGCGAACTCCGGGTCGGTCATGATCGTCGCCGGATTGCTGTTGACCAGCACCACCTCGAACCCCTCGCGCCGGAGCACTTTGCAGGCCTGTACGCCGGAGTAGTCGAATTCGCACCCCTGGCCGATGACGATCGGCCCGGAGCCGATCAGCATGATCTTTCTGATATCTGTCCGTTTCGGCATGATGGATTACCTCGCTTTCTGCTGCAGCGCCGCCGTGACCAGTCCGCGGAAGAGCGGATGGGCCGCCCGCGGGCGGGATTTGAATTCCGGGTGGAACTGACACCCGACGAAGTAGGGATGATCTTTCTGGAGTTCCACCACTTCGACCAGCCGCCCGTCCGGACTGGTTCCGGCGATGGAGAGCCCCGCCGCTTCGAGTTCATTGCGGAACTCCGGGTTGAATTCGTAGCGGTGACGGTGACGTTCCGCCGCCATATCGGTTCCATAGAGCGCCGCGCTCCGGCTCCCCGGCGCGAACCGGCACGGGCAGGCGCCGAGCCGCATCGTTCCGCCCTTGTCGGTGATGTTGCGCTGATCGGGCAGGAGGTCGATGACCGGGTGTTTCGTCGCCGGATTGAATTCGGTGCTGTCGGCGTCCTCCCAGCCGAGCACGTTGCGGGCGTATTCGATCACCGCGCACTGCATGCCGAGGCAGATGCCGAGGAAGGGAATCTTCCGGGTGCGGGCGTATTCGACCGCGCGGATCTTGCCCGGCACGCCGCGGCTGCCGAAGCCGCCGGGCACCAGAATGCCGTCGGCGCCGGCGAGCATTTTTTCCGGATCGCCCTTCTCCAGCTCTTCGGCCTCGACCAGCAGGGTGCGGACCTTCGCGCGGCTGGCGATTCCGGCGTGGCTGAGCGCTTCGTAGATGCTCTTGTAGGCGTCCTGGTGGCTGACGTATTTGCCGACCACGGCGATGGTGCACTCCGTTTCCGGATGGAGCACGCCGTCGAGCCACTCCAGATAGTCGTGCAGATCGAGCTCCCGCCGGTCGAGCCGGAGCAGGTCGAGCACTTTGACGTCGAGCTCCTGCCGGGCGAGTTCGAGCGGCACCTCGTAGATCGAGTGCTGAACGTCGAGCTCCTCGATGACGTACTCCTCGGGGACGTTGCAGAAGAGCGAAAGTTTCTTGAAGTGGCCGGGCTCCATCGGAATCTCCGTCCGGCAGACCAGAATGTCCGGCGCGATACCGATGCTCCGGAGCGTGGCGACCGAGTGCTGTGACGGTTTGGTCTTGAGCTCCTTCGCCGCGCGGATGTAGGGCACCAGCGTGAGATGGAGGAAGATCGCGTTGTCGCGCCCGGCCTCAAGCCGGAACTGACGCGCCGCCTCCAGGAAGGGGAGGGACTCGATGTCGCCCGCGGTGCCGCCGATTTCGGTGATGGCGATGTCGGTCTCCGGCGTGTGGAGCGACTGCATCGCACGCTTGATTTCGTCGGTGATGTGGGGAATCACCTGCACGGTGCCGCCGAGGTATCCGCCGGCCCGTTCCCGGGCGATCACGTTGCCGTAGATGCGTCCGGAGGTGTAGTTGCCCGCCTTGGAGCAGGTCACGCCGGCGAGCCGCTCGTAGTGACCGAGGTCGAGGTCGGTTTCGGCGCCGTCCTCGGTGACGAACACCTCGCCGTGCTGGTAGGGGCTCATCGTGCCGGGGTCGACGTTGAGATAGGGGTCGAGCTTCTGCATGGCGACCCGGTAGCCGCGCTGTTTGAGGAGCATGGCCAGCCCCGCTCCGGTGATTCCCTTGCCGAGGCTGGAGACCACTCCGCCGGTTACGAAAATGTGCTTGGTCATGATCTTCAACGCTCCATCAGGTTGCGGAATTGAGTGAACAGATAGTGCGAATCGTGCGGCCCGGGGGCCGCCTCCGGATGGTACTGCACGCTGAACGCCGGTTCATGGCGGTGGCGGATCCCCTCGACGGTCTGATCGTTGAGGTTGATGTGAGTCACTTCGAGCGCCTCCGGAAGGCGGTCGGCATTCAGGGCAAAGTTGTGGTTCTGCGAGGTGATCTCGATCTTGCCGGTGAGCAGGTTGCGGACCGGGTGATTGCAGCCGTGATGGCCGAATTTCAGCCGGCCGCAGGAGGCGCCGCAGGCGATGCCGAGCAGCTGGTGCCCAAGGCAGATCCCCATCAGCGGAACGCGGCCGATCAGGGCGCGGATCATCTCCGCCGCGTAACGGACCGCCGACGGGTCGGCCGGGCCGTTGGAGAGGAAGACCCCGTCGGGCTTTTCGCGCAGCACCTCCTCGGCGGTGGTGTGCGCCGGCAGGACGGTGACCTGCATTCCGGCGGCGGCGAGGCCGCGCAGGATGTTGTACTTGATTCCGTAGTCGAGCGCGACAACCTGGAACTCGCCGTCGTGGTTCCATTCGTAGCGTTTCCCGGCGGTGACGATTTCCGCATAGTCCTTCCCGTCGAGGCCGGACCAGGCGCGGGCCCGTTCGACCGCTTCCGCTTCGGAGAGCGGCTCCTCCGAGACGTGGAGGAACGCCTTCTGGCTGCCGCAGTCGCGCAGCGTGAGGGTGAGGCGCCGGGTGTCGACGCCGGCGATCGCGGGCTTGCCCGCCGCCCGGAGGGTCTCTTCGAGGGAGGTTTCCGCGCGGAAGTTCGACGGCTCATTGAGTTCGTGAATCACCAGTCCGTTCAGAAACAATCCGCGGGACTCGACATCCTGCGGATTGCAACCGTAATTTCCGATCTCCGGCGCGGTCAGCGTCACGAACTGCCCCGCGTAGGAGGGGTCGGTGAGAATCTCCTGATAGCCGGACATTCCGGTGTTGAAAACGGCTTCTCCGACGGTGTCCGTCGGGGCTCCGAAACTCCACCCCCGGAATATCTCTCCGTTGGCGAGCGCCAGGAACGCGGCCCGTTCGCGTTGTTGTTTCCATCTGTACATATCGTTTACTCCATAAGCAGTTAATAAGCTCGTTCGTCCCGGTTTTCGACGTAGTTGACCAGCGCCCGGTTCACCACCCGGAAGCCGCCCGGCGTCGGATAATCACCGGTGAAATACCAGTCCCCCCGGTGCTCCGGACAGCAGCGCGCGAGATCCTCGCAACTCTGGAACACCAGCGCGAGCTCCGCCCGGAGCCCTTCCGGTTTGAGCCGTTCGGCAATCGCCCGGGTGAGTTCTTCGTCGGAGAAAGCGTCGTAGAGCGGCCGCACGCAGTTGATTCCGGCCGTCTGATCCTCCAGTTTTTTCTGCAGCAGCTCTTTGGCCTGCCGGTAGCACCGGTCGAGCAGATCGAGTTTGCCGGAGGCGCGCAGCAGGTCGACCACCGCTTCGAATGCGACCAGTTCCCGCAAATTCGCCATGTCGATGCCGTAGCAGTCCGGATACCGGATCGGCGGAGCGGCGGAGGCGATCACGATCTTGCGGGGCGCCAGCCGGTCGAGAATCGGCAGAATCGCGCTGCGCATGGTGTTGCCGCGCACGATCGAATCATCCACCACCACCAGCGAATCCGATCCCGGCCGGACCAGCCCGTAGGTGACGTCGTAGATGTGCATATAGAATTCGCGGCGCGCTTCGGCGTCGGCGATGAAGGTGCGGAACTTGGCGTCCTTGACCGCGATCTGACCGAAACGGACCCGCGGCATGGTGCCGGCCGGCGTGGTCCGCCAGCACTCCTCCTGCAACGCTTCGAGCAGGCCGTGAAAGCTGATCTGGGCGGTGTTGGGGATGTAGGAGAAGAGGGTGTTCTCCCAGTCGTAGTTCACCTCGCGCAGAATCGCCGGCACCAGCGCCCGGCCGAGCGCTTTGCGCTCGTGGTGGATGTCGGCGTCGTTGCCGCGCGAGAAGTAAATTCGTTCGAAGACGCAGCGGCGCAGCGGTTTCGGCGGCAGACAGGGGCGGAACTGCACCGTGCCGTCGGGCTGAATGATCAGCGCTTCGCCCGGAGGCAGTTCATTCACCTCCGCCGAGGTGCAGTCGAACGCCGCCTGAATGGCCGGCCGTTCCGAACTGACCACCACCACTTCGTCGTCGAAATAGTAGTAGCCGGGACGGATTCCGGCGCTGTCGCGCAGGGCGAAGGATTCGCCGTCGCCGAGGATGCCGCAGAGCGTGAATGCCCCGTCGAACCGCCCGGCCGCCATCTTCAGCACTTCGGCCAGGTCGAAGTTGTGCTGTTTCCGGTCGCGCATAAGTTCGAGGCAGTGGCCGATCAGCTGCAGAATGAGAGCACCGTCCTGCCGGCTGGAAGGATGGTGCCCGGTCGCCTGAAGGGTGCGGAAAATCTCCGCGGTATCGGTCAGGTTGAAGTTCCCCGCCAGCATCAGGGTCCGGTTCAGGCAGGCGTTTTCACGCACAAAGGGGTGACATGCGTTGATGCCGGAACGGCCGAAGGTGCCGTAGCGGAGATGGCCGAGGTAGAGTTCGCCGCAGAAGGGGAGGTTGTGTTTTGCCTCTTCGCCGGTGAGGGGTTTCTCCGGCATGGGGGGGATTTCCCGGCCGATCTTTTCGAGCAGATCAGCCAGACAGGGACGGGTATTGGATTTCTCCAGCTGATAGCAGGGGAAACCGGGCATGGGATCCAGTCCGACACAGCCGAGTCCCGCGCCGTCCTGGCCGCGGTTGTGCTGTTTTTCCAGCAGGAGCGCCATCTTCTGAAATCCGTAGTACGGCGTACCGTATTTGCGGATGTAGTGGTCGAGGCTGCGGCGGAGCCTCAGCAGTGTGACAGCGCATTCATGTTTAATCTGGTCCGACATGGTCCGAATATTCTTTCTTCTTCCTTAATTCCCCGGCCTGTCCGGACCGGGGAAATCCCCACCGGAATTCCGGCGGGGATTGCGGTTTGGGTTTGGGTTTCAGTTTCAGTAGATGAAGAGCATCTCACGATACTTCGGCAGCGGCCAGCAACCATCGGAAACCTGCGGTTCCAGCGCATCGACCGTGCGGCGGAGTTCGTTCATCGCGGCGATGATCTGTTCGTGGCAGCCCTTCAGCGCTTCGCGGAGCGCATCGGCTCCGGCGGCGAGCTGATCGAGGCCGGTCCCGAGGACGGCGACGCTCTTTTCCAGGCCGGCGATTCCGTTGGTCACGCCCGCCGCCTTCGCCGCGGCGAGGGCACTGACGTTCCGGCTGAATTCCGCGGTGACGGTCGGGCGGATCATGCTTTCGGCGATTTCCAGCGCGATCTCGCCTTCGATCTTGATCCGGCGATGGTAGTCCTCAAGGAAGACCTCGTAGCGGGATTCGAGTTCGCGGCGGTTGTAGACGCCGTACTTTTCGAACATCGCGATGTTCTCCGGATTGGTCAGGCAGCGGAGCGCCTCCATCGTGGTGGCGGCGTTCGGCAGACCGCGCTTCGCGGCCTCGGCCTTCCACTCTTCGGTATAGCCGTTGCCGTTGAAGATGATCCGCTTGTGTTCGCGAATGATCTTGGTAAGCAGCACCTGAAGTCCGGCGTGGAAATCGGCGGGCTTGAGTTTTTCCAGCTCATCGCTGATGCGGTCGAGCGACTCGGCGACGATGGTGTTGAGCACGGTGTTCGGGCCGGAGCAGGACTGGCTTGAACCGGGGGCACGGAACTCAAACTTGTTGCCGGTGAAGGCGAACGGGCTGGTACGGTTCCGGTCGGTCGCGTCACGCGGCAGCGGCGGAAGCGTATCCACGCCGATCCGCATGGAGCCGACCCGGCGGCTGGAGGTCGCGACGCCCTTTTCCAGCTGGTCGATCACGTCGGCAAGCTGGTCGCCGAGGTACATCGAGATGATCGCCGGCGGCGCTTCGTTCGCTCCGAGCCGGTGGTCGTTGCCCGCGCCGGTCACCGCCGCACGCAGGAGGTCGCTGTGGAGATCGACCGCTTCGATGATCGCCGTCAGCACGGTCAGGAAGATCGCGTTCTGGTGCGGATCGCTGCCCGGATCGAGCAAGTTGCGGTTGCCGTAGGCGATTGCCCAGTTGTTGTGCTTGCCGGAGCCGTTGATTCCGGCGAAGGGCTTTTCATGCAGCAGGCAGACCAGGCCGTTGCGGTCGGCGACTTCGCGCAGGATCTCCATGACCAGCATGTTGTGGTCGCAGGCGAGGTTGAGTTCCTCGTACATCGGCGCGAGTTCGAACTGGGCCGGCGCCACCTCGTTGTGACGGGTCTTGGCCGGGATTCCGAGTTTCCAGAGCTCCTGTTCCACTTCGGTCATGAAGTTGAGGATGCGCATCTTGATGGAGCCGAAATAGTGGTCCTCAAGCTGCTGGTGCTTCGGCGGCGGCGCACCGAAGACGGTGCGGCCGGTCTGCACGAGGTCGGGGCGTTGCAAATAGAAGTTCTTGTCGATGAGGAAGTACTCCTGTTCCGGTCCGAGGGTGATCGTCACCTTCTCCTCCGGCTGGTTGAAGCATTTCATCAGCCGTTTGACCGAATTGGAGAGCGCCTGCATCGAGCGGAGCAGCGGGGTCTTCTTGTCGAGCGCTTCGCCGGTGTAGCTGCAGAAGGCGGTGGGGATGCAGAGCGTCGCTCCGTTGCCGTGACGCTTGATGAAGGCGGGGCTGGTCGGATCCCAGGCGGTGTAGCCGCGCGCCTCGAAGGTGCTGCGCAGACCGCCCGACGGGAAGCTCGACGCATCCGGTTCGCTGACGATCAGGTTTTTTCCGGAGAAGGACATGATCGGTTCGCCGTTCTTGATCTCCAGGAAGGAGTCGTGTTTTTCCGCGGTCGAGCCGGTCAGCGGCAGGAACCAGTGAGTGAAATGGGTGGCGCCGCGCTCCATCGCCCAGTGCTTCATCGCGTGAGCAACGTCGGCGGCGATATCGGCGTCGAGCGGCGCGCCGTTGTTGATGGTGGAGAGAAGTTTCTCCGCCGTCGCCTTCGGCAGGTATTCACGCATTGCATCGGTGTTGAACACATCTTCCGCGTAGTAGTCGATGTTGGCGGGGGCCGCGGCTTCCGGCACGGGGGCGTGGAGTCCGGCCACGACATTGATGGCATTGGCGCGAGTTGGATTGCTCATGATAAAACCCTCCTGGTTTGGTTGCATTGTGACTGCTGCCGGATGTATAGCAGGAGTCGTGCCAACTTTTCATGAGCAGAGAACGCCTCGTTTGTGAGGATATTGTTTTACAAAAATGTAAAACCGAACGGATTATTTTACGATTTTGTAATACGCTCGCGAGTAATATATGGAGAAATCCGCCGGGAGTGGAGTTGGCACGTTTTTTGCTTACATGGTTCTGCAAATGTTCAGTTCAAAAGCAGGAAGGAGCTCTGGAACTATGGAACAAGATCGACAGCAAAATCAACAGCGCGGGTTCGCTGCGCCGCCGGTGGCGGACAGCGGCCTCTACAGCTTTGCCAACGAGCACGACGCGTGCGGCGTGGGCCTGGTGGCGGATCTCAACAATCAGCCGAGTCACCGCATCGTGGAGATGGGGTTGACCGTGCTCAAGCGGCTGATGCACCGCGGTGCGGCGGGCGGCGACCCCGACACCGGCGACGGCGCCGGACTGCTGCTGGCACTGCCGCACGAATTTTTCCGGCGCGAGATGGGGGAGGCCCTTCCGGAGCCGGGGCGCTACGGCGTGGCGATGATCTTCGGCGGCGCCGGTTGCGAAGCGCAGATCGAGAAGATCGTCGGCGACGAGGGCGGGCGGGTGATCGCCTGGCGCGATGTGCCGGTTCACCCGGAGGAGATCGGACGCGCCGCGCGTGAGAGCGCGCCGCTGATCCGTCAGCTCTTCATCGGCGGGGAGGCGTTCCCGTCGACCGCCGCGTTTGAGCGCAAACTTTTCGTGATGCGCCGCCTGATTGAAAAGTCCCTGCCGGAGTGCTACATCTGCAGCATGTCCGCGCGCAGCATCGTCTACAAGGGGCTGCTGCTGGCTACGCAGCTGGAGAAATTCTATCCGGACCTCGGTGACGAGCTGTTCCGCTCGCCGCTGGCGCTGGTCCATCAGCGTTACAGTACCAACACGTTCCCGACCTGGAACCTCGCGCACCCGTTCCGCTATCTCGCTCACAACGGCGAAATCAATACGCTGCGGGGCAACCTCAACCACCTGCGCAGCCGCGAATCCAGTCTGGCCAGCGATCTCTTCGGCGACGATATGAAGAAGCTGCTGCCGCTGATTCCGGCCGGGCAGAGCGATTCGGCCTGCCTCGACAACATGTTCGAACTGCTGGTCGCCGCCGGGCGGCCGCTTGCGCACGCCATGCTGATGCTGATGCCGCAGGCGTGGGGCAAGAACTACCACCTCGGCCGCGACGTGCGCGGCTTCTTCGAATACCATTCGGCACTGATGGAGCCGTGGGACGGCCCCGCTGCCGTCGCCTTTTCCGACGGCGTGAACGCCGGTGCGATCCTCGACCGGAACGGTCTGCGTCCGGCGCGTTACACGCTCTGCCGCGACGGGCTCTTCGTGCTCGCCTCCGAGACCGGCGTGCTGGATATTCCTGCTTCGGAAGTGGTCCGCAAAGGCCGGCTCCGTCCCGGCGAGATGCTCTACCTCGACCTCGAACACCACCGTCTCATCGGGGATGGCGAGATCAAGAACGCCGCTGCGCGCCATCAGCCCTACCGCCGCTGGGTGGAGGAGAACAAGATCTCCGTCCACGGTCTGTTTACCGAAATCACCCCCTCGGAAGTGGCCGACGACCTGGTCGCCATGCAGAAGCGTTTCGGATACTCCCGCGAGGATGTCGAGCTCATCATCCAGGTGATGGCCGCGACCGGGCATGAACCGGTCGGTTCGATGGGCAACGACGCCGCGCTCGCGGTGCTCTCCAGCCGGCCGCAACTGCTTTTCAACTACTTCAAGCAGCTCTTCGCCCAGGTGACCAACCCGCCGATCGACCCGATCCGCGAGGAGTTGGTGATGAGCCTCACCACCTACATCGGCAACCGGGGCAACATTCTGGTCGATACGCCGCTTAACGCCCGGCTGATCAAACTGCCGCGTCCGGTCATCACCGACGATGAACTCGCCCGGCTCGAAGCGGTCGGCCAGCAGGACTTCCAGTCGAAACTTCTGCCGCTGGAGTTCCCGGCCGGCGGCGGAGGCGGTGCGCTCGAACTCGCGCTGGAGAAACTCGCCGCCGACGCGGTCGAGGCGGTGCGTTCCGATCACCGGATTTTAGTTCTCTCCGACCGCAATCCGTCGGAGAACACCACGCCGATTCCGTCGCTTCTGGCGACTGCGGCGGTCAACCGCGCGCTGGTGGCGGCCGGACTGCGGCCGGAGGCGGGCATCATCGTCCAGTCGGGCGAGGTGCGCGAAATCATGCACTTTGCGCTGCTGCTCGGTTTTGGAGCGACGGCGATCAATCCCTATCTTGCGCTGGAGACGGTCACGCAGCTCGCCCGCTCCGGAGCGATTGCCCCCGACCCGGTGACCGCGGCGGGGAACTACATCAATGCGGTCGACAAGGGACTGCTCAAGGTGATGTCCAAGATGGGCATCTCCACGCTGCGCAGTTACCGTTCCGGCCAGGTGTTCGAAGCGGTCGGCCTCAACTCCGACCTGATTGACCGCTACTTCCCCGGCACTGCCAGCCGGATCGGCGGCATCGGGCTGGAGGAGATCGCCGCGGAGGCGGACCGGCGGCGCGTGGAAGCGCTCGCTCCCGCCAACGGGCGCGGCGCCGGACTGCTGCCGGACGGCGGCCAGTACCGCTTCCGCCGCGACGGCGAAAATCACCTCTGGACTCCGGAATCGCTGGCCGCATTCCGACAGGCGGTCCAGACCGGGAACCGCGAGAAGTTCAAAGTTTACTCCAATCTCATCGACCAGCAGGCCACCCGGCTCTGCACGTTGCGGGGACTGTTTGAATTCGCTCCCGCCGAGCCGGTGCCGCTTGAGGAGGTCGAAAGTGTCGAATCGATCATTCACCACTTCGTCTCCGGTGCGATGTCGCTCGGTTCGCTCAGCCCCGAGGCGCATGAGGCGATCGCAATTGCGATGAACCGCCTCGGCGCGATGAGCAACTGCGGCGAGGGCGGCGAGGATTCCGACCGGTATCAGCCGGGGCCGCACGGCGAGGACCGCACCAGCGCGATCAAGCAGATCGCCAGCGGCCGTTTCGGCGTGACCATCGACTATCTGCGCCATGCGAAAGATCTTCAGATCAAGATGGCGCAGGGCGCGAAGCCCGGCGAGGGCGGCCAGCTGCCCGGACACAAAGTCAATGAATTCGTCGCGCGGATTCGCCATTCGATGCCGAATGTGACGCTGATCTCTCCGCCGCCGCACCACGACATCTACTCGATCGAAGACCTCGCACAGCTCATCTACGATTTGCGCAACGCCAATCCGGCGGCGCGGGTGTCGGTCAAGCTGGTTTCCGAAGTGGGAGTCGGCACCGTCGCCGCGGGCGTCGCCAAGGCGCACGCCGACGTGGTTCTGGTCAGCGGCCATGACGGCGGCACCGGTGCTTCGCCGCTCACGAGCATCAAGCACGCCGGACTGCCGTGGGAGCTGGGATTGGCCGAAGCGCAGCAGACGCTGGTGCTCAACGAGCTCCGTTCGCGGGTGCGGCTTCAGGTCGACGGCCAGCTCAAGACCGGCCGCGACGTGGTGATCGGCGCTCTGCTCGGCGCCGAAGAGTTCGGGTTCGCCACGACGATTCTGGTCTGCCTCGGCTGCGTGATGATGCGCAAATGCCACGAGAACAGCTGCCCGGTCGGGGTCGCCACTCAGGACCCGGAACTTCGCAAGCATTTCTGCGGCAAGCCCGAATACATCGAGAACTTCCTGCGCTTCCTCGCGGAGGATGTGCGCGAACTCCTGGCGAAACTCGGCTTGCGTTCGCTCAGCGAAGCGGTCGGCCGCACCGATCTGCTGCGCATGAACCGGGCGATCGACTTCTACAAGGCGCGCCACCTCGACTTCAGCCGGATTTTCCAGCCGGCGAAGGGGAGCGCGGTGCGGTTCGACGCGTCCCGGCCGCATGAGGAGCTGAAGAACTTCGACCGCGGCGAACTCCTGCCGGAACTGCTGCCGCACGTCGATGACGGCACACCGGTCACGCTTTCGCGCCGGATTGCGAATGTCAACCGCACGGTCGGAACGGAGCTCTCCGGAGAGGTGGTCGTGCGCCGCGGTGCGCAGGGGCTGCCTCCGGACACCATCCGGGTGGATTTCACCGGGTGTGCCGGGCAGAGTTTCGGCGCCTTCCTCGCGCCCGGACTGGAGTTCGTCCTCGCCGGCGAGGCCAACGACTACGTCGGCAAGGGAATTTCTGGCGGCTGCATCGTGATCCGTCCCGAACCGACTGCGGCGTTCGCGGCGCATGAGAACGTCATCGCCGGCAACGTCATCGGTTACGGCGGCACTTCCGGAAAGATCTTCATCAACGGGCAGGTCGGCGAACGGTTCGCCATCCGCAACAGCGGTGCCACGCTGGTGGCCGAAGGAGTCGGCGACCACGGTTGCGAATACATGACCGGCGGCCGGGTGGTTGTGCTCGGTCCCACCGGCGTCAACTTCGCGGCGGGCATGACCGGCGGTCTCGCTTACGTCTACGATGAGACCAACGACTTCGACCTGCGCTGCAACGTCGGCTCGGTCGACCTGGAGAGCGTCCTGCCCGGTTCGGAGGACGAAGCCGAGCTGGTCGCACTGCTCCGCGAGCACCTCGAGCGCACCGGCAGCGTCCGCGCGGCCGCAATTCTCGACAACTGGGAAAATGAACGGCCCCGTTTCGTCAAGGTGTTCCCGGTCGAATACCGGCAGGCGCTCGGACGGATGGCACGTGAAGACGCCGAAGCGGTTGACCGCCGCAAGGAATCGAATTGATCCGGGGAATGTCGAATAAGGAGAACTGTACGATGAACAACAGAATTCACGATATCTACCGCCCGGTCGAACAGCGCCGGCGGGATTTTAAAGAGGTGGAGCGGCCGCTCACCTGTGCGGAAATTGCGGGACAGGCGAAACGCTGCATGGGATGCGGCATTCCCTTCTGCCACGGCACCGGCTGCCCGCTGGGCAACGTCATTCCGGAGATCAACTCCGCGGTTGCCGTGGGGGATATGCGCCGGGCGTGGGAGATTCTGAACACGACCAGCAACTTCCCGGAATTCACGTCGCGGGTCTGCCCCGCGCTCTGCGAGGGATCGTGCACCGACGGCATCAACGAAGAGCCGGTGATGATCCGCCAGCTGGAGAAGGTGACGGTGGAGACCGCCTTCCGGAACGGCTGGGTCAAGCCGTTCGTTCCGGAGCACCGCAACGGGAAGCAGGTGACGGTCATCGGCTCCGGCCCCTCCGGTCTCGCCGCCGCCGACGAACTCAACCGGCTCGGCTACACGGTCACCGTCTATGAGGCGAATGCGGCACCCGGCGGACTGCTCCGTTATGGCATTCCCGACTTCAAGCTCGACAAGGCGGTGATCGACCGCCGGATCAAGATCATGGAGGCCTCCGGCATCCGCTTCGTCTGCAATACCCGTGTCGGGAGCGACGTCTCCGGCGCCTACCTGGCGCGCCGTTCCGACGCGGTCGTTCTGGCGATCGGCACGCCGCAGGCGCGGGATCTGCGGATGCCCGGCCGGGAGCTGGCCGGCATCCACTTCGCGCTCGAGTTTCTGCAGGGGCAGAACCGGGTGATCGGCGGCGAGGCGGCCGTTGTGCCGGTCTCCGCGACCGGGCGGCGGGTGGTGGTGATCGGCGGCGGCGATACCGGCAGTGACTGCGTCGGCACGTCGATCCGGCAGGGCGCGGCGAGCGTGCTCCAGATCGAAATCATGCCGAAGCCGCCGGAACAGCGTTCGCCTTCGACCCCGTGGCCGGAGTGGCCCTATCTTTTGCGCACGTCGTCGAGCCACCGCGAGGGCGGTTCGCGCGAGTGGAACGTCTCGACCCGCGCCTTCCTCGGCGAACACGGCCGGGTGACCGGTCTGGATGTCGTGGAGGTGAAGTGGGAGTTCTCGCCGGTCGGCCGGCCGCTGAAATTCACCGAGGTTCCCGGTTCCGCCCGGCGGATTGATGCGGACCTCGTACTGCTGGCGATGGGGTTCACCGGTGTCTCGCCGGAGGGCGTCGCCGCCGAACTCGGGCTGGCGGTCGATCCGCGCGGCCGGGTGCTCTCCGATCCGGAACGTCACATCTTCTGCTGCGGCGACACCGCCAACGGCGCCTCGCTGGTGGTGCGGGCCATCGCCGACGGCCGCCGCGTCGCCCGCGCGCTGGATGAAAGCATGAGGAGGAATGAAAGATGATCTTTTCCAAATGGCACGGACTCGGCAATGACTTCATCATCGCCGAGCCGGACAAGAATCCCGGGTTCGACTTCCGGGCCGCGGCGGAACATCTCTGCGACCGTCACTTCGGCATCGGTGCCGACGGCGTGGTGACCATCCGTCCGCTGGGCGGCGAAGCGTTTGAAATGCGCATCTACAACTCCGATGGCTCCGAGACGGAGATGTGCGGCAATGCCACCCGTTGCGTCGGGCTCTACATCCGGCGGAACAAGCTCGCGAAAGGCGGAGAGTTCGAACTTCACACCCGCGGCGGCATCGTCCGCCCGAAGGTGCTCGACAACGGAACCGTCCGGGTCGACATGGGGGAGCCGCATCTGCTGCGCGGAGAGATTCCGGTCGCCGGTGATCCGGAGTCCGACGCCCGGAGCCTTTCGCTCGACCTTCCCGGAATCCGGCTGGAGGCGGTCGGGGTTTCGATGGGCAATCCGCACGCGGTCATCTTCGTGCCGGATATCAACGCCATTAAACTCGAAGAGTGGGGGCCGCGCATCGAGTGCGACCCGCTCTTCCCCAACAAAACCAATGTGGAGTTCGTCGAAGTGATCAGCCCGCAGATGGTCAGAATGCGGGTGTGGGAGCGCGGCTGCGGCGTGACGCTCGCCTGCGGCACCGGCAGTTGCGCCACCACGGTTGCCGGCGTCGTCACCGGCCGGACCGGCCGCTGCATCACCGTCCTGCTCGACGGGGGCGAACTTCAGATCGAATACTCCGAAGCCGACAATCACGTTTACATGACCGGGCCCGCCTGCGAAGTGTTTCAGGGCGCCTGGATGGAAAGGTTCTAAAGCGATGTGTGAAATCAACTCCAACTATCTCAAGCTGCCCGGCAGCTACCTGTTCGCCGGAATCAAGCGGCGGGTCGACGCCTACCGCGCGGCCCATCCCGACGCGAAGATCATCAGCCTCGGCATCGGCGACGTCACCCGGCCGCTGGTGCCGGCGGTAATCGAGGCGATGCACGCCGCCGTCGACGAGATGGCCGACGCCTCGACCTTCCGCGGTTACGGTCCGGAGCAGGGGTACGACTTCCTGATCGACGCGATCATCCGCGGCGAATACACCGCGCGCGGCATCGAAATCGACCGCGACGAGGTGTTCGTGAGCGACGGCTCCAAGTGCGATGTCGGCAACATTCAGGAGATTTTCAGCGCCGACGCCCGGGTGGCGATCGGCGATCCGGTCTATCCGGTCTACCTCGACAGCAACGTGATGGCCGGCCGCACCGGCGAATTCGGTCCCGACGGGCGCTTCGCCGGAATCACCTACCTCGCCGGAACCGAGGAGAACGGCTTCTCTCCGGAACCGCCGAAGGAGCGGGTGGATCTGGTCTATCTCTGTTCGCCGAACAATCCGACCGGCACCGTGCTCGACCGCGCCGCGCTCACCCGCTGGGTGGAGTATGCCCGGGAGAAGGAGGCGGTGATCCTCTTCGACAGCGCCTACAGCGCCTACATCCGCGAACCGGGACTGCCCGGAAGCATCTACGAAATTCCGGGGGCGAAGGAGGTGGCGATCGAATTCAAATCCTTCTCGAAAAGCGCCGGCTTCACCGGGGTGCGTTGCGGCTTCACCGTGGTGCCGAAGGCGCTCCGGCGGCGTGACAACTCCGGGAAGATGCAGAGCGTCAACGCGCTCTGGCTCCGCCGCCAGTGCACCAAGTTCAACGGCGTCTGCTACATTGTCCAGCGAGCCGCTGAAGCGGTCTATTCCCCCGCCGGAATGAAGCAGTCGCGTGAAGTGATCGACTACTATATGGGCAACGCAGAACTGATTCGTTCCGGCCTGATCGGGGCCGGATTTGAGGTGTTCGGCGGAAAAAATGCGCCTTATATCTGGTGGAAATTGCCTGCGGGACTTGAATCCACGCAATTTGCTGATAAATTACTGAACGTCTGCCAGGTGGTCGGCACCCCCGGTGTGGGATTCGGCCCCGGCGGGGAAGGGTGGTTCCGGTTGACGGCGTTCGGCGACCGGGCGGAGACGGCGGAGGCGGTCGAGCGCATCTGCCGTGCCAGCCTGATCTGAATCGTTTGCCGTCAAGAAGGGAGATGGGATGAAACCGAAAGCCGGCACACTCGGGCAGGAGATCCTTGTGCTTCAGGAGATCAGTTCCGCGGTCGTTCACAAACGGAATGTCGATGCTCTGCTCAATGAGATTCTGGCGGTGCTGCATCGCCGCATGGGGATGCTTCGCGGCACGATTACGCTTCTCCACGGCGATACGCTCACCATCGAAGCCTCTCACGGGCTCGACGAGGAGGAGAAGCAGCTCGGCCGTTACCGGCTGGGGGAGGGGATCACCGGCCATGTGGCCGAGACCGGCCGCCCCCATCTGGTTCCCGACATCTCCCGCGATCCCCGCTTCCTGAACCGGACCGGGAGCCGCAAGACCGACCATCCTGTGGCGTTTCTCTGTGTGCCGATTTTCCATATGGACCAGGTGATCGGGACATTGAGCATCGACCGCGAAAATGTCGCCGGAACCGATCTGGAACGGGATCTTGCGCTGCTCGAAATCATCGGCAATATCGTCGCTGACGCCGTTGCTGTCTGCCTTCAGGAGCATGAGGAGAGGGAAGATCTGCTCGAAGAGAACCGGAAACTGCGCAACATGCTTACCGGCAATCCAGGCAAACTGGTCGGCAACTGCCGGTGCATGCAGAACATCTATGAACTGATTCGCCAGGTGGCGCCGAGCGATGCGACGGTGCTGATCCGCGGCAGTTCCGGCACCGGCAAGGAGCTGGTCGCCCGCGCGATCGTCGAACTCTCCAGCCGCAAGGACAAGCCTTTTGTGACGCTCAACTGCGCCGCTTTGCCGGAGAATCTGGTGGAGAGCGAACTGTTCGGCCACGAGAAGGGGGCCTTCACCGGCGCCACCTGCCGGCGGATCGGCCGTGCCGAGGCCGCCGACGGCGGGACGCTCTTTCTCGACGAGATCGGCGATCTCTCGCTCACCACGCAGGTGAAACTGCTGCGCTTCATTCAGGAGCGCACCTTCTCGCGGGTGGGCAGCAACGTCGAATTGAAATCGAATGTGCGGTTTCTCGCCGCGACCAGCCGCAATCTGGAGGAGCTCATGCAGCAGAAGAAGTTCCGCGAGGACCTCTACTACCGGCTGAACATCTTCCCGATCATGATGCCGGATCTGTGCAAGCGGCGCGGCGACATCATTCTGCTGGCCGAGCACTTCATTGAGAAGCACAATCTCCGCTACGGCAAAAAGGTCAAACGCCTTTCAACCCCGGCGATCAACATGCTCATGAGCTACCACTGGCCCGGCAACGTCCGCGAGCTGGAGAACTGCATCGAGCGCGCGGTGCTGACTGCCACCGACGACTGCATCCACGGCTACAATCTGCCGCCGTCGCTCCAGACCGGCAAGGAGTCCGGTTCGGAGCTGCTCCCCGAGGGGAACGCCTCGTTCAACACGCTGGTCAACTCCTACGAGCGGGAGCTGATTGTCGAAGCGCTCAAGCGGAACAACGGCAACATGTCCGCGGCGGCACGCGACCTCGGCCTCTCCCCGCGGGTGATCCACTACAAGATCGGCCGCCTCGGCATCACGCCGGAGTGGTATGTGAACGACGCTTCCGAAACCCGGTCCTGACCGGGTTTTTTGCTTTTTCCTCCGTGTGCCGGTTGACAGAATTTCCGCCGGGATGTACATTAATCCACAGTATTGCATGGAGTGGAAAATCTATGTTCTTCAAGAATAAGAAACGTTACGTGGTGCATACCGTCGGCGACCCGGTGCTGCGCGAAAAGGCGAAACCGGTTGCCGCTGTGACGCCGGAAATCCGGCAGCTGGCCGCCTCGATGATCGAGTCGATGCAGGCGTTTGAGGGGATCGGTCTCGCCGCTCCGCAGGCGGGGGAGTCCCTGCGGCTGGTCGTCTTCGACGTGCCGCTGGAGTCGATGGGGGATACCCCGTCGACCGGTGAACGGCTGCTGCTGCCGAAGATGCCGCTGGCAGTGGTCAATCCGGAGATCGTCGCCTCGTCGGAAAATCTCACCTCTCACGATGAAGGGTGCCTTTCGCTGCCGGACCTCTTTGCGCCGGTGGTGCGCCCTGCTTCGGTGGTGTTCCGGGCGCAGACGCTCGACGGCGAATGGATCGAATGCGAATGCGGCGGCCTGCTCGGGCGGTGCATCCAGCATGAACTTGACCATCTCGACGGCACGCTGTTCATCGACCGGCTGACGCCGGAGGCGGCCCGTACCGTCGAACGCGAGCTGAAACAGCTGATCCGTTTCGGGGAGCGGCACCATTTCCATCGGGTGAAGGTAAAATAATGGAGCAGGAAGAGAGAGTTCCGGAGCCGGTGAGCTTCTGGGGAGCGCTCCGCGGCACCTGCTGCGGTACGGAGATCTTTTCCCGGTTGCGGTACAATTCGGTGTGGCGCACGCTGTGGCACCTTCTGCTGATGACGCTCCTGGTCTCCGCCGGAATCGTCTGGGGAGAGGGAACCCGGATGGGCCGGGTGATCGACGAGGTGGAGCGCCGGATTACCGCGGAGTTCGGTTCGGAGATCCGCATGACGCCGGAGGCGCTGATCCCGGCGGTCCGGCCGGAGGAGGCGCGTTCGCTGGATCTGCCGTGGAACGGCCGGATCAGCTATGTTCCCGACTTCAAGGCGGGGATGGCGGTTGACCCGGATTCCATTGCTCTGCTCGACTATCTGGTGATCTGGAGCCCCCGCTTCCTCGGCTGTGCCTGGCAGGTGGAGCCGGGGAACTGGCAGTTCGGGCTGGAGAGGCCGACGGAAACGGAGCAGGCGGCACCGGCGCCCGGAACGGTTCCGCTGTTCCGGGGAATCGGGTTGTCGTTCCGCAGTTTTTCCACCCGGGAGCTGTGCGACTTCCTTTCCACCGGGGTGGAGGTGACCGCGCTCTGGCCGCGGCAGGAGCCGCCGGAGATTCCGGTCGCGAGCCTCTTCGACGCGGTGGCCAGTTCGGTCGCGCTTCTGGTGTTTCTCGGCCGCTTTGCCGGACTGCTTTTGCTGGCGTTGCTTTACACGTTGATTTTTGCCGGCGTCTCCCGGCTTTCGCTCGGGGGGCGCAAGGTGGTTTTGAACTTTGCCCAGTTCTGGAAGGTCGGGGTGTATGCCGGATTCCCGGTGATGCTGGTCGCGGGGTGTTTCCCGGCGCTTGACCTGCCGTTTTTCAGCTACAGCACCGTGTTCATGATCGGGCTGGTGATCTACTGGATGATCGCCGCGGCCCGGCTGGAACGCAGCGGTTCCGAGTCAAATGAGGAGAACTTCCGATGAATGCTGCTGAACTTGATTTTCTTCGCACGCCCGTCTGGTATCCGGTGCTGGCGGGGCATACGTTTCTGACCTCCTTTGTCAAACTGCGCAAGGATGCGCTCAACATTCTGATCGCCGGCGGTGATTTCGACCGGGAGGAGGAGGGGCGCAACCCGGCGGTGAAGCGGGTGATCGAGGATCTGCGTCAGCCGATGGCGGCGATTCCCGGCAACTGCTTCGTCTCGGTGGACCGCTGTGCACCGACCGATACCGAACGGTTCGCCGGAAAGCGCGGCGCGGTCTTCTCCCCGGAAAGCGCCTGGAAGTACCTCGTCCGCAGTGAAAAGGTGCGGGAGTCCGCCCGGCGCGGGGAGGTGGAGTATGTCTGTCTGCGCCCCTTCCGCCGGATGAACCGCACCCGGGAGTTCCGCCTCTTTCTGTGGGAGGGGCGTCTGGTGGCGATGAGCCAGTACAACCTCGACCGTCATTTCCGGCGGCTGGAGGGCATTCGCGAGAAGCTCTGGGAGAAGGCGGAGGACTTCGTGCGCAGCATCTCCTGGCTGCTGCCGGTCAAGACGCTGGTGATGGATATCTACTTCACCGCCTCGGGGAAGATCCTCATCATCGACCTCAATCCGTGGGGCGAGCCGACCGACCCGCTGCTGCTGCGCACCTGGGAGCGCAACTGGAGCTGTCCGGCCGGAATCGTGCTGATGGATCCGCCGACGAAGATTTCCGGCGACGTCAGCGTTTCGTTCTGACCGAAGGCGTGAGTTTCCGGAAGAGCAGGATCCCTTTCCCGTACCGTTCGAACCGGTAATCCGGATCGCGAAGCAGTCGCATCAGCAGGGAATTGAGCTCTTCCGGCGACTCGTACCCGTGATGGTTTTCCCGGTCGAAAAGGTAGAAGTCGGCCTTCTCCGGCCCCGGGACATTGAACACCTGACAGCGCCGGAGCAGTTTCAGACCGGTCTCATTCTGGGCCACCACCGTAGCGCCGTCGGGAATCCGGTCAGTGACCTTCTTCAATTCGGCGGCGTTCTGCAGTTTGCCGCGCAACTCCTCCCGCCGTTCCGCCGAGAAGGGGATGGCGAGCAGGGAACCGCCCCGGGCGGTGTCGTAGCCGGCCAGGTGGATGTAATAGCGGTTCTGCGGCAGATCGGCGAAGAGGATGTGGCTCGCCAGCATGATTCCGAGTGCGGCACCGGCGACGGCTCCGATGTACCGGGTGAGCTCTTGTTTCCACAGCAGAATCCGGAGCTGCCGGAGCCCGAGAATCGTCGCCGCCGGCAGGACCCCGACCAGCGCCGAGGCGTAGTGGCTGAAGAGGAGCTGCTGTTGATCGAAGGCGCTCACCAGTTGAATTCCGAGCGTCGGCAGGACGAGGAGAATCAGCCCCCGCCAGGAGAAGAGCGGGAGGAAGGCGAAGGGGAGCAACACGCTCAGCAATACCGCCGGAACATGCGGCTGAACCAGCCGGGCGAGCATGGCGCCGAAGTTGGCGAGCGTGCCGGAGAGGGTCGGCGCGAAAAGCTCGTATCTCCCGTAGTGCCAGTAGTCCGCCTTGACCAGCAGTGGAAAGTGGATTTTCAGGATGAAGAGGGTCCAGAGGAGCGCTCCGGCGAGGCAGAGCACACCCGCCCGGCGGCGGCCGCGAAGAGAAAGCATCCACAGCCCGGCGGCGCCGAGCGGAATGACGAAATCCTCCTTGATCAGCGGCAGGGTCAGCATCCAGAAGAGAAACCGCCGCATCCGGTGTTGAGTCCAGGCGAGAAACCCCAGCGCGAACCAGAGCGGAAAGAGGCATTCGATGTGGAAGTCGAAGAGCGCCAGCCGGGCGAAGTAGGGGTTGAAGAGGTAGAGCAGCGGCGCGAGCATGGCATACACCGGATTGCGAAGCAGCCGCAATCCGGCGAAATAGAGCGGAATTGCGGCTGCGGCCATCACGACCGGCTGAAAGGCGATCAGCCAGTGCGGTGAATCCCACAGCTGGTAGAAGGGGAGCAGCACCAGCGCCGCCGGGGAGAAGTGGTCAAACGCTCCGCAGCGGAAGTCCCGCAGCAGCCCGCCGCCCTGCGCGGCGATGTGAAGCATGGAGTCGTAGATGCCGAAGTCCCACAGTCCGAAGAGATCGGCGCGGTATTTGACGACGCCGGCTCCCCAGTAGGCCAGCGCGAAGACGGCGGCGGCGGCGAAGACGATGCCGCGTGCCGTCTTTTCCGGGAGCGGACGGCGGAGCGCCCACCCGGCGGCGGCGAACGGAACAGCCGCCGCAACTGCGGCGGTAACGGCGATGTAATAATTGACGGTCATGGGTATAACATAATCTGCCGGGAATGGAATTCCAAGAGCGGTTTCCGTTTTCCCGCAGAATTTTTTCGGAAGAGCGAAAGGCGTGTTGTGCAGAATTGGGTTGTTTGCATTTTTCTCTCGGGAAAGTATATTGAACCCATCGAAATCAACATCGAACAACAGGAATGCCGCAGGAGGAATGGCGATGAAAGGAGAGCATGGGTTTCAGATTCTCCGGGACCGGACGCCGAAGTATACGGTCCGGGAGGTGGCGGAGATCATGGGGGTCACGCCCTATACAATCCGCTATTACGACAATGCGGGACTGATTCCGGGGGTGGATCGGAGCGCCGGAAACAGCCGCCTCTTTTCCGATTACAACGTCAGCTGGTTGAAGCTGGTGGTTTGTCTGCGCGCGACCGGTCTGCCGGTGGAAGGGGTGAAGCATTACATCGACATGTGCCGGCAGGGCGATGAAACCATTCCGGAGAGGGCGGAACTGATCTTCCGGCAGGAGAAGATCCTGCGGGAGCAGATGCGAAATCTCCAGGCCCAGATGGAGGTGCTGCAATACAAGAAAAAATACTATGAGACACTGCTGGCCACCGGCGGGAAAGACCATTGCAATCCAGAGAACCCGCCGGATCTGCTCGTAGAACCGGAAATCGTTCCGCAGAATCCGGAGGCGTGACCCATCTTCCCCGCCTCAGAAACGGAGAATGGCGCCGCGCAGTTCCGCCGGGCGGTAGAGAATGTGCAGTGCACCGTCACTGCCGATGTAGAGCGATTTCACCGCGCGGTCGAATTTGCGGAATTGCGGATCGTTCCGGCGCTTGCGCAGTTCCGACGCGGCGAACTGCTCCACCAGCCACGCGGGCAGAGGGATGCTCCCGAGCCGGAAGCGGCGGAACTCCAGATCGATCCACTCCCCGTCTTTTTCCGGAACCACCGTCATCGACAGCCGGATGATGCCGCCGAACAGCCAGCGAAGCGGCGTGACGACCGGCACCGTCAGATCCAGCGCTCCCTCCCGGAGCGTCGCGCCGTAGTAGCGCGGCGGCAGCGCCGAGGTGGAGAGAAAGAGCGACGTGAGGGCGAACCCGTTGTCGGCAATGCGGTGCAGTGAATCGAGCTTCTCCGGAGTTAAAATGAGTTCCGACTCCTCCGGTTCGCCCTGAAACACCTCCTTCGTAATCCGCATGAGCAGTTCGTTCTGGTAGGCGATGTCGTCGGCGGAGAGCGGCGCCGGAGAGAGCTCCGGCAGCGGGCTGAACAGCAGGGCCGCAACGAGAAACAGGCAGAGAAGAAGTCCCGCGAATCCGGCTCCGAACCAGAGCAGGAAACGGGGAACTCCTCCAACCCCGGCCTCCTTTGCGCTTCCGGCGGCCCGTTTCACCGCCTTGGCCGCGCGTTTGACAGGGGCTTTCTTTTTCCCGGCCGCCTTCGCCATCGGTTACGCTCCGGTCTGCGGGGCGGTGAACACCGCCGGGCGAATGTAGACCAGATCGGTCAGGTTGTTGTCGTACGGGCGGAATTTGGCACGGATGAGCGCGGTGAAGTCGGGCGTCTCCACCGGAAGCACCCGTTGCAGCACCGCTTTGTCAAGCAGGAGCTCCAGCGCGGGAAGTTCCGTCGACGAGGCGACCAGGTGTTCCGCCGGAGCGGCGGCGAAAAACGACTCCGCCTGCTCCCGGTTGAGCACCTTCTCTTCCCCGGTCGGAACCGGTTCTCCGTCGCGGACGATCATGCCGAAATAGATCAGCTCGTGGTTGCGGCCGTCGAAGAGACAGCCGATCTTCTCTCCCTCCGCGGCGGAGGCCCGCACCGCGTAGGCGGTCGCGGTTGGAATGCAACGCGTTTCCACGCCGGTTTTGCCGAAGGTCCAGCCGGCCACCAGGGCGGCGGCGAGCCGCATCCCGGTGAAGCTGCCCGGGCCGGAACCGACGCTCCACCGCGCAACGTCGTTGACGGTGAGCCCGAATGCCTTCAGCTCCTCCGCAATCCACGGAGCCAGCCCGGCGGAGTCGCGGCCACGCATCGGCCGGGTGCGGGCAAGCAGAAGCTCCTCTCCGCGCATCAGCGCGAATCCGGCGGTGCGGCCGGCGAGATCGACGGCCGCGGAAAGTATTTTGCTCATTTTGATTTGCACTCCGCCAGAATCCGGTCAGCCAGCTCTTTCGAACTCATCCGGGGGCGTTCTGAGATCACCCGGCCCCGGGAGACCACCACTTCGCCGGGCATGGAGCGCAGATTGTAGACCCCGCCCATCGAATAGCAGTAGGCGCCGGCGTTGCCGATGGCGAGGATGTCATACTCCCGGATTTCCGGAAGCTCCCGCTGTTCGGCGAAGCGGTCGCCGGTTTCGCAGATGTTGCCGCAGACGTCGTACACCTCCGGCTTCCCCTGCGGATTGCTGAGGTTCCAGATCTGGTGGTACGCCCCGTAGAGAACCGGCCGGATCAGCTGCGGGAAGCCGGCATTGCATCCGGCGATCAGACGGCTGCGGTTGCGCTTGAGCGTGTTGACCTCCGTGAGCAGATATCCCGCTTCGGCCACCATGTACTTGCCGGGCTCGAAACACATCGCAAGCTCTTCGCCGCGCTCCTGGCAGAACTCCCGGAAGCGGCGGGCAATCTCCGCCCCCATCGCCACGTAATCGATCCGTTTCTCATCCGGGCGGTAGGGCACCTTGAAGCCGCCGCCGAAGTCGAGAAATTGAAGATCGGGGAAGTTCGCCTTCGTGGCGATCCGCATCAGATTCTCCATGCTCTGATAGACCGATTCGGCGTGCTGAAGTCCGCTGCCGGTGTGTTCGTGCAGACCGACAATCCGGAACTTTCCTTCGCGGACGATCTCCAGCACCTCGTCGACCGACTCCAGCAGGATGCCGAATTTGGTGAGGTCGCCGCCGGTCATGGTCTTCTCGCTGTCGCCGTCGCGGACATCCGGATTGAAGCGCAGGCAGAGGTCAAGCCCCGGATGGCTCTTGGCGAGCTTGCGCAGCCGGGAGAGCGAGCCGATGTTCATCACTACGCCGGTGGCGAGCACCTCTTCGACTTCGGCGTCGGTCATGTTGTTGGCGGTGTAGATGATCTTCTCCGGGGAGAAGCCGAGCTTGAGGGCGAGGTGCACTTCGCCGGGGCTGACGGTATCCAGCCCGGCTCCGGCGTCGCGCAACAGCGTGAGAAGAGCCGGGTTGTAGTTCGCCTTCAAGGCGTAGTGAATGCGCAGCTTCTTCCACGGAATGAAGCGGAAGAGATCGTTGTAGCGCTCCACGACCATATCGCCGTCGTAGACGAAGAGCGGCGTGCCGTAGTCCGCCGCCAGTTTCAGCAGAAATTCGCGTTCCAGCATGGCCGTTCTCCTCAGTAGGTCGAAATGACCGCGAGCAGTTCCAGCGGCTCGTCGCCGATGGAACGGATGGCATGGCCGTCGCCGTTGCCGGTCAGAATGGTGTCGCCGACGTTGAGTTCGACGATTTCGCCGTTGTCGTCGGCCTCCGCCTTGCCACGGATCACGACAAAGATCTCCTCCTCGGCGTCGTGCGGATGAAAGCCGATGGAGCAGCCCGGTTCGAGGGTCAGTTTCGCAAACATGCGGTTTTGGGAACGCATTTCGCTGTTCGGTTCCCAGAAATGCTCAATCTTCACGGTGCCGTGCCCGCCGCGCATCTCGTTGCGCAGTTCGGTGCGGAATTCTCCGGTTCTGCGGATCATGGGTGGAATCCTCCTATTGCTTCAGACGGCCGAAAATGTTGCCGTATTTCTTTTCATTGAGCGCTTCGACGTAGGCGCTGATCTTGGTTTCCGTGCTGCACGGGTCGATGGTGGTGTCGACGCAGTCGCCGTCGAGCACCAGCAGCGGAACCGCCGCTTTGTTGAGTTCCTCGCGCAGATGCTTGATGAACGAACTGTCCGCCATCGAACAGCGGCCGAAGCCGTGGTTGTAGAGGATGCAGCCGTTGTAGTGGACATTCTTCGCCCCTTCGACGATGGAGCGGACCCGCAGAGCGGGGTCCATGAATCCCACCGTCAGAAGTTTCTTCGCCAGTGCCCGGTAGGGGTCGTTGACATCCAGCGGCTCCCAGCCGATGAAGTTCACCTCTTCAAAGACGATCGGCGCCCGGCACTTGACCTCCACGTAGTCGAGCAGCGAACTGTCGTAGAAGGGCGGCAGGTGGAGCCAGAGCAGCCGGTGGGTGTCGTCGAGCTTGACCGAGTCGCCGATTTCGTCGCGGATCTGCAACAGCTCTTCGTAGAGTTTCTTCTGAATCTCCGTGAGTTCGGGGCGCCCCCAGAGCTGGCTGAAGATCGAGGCGAAATAGATCGCCTGCCCACCGCGGATCAGCGGCGGGCTGTTGTGGCGAAGTTCATTGCACAGCAACGAGTAATGCCGCGCGTCGTTGGAGTGGGCGCACGCTTCGGAGAGCTTCTTCGGATCCATCTTGAGCCCGAGCGCCTTTTCCATCAGAAAGACGGAGCGCTCCAGCTCCTCCGCCAGGTGTTCGATCGAAATGTCGTTCCCGGTGCCGACCGCGGGAGTCTGCAGCGAGAAGAAGCGGTCCTCGATGTTGTAGCTGCGGGCCAGGTCGCGGAAAATCCGCTCCCCCTGCTGGCAGGGCTGCGAGGTGGAGACGCTGAAGGCCGGCGCGGGCAGCTGCACCCCTTCCAGCACCCGCAAAAAGGAGCAGGTTTCACCGGAAAATCCCTTGCAGGCCGCTTTGTCGAACGCTTTTTTCACCTTGTGCTGACTGCGGGCGAAGAGCGCCGCATAGGTTTCCAGCGTCAGCGAGCGGGCGCCGAGCGCGTTGAGCACTTCGCTCGGGAAAAAGAGGTTGCGCCAGACCAGCGGCTCTTTGCCGTGGCCGAGAAAATCCTTTCTCGTAGCGCGTGCGCGCAGGTCGACCGAGGCGAGATGGCGGGTCGGCGGAGGAAGGCCGGCTTCGGGGTCGAGTTTCCCTTTGAGCGTGGAGAACTGCAACGCGAGGCAGGCCGCGCCGAGAGCGCCCATGACGCTGTGAAATTCCGGAATGATGATGTTGTTGCCGGTGATCTCCCGGAGGTAGTAGGCGACCGCCCGGTTGTAGGCGACGCCGCCCTGGAAGACGATGTCCCCGTGATACCCGAGGAAAAGTTCGCCGACGCCGGACATGATGGTGCGGGCCTGGGCCCGGCAGGCGCCGCCGATGATGTCGCCCAGCGGGAAACGGTTTTTGAATTTGTTGATCGAGGTCGCCGACAGCACCGCGCAGACCGAGGAGAATTCCAGGTTGCTGTCGTAGTTGACCCGGTCGGCCATCTGATCGATCGGCACGTTGAGTTTGGCGGCGACGCTGTCGAGGAACGCACCGGTTCCGGCGGCGCAGATGCCGCTCATCTTGTAGTTCCACATGCGCATCTTGTCGTTGAAAACCATCGCCTTGCTGTCCTGCCCGCCGACGTCGAGGATCGCCTTGCAGTCGGGGTAGTAGTGACGGGCTCCTGCGACGTGGGCGGTGACTTCGCTCACCCGGAAGTCGTAGGGGACGAACTCCGCGGTGTCTTCGACGATCTGACTGCCGGTGACGACGGTGCAGGTGATCTGTTCGAGTCCGGTCAGGCCGGCGTCGAGCAGAAATTTATCCACTGTCTGGCGGAGCTGGCCGAAGTTGCAGGCGCCGCATTTGGCGCACACGCCGGCGCACCGGACCCGGCCGGTATCCACCGGCTTGGTGCGCTGGTAGAGGGTCTGGCGGACTTTGCCGCGGTCATTCATCAGAACGGCTTTGAATGTGGTCGAGCCGATGTCGATGCCAAGGTACAATTTTTCCATAAACTGGTAGCCTGTCTCGCTTGTCGGGAACGATTATTCGCTGTTTTTCAACAGGTTGGATTGCTCCAGACGGTTCTTTTGATTTTATATTCGTAATCATTACTATACACCCGGAAGCGAGTTTTTTCCAATATCCTTGATTAAAAACTGGAAAATCCATGGATTTGCGGCTATCTTAATTAGTTCTGATGGGCAAACTGCAGGGAAACAGATGAAGAAGAGTTTTGAAGAGCGGTTGATCGAGTTCTCCGGGCCGGCTGAGCTCAAGAATGCAAAACAGCTGCTGAAAAATAACCGGATTGTCGGCGCCTGGCGCGCCGCAGACGGCCGTCTCTGCGGCCGGTTTCGTGTCGGTGCCGTTACGAGTGACGTCCGGGTGCGCACCGGAGAAGCGCCGGTCGGCGAATGCAGCTGCGGCGGCTGCGGCAACGGGAAGGCGCTCTGTGAACATGCGGTGGCGCTTCTCATGTATTCGGGGCGGTTTCGCGGACCGGCCTACCGTTCGGTGCAGGAGGAGGAGTCCAGTTACTACGGCGGGTTGCGGCAGGAGAGTCTGCCCAAGCTGGTCAGCCGTGCCCGGACGCCGCTGGCTCAGTTGACGATGGAGGCGGTTTCCGCGTTTCCCCATGTGCCGAGCAAGTGGGAGAACGCAGTGCTCGCGGTCAAACTGCGGACCGCCGACCGGGAGTACCTCGGCAACCTGAACAATCTGCGCCAGCTCTACTTTGACAAATCGCTGACGGTGACGCTCAAACTGGAACACTTCTCTCTGCACGATCAGCAGATCATCCGCTTTCTGGCGATCAACGGCGAGGCGGAGAATTCGCAGATTCTGCTCAATGCAGAGCTTACGGCGGAGTTTTTTCACTGCCTCGTCAACTTTCCCCGCTTCATCCGCGAGGGCAAACGGCTTCAGATACGGGGCGACGCCACGGAGGCGGTTCTGCTGAAACAGGAGAACCGCAACGGCGTGCGCCTCTCCCCGGGCATCCGGGTGGAAGGGGCGGCACTGCCGATCGCCGGCGCCAAGGTGATTACCGGGCGTTCCGGCTGCTGGGTCGGCCGGGAAGGGGAGTACTTTTTTGTGCCGGCGACCTGCGAGATCAGCTGGTTGCGGAACTTTTTCCGCTCCAGCGTCCAGACGCCGCCGGAGGGGATGTCGGTGGAGGAGTTCCTCCGCTCCTTTCCGCTCCCGGTGGTGCCGGCGGGCAGTTTCGAGCTGGAGACGAGGGCGGCGGGGATTCTGCTGAACGGAACTTTCCCGGAGCCGGATGCGTTTCAGCTGGCGGTCGATTTCCTCTATGAGTCGAACGGGCGGCATGTGCTGGAGAAACCCGGTTCCGGCTATCTGGTCCGGGAGGGCAATCACTTCTGGAAACGCGACGAAGCGATGGAGCATGAGTTTGAGAATGAGATCGCCCTCTTCGGCTTCGACCGCAGCTCCGGCATGCCGGTTCTGCGCGGAGCGGACCGCATCGGCGCCTTTCTCGACTGTGCGCTGCCGGAAATGCTTCGCGCCCGGCCCGGTCTCGCTCTCGGCAGTTCGCTTGCCCGGATGATCCGCGGCAGCGCCGGTCTGCCGGAGCTGGAACTGAACTGCCGGCTCTCGTGCACCGCCGGCGACCGGTATGTGGTGAGCTACCAGCTCACCGGAGACGGCGTGGTGGCGGATTGGAAGAGCTGTGCGGAGGCGGTCCGCGGCGGGCAGGAGTTTCTGGCTCTGCCCGGAGCGGGGCTGGTGAAAATCAGTGCGCCGCTGGCCGGATTCTTTCACGCGGCTCCGACGGTGCTGCGCAACCTCGACCCGGTTGGCCGGACCTTCGAGGTGCCTTTTTTTTCGGCGGGGTACTATACCCACCTGGTGCGGCAGATTCCGGGGGCGCTGGTGCCGGAGATCGCCGCCGGGCCGGAACTGCCGGCGCAGAGCGGACTTGCCGCGCCGGACTTCCGCTTCACCGGCAAGCTGCGCAGTTACCAGGCCGAAGGGGTGCAGTATCTGCAGTGGATGACCGACCGCAATTTCAACGTGATTCTCGCCGACGAGATGGGGCTGGGCAAGACGGTGCAGCTTCTGGCGCTGCTGGCGTCGCGCAAACTGCGCGAGATGCCGCCGGCGCTGATCGTCTGCCCGGCGTCGCTGGTGACCAACTGGGAGCGCGAGGCGCACCGGTTCATTCCGGACTTCCGGGTGGCGGCGCCGCAGGGGGCGGAGCGCGACGAACTGTTCAAGCGGGGAGGGGCGCCGGATTACGATCTTCTGATCCTCTCCTACGCGGCGGCGCGGCTGTGCGCGGAGAAGTTGCGGCACCGCAAATTCAGTTATCTGGTGCTCGACGAGGCACAGCACATCAAGAATCCGGGTTCCTCCAACGCGAAGAACTGCAAGAGCATCGAGGCACAGCACCGGATTGTGCTCTCCGGCACGCCGCTGGAGAACTCCCCGGAGGATCTGTGGAGCATCATGGACTTTCTGCAGCCGGGGATGCTCGGGACTCTGCCGGCGTTCCGCCGCGCCTATGCGGACATCCGGGAGAATCCGGCGCGGCGCGAGGATCTGGCGGCCCGGGTCGGGCCGTTCATCAAGCGGCGGACCAAGGCACAGGTTGCGCCCGATCTGCCGCCGAAGTCGGAACTGGCGCTCTACTGCGACATGGAGCCGGAACAGCGCGCCCTCTACGAGAAGGTGCGCGAGGAGGGGCGCGCCATGCTGCGCGACTACCGCCCGGAAGACGTCCGGAAGAATGCGGCGATTTTCACGACTCTGCTGCGTCTGCGTCAGATCTGCTGTCACCCGGCACTGCTGCCGGACGGTGCAGGGAAGGGGGTGCCGTCAGCGAAGACCGAACTGCTTGCCGAACTGCTGCATGAAAATCTCGACAGCGGTCACAAAATGCTTCTTTTCAGCCAGTTCACCAGTCTGCTCGGACTGCTGATTCCGGAGCTGGAGCGGGAGAAGATTCCGTTTGAATACCTCGACGGCGCCACGCGAAACCGGCAGCAGCGGGTGGATCACTTCAACAATTCTCCGGAGATCCCGCTCTTTCTGCTGAGTTTGAAGGCGGGCGGAACCGGATTGAATCTGACTGCGGCGGACACGGTGATCATCTACGATCCGTGGTGGAATCCGGCGATCGAACTGCAGGCGGCCGACCGGACCCACCGCATCGGGCAGACCCGGCCGGTGAGCACGCTCAAACTGGTGGTGCGCGATTCGATCGAGGAGAAGATTCTCGAACTGCAGGAGAAGAAGCGCGAAATTTTCGATTCGGTGATCGACGGAGCGATGGGAAATCTCTCGATCGAGGATCTGAAATTCCTGCTGGAGTAGACGTCGCCTGCATCCGGATTCCCTGACGAAAAGTGGAATCTCTCTTTTTCAAGGTTGCCTCATGACGACCGGCGGAAGGGAAAGCGGGGAAAATTCATCTTTTTTCTTGTATCGCTATTGACTTTTTAATATCGATGTGTCATAATTAATAGCGCGACAAAACTACAGATATGGATCACAATGAATAAATCGGAACAGCTTTACTGTGATTTGAAGGAGCAGCTGGTATCCTGTGAGCCGGGCAGCTCTTTTCTGACGGTACGTTCAATCATGGATGACTTTGCGGTCAGTCAGGCAACGGTCAGCAGTGCGATTCAGCGGTTGACGGAAGAGGGGCTTCTCCGTCGGAATGGGCGGCGTTGCATGGAGGTGACCGAAGCGGTGCTGCGTTACCGGCAGGGGGCGAAACCGGTCTATTGTCTGGCGGTGCCGCGTTGGCCGTCCGAGTATTACAACATGATTGAACAGTGTTTCATGGCACAGACGGAACAACTTGGCTATGAACTTGAAGTCGTCCGTTACGACTGGCGGGAACGCGTGCCGCACGAGCTGAAGCTGGCCAAGGTGGATGGGCTTGTGATAGTCAGTTCTGCCACGATTACCGGAAAAGATGTCAGCGACATGGATGCACTGGGCATCCCCTATGTAATTTTCGGGCGTTTCCTGCCCGGCCTGGCGCTCCATTCGGTCAGTAACGATGAGGAATACACCGGAGCTCTTGCGGCGCACCATCTCTTCGAGCTTGGTCACCGAAAGCTGTCGGTGCTGCATTCCGAGCCGGAAGATGAGGGGATGATTGCACGTACGAAAGGCTTCCGGCAGTTTGCAGAACTGCACAGCTGTTCTGTCGAGGTGATTGAATGTGGCGTGCAAAACGGCGAGGATGCGGTAAAAAAGAGTTATCTTTTTTTGAAGAATTTTTTTCAGAAAAGTGAGTGGCAATTTACGGCCATGTTTGTTCTGAGCGATTCAACGGCGTTTAGTGTTTATCAAGCTTGTTATGAGTGTGGAATTTCAATTCCGGACCGGCTGAGTGTAGTAAGTTGCGGTGAAGCATGGAACCTTGCTTACCGGGCCCCCGCTCTGACTTCCATCGGGATCGATCATTCCCGTCTGGTGAAGGAGTCGATCCGCCTGTTGAAACAAAGAAATTCCGGCCAGTTTGAGCATGTACAGCTGAAAGCGGAGCTCACGGTGCGCGCATCAACCACACGGTGGTGTCTCTGATAGATCGTAGTTAAACGGAAAGGAGAAACAAATGAAGAAATTTACCTTAATTGAATTGCTGGTTGTAATTGCAATCATTGCGATTCTCGTTGGAATATTGCTTCCCGCCCTGAATCAGGCGCGGGAGCGCGCGAAGGCCAGTCAGTGTGCGAGCAATATGAAACAGGGAGTTCTCGGGCAGCAGATGTATGCAACGGACAACAAGGGGATCATGGTGTTCCGCAGTCCGGATTCCTCTGACAGCCGCAACTGGTACTTCTGGGCGCGGTTGTCGTGGGGAGTGGATGAACAGGGGTTCAACTCCATCCGAACCGGAGGAGGCAGATATCTGTCCTACAATACGCTGATGTGCCCTGCCGCACAAAAGAAAACCGGAGAAGCGTGGGCGGAGCCGTATGCGATGTTTTATGACAACTGTACCTGGCCGCAGACAAAAGAGCTGGCAGAAGAGTTTGGAATGTCGTTTTACGATGATCTTCGCAACGGAGCCTATCTGCTGCCCCAGCGGATGAAGAAGCCGAGCAGTTTTTTTGTCTTTGTCGATTCGCTGAGAGTCAGCGGCTGGCTGACCGGATATACCGATCATGTCTGGCGGCCTCGTGAAGCCCAGGATGGAGGAGGCATGTATGCCCAGCATCTCGGGCGTGCCAATGTCGGCCATGCAGACGGCCATGTCGGCAGCTACAATCGTGCAGAGGCGGAGGCTTCCCCTATGAATGTAACATATTTTCTTTCCAACATGTAATTTGATATAGATCCAGCAGATTTTCCGGAGAACATGGGAGCAATGGTGCGTTTTTTCGCTTTTTTCTTATTGATCGGGATAATATTCCCTGCCTCTGCAGCAGAAGTCCTGCAGGAATTTTTGTATCGCCCCGAGCAGGATGAAGCGGAGATTGTATTTTTTCGTCGAAATCATACAAGTATCCGTCAGACATCACAAGGAGAGTTCGGCCGGGTTGCTGGAAAACGGGCCGGATGGCGTGTCAATTGCGCCGCGGAACCGGAAAGTACATATTTTGAATTCTGTTTCCCGGGAGGGAAAAAACTGTCCGATTTCACGGTTGCAGAGGTCCGGATTCAGGTTTTTCTTCCGGTGAACCACTCCGTTGACGATTTGAATCTGCGCCTGCAGGATGTCGATGGAGAGGTGTTTCAGTTTCGGCGAAAGCTGCCTGCGGGAAAGAACCGCTGGACTGAGATCTCCTACCATGTGGAGACGAATGCTCCGAAGGCGGAAAGCTGGGGCGGCGGCAAAAAGGCGAATAAGAAGTTGGATGCGCCGTTACGGCTGGTCGGGATCACGGGGGATCTCAAGCGTACGGCCGGCGAAATCGGAATTGGCGAGGTTGTTCTGAATGTTATCAACAGCAACGCCCCGGTACTTCCGGAGGTGGTGACAGGTTCCGGAACGCCGATCCATGTTCTGAAACCGGGCGAAGAAGAAAAACTTGCGCTCGAATTCCGCAATCCCCGGCCCCGGATGGCTTCCGCGGTTGCCGAGTGGCAGTTGATCGGAGTGCGGGGCGAGACGCTTGAAAAGGGACAGCAGACGCTGAGATTGTCTCCGGGGGAGGTGGAATTGAGGAAACTCCCTGTGCCAAAACAGTTTGGTGTCTATCGGATTCTGACTGAAGTGAAGGATTCCGACCCTGCTGTGAAACCAGTGAAAAAGGAGTTGCGCTTTGCCTATATGAAGCCTGCCGGACCGACTCCGCTGGAAAAAAACGATGGATTCCTGTTCGGTGTCTGCTCGCATCCGCAGCGTCACGTTTCCGCAGACCAGGATCTGGAAGCGATGGCGGCCGCCTGGTGCGGCGTCAAGGCGTTGCGTGAGGACATTGACTGGGCCAGGATACAGCCGGCGCGGAACCGTTGGGAATTTCAATCGTTCGACGGCGTCGTCAGGCGTTTCGGTAAAGTTGGAATCGAAGTAATGCCAATTCTTTCGTATTGCCCCGCCTGGGCTGCCGCTGCCGACTGGAAACCGAAAAGTCTCAGTCGCGCGAACGCTACGATGAACCGTCGTCCGGATTATGAATACTGGCGGCAGTTTCTGCGCAAGGTGGCGGAACGATATCGGAATGCCGTTCGTTTCATGGAGGTGTGGAATGAACCGGATCTGGCGATTTTCGCTAATTTCTCCGCGGAAGAATATGTCAAAATGCTGGAAACCGCCTATGCGGAGATCAAAAATACCGTCCCTGAAATCCAGGTGCTGACCGGTGGATTTTCCAATCTGCCGGAACGGAGCAGTCCGCAGTTGATGCCGGCGGTGATCCGGTCTGGGAAATATGATGTTCTCGCGTTTCACGGACACGGCCTGTTCGGGGGCTATCTCTATCAGATTACCCGGATCTGCTCTGCTTATGGAAACCGGAAACCATGGTTTGCGAATGAGACGGCGCTTTCTTCCATGGTCTACGGGGAAGAGGTTCAGGCGCAGACGCTGTTTCGCAAGTTGATATACTCATGGGCGAAGGGATCGATCGGCTACAACTGGTACGATTTGCGCAACGATGGCTTCGATCCCGCCAACAATGAGCACAATTTCGGGATGATCACTGCCGATTTTTATCCGAAGCCGGTCTATGTCGCCTACAACTCGCTGGCAAATTTGTACCGGGGAGGAACATTTCTGAAACCGCTGTCTCTGGGCAGCGAGATCCATGGCTACCTCTTTCGGGGACAGGACGGCGGCATGCTTCTGGCGGCATGGAGCGATACGGGAGATGATCGGATTTTGCCGCTTGCTGTTTCCGGCGTGACCGGAAGCGCCGAAACGGTGGATCTCTATGGAAACGTCAGGAAGCTCCCGGTGAAAAACGGTGTTGCAATTTTCGAGATCGGGCAGGAACCGGCGACATTGCGTGTCTCCGGACAGACGGAGGAGATTCAAGTTGCCGGTGCGCTGGTGCGTCCTGCGGGAAAGCTGGAGATTGTGCCGGGTGGTCACACCGTATTCTCGTTTGAAATCTACAATCCGGAACGTCAGTCTCGAGAGTATCATGCTCAACTCTCTCTGCCGCCCGGGCTTTCGCAGACCGCAGCCGTAACGCCGTTGCGGCTTGCTCCCGGAGAAAATCGGAAGGTCGGGTTCCCGGTTCGCGCAGAAGAGAGCTTCCGCTCTTTACCGGGCAAGACAAAGGAGTTGGCGCTTTCTCTCGGTGACAGAAGTTTCCGCTATCGGATTGAGACTGTTACGCTGATGCCGGCGCGTGGATATCATTCTGAGCCGGATTTTGAACTCAATTCCGCCGAACAGGTGTATTCACTGGTGCCCAACTCACCGGAAACCGCCCACCTGTTCTGGAAAGGACCGCGAGATCTCTCTGCAAAAATATGGCTTGGCCGTGATGGAAACAATCTTCTGCTGAGGGCGGAAGTCGTCGACGACAGACATACGCAGCCTTATAGCGGGGAAAGGGTCTGGCAGGGAGACAACATCCAGTTTGCCATGGTTCTGCCCGGCCAGAAGGGCAACTGGGAGATCGGGCTTACCCGGACCGACGCGAAACGGCCGGAGGTTCATGTCTGGCTGGCTCCTGGACGGTTTCACCCGGCGAAAACGGCATCGCAGATCGTGCTGAATACCTCGCGGGAGGAGAAGACGGGACTCACCCGTTACGAAGCGCGCATCCCATTCTCCGCCATCGGGTTGACCGACGCGGTAATGCGCCGGGGATTCCAATTCAATCTGCTGGTCAACGACAACGATGGGGCGAAGCGGGAAAGTTTCATTGCGATTGCACCCGGACTTGGCGACAACAAGGATTCCAGCCAGTATCCGGTTGTGAGGTTTTAGCGTGTTTTCCGGATGCTGCTCCTCACGGGGCGGCATCCGGAAAACAACGATTGCACCGGACTTCCCGGCCCCGCAATTTTCTCTGATGGGTTACGGGAAGAGGATTTCGAAGAACGGCGTGCCGTACTCGAATTTTGAGGTGTCGAACCGGAGCGACAGCTTCCCGTCGCGGAACGAGGCGTCAAGTTTCTTCTCGCGGGTGCCGTCCAGATTCAGGGCGTAGACTTCCGGCTTCCCCGCGGAACGGTTCTCCAGCGTCAGCGCAAATTTCCCGCTGCGGATGAGAACCGGGAACTTCCCGAAGTCGATTTCCACATCGAAGCGTTCGTTGTTGAACACCGTGTGTTCGCTCACCGCCATCGTCGCCGCAACCAGCAGAATCCGCCGGCTGCTCCGCAGGTCGGGCGCCGCATCGAGCGCCACCGCCGTCAACGAGGCGGGCACGGAACTTTCGGAAATCGTCAGCGCATCCAGTTTCACCGGCTGATTCTCCTTGAGAACGGCTCCTTCCAGTCTCTTCGTCACGACGCGCAGCGTCTGCTTCTGCACGTCGGTGGTGATTTCGCCGGTCTCGCTCTGGTAGATTCCGCGGTCGGGATCGGTGAGGTTGTTCTGCCCGATCACCCGTTTTTCGCGCAGCTCGCGCACCAGCTGCCGGGCCAGTTCGTCGCCGCCGCGCGTCTCGCGGACCTCGGCGAACATGCCGCCGCCGAAGGTGCGGGCAAACCGTTCCGGCACGATCTTGAGGCTGTCGCGCACTGAACCCTGCCCTTCGCAGGAACAGCCGAGCCGGGTCACCATGAAGAGACGGCTGTACTCGCCGCCGATCGCATTCATGAAGTCGGCGGAGTGCATGACCCGCTCCGGAATCGCAATCTCCACCTTGTGCGCTGCCTCCGCCACATCGCCGCGCTGCCAGGCGAACGCGGTGAGGATCTCATTCACCCGCGCCATCGGACTTAACGACCCCTCGAACACGTAGCCGTTCATCGGGGTGTGCCACAGCGATACGGGCGTACCGTGCTGTGTTAACATATCCCACCCCTGCAGGGCGGCGTAGGCTCCCCACATCAGGCCCGCTTCGTGAACATAACGGTTGTAGGGGGAGTGGGAGTATTCGGTGATCAGAAACGGCCGGTCGAAGAACCGGTTCACCCCCGCTCGGCCGATGTAGGAGTTCCGGTCGGTGATCGAACTTGTCTGCCCGGTCAGGAATCCGGTGCCGCGGTACCAGCGCAGATTGTAGAGCTTCTGCTGATAGTTCCGCACCGGCAGTGCCACCCGGTTCGGATGCGAGAAGTAGGTGTGCATCGCGACCGCGGTCAGCGGCAGGCGCGGCGGGATGTCCATCAGCCGCATGTACATATCCCAGTTGGTGACGATTCCGCGGAAGCCGACGTTGCGCACCTCCTCCATGTAGAATTTCGACATGCCGGTCAGCGTCTCCTCCAGCCAGTCGCGGGCCTCCTGCGATTTCTGCAGCAGTTCCAGATTCAGAACCGGCGCGGTTTCTCCGGGGTGGACGGCGGCAAAATGTTTCTGCCAGTAAGGATTCAACTCGTTCCAGTAGTTCTTCTGATTGTCCTGCTCGTTGAAGAGCGTGATGCCGACGATCATCGGGTCATCCACCATGCGGGTGCCGGTGTAGGGGTTGCGGTGTTTCATCATGTAGTGGAATCCGGCGCGCCAGTTCTCCCGGTAGTCCTCCCGGAAGAGCAGTCCGGTTTTGACGTCGAATTCGACGGTCGCCGCAGTCCAGCTGGTCCGGGTGGAGGCGATGTCCGGCAGAAGGTAGATGTTCCGTTTGCGCAGACAGGCGACGAAATAGTCCCAGCGGTCCGCGAAGGTTTTGTCGATCGGCAGCTCCTCCATGGTGCGGGGGAGGGTGGCCTCCCGGAGCGTGATCGGTTTTTTCGGATATCCGTTCTTGCCGGTCAACGCGCCGTCGGGGGCCTGAATCCGGACCATGTTGAAGCCGCGGAGCCGGATCGCTTCGGCGTACTCTTCGATCTCCGGCTTGCTCATCGCGTAGAGGCGGTTCTGCCAGGCGCCGGGATCTATGGTGAAACTGCGGAAACGGACAGTGCGCGACGGCTCCTTTTCGTAGGCGAGTTTACCCTCCTGATTGACGATGATCCGGCCCAGCTCACCGATTTTCGGCGCCCGATCGAGAAATCCGGAGAGGTCCAGTGCGGTTCCGGGTTTCACATCGAGCATCGGAATCCGGCGAGGCTGAACATAGACCCATTCGACGGGGTCCATCTTGACCGGCCGCCATTCGGGGGAGCGGAGGATGGTCGTGACGTTGTCCAGTTTTTCCCGGAAGGGCACCGCTCCACAGAATACCTTCCACCCCTCCGAGCCGCTTTTTACGAAGAGCGCAACCGTGTTTTTCCCCTTTCGGACGGGGAAGTTGAACACATGATTCGTCACATCGGCCGGCGTGACGGTGTTGCCGGTTTTGAGGGTGTCATAGATCGACTTGCCGTTGACGAGGAAGTCGAACCACCAGTCCGCGCCGACCCCCAGCTGCATGAATCCGTCGGACCCGGCGGAAAACTGATTCAGCAGCAGCGCCGGTTTCCCCTCGGCCGCCCGTCCGGCGACCGATTCGAGATCCAGCGCGTTGTTCCGGAAGGTGACGGGGATGCCTTTTGCCCCTCCGATGGAAACGGGGAGGGGATCGAGGGCGTTCCAGTCGAGGCTTTCGGGCGTGACCCCGGGGTAGAGCATCCAGCTTTCCCGCAGGACCAGCGGCAGGTGGTTCTGAATCTTTTCCGTCCGGACCGGCCCCAGCAGGAGGGTGGCGTTCAGCGGATAGGCGCCCAGCATGAACATCGGGAACCGGATCGGTTCCTGATGGTCCTGTTCCACGGTGAGTTCATAGGTGACCTTCTGCCACTCGGGACGGACCTTGACCGAACCGATGCTGCGGCGGGAGATGCCTTTCCACGGCTTGCCGTGCTGGATGAAGTTGAACTGGATCGTGCCATATTCCGAACCTTTGATCCAGAAGGAGATGCGTAGTTTGTCCCCCTTTTTTAAGTTGGCGTCACAGAAGAGGTTGAGCTGAGCACCGTGCGGCGTGTTGTCCGGTTTTTCGATGACCCGGAGCGCGAGCACCGCATCGCCGTCGGGCGTCTTTTCCTGCGAGGCGACCTTTTCGAGGCGCCGGTTGTTGAAGATGACCTCTTTCGTCGTGAAAGAGGCATCCCATTTCTGTTCGTGGATCACCTCCGCGCTCAGCGAAAGAGTGGTCAGAAACAGCAGCGGTAACAACAACTTCTTCAAAATGAACCTCCCTGGTTGAATGGTTATTCCCACCACCGGTTGCGCCGGCGGGTTTCCTCTGTGAGCGAAGCGGTGAACGGTTCGCAGGAGTATGGATCCATCGGGTTCTGGATCAGGAACTTGCCGACATGCATGTCGGCAAAGAGGACGCCGCAGTTCCGGTCGTGGCGTCCGGCGGGGCGGCCGCGGTGTGCACTGGTGTCGCCCGAGGCGGAGACGGAGAAGCGGTACTGCCCCTCTTCCAGATTGAGGGAGGCTTCGCCGCTTGTCTGCCGCCAGGTCTCCGCAATCAGGATCTTCCAGGATGGATTTTTCATCGAGGTGATCTTCATGGCCTGATCCTCCGGAACACTCCGGCCGTTGATCCAGGCGCCGAGCAGATAGCCGTTGGCTCCGTAATGGGGGGTGTCAATCCAGAAATTCGCCGCCTTCGGTGCCGGCATGGAGGGGCAGCGGAAGACGGCGCTGGTGAGGTAGCTGTTTCCCGGAATCTCCCGGAAGAATTCATCCAGCGACAGCAGCCGCATGCCCCAGTGGGGGGTGCCGAGGACACCAGAGTTGTTGGTGAGCACCGGAATCATGAAGTCATTGTTGTCCACGATGTAGGCGGCATAGGCGACGCCGATCTGCTTCAGATTGGAGGTGCAGGCGGCGGTGCGTCCTCTCTCGCGCGCCTTGCCCAGAGCGGGCAGGAGCATCGAGGCGAGAATGGCGATGATCGCGATCACGATGAGAAGTTCGATAAGAGTAAATGACGGAACTCTGCCGGGGTTGTTTCCTGCAGGGATTTTCGCCGGTTTCGAAGACGGTTTCACCTGGACGATCCTTCTGTTGATTTGCGCTGTTATTCAGTATACACGCATTTCCCGGAAAAAACATCGTCTGAATGATTCCGACAGAGGTTTGCGGGGAAAATATTAATACAGTCCAATCCGACTCAGGCGAGCAGGGAGTATTTTCTGCGGAACTTCCCCGGCGAGGTGCCGGTCTCCTTCCGGAAGGCGCGGTAGAAGTAGGAGAGGTCGCGGAACCCGCAGAGCGAGGAGATCTCCAGCACGGTTTTGTCCGTCTCCATCAGAAGGCGGAAGGCGTGCTTCATCCGGATGCGGAAGAGGGTTTCGCCAATGCTTTCGCCACAGCTTTTCCGGTAGGCGTTGCAGAGGTGAAAGTGGGTGATTCCCAGCTCGTTTGCCGCCTGCTGATAGTCGAACGGCTCCGCAAAATTCTGCTCGAGGCGGTTGAGCACGTAGGCGGCCAGAACGTCGCGCCGCTTGCGGGAGAAGTTTCTGGCGCTGAGGCGCGTCATCCGGATCAACAGCTCCGCGAGATGGAGTTTGAGCATCAAGCCGGAGTTCTGGTCGTCGCGCAGGTATTCGCGCCGCATCTCCCTCACCAGAGCCTGGATACGCCGGTCGGAGTTGATGAGATAGAGCTGGTCGCCGATCACGCTGGAGTGTTTGGGGCCGTCGGCGTCGAAGATGGAGAAGAAGTCGTTTTCGTCCTTGAGTTCGCTCAGAAATCCATCGATCACCCGCCGGCGGAAGAGGATGTTGCTCAGATCGATGTCGGTATCCAGCTCGAAGGTGGTGAGGTCGTCGGGGCGGATCAGGCAGAGGAAGCCGGGGCCGAAGGAGTAGTGTTTGCCGTTGATCACCAGCGTGCCGCGGCCGGAGAAGATGTAAAAGATCTTCCAGAAATCCCGCCGGTAGAGAATCCGGCTTTCGGTGTTGTACATCGAACGTTTGTTGTGGCCGCGCAGCACAGCCACCGGCAGATTAGGTGGAAGAAAGTCCATCGCTTTCAGAAGAACACATTTTTCATTCATTCCGACATGCTCCCGATGCTGTTTTGTCTGTGACAACTGTACCATGCGGAGCTGTTTTTTTCAACCGCTTTTGACTGGACTGCATTAATATTTTTTGCGGCATGTCACCGCCGGAGAGAAAAAGCGAAGTAATTTTCCGTATTTATGGTATCTTGTCTCTACAACCTTTCAATGGAGTGAAAAGAATGAACAGACGACCGATTGTTTCCGCCTTCTACTTTCCGAACTGGCATGTCGATCCGCGGAATGAGAAGTATCACGGCACCGGATGGACCGAGTGGCGGGTGACGCAGTACGCTACGCCGCGCTTCGAGGGGCACGAACAGCCGAAGGTGCCGCTGTGGGGCTACGAGGACGAGGCCGATCCCGCCGTCATGGCGGAGAAGATCGCCGCCGCGGCCGACCACGGCGTGGACAACTTCACCTTCGACTTCTACTTCTTCGAAGACGGTCCCTACCGGGAACGCTGTCTGAATGAAGGATTTCTGAAAGCGGCCAACCGCGACCGGATGACCTTTTCGATCATGTGGGCGAACCACGACCACATCTATTCGCATCCGGGCAGCTACTGGAAGCCGGCAGAGCCGGTCTGGCGGGGCGATGTCTCAGTGGAGACCTTCCGGAAGTGCACCGATTACTGCATCGAACACTACTTCCCGCAGCCGAACTATCTGCGCATCGACGGCGCGCTCCATTTCGCCATCTACCGGCCGTGGAACATCATCAAAGAGATGGGCGGCATTGAAATTTTTCAACGGGAACTGGCCGCATTCCGGGCCCGGGTGGAAGCGGCCGGGCTGGGCCGTCTCTGGCTCGACCTGCCCGCCGATGGTTTTGCGGCATGGGAGCACATCGAAGATGCGGGCGCGCCGCTGCAGATGCTCGGCGCCGATTCCTCTTTCGCCTACAGCTGGGGATACCGGGATACGTTCCCTGCCGAGGAGTACCAGCCGTGGGCGGAGAAGAATATCCGCAATCAGGCACGGTTCATGGAGAAGCTGAGCGTGCCCTACAATCCGGTGGCGGCACCGGGCTGGGATTCGAGTCCGCGGACGGTGCAGTCGGATATGTTTGACAACATCGGCTATCCCTTCGGTCCGGTGGTGATCGGTTCTTCGCCGGCGCGGTTCGAAGCGGCGCTCCGTCGGATTTCGGAACTTATGGAGCGGGAAAACGCCGGGCCGATGGTGAATCTCTCCTGCTGGAACGAGTGGACCGAAGGGGCTTATCTCGAACCGGATACGAAATCGGGCTTCGGCTACCTGGAGGCGATTCGCAACGTGTTCGGGGTCACTCCCCGCTGACGGAACCTGCCGGCGGTTCCGCTCCGGCGCGGCGCGCCGAGGCCCGGTAGTCGCCCGGCGTCATCCCGGTTTCCCGGCGGAAGTATTTGTAAAAGTTCGCCAGATCGGTGAATCCGGAGAGGTAGCAGATCCGCTCGATCGACTCCTCTCCGGATTCCGCCAGACGGCGTTTCGCTTCGCCGAGCCGGATGTCGAGTAGCGTTTTCCCGATGGTCCGCCCGGTCTGCTGATGGTACAGCGTGAGCAGCCTGCCGCGGGAGAGCCCGATTTCGTTGGCGATTTTCTGCATGGAGATGGACTGCCGGTAGTTGCGGTACAGATAGTCGGAGACGATTCCGGAGATCTCTTCGCGCCGTTTTCTGGCGAAACTGCGGGTGCTCAGCCGGGCAAGTTCGATCAGAAGTTCCAGCAGCTGGTGTTTGAGCATCTCTCCGGTGTTGGCATCATGATATTCGTATTCATGCGCCATCCGGCGGATCAGTGCGTAAATGTTTCGATTGGTATCGAAAACATGAAGCTGCTCATGCAAACTGGAATCCATCGGAACAAATTCCGATGAGAAAAGGTCGAAGAAGTTGTAGGCGTGGTAGAGGCTCTTGAGTTCGTTCGCGATGAATTCCCGTTGAAAGAGAATTTGATACAGCAGAATCGACTCAGTCAGTTCATAGGCCATCTCATCGTCTGGGTGGCAGAGATAGAGGTAGCCGGAACGGAAATGGTGGCGGATACCGTTGATCTCCAGAATGCCGCTGCCTTCCACGATATAGGCGATCTTCCAGAACTCTCTCTTGCCGACGGCTTTGTTGCCCGGCGGATAGTCGTGAATGGAGTGTACCCCACGGTTCACTGAAATCGACAGGTCCTGCGGAATGTACTGCCGTGCGGTGAAAAGCTTCAGTTCCCGCTCAGTACCTGCCGGTTTTTTTTCTGTCGATTTCTGTATCATGGGGAAATATACCAGCGTCGTCTTTCGCTTTCAAGCTTTTCGATTTGGTAAATAGTAATATTTTCGAAAGTTTCACCGATTACAATTCAGAGGTACAAGGCCTGCCGGAATTTTTATGGTATACTGTAGCTTGTCAGACGGTTGGCAGCGAGGGAAGGCGAAGGCGGCGGCCGGACAGCAGAAATGACATGTTTACGGAGGCAAGAGGATGAGCGCGGAACAATGCGTCGGATTTCGGATGAAGAGAGAGCGTGGCCTGTTTTTTACTTTAATCGAACTCCTCGTAGTAATTGCGATTATTGCCATTCTGGCAGCGATGCTGCTGCCGGCGTTGAACAAGGCGCGGGAGCGGGGGATGACCTCCCGCTGCCTCGGCAACGTCAAGCAGCTGGGGCAGTACTGCAGCATGTATTCGATGGAGTATGAGGACTACATTCCGCTGGCTACCAACAATCCAGGCGAATCCTACACCTGGGCGCCGTCGTGGATTCCATTGCTCTGGCGGTACGCGTATCCGCAGGACAAGTCCAATGGTTCGGATATTGTGGCCGCGCTGGATACAGCGAATTCGAATGTCTTCGTCTGTCCCTCATTCCGGATTGAGCAGGACTGTCATTCCGGTTACAGTATGAACTGGAGCGTCAACATGAAGAAGGATATCAACACCATGCCGAGCGCCGCAAATCAGGAGCGGCGGAAAGTCAGTTTCACCAAATATCCCTCCCGGACGTTTCTGATTATCGATGACAGCGGAATTCGACCCTTTTCCTCCCGCGGGGAGATCGGGCGGCTGCTGACGGTTCAGGGACTGAACGCGGCTCGTTGCCCGGCGTCAGCGATTGTGAGCCCGTGGGTCACCCGTCATGGGGGGATGTCGCTGAACGTCGCCTATCTCGACGGCCACGCCTCCACTACACCCGCCGGGAAGATGCATCTGGGAGGATATAATGGAATCTTCTGGACCGGGTTTTACGATCCCACCGTGGATTGACACCGGGCAGAGAAGGATTGGGAAAGAGTTCAACAAGGAGAAAAGGAATGAAACAAATCTGGATTTTTTTACTGCTTGCCGCAGCGATGTTCCCCCGGGCGGAAGCGGAGATCCGGCGGTACACCGATACCGCTTCGCTGAAGAAATCGGGGATCCGCTGGTATGCGGCGGGCGGACATGCGATGAAACCGGAAGTTTCGACCGATGTGAAGACGCCGGACGGGGAAAATTCTCTGGCGCTGAAAATCGTTCAGACCCCCGCCGATGGGAAGTTCTTCGGCAAACAGGTCAATTTTCTGCACAAGGGCGCGGTCGGGAAGGGGTGGAAATACCGGATCCGTTTCTTCTACAAGGGGAGTGTCCCCGGAAGCATCTCCTATGTGGCGGCGCGGCAGTATCCGCCCTATTCCGCCATTGGGAAACGGGCCGGGCGCACGTTGAAGGTGACCACCGACTGGCAGAAGGAGGTGCGGGAATTTGTCGTCGAAGACGAGGTCGGCTCGCCGCTGGCGTTCCCGCGCTTCATGGTGGGGCTTTATCCGGCGGGGGGTGTGCTCTACCTCGGACCGGTTTCGGTGGAACGGCTGGACCGCAGTTATGAATCGCTCCTTTCGAACCGCTGGCTGTGGCTCGCCGACCCGGAGAACAAACTGCCGGTCGATCAAATTCCGCCGAGCGCCGCTCCGGCGGAACTGCGTGGAAACTCCTTCGATATCGCGCAGGCGGAAGAAGGTTTCCAACCGAAGGCGTGTGCAGTGTTCTATCAGGAGTTCACCGCTCCAGCCGACGGAGAGATGACGCTCGGGATGGCGGCCGACTGGTGCTTCGCCTGTTATATCAACGGTGAGCTCGCATACAATACGCTCAAGCAGGGGAATCTCTCGCAGGATTATGCGCCGGAGAATCACGTGTTCAATGTTCCGGTCCGCAAGGGGCGGAACCTGATCGCGGTGAAGGTGTTCGCCGGTTCGAAGGGGTGGCGGTTCGTCTGCGGGAAGGTTCCGGCGGTCTCCGGCAACCTCGCGCTGGCGCGGCTGTTCAAGCCGGCGGCGGGGAAGGAGTTCCGCCCGGTCGATCCGGCCCGTTTTCTCGAAGTGAAGCCGGGGACGGCGCTGGATTTCTCGCAGTTGACGGAGCGCCATCTCCCCGCCGGGAAGTTCGGGCGGCTCGTCGTCCGTGAGGACGGACGGCCCGCGTTCGAACAGCGGAAAGAGAAGCCGGTGCGCTTTTTCTCCTTCAACTGGTGCATCAGCGGCATGTGGCGGCCGGAGTATCACAAGTGGGACAAACCGAAGATGGACCGCTTTGCCGACGCGGTGCTGCGCCGCGGTTACAATCTGGTGCGCATCCATATTCCGGAACGGTTTTTCGTGGGCTGGGATATTCTGGCGAAATACCGCAAAAACACCGAGAAGGATGTCTCGATTCCGCAGACCGTCGCGGAGTTGGAGGAGGTGCTGGACAAAGGCAATCTCGACCGCTTCGACTACCTCGTTGCCGCATTCCGCAAACGGGGCATCTACGTCACCTTCGACCTGGCGGGACGGGCGATGATCACCCGTGTCGGCACCGCGTCGCACGAGGACGGCTTCAAGGCGCACCTCTTTCACAGTCAGGTTCACCGCAATCACTGGAAGCTCTTCACCGACTATTTGATGAAACATGTCAACCCCTACACCGGAACCGCCTACCGGGATGAACCGGCGATTGTGCTGGTGAACTTCATCAACGAGCAGGATCTGCGGTTTGCCTCCGGACTGGCCTTTTTGACCGGACCGTTTCGGGAGAGTCTGCGGGCGAAGTACCGGAGTGACGCGGCATTGTCGGCGGCCTGGGGCGTGCCGGTCACCTTCGACACGGTTCCGGAGATCACCGAATCGGATCTGCGCGGCGGAGGCCGCCGGGCGCAGGACACCGGCGATTTTCTGATCGCGACCATGCGGGAGATGACCACCTGGTTCTACCGGACCATCCGGGCGACCGGGTATCCGGGGCTGGTCAACCACTGGGATATGATCATGCGGACTCTGGAGCTGCCGGGGCGTGCGCTGCTGCCGGTGGTGGCGCAGCACACCTATTTCGCCCATCCGAATTCGATACCGCCGCTTGGAATCATCCCCAAGAGCGTGCGGCCAAACTCCTTCGTCGGGAATCACGCCTCCGACTGTGTGGTTGGGCAGGAGAGTTCGCTCAAATCCAGCTATTTCCGGGCGGCGGCGGCGGCGCGCTTTCTCGACCGGCCGTTTTTCGTCACGGAGTACTCCCACAGTGCGCCGAACCGTTTCCGGCACGAACGCGGCCTCTATTTCTCCAGCTACGCCGCGCTGCAGGATTGGAGCGCGCTGGTGTCGCACGCCGACACGGTCCGGCTGCATCTGGACCCCTTCCTCAAGTTCGACAGCGCTTACGACCCGATTTCGCGGGTGAACGAGGCGCTGACCGCGTTGATCTACCTGCGCGGCGATGTGAAGAGTGCGCCCCATTCGGTGGCGCTGGAGATGAAGAGTGAAACGCTGTTTCCCAACCACTACCTTGCCGCCGTCGGCGACGACTACGCGAAACTCGCCTTCGTGACCCGACTCGGCATTCTCTACCCGGAGATCAAGCCGCTGGAGCCGGTGGGGAAGGCCGACCCGACGGTGACGATCGTGCCGGACGCCTTTTCGCCGCTCTCGGTTTCGCAGTGGTACGTGCAGGCGGCCACCTCGCAGAATGGAAAAGAAAAGGAGCTCTTCCCGCTGCTGCGCCGCCGGGGAATCCTCTCCGCCGCCAATCCGACCGACCCGGCAAAAGGGATTTACGTGAGCGAAACCGGGGAACTGATCCTGAACACCGCCGCCGAAACGATGACCGTGGTGACGCCGCGCCTGGAGGGGGCGATCGTGAAGAAGGATCAGCCGGTCGAACTGGGCGCGCTTTCCATCCGCCGCTGTACAGTTCCGGCGTCGGTGGCGCTGGCGGCCCTCGACGGAACCCGGCCGCTGAAGGAGGCGAAGCACCTGCTGCTCATGTTTTCCACCAACGCATTCAACACCGGGCAGATCTTCGACACGAAGGAGCAGCGGATCTGCTTTGGATCGGGCAACTATCCGGCGCTGATCGAAGCGGGAAAACTGGAGCTAACCTTCGACAACGCGGGCCGCGGAACGCCGGAGGTGTGGGCGCTTCACTTCGACGGCACCCGTTCGGAGAAGATTCCGGCGACGGTGCGGGAGGGGAAACTGCTTCTGCAGCTCGACACCGCGAAACTGAAGAACGGAGCCGCCTTCTTCGAGATCCTCTATTGAAAAAACGGAAGGAAAAGCAATCCGGTACTTGACGAAACGATCGAGAGGATGTATTCTTCCCGAAGGAAGTGAGCCGGCCGGCACCCGGGCCGGAAGGAACGGAGTTCGGCCGGAAATTCGGGAGGAAGGATGGAGAAAAGTGCGCCGCTTGTATATCCGCGTGCCGACTATCTGCGGCGGAAGTTCCCCTTTTCCATCGGTTGTTTCCGTCATCGCCCGGGGGATTTCCCGCCGGACCAGTACCATGTGCGGGAGTTCTACAAGATCGTCTACTTCTTCCGGGGGGAGGGGGAGTATCTGGTCGACGGCCGGAGATATCCGATTCAGAGCGGAACGGCGATTCTGGCGCATCCGCGGTTTAAAACGACCTACCGGATCGAGGGGGCCGCGCTGGAGTTGTGCAACATCCTTTTTCTGCCGGAGTTCCTCCGGGAATTTCTGGTGAAACTGAAGACCCGCTCCGGCTTCTTCTCGATCTTCAACGAGGATGAGCCGGTGATGAGCGGGCTCTATGTATTCCCCTGCGTGAAGGAGCTGGAGAAACTGATCCTCCGCATGCAGGAGGAGTACAATGCCTGCGAGGAGAACTATCAGGTCACCCTTGAACTGCTGCTGGCCGACCTCCTGATTCAGCTCTCCCGGAACGCGCAGAAGGGAATGCTCAAATTCAAGTCCGAGGATATTTTCAGTTCCCTGAATCAGCTGCTCGAAGCGCATTGCACCGAACCGTTTTCGCTGGCGGAGACCGCGGCGAAATTCGGCGTCACCCGGAGCCATCTCTGCCGGCTGTACCGGAGCCGGAGCGGTTCCACCATCATGGCCGAATTGAACCGCCTGCGGTTGGCGGAGGCGAAGCGGCTGCTGCTGGAAACGGATCTCTCCGTTACGGATGTCTGCTACAAATGCGGTTTCCGCGATCTCTCCTGCTTTTTCCGGAATTTTCATCGGGAGATGGGGGTGACGCCGCTCGCTTTTCGAAAAAGTGGACGTGGTTGATTTTTTTTAAATTTTTAGGGGAGGAATGGAAATTTCATCCATGTTTTTTCTCGATATCAGAATATAATATCTGATAGAGCGCAGCAACTGCAACACGAAAAGAGTGGATGAATCATGAAAAAAAGACCGATTGTCGCCGCCTACTACTTCCCGAACTGGCACAGTGACCCGCGCATTGAGGCACTGCACGGAAAAGGGTGGACCGAATGGCGTGTCGCCGAATATGCCACCTCCCGTTTCCCCGGGCATGTGCAGCCGCGGGTGCCGCTGTGGGGGTATCAGGATGAATCGCTGCCGGAGGTCATGGGGCAGAAGATCGCCGCGGCGAAGCGGTACGGCGTGGATGCGTTCATCTTCGACTGGTACTGTTTCAACGACGGTCCGTACCGGGCCCGCGCGCTGGATAACGGATTTCTGGGGGCGCCGAACTGCCGTGATCTCCAGTTTGCCCTGATGTGGTGCAACCACAACCCGATCTACGCGCATCCGGGCAGCTACTGGAAGCCGGCGGAGAAGAACTGGGACGGCGAAACCATCACGCCGGAAAATTTCCGCTCCTGGTGCGATTTCTATATCGAACACTACTTCCGCCAGCCCAACTATCTGCGGGTGGATGGCGGATTGTATTTCTCCATCTGGCAGCCGCTCAAGATGATCGACGGATTCGGCGGAGAAGAGGCGGCGGCCGCTCTCTTCCGTGAATTCCGCGCCAAAGTGGAACAGGCGGGGCTGGGGGAACTCAATCTCAACGCGCACTGCACGGCGCCGGGACGCACTCCGGAAGTTCTGATGGCGCACGAAGCCGCGCTCAAGCGGGCGGGATTCAACTCCATCTCCAACTACGGCTGGGGATTTGCCGGGCGGATGCAGCAGCTGAAAGTGGACTATTTGAGCTGGATGCGCGAGGCCATGCCGGTTCAGGAGATGTACTGCCGCACCTTCACGCTGCCCTGTCCGCCGTTGGCGGCACAGGGGTGGGACTCCAGTCCGCGCACGGTGCAGTCCGACATCTACGATCTCTCACGCGGCTACCCGTTCAGTCCGATCGTGGTGGACGGCACGCCGGAACTCTTTCAGGAGGCGCTGCAGTCGTTGAAAGCGCTTTACGATCAGGGAATCTCCAAAAGCGAAATGATTCAGATCGCCTGCTGGAACGAATGGACCGAAGGGGCCTATCTGGAGCCGGACACCCGGTTCGGCTACGGCTACCTCGAAGCGGTCCGTAATGTATTCGGCACTTCCCCGGACCGGTAGGGTAGGGGGTGGTCGCGCGGAATTCCGGCCGCGCGACCGGTTCTTCGAGAGATTTTTCGTCAGATACGGTGGAAGACAAAAGAGAGGAGGAACAGGCATGGGCAGAATGTGGAAAAATTCAGGAAAATCCGGAAATGTTTTTACCCTCATCGAACTCCTGGTTGTAATTGCGATCATCGCCATTCTGGCGGCGATGCTTCTTCCGGCGCTGAACAAGGCGCGGGAACGGGGAACGACGGTCCGTTGTCTCAGCAACATCAAACAGCTCGGGCAGTACTGCGGCATGTATTCGATGGAGTACGATGACTACATTCCGCTGGCCAGCAACAATCCCGGTGAATCTTTCACCTGGGGGCCGTCGTGGATTCCGCTGCTGTGGCGATATGCCCATCCCGGCGATAAGACCAATTCATCGGATATCGTAACTCGTCTGCATTCGGGCGGTGCAAATTCCTTTGTCTGCCCCAGCTTCAAAGTGGAACCCAACCGTTACAGCGGCTACAGCATGAACTGGAGCGTCAACATGAAAAAAAATATCCAAACCATGCCGAGTGCGGCGAATCAGGAACGGCGGAAGACCAGTTTCACCAAATATCCCTCCCGGACCTTTCTGATGATTGATGACAGCGGTCTAAACCCCTATGCCGCCCGGGGGGAGATCGCGCGCCTGTTGACCATACGGGGACTGAATGCGGCCCGCTGTGATATCTCCGCGGTTACAAATCCGTGGATCACCCGCCATGGCGGGATGGCGTTGAATATCGCCTATCTCGACGGCCACGCCGCCACTACTCCGGCCGGGAAGATGTATCTGGGCGGCTACAGGGGAATTTTCTGGACCGGATTCTACGACGAAACCGTCGATTGAACGTTCAATCCGGGCACTCTTCCGCAAAAGACAATTGCATTTTGGCGGGAGAGAAATTATGGTATCGGACAACGAAAGGACTTTGTATGTTTTGCAGGCAATTGGCATGGATTCTGGCATCGGCGGCCATGCTGGCGGCGATCGGTGCGGAACCGTTGAAAATTCGCGGCACCGCGTTCGCCAACTGGTGGCGCATCGGGGAGACGGTCTGCTTCAAAGGGGACCGGCCGATTCCGGAGAGTGACCGCATCCGGGTGAAGGTGACCGACGTCACCGGGAAACCGGTTTTCTCCGGAGAGGTTGGCGGCCGGGAGTTCAACGAAAAGGGATGGCGCTGGCTTCCGCCGTCGCCGGGGTATTTCGAGGCGGAGTTTTTCCGCAGCGGCAGTGTGAACGGCGACGTTGCCGAACAGTACCGGTTCCGGGTCTACAAGCAGGATCGTCGCACAAAGAAATATTCTCTCGCCGGTGATACGCAAATTCCGGTGACGAAACATCCGTTCGGCGTGGCCACACCCACCCGGCCGGTGGCGGAGATTTCGCCCGTGTTCGGCATGTCGCCGCACTTCGGCCGCTACCGGGACTTTCTGCCGCTTTCGCGGCTGGTGGGATTCCGGGGAATCCGGGTGCACTACATCGACTGGGCGAAACTGGAGAAGGAAAAGGGGGTATGGAACTGGAAGGCGCTCGATGAGTTCATGAAGCTTGCCCGGGAGTACGGCTACTCCGAAGAGGACATCACGCTCAATCTGATGGGGACGCCCCGCTGGGCCTCCACCCGGCCGGACGCCACCTGGATCAACATCTGCATTCAGGAGTACAAGACGGTGATTCCGAAGCAGATGGAGGATTGGAGGAACTTCATCCGCGCCGTGATGCGCCGCTACCCCGGTGTGAAGAAGTACGAGCTCTGGAATGAACCGCATCTCATCGGCTACTCCTGTTTCTGGAGCGACAGCGTCGAGAACTTCGTCGCCCTGCTGAAGGCCGGTTACGAGACCGTCAAGGCGGAAAATCCGGACGCGGTCGTGCACCTCGGCGGCATCGGCATGCGGTATCTCCCGTTTTACCGGGAACTTCTGAAGCTCGGCGGCGACCGCTACTACGATGTTCTGCCGATGCATGGAAGCTGGGTGCAGATGGCTCCGTTCCGCCGGATGGAAAAACAGTTTGGCCGGAAGAGCAAGCCGTGGCTCAGCAGCGAGTGGCATGCGATGCTGCTGCGCGCCTCCTTCCCGTGGCCGAGTGAACCGATGCAGACGCGCAACATGCTCTGCGATTTCCTCAATCAGGTGCGCCAGGGGGCGCAGGAGGTGGATTTCTTCTGCATCGTCAATGCGCCGAACTTCGAGAAGGAGTGTTTGCCGTGGATGAAGAAGTTCGATCCGGGCAGTGCGAGCCACGTCTCCGGACTCTTTCGCAAGACGCCGTTTCTGGCGCCGCGCTATCAGGCGCTGGCGTGGCATGTGCTTTCCGATCTGGTGCGGGGGAAGCTGACCGTGCACGACGGATTCCGCTTCGGCGACGGGAAGGATCAGTGCGGCATTCTGCTTTCGAGCGACGCCGGTGAACTGCTGATTTTCTGGACCGAAGGGGAGAAACCGGTCCGGATCGACCGGGAACTGGCGAACATCGTCGCCGCGTCTGTCGTCTGTGAAGCGGACGGCCGCCCGGTATCCCGCCCGGCGGAGATGACGCTCGCTCCGGAGTTCTACTACATCGCCCGCAATCCGGACCGGAAACTGCTTGCGGCGGCGAAGGGGCGCGGTGCCGAGGTGCTGATTCCGCAGGGGAAAGCACTGCCTCTCTCGCACGAGATGCACGGGAACTACCTGCCGGGCAAGCTCTTCGACGCCAAGCTGGAACTGACCGCCGCCGGGCGGCGTGCGCCCCGGATGGCGCTCGCGGAAAAGGTGGTGTGCGATTCCTCCGCCCGGGCGGGGGAGATCGCCGGGTTCTTCTCCGTCGCGCTGGACCGGGAGAACTTCGAACTCTACGCGGAACTGGAGGATGCGGTGCACCATCCAGTTCCGGGGGAGGCCCCGTGGAAAGGCGACAGCATTCAGTTCGCGTTTGACGGCGGCGGGAAGGGGCTGGCCGGCGACCGGATTGAGTTTGTTCTGACGCTGGACCGCGAGGGGCGTGCCGGTGTGGTGAAGAACTTTGCCGCGCCGCTCGGCGGCGATCTGCCGGAGCGTTATACCCCGGCCAATGAACCGATGCGGACCGCGGCTGTCGCCGGGGAGCGGCGGAACGGGCGGACCGTTTACCGTCTGCGGCTGCCGGTTTCGGAGCTCTATCCGCTCACGGTCCCGTCGAATGGAACGCTCCGTTTCTCGTTGCTGGCGAACAACAACGACGGGAGCGGCCGGGCGTATTACCGGGAGTGGGCGAGCGGCATCGGCGGCGAGAAAAGTCCGGCGGAGTACGGCGATCTGACGGTGCTGCAGCCGGCGCGGGAGCTGTTGAAGGGGCGTCCGTTTCGTCCGTTCCGGCAGGGGGCGGATCAGCGCCTTGCCGCCACGGCGAACGGGTACCGTGTCGATGCCGGCGCAATCGGCAGAAAGGATGCTGCCGGGGTAGCGGTGAGTGTGGGGAATCTGCTGCCGAACGCCTCATACCGACTCACATTCCGGGCGCGCGGCACGGCACAGCTCCAAGTGGTCAGTTTTGCCGGCGCTCAGCGGATCGACCTTGTGAAGCGCACTTCGCTCAAGCCGGAGTGGCAGACGTTTGAAGCGGTCCTGACTCTGCCGGAAGGGCGGAATGCGGCTTCGCTGAATTTCTTCGCCTGGGAACAGCCGGGCGTCTTCTTTGAAGTGAGTGATATCAGCCTTACGCCGTATTGATTGCGGAGAACCGGCAACGGAAGCATCTGTCGTGCGAGATGGCGCGGAGCCTCATTCAGCGTGCGGCAGATGCTTTCTCTTTCGCTCTGCTCCGTCAGGGGAGGATCTCCGGCAGTTTCTCGATGAATGTCCGGATCTCATCCCGCACCCGCCGGTAGCAGGCAAGTTTCTCTTCCTCGGTTTGACACGCTTCGGCGAGGCGGGGTGGATCGTCGAAGCCGACGTGAACGACCCGGGTTTTGCCGGGAAAGACGGGGCAGCTTTCCCGGGCGTTGCCGCAGACGGTGATCACATAATCAAACTCCTGGGTCGGCAAATCCGGGACCAGTTTGGATTTCTGTGCGGAAATATCCACTCCGGCTTCGGCCATCACCTTGACGGCATAAGGGTTCAGGCCGTGCGTTTCGATTCCGGCGGAGTACGCTTCGACCACATCGCTTTTCAGCGCGCGCGCCCAGCCCTCCGCCATCTGGCTGCGGCAGCTGTTGCCGGTACAGAGAAACAAGATTTTCACCATAACCCAATTCCGTACTGCTTTTCTGCATTTTTTCTGAAAACGATGGAAATGCAAAAATGTCCTTTGCCCTTTTTATTTGGTTCCGGGGAAATCGGCCTGTTCCGTTTCGACGGGGGAGGCGCTGGAGGCAAAGGGATCAGCAAGCCGTTTAACAGCCATGAACACGATACTGGCGGCAATGAAAATGAGCAGAACAATGGTCATAATCTTCTTTGTTCTGTCCCCGCCGCCGCAGCAGCAGAAGGTCGGTTCCTTTTCGGCGCCACCGTCTCCGCAGCAGCAGGGAGCGGCGGCTTCGGCCGGAGTTCCACAGCAGCAGGGGGAATCGGTCGCCTGCGCTTCGGAGGACGCGCACTGCCCGCCGCAATCACACGCCGGAGCGGTGAGAAAACCGGCAATTTCATCCGCCGTGAGCACCTTGCCGGAACTGACGACCTTTCCATTCACGACCAGTGCCGGCGTCATCATGACGCCGAATGCCGTGATCTGATTGATCTCCTCGATCTTTTCAATTTCGCAGGGAAGATTGAGCCGTTCCGCCGCCTGTTTCGCATTGTCGGCGAGTTTTCTGCACTTGTCACAGCCCGAACCGAGAATCTGAATTTTCGTCATTTTTTCTTGCTCCTTTTTCTTATGTATGATTACACCAGCAGAAGGTCAAACAGATAGCCGCCGATCACCGCGGTGAAGAAAATCAAGGCGACGATCGCCGCGACGATTCGCGCTTTGAAGATGCTCAGCAGCATCGACATCTCCGGAATCGCCATGCCCGCGCCGCCGATGATCAGGGCGATCACGGCGCCGAGGCTCATCCCTTTCTGCACCAGTGCCAGTCCAATCGGAATCGCGCTTTCCGCCCGGATGTACAGCGGCACCCCGACCAGCGCGGCAACCGGAATCGCGAACCGGTTCTCCGGTCCGGCCAGTGAGACGATCCACTCCTGCGGAATGTAGCCGTAGATGGTCGCTCCGATCGCGGTGCCGACAATCAGATAAATCAGCACGCGCTGAAGATCGCCGTAAGCGTCGAAAAACGCTTTTTTCAGCTTGCCCCGGAATGCGGCGGGCACAGCCGGTCCGGAAGATTCCCCGGAACAGCAGCTCGTTTCCGGTTCCGCGAATTTGCGCACATAGCGTTCGGCGTGAAGTATCTTCATCAGCCACCCGCCCGCCATCGCCGAGCCGAAGCAGGCGAAGAAATAGATCAGACACGCCTTCCACCCCATAAGGCTCCAGACCATGCCGACGATGATCGGGTTGAGCAGCGGGGAGACCAGCACGAACGTGAGAACCGGGCCGATGGAGACGCCGGCGTTCAGCAGTCCCAGCGTCAGCGGAATGGTCGAACAGGCGCAGAAGGGGGTGATGCTTCCGAGCAGTGCGGCCATGAAATATCCGGCGCGCCCGGAGAGATACCGGCCGAATTTCTCCCGGGGGATGTATTGCAGAATCAGGGAAATCGCGGTGCTGATCGAGAGAAAGAGCACCACCAGTTCCAGAAAGATGAAGCCGAAGTAGTCGAGGGTATCCAGCAATGTGTTCATGGTGTCATGTCCTTTTTGGATGTTGTTGCAATGTTACCAGTTTCCGTAGAAAAATCCCAGAAGGGTGGAAAACAGAATGACCAGAGAGACGAAGGCGACCGTTTTCCGGGGCCCCATCACGCTGTTGATGACCAGCATGTTCGGCAACGAGAGCGCCGGTCCGGCCAGCAGCAGCGCCAGAGCGGGACCTTTCCCCATGCCCGCTCCGATCAGACCTTCCAGAATCGGGACCTCCGTCAGGGTCGCAAAATACATGAAAGCTCCGGCAAATGCGGCAAAAAAGTTGGCAAGCAGAGAGTTGCCGCCGACCAGTTTTTCGACATATCCGGAGGGAATCAGCCCTTCCTGCCCGACGCGGCCCAGCAGAAGTCCGGCAATCAGCACGCCGAAGAGCAGAAGCGGCATGATCTTTTTCGCAAAATCCCAGCTGGTTTCAAACCAGCTTCGCAGTTCGTTCTCCCTGGCTGTGCTGGTCAAGGCACCGATGCCGAGAAATCCCGCGGTGAACGCCAGCAACGGCAGGTCGGGGAACACTGCCGCCAGCACAACCACCGGAACGGCCACGCAGGCAAGTTTCCACCATTTCATGCCGTAACACCGGACCAGCATGAAGCCGAGCACGAGGGCGGCCAGAGAGGTCAGGTACCATTTGACGCTCCAGATCGCCAGCCAAAATGCGCCCGAATCGTCGGATTTCCCCAGATTCGCAAACACCAGAATCGCGATCATGCTGCCGATGTACAGGACATTCTGCCGGAGCGGTCTTCCGGATTCCACATCAACTGGATCGGCCGCCATGCGCGCCTTTTCCTGTTCTTCCCGGCGGAAGATCAGGTGCATGCACACGCCGATCACGATCGAAAGACCGATCGCTCCGACTGCGCGGGCGATTCCGAGTTCAACGCCCAGCACCCGGGCAGTCAGTACGATCGCCATGATGTTGATGGCGGGGCCGGAATAGAGAAAGGCGGAGGCTGGTCCGAGACCCGCTCCCATCTTGTAGATCCCCGCGAACAGAGGAAGAATCGTGCACGAGCAGACCGCCAGGATTGTACCGGAAACAGATGCGACCAGATACGCGATCCATTTTTTCGCCTTCGGCCCCAGATACCGCATGACCGCTCCCCGGCTCACAAATACGCCGATCGCTCCGGCGATGAAGAAGGCCGGAACCAGACAGAGCAAGACATGTTCTCTGGCATACCATTTCACCAACGCCAGCGATTCGATGACCGCATGGTCGAACCGTTCCGTCCCCACCGGCAGACAGTAGCAGAGGAGAAATCCTCCGACGAGTCCGGCCAGCCATTTCCATTGTGTTTTCCACATGTTGCGAAATCCTTATTTATTTAGCTGAAAGACGAAATAAAACGTCAAAAAAAATCCAATTACTTCTGCTGTTTCTCTCCGAGACACTGAAGGACCGGCAGAATGCACGGGCAGGCAAGGCGGTAGAAGACCTGCTTGCCCCGCTTGTCGTCGACGATGATTCCGGCATTTTTCAGGATGGCCAGATGTTGACTCATGGTGGCGAACCGGATGCCGACCGCTTCGACAAATTCGCAGACGCAGTGCTCCTGACCATCCGCAAGCTGCTTGACGATCCAGAGCCGTGTGGGATGGCCGAGCGCCTTGAAGACCTCCGCTTCGTGGCGGCAGCACTCTTTGTCGAATTTCAGCATGGTGTCTCCTTTCATTTAGTAATATAACTAAATATCGTAATTTTTCAAGCTAGATTTGGAAAAAATTATCTCCGCCTTCTGACAGACTGTTGCGGAAAACAAAATCAACATAGAATGAAAACAGAAATGTCGTCTAAAAAAAATCCCCGCGATTGCGGGGGGGAGGATTTTGCCACGATTTTGCCACGAGGCGATGGCAATGTGTCTTTGCTGAATTTTTCACCGGGGAACCCCGGGCATCTTCCTGGAAGGAGCGATATCGGTTTGCGCCGTGCGGTGAGGCGGCAACGGAAGCATCTGTCGTGCGAGATGGCGAGAGCCCTCGTATACACCGTGGTGCGGCAGATGCTCCGTTCGTTTCCCGCTCTGCTATGACCGGTTCTTCCGGAACGCTTCCAGCAGTACGCATTTGCGCGGATTGTCCTGCGACGGCTCGAGTTCATCGTCGGAAGGACCGGCGTATTCCAGACTCCAGATCTTCGCCTCGCGGAAGGCGTGGTAGGTCCAGTCCCACTGGTTCTCTTCGAAGACGGTGATGTAGTCCCGCAGAAACTGGTCTGCTCCGTCAAGACAGGCGCGGGTGGAGAATTCGCCGACGTAGATTTTCGCCTGATGATCCCGGGCGAACCGTTTCACCGCCTTCAGGCGGTTGCGCACCCCCTCCAGATTCCACGGGGCGCCGTAAAAGGTCCCGGGATAGGTCGGTCGCGGTTTCCCCGCCTCCCGGTCTCTCTTGGAATAGGGCGTGTGGGTGTAGGCAAACGGATCGTAGCAGTGTACCTCGTAAATGATGTTCTTCAGCTTCATCGGCGAGAGGTAGTCGAAGGTGTACTGCGAACTGCGCAGATTGGAGGCGACGTAGATCGGCGTCTCCGGATCGATCCGGCGGATCGCCTGCGCCGCTTTATGCTGGATCTCCCAGTAGTCGTATTTCGTCGGGTAGTTCTGGCGGGGCTCATTGAACAGGCCGTAGCCGTAGAGAGCCGGATGATCCTTGAATTTCGTCGCCATCCGTTCCCACAATGCGATGAAACGGGTTACCGCTTCATCGCTGCCGAAGATGCCGGGAGAATTCTTCTGCGTGTCATTTCCACCGGGAACCATGTGCAGGTCGATGATCACTTTGATGCCGTACTTCTGCCCGAGATCGAGTACTTTGGGAATGACGTTTTCAATCTTGTCATCCATCGCCCGGTTGTAGAGTTCCGGCTTGTTCCGGGCCCAGTCCGCGGCAACGTTGAGCTGGAGCCGCAGCAGATTGACGTTCCACTGTTGCAGTACCCGGAAATTCTCCTCGTTGGCCTGATCGTGGATCGGGCTGACCACTCCCCGGTGGACCGGCCGCGCCTTCACCGCATCGGAGTACTCGCACTGGTACCCGATGTTGCATTTTTGGAAACTGGTGACGATGCGGAAGGTGGAGAGGTCGTAGCGGAGCTTGCCTGAGACATTCTGCACGACAAAGCGCAGTTCCGCCTCCGCGGCATCCGGGCTTACGGTGTGGCTGAAGGTGAGCTTTTTGGAAAAAGTACCGTAATGCCCGTTGCTTTCGGCGTAATGTTTCTGCCCGTCGGGGGTGGTGTAGAGCAGCATGAATTTTGTGCCGAAATGACGCTGTTCCGGTTTCGTCAGATGGTCCGCCTGTGCATCCACCGAGAAGGTGACGACGCTGTTCCGGCAGGGGGTAAGGTCCACCTTGTAGATGACACCGTTCAGGCCGGCGGCTTTTTCCGGCGGAACGTTGATGAGAACCTCCTTCCCCTTGCGGACCGCGCAGCCGATGACGCGGGCGTTTTCCGGTTTGAGAAATTGTTCCTCGCCGGCGCAGACGGGAAGCAGCGCCAGACCGAGCAGCAGAGAGAACCACTTCATGAAAACTATTCCTTCCTGTTTTTCTTGAATGCGTTGAGGAGTACTTCCCGACGGGGCGTCGTCGGGACGCGGACAAGGTCGTCGTCCGCGGTTCCGGCATATTCGACATCCCATCCCTTGGATTCGCGGAAGGCGTGATAGGTCCAGTCCCATCCGTATTCCTCAAACACTTTGATGCAGGAGGCGAGATATTGTTCCGCTCCCGGCGCATAGGCCGGTGCCGAAAATTCGCCGACGTAGATCTTCGCCTTGAACCGCTGCTCGAAGGCGCGGACATAGGTGAGTTTTTTCCGGATCTGGACGAGATCACCGCTCCAGTGCGTACCGTAATAGTCGCCCGGGAAGGTGTTCACCTTCACCCGGCCCGCTTTTCGATCGGCGGCTTTGCGGATGAAGTGGTGCGTGTAGTCGAACGGTTCGTAGAAATGAACCTGATAGATGATGTTCCGCAGTTTCAGAGGTTCGAGATAGTAGAAGGAGAGCGGACTGCACATCATGTTGCTCTCCACGTAGATCGGCGTTTCCGGGTCGATTGCCCGGATTCGCTTTGCCGCTTCGTACTGAAGATCGCGGTAGTTGTATTTGGCCGGCCGGTGCTGCTTGGGTTCGTTCATGAGGTCATAGCCGTAGAGGGCGGGATGGCGGTGGAATTTTTCGGCAATTTCCTCCCAGATCGCCAGATACTCCTTCACGGCGTCGTCGTTGTCGTACAGACCGTTGAAGTCCGGATTGTCGGTCATGCGGTTGCTTCCGGGAGCGGTGTGCAGATCGATGATGATTTTGATGCCGTATTTCTGCCCGAGGTCGAGCGCTTTCGGGATGACATTGTCGATCTTGTCGCGGATGAATGCCCGGTATTTCGCCGGTTCGCTGCGCGCCCACTGTTCACTGGTGTTGAGCTGAAGCCGCATCAGATTGACGTTCCAGCGCCGCAGTTCGCGAAAATCCTCCTCATCGGTCTGATTGCGGATCGGACTCATCACGCCGCGGTGGACCGGGCGGGCCTTTACGGCGTCGGAGTATTCGCAGACATACTCCTCCTTCGGCGGCGTGAAGAGCGGCGTGAACTCCAGACTGGCAAGATCGAATTCCGCTTTGCCGGAACAGTTGTTCAGTGAAATCCGCATTTTGCACTGTCTGGCGTAGGGATCGAGGGTGAAGCCGAACTGCAGTGTGCCGTTTTTGAGTGATTCGTTGCGGAAAAAGCCGCCGCCGAGCCGGTCGTGGCTGTCGTCGTCCGCCCGGTAGGAGAGGCGAAGGTCGATGCCTTTTCGACGGTCCTGATCGGGGCGGAAGCCGGTGAATTTGCCGCGGATCGTCCCGATCAGATGGCAGGAGGCGTATTGGCCGAGATCCAGAGTGAACTCCGCATAGTTCTCCAGCCCCTCGCGTCCGGCAGGAACGTCGATGGTCAACATTTTCCCCTCGATTCTGGCCGCAGGGGTGCGTTTTGCCGGCTTCAGTTCGGGTTTGACGGTTTCGCCCGCCGCGGCAAATGCGACGAACAGACAGCCGGATAACAACAAATGCAGCATGGACATGATCTGTTTCCTCCTCAGAATCCGGGGACCGCGTGGACCCCGTATTCCATGAATCCATTTTCGTGGATGAGCTCGCCGCGACTCTGGGCCGCGACATGTCCATCCAGTGCGAGAGCGTTGCACCGCGATGCGTGGCGGGTGACGACGGCGACGATGCTCGGATTGGTGGTGCCGTTGTTGCAAGGGTAGGCGAATTCACACGACTGGTAATAGAATCTCCAGGAATTGACATCCACCAGTCGCTGGGTATCCGCCAGCAGCGGGAATTTCGACGGCTCTTTGGGGATGAACATCCGCCAGTTGCCTCCCAGAACCTCCTGCGCATTGGTGCCGGTTCCGATCCGTTTGGTGTTGATCGTGTTGGGCCTGTTGAGCCACCAGCCGTTGTTGATGCCGTACCCGACGCCGCGGTTGTCTTCCTTGAAGGTGGGATCCGTGGATAGCTGCACAGCGGGGCAATAGGTGCCCTTGTAGGTTTTGATATATCCCGCGTTATAGAGGCGGCCGCGCCAGCTGGTCTTGTCCTCGAGATCCCAGGCATTGTATGGCGTCATGCCGTCGAAGTCGTTGCAGTAGGCTTGAAGGGTCAGACCGAGTTGACGGAGATTGTTCGTACAGCTGATCGCTTTGGCCCGGTCGCGCGCTTTGTTGAGTGCCGGAAGCAGCATGGCGGCGAGGATCGCAATGATTGCAATGACGATCAGAAGTTCGATAAGAGTAAATATGTGACGCTGTTTTCTGCTCCTGACTGCATTCGGAAGTCGGGGCGTGTGAACTCCTCCGGCCGAAACTGGATGCAAAGAGCGTATTGCCGTTGAAATTGGGGTAGAACCTGTGCTGACGTGTGAAAGCATTCCCTTTCTCCTTTCGATCAGAAACTTGATCTGACATGCCGATTTTCCATACGATTCCAGTTTGACGTTGCGTTCATAGGGGCGCAGCCATTGCTGCCGTGGAATTGAGCTTTCTCACGGTAGCCCCTTTGTGGTAGCGCTTGAAAAAAACGAATTCCTGTTGACGGCACAGGTCTTCCGGTGCGTTGATGAGCTCCATGGCTTTGGCGACCCTTGCCTTGTTGTCCGGGCAGAAGCGGGTGACATCCATGGGGAAGAGAAAACAGGGAGCGGCCGGGGCGAGGGTGACGAGGGAGATGTCTTCCGGAATCCTCAGATTCAACTGATACGCGCAGTAGATCAGTTCCTGGCAGGAGCGCTGTTCATCGCAGATCCATGCGGTATGCTCTCTGCGGCGGAGTGCGGCAAGGAGCGGGGCGGGATCTCCGTAGTTGTCGCTGACGACATCTTTTTCCAGACTCAGTTTCGGGTGCACCGATTGAATTCCCTGAATGTAACGGCGCAACCGGAGGCTCGGCATGTCGTCGATGGAATGGATCGTTTTCTGCTCGCCGATGCAGCAGACGACGCCGATTTTCCGGTGGCCGTTGCGGCGGAGCAGTTGCGCCTGACGTCTGCCGGCGTCGGTATGATCCGGGTGAAGCATGGCGCCGTGGCACTCTTCGCGCTCTCCGATGGTGATCAGCCGGATTCCCGCCTCGAAAAGTTTGCCTTCGATCTCCCCGGTTCTGTCCACGGATCCGAACTGAACCAGCGCGTGCGGTCGGAGCTGCATGCACTGCTCCAGGCATTCATTGCGGTTCCCGGTCAGAAGCAGCGTCTCATACCCTTCGTTGGTGCAGGCTTCCGCCAGGAGGCCCATGACGTCGTTGTCATTCATGCGGTCGATGAGGCCGAAAAGCGAACTGAGGAAAATCACCAGCTTCCCTTTGCGGGCGGAGTTGAGTTTCCCGGCGATGTTGTTGCTGCGCCAGCCCATCTCATAGATATGGTTGAGGATTTTTTTCCGGACCTCTTCCTTGACGCCCGGTTTGCCGTTGATCGCCCGCGAGACCGTACCGATGCCCACGCTGCAGGCCTTGGCAATGTCCTTGATGGTCAGATTCCCGTTTTTCGTCATCTTTTTATCTTCTCGCAGAGTTAAAAAAATGGAAATATTTCCAGTTTTCTCTTCTATTATACCCGAAACAGAGTAAGAAAGCAAGAGCGCAAGCAAAATTTTTTTTAAATTTTTATAGGTGCAGATTGTAAAAAGCTATGCAGATGACGGCAAGCCGTGACTCATGATCTTCCTGCGGATTTCCTGTAATGCTTGTTACCGGCAAGTTTCGGCACAACATTCTACCGGGACGACCACTTTCGGAATGGACGCGGCTCATGTGATACTGCTGAAAATCTGCGGGCAGAAACAGGGCGAGCCGGGGAAGCTGTCCCCGACGGTGGGGCGTCAGTCGGCGGAAATCAGATAGGCCATCACACCGTGCGGACGGAGTGCGGTATCCGCTGAAAAGGTCGTCTCAGAGCCCCGGCGGGTCGTGACGACCGAACCGGTGCGGCGTCCGGAAAAATCGAGTGTCTCCACCCGGCGCACCGCGGGAAGGCGCAACGTCACATTGACCCGGCTGCGCCGCAGCAGGAGTGGCGCTTTGCCGTAGGCTTCCAGAACGGTCCGCCGGGAGGTGCGGAAGGTCTGTTCCGTATTGGCCGTCTCCACCAGATGAAGCAGAAGCAGTTTACGGCTTTCCGCGAGGGGGGCGCCGTCGAGCGAGAGCAGGGCGACGGTCTGCGGCTCCCCGGCTCCGGTGATCCGCAGACGATCGCCGTGCAGAGTGCCGGTTCCGCAAAGGGCTTCCGTTTCCGGGGTGACGACGCGAAGAGTATTGGATTCTGGATTCAGCTGGAGTTCGCCCGTTTCACTGCTTATCGCCTGCCGGTTGCGGATTGCGCGGAGAAATTCCTGTTCTTCCGGCCGCAGCGACTTCTGCCAGCGGGGGCGAAGGTCAACGGTGCGTATCGCCGACGGAAGCGGTTTCCCCGCCGGGAGAACTCCGATGCGGGAGCGGAGCCCGAGAAATGAGAATTCTCCAGCGGCGGCCTGCATCGCGGTACAGGCTTCCGGAGAGAGCGTTTCCAGCTCCCCGCCGTCGAAGGGGAGAGGTCGCCGCGGAGGAATAGGGCGTGAACCAGGCGGTCGGCCAGTTGAGCCGCCGGGTCTTTGGCGATATCGAATCCGCCGATCATCTGGTTGTTCAGTGTCTCTCTGGCGTGGGACCAGGCGAAGCGATAGATGCCGTCCCAGTCCTGCAGAGCCGCATAACCGCCGAACATGGGGGCGTATTCTGAACGAAACCGGTTCGGATAGCAGTAGTTGACCTCCGTCAGCACATAGGGCCGACCGAATACCCGCGACGGCATCGGGATGCGGACATGGGCCGCTCCCTGACCGAGAGCGGAAAGTTGATGATAACGCTGCGGCGGTGCCCAGCGGCCGGGAACGAGGAGGCGCATATGGTCCCAGTAGGCATGCATGTCCACGACCTGAAGTTCCGAACGGACCCCGCTCAGGGGGTACTCGGAAATAAAGTTGAGATCTGTGACCAGCACGTCAGTCCGGATCTCCTTCCTCAGAAAATCGGTCATCTGCCGGATTCTTGCCCGGTCCATGCCGTTCAGAAAGGTGTGCCAGAGTCCGCTCTGCTCTTTTCTGCAGCTGTCCGGCAGGGGCGCGTGCCGGTCGAGAAATGTCTGCCACTGTTTCTGAAATTCACGATGGATCTCCGGAATCCGGTTTTTCGGCAGTTGGAAGGATAGATTGCTTTCATTTACCAGACTCACCAGATACAGAGCGGGATCTTCCGCCAGTGAGAGACCGGTGTAAGGATTTTTGGCCGTCAGAAGCGCCCGGGTGAACCGTTTCCAGTTTTCCTGCGCGGCGGGGTCAATGTGGAACAGCAGTTTGGCTCGCCCCGTGGAGACGCCGGGAGCGATTTCGCGGCTGGCGTAGAGATCCAGCGTAAAATAGATGCCTCGCTTTTTCAAACAGCTCATCAGATAGTGGAGCGAGTCGAGTTTTTGCGGGTCGAACTGGTCGGGAGCTTTGCCGCGTTCGGCCATCAGCAGATTTTCAAAATGGTGGAAGCGGACGGAATTGTATCCGGCCCGCGCAATCTGCCCGGTGAACTCCTCCGCTTCCTGCCGGGTGAGATAGTTGGCGCTCTGACAGAGATTGACTCCGAGAAAACGGATACGCTTGCCCGGCGCGTTCCGGAAGACGAAATGACCGGCCGGATTGACGACGATACGGCCGTATTTTCCGGCCGGGGCTTCCAGCGTGCCGGAGAAGTCCAGCGGAGAATCCGGTTCCGTATGGCGGGAGAAATTGACCGGAAGCCACTGCTGCCCCGCCCGGATCACCTCCTGCTTCTCCGGCGTCTCAAATTTCGGCGCCACGTTTGACAGTGTGGCGGCACAGATCATCCAGACGGTGTTGCCGGCCGGATGAAACTCCAGACCCGCCGCGTCACCCGTCAGGCGGAATGCCGAGGCGTACAGCCCTGTACGGGCCTTGAAGTTGTTTCCCTCCCAGGCGATTCCGGCATTGCGGAACGGTACGTCGATCCACCAGTTGCCGCCGTCGATTCCGGAGAGAAGCGGGAAATCTTCACTGCGGCCGTCTCGGTAACGGACGCGGAGCGTCCCGAATTTTTCTCCGGATGGCGGCGTCCATGCCGTGGCGTGAAGCAGATACAGATACGGGAAATTTCCCGGAGCCGGAACGCGAACCTCTGCCGTCGGCGGAAACTTCGTCTGCGTGCGGGACAGCACCAGACAGCTTTTCCCCTCGTTGACCGCCGGATTCACGATCTGGAAATCGATGCCGGCAAAGGAGAGTTTCCCCGGCTTCAGCGTGGCCATATCGTTCTCCGGCCCCTGATCGGTCCAGCCGCCGGTTCCGTCGCCGGCCCGGTCGTCGCGAAACCCCATGTTTGCCACACGATCGAGGGGAATGGGCCGGTTTTCCGCCGGGGTGAACTGCCAGAGCAGTTCCACTTCGTAACGGCCGGATTCTTTCCGCTTTTCGCCATTCAGATGCAGGGAGAGAGAGTCGCTCCATTTCCGGTTGTCCTGTACCATTATGGAGAAAGTGCCCTGCAGTTGGAGCGTGCCGGAGGTTGTGCCGATCGTGAGCCGGCGGGGGTGTTTCGGATAATACGCCAGTGTCGTTTTCTGCCATTCCGCAGGAATCTTCAGCGGTTTGCCGTCCACAGAGAGCTCCCGGAGGGGTTCGAAGGGGATTCGGATTTGATAATCGAGCTCTCCGAAATCCGGGAATTTTTCCGACTGCAGCGTGCTGTGAAGTAAAATTGCGTCTCCTTCCGGGCGGCAGATGGAGTGAAATTCCATGGTCCGCCCTTGTTCCGTCAGGATTCCACGGCCGGGAGAAACTGTTTTGAAATCAGCGGTCTGAGCATTCAGAAAACGGCTCCAGCCCGGCATGGCGATCCGCCATGAGCCGGAAATGCCCTGGTGAACCCATGCGCCTTCCGGCGAGAGGTCCAGCCCGGCGAGAGAACATGTCGCCGCCAGAGTAAAAAGGGCGACCAGGGGAAAAACAGCGGTTCTGATCATGAAACGAGAGCTCCTTTAACGGTTTGCAGTGGGTTCGGCCGGTGTCACAGCCCTGGTTTGAAGAAATAGGTGGTGTCTTTTCTCGCCCATAGATCGAGCGGCAGGATGATTTCGGCGGATTGATATTCCGGCAGCGCGGTCAGCGCTCCGTGGCCGTCGTAAAATACCGCGGCCGCCCGTTCCTGATGGCGGAAATGAATGCGTGAATGCCCGATCGAGGAGTAGTACATGGCCACGTTCAAAAATTGGCTTTCTCCGGTGGAAATGTTTCCGAATGAATCGGCAAGAAGCAGAATCCGCGATGGCTGAAACGGCAGAGACCGGGAGTCCTGAGTGACTTTTTTGAGCTTGAACGAGATCGGCCGTCCGCCGTTGAGCGGTTCTGTTCCGGCATAATTGACCCCATAGGTGTAATACCAGGAGGTCGCCATGTCATTGCGGTTGAATTTATGCGGAGCAAACGAGGGGCAGAGAAACTGGTCGGGATCTGCAATGACCCGATTCCGGTACAGAGCACAGTTCCAGAGGTTGTCGTCGGTCATGGAGGAAACGTTGGATGCGTTTCCGCAGATTCCGTCTGTATCATTGGAGTAGGTGGCCAGGGCGAGGCCGATCTGCTTCTGGCGGGAGAGGCAGTTTGTCGCTGCGGCTTTTCCCCGTGCCGTATTCAAGGCCGGCAGCAGAAGGCCGGCCAGAATCACAATGATCGCAATAACGATTAATAATTCAATCAGCGTGAATGATCGTCTCATTTGACCCCCCTGACAAACTGCTGTTTTCCTGATGCTGACGGTTTGTTTTCTTATAATATTATAGTATCCCCGGAAAAACAAGGGTTGTTTTTTGTCATAAGGGGGAATTGTCAATCCGATGAAAAAACAGCGGAAAGGGTTCTATCATTTCTCTCAGGCCGGATTTGTGGAATCGGAAGTGCCCGTTCCGTTCTATGTGAACGGTACCGGTATTTCGCAGTCTGCAAGGGGTAAAATTGAGCAGAAAAGGGGGATTTTAAATCAAAGTTCCGGATTCCTCTGGGTTCTCTCCGGAACGCTGGAGATCTATGACGGCCCGAAGCTTGTCACCGCTGAACCCGGCCACGTCTGCTTCTCTCTTGCCGGAGAGGATCTGTGGCACCGTGTGCTGTCGGAGGAGTGTACGTTCCGCTGGCTGACGCTTGCCGGTCCGCTGGCGGAGGCGGTGCTGCTTTCCTACCGTTATTCCCGGCACCAGATCGCCGGGAATCCTTATCCGGAGAAACTGTTCCGCCGGCTGGACGCCCTGATGAACAACGATTCTCCGTTGTATACGCGCATCAAAAGCGCGATTGCGCTCGAAATCCTCGCGTATGCCGCGGGGGATGACTGGCATGCCAGCGAGAATTTGCGGACGATCGACAATGCGCTGACTCTGATCCGGAGCAATCTCTCCAATCCAGAACTGGGAGTCGCCTTTCTCTGTGAGCGGCTGAATCTTTCGCCCGCGACGCTGAACCGGCTGTTTCAACGTCAGCTGGACTGCTCCCCCGGACGGCTGATTCTCGACCGGCGGCTCCAGCTGGGGATGGGATTGCTTGCCGGGAGCGATCAGTCCATCGCGGAGATCGCCGGGAAGTGCGGATTCCGCAACTCCAAGACATTTTCCCGGTTTATCCGCCGCGCAACCGGATTTAACGCCCGTGAGTATCGCCTGCGCAAACGCGCCGAAAACAACACCTCTCCGACGGGGGCGCTTTCCGCAGGAGCCGCGGCGGCGGAGGCGGGAACGGGGAGGGCGCCCCGTATCTGACATGCCGCATCGTCTGGCGGAGCGTGCCGGCGCGCCGGTGGTTGGAACATTCCAGAGACGTTAATTTTCGCGCGGAATTGTCTTGAAAAAGCTGGAAACGACGGTACAGTAATGCAAGTAATTTTCGCTCCCGTGGAATGGGGGCGTTGCGCCAACGGTCAAGGGAACGTTCTCTTATGTCAATTCTGGAACAATTCAATCAGGGGCGCGTTCCGGCGGAACGCATCCTCCGCCGCGGCTCACACTGCTGCTACGCGATCCTGCACTTCGGGCTCAACACATTCACCGGAAAAGAGTGGGGGTACGGTGACGAGGATCCTGCCATCTTCAACCCCGCCGCCTTCGATGCGGAGCAGATCGTCTGCGCCTGCCGCGACGGCGGACTTTCCGGCATCATTCTGGTCTGCAAACACCACGACGGTTTCTGCCTGTGGCCGACGAAGACTACGCCGTACAACATCTCGCGCTCGCCGTTCCGCGGTGGGAAGGGCGACCTGGTGCGCGAAGTCGCCGACGCCTGTCGCAAATACGGCATCGAAATGGGCTTCTACGTCTCCCCGTGGGACCGAAACCATCCGGATTACGGCACTCCCGCCTATCTTGAGGTCTATCAGGAACAGTTGCGGGAGATCTACTCCGGGTACGGTCCGGCGTTCGAGGCGTGGTTCGACGGCGCCAACGGCGGCGACGGTTTCTACGGCGGCGCCCGCGAGACCCGTCGGATCGACCCCTCGGTCTACTATGACTGGGGCCACACCTGGAAGATTGTGCGCGATCTCCGGCCGGAGGCGGTGATTTTCAGTGACATCGGCCCGGATGTCCGCTGGCCCGGCAACGAAAACGGACTCGCCGGGCGGGAGGCGTTCGGCTCCTACACGCCGCACGCTCCTGTCGCCGGGAAAGAGCCCGCACCCGGCTTTGCCTGCTGCGCGGAAGGCGAGAACGGCCACGCGGACGGGCGGTTTTTCATTCCGCCGGAGTGCGATGTGCCGCTGCGTCCGGGCTGGTTCTATCATCCGGGACAGGATGCGCTGCTCCGGTCGATTCCCCAGCTGGCTCAGATTTACCTGCGTTCGGTCGGCTGCGGCGGGTTTCTGAATCTCGGAATCGCGCCGGACCGCCGGGGCGTTCTGCACGAAAACGACGTCCGCCGTCTGCGGGAATTCCGGGAGATGGTGGAGGCGTTCAACAGCGGGAATGCCGCCGCCATGGAGTTCACCCTTTCCGCCGGAGAGGTGGCGGTGGAGGAGTTCGGCCGGGAGATCTCCTTCAATTTGATCGATATGGCGGAGGATCTTTCCCGCGGCGAGTCGGTTACCGGATACACGATCGAAGTGCGGCACAACGGAGAATGGAACGAGCTCATCGCGGGGAAGGCGGTCGGACTGCGGCGGATGAAACCTCTGCCGGAAACTTCCGGTGACGCGCTTCGGTTCCGTCTGGAATCCGCCTGCAACAGCACGGCGGCGCTGACGCTTGTCTGCCGGCTGGTGCCCGGAAACCTGCTCCAGTGCGACACTGCGAATGCGGGGTTGCTGAACCGTGAGGACTATCACGAACTGCACCCCGGAGAGAAGAAGGGGATGTCGCTGGAGTGGCGTTTTGCGACGCCGTTTTCTCTGCATGGATTCCTCTTCACGCCGGTGCCGGAGCACTGGGCGGGGACGCCGGATAAATTCCGGTTCGAGATCCTGACCGGCGGAACGTGGCGGACGGTGGCGGAAGGGGAGTTCGCCAATCTGCGGGCGAATCCGATTCCGCAGCAGGTGCTGTTCCCGCAGGCGAGTGCCGACGGCTGCCGCCTGACTGCGCTCCACTGCCTCGAGCCGGGGGAGGCGCTGGTCTGCGGTTCGTTCGGACTGCTGATCGATTGAAGAACATTTCCCCCGGCGTCGATTTTTCCGGGGGATTTTTCCGCACTCAGATGCTCGGGTGGTAACGGTTCCGGCGCAGTTCCTCGGGAGAGAATCCGATTCGCTTGCGGAAGGTCCGGTAGAAGACCGAATACTCCGCATACCCGCATCGCGCCGCGATCTCCTTGCTGGTCAGGCGGGTCTGCAGAAGCAGATTCACCGCCAGCCGGAGCCGGGCACGGGTGATGTAGGCGTGAAGCGGGGTGCCGGTCTGTTCGCGGAACACCCGGGAGAGGTGCTCCCGCGATACGCGGAAGTGGTTCGCCAGCGTCGCCACGTCGAGCCGTTCGGCGAGGTTCCCTGCGACGTGGTTCTGCACGTCGCTGACAAGGGAGCTGTGCGGTGATTTCCGCAGCTCCTCCTCCAGCGGGGAGCAGAGTTCGTGGATCACGTCGAACACCAGTTTGCCTCCCTCCAGCGGCGTCAGCGTCAGCACTTCGTCGCGGTACTGGCGGTAACGGAGCAGCCGTTCGACCAGCGGGGAATTGCGCGGCACATCGAAAAGATACCCGTAGGTGCGGTTGATTTCCGCGATGAGATTGCACAAGGTGTCGCCGTAAAAGGCCATCCAGAGGAAATTCCACGGCTCGGTGCCGTCGGGCGGGTAGTAGTAACACACCTCAGGATCGTTGTGGTTGTGCAGAAAGGCCCGGCCGGGCGTGAGCTCATGGTCGACGCCGCCGATCCGGATGCCGCCGCGCCCGCCGATGGTGATCGAGAGCTGGCCGCCGCCATCGCCGCGCAACCGGCCGTCCAGCCGGTAGCGCCGTTCATGTTGTATTTCTTCGACGACGACCTCCGGCACCGGCAGATTCCCCAGCGGGCGAAGCACTTCAAAGTGGACCTGCCACTTCCGGACGTTTCTGAATTCCATGATATTTTCCTTTCTCCGCACTTATTCTACATGAAAAAAACAGATTTTCAACCATTTCTCACAAAAGGTGTATGAATATCACAAAATACAATGATAAACGGACTTGTTTTTTCATTGGCGTGCCTCTATACTAAACCAGGGACGGCAGGAAATCCCGTCACAACAAGGAGTGAAACATGGCAAAGATCAACGTCACAATCTGGAATGAGTTTCGTCACGAAAAGGAACATGAGGCGATCCGGAAGATCTATCCGGAAGGCATCCACGGCGCCATTGCGCGGGGCATCGCGGCCGATGATTTGAACATCCGTCTCGCTTCTCTCGACGAGCCGGAACACGGCCTCACCGACGAGGTGATCGCCACCACCGACGTGCTGATCTGGTGGGGGCACTGCGCTCACGGCGAAGTGCGCGACGACATCGTGGCGAAAGTGCACAAACGGGTGCTTGAAGGCATGGGGCTGATCGTGCTGCATTCCGGCCATTTCTCGAAGATTTTCCGCGCGGTGACCGGCTGCAGCTGCTCGCTCAAGTGGCGCGAAGCGGGCGAAAAGGAGCGGCTCTGGAACATCGCTCCGTTCCACCCGATCACCCAGGGGATCGGGGAGTATTTCGAGCTGGAGCATGAGGAGATGTACGGGGAGCGTTTCGACATCCCCGAGGACGGCAAGTTGATCTTCATCAGCTGGTTTGAGGGCGGCAACGTCTTCCGCAGCGGGGTGACCTTCGAGCGTGGCTATGGAAAAATCTTCTACTTCCAGCCCGGCCATGAATCCTATTCGAACTTCTACAATGAAAATGTCCTCCGGGTGATCGGCAATGCGGTCCGCTGGGCGCGTCCGGTCTTCTTCCGCGAGATGGGTGCTCCCTGCTATCCGGCGCTGGAGGAGATCCGTTCGGTCGATCCCGCCGCGTTCAAAGCGGGCGTGATGCAGAATGCGGACGGCAGCAATAAGTAATCACAAAAAATCAGGAGAAACAGAAATCATGGCAAAGTTGAAGGCTGGAGTGATCGGGCTCGGCATGGGGTACAACCATCTCCGTGGTTACATGACCCATCCCGACGTCGAGGTGGTTGCCGTCGCCGACCGGCAGGCGGACCGGCGGGAACGGGCGAAGCAGGAGTTCGGAATCGAGAAGGTCTACTCCGAAGGAATCGATCTCATCCGCAATGAGAAGCTCGACATCCTTTCGGTCGCCGTGCCGAACAATCAGCACAAGGATCTGACCGTCGCCGGGTTGAAGGCGGGTGCGCACGTTTTCTGTGAAAAGCCGATGGCGCTCAACACCGCGGAAGCCGAAGAGATGCTTGCGACCGCGAAGGCGTGCGGCCGCCAGCTCGGAATCGATTTCAGCTATCGCTTCACTCCGCAGTCCCGCGCGATGAAGGCGCTGGTGGAGGAGGGGCGGCTCGGCGAGATCTACTACGCCCGCAGCGTGTGGCTTCGCCGCCGCGGCGTTCCGGGCGGGACCGGGTCCGGCTTCAACACCGAAGGCGCGTCCGGCTCGTGGTTCTACGACAAGGCGCAGTCGGGCGGCGGTCCGCTGATCGACCTCGGCGTGCACCGGCTTGACCTCGCGCTCTGGATGATGGGATATCCGGAGGTCGCCTGGGTGATGGGCAGCACCTACAACAAGATCGCTCCGTCGCTGGTCAAAAACTACACGGTGGAGGATTTCGCCTGTGCCATGATCAAGTTCCGCAACGGTGCGACGCTGGAGCTCGATGCTTCGTGGGCCGGCAACATCAAAGAGAACGAACAGATGTCCACCCGGTTGCTCGGCGACAAGGGCGGAATCTACCAGTACAACCTCAACGAAGGCTACACCTACGACGTCGAATACTATCAGGAGATCGACGGCAAGCAGTATGACTGCAAGCTGCATCCGCCGGTGCCGGAGGTGCGGAGCGCCTACCACATGTTCGTCGATGCGGTGCGTGACGGCAAGCCGTTCATGGCGACCGGAGAGCAGGGGGTGATCGTGATGCGCATTCTCGATGCGATCTACGAATCCGCCGCGACCGGGAAACCCGTCGCCTTTTAACTTGACGGAGAGAAAGTTCCGCCCGGCGTCGAACCGGGCGGAATTTTTTTCCCCCCGCCTGCGGCAGCGCATTCGGCGGCTCACCCTTCTGCGCCGTGCCAGTCGATCACATAGCAGAAGTGATGTTCCGGATCGTCGGCGAGATTCCGGTAGGCCGTTCCGATGGCCGGGAGCTCCGGCGCAATCACGCCGGTGAGCAGCGGCGCGAGGCGGTAGCGCCCCTGCATCGTCCAGCGGACCGCCCGCTCCAGATTGGAACGGATTGCGGCAAAGGGGTGTTTCATCTCCCAGCCGGAGAGAAAGCGCAGGTCGCGGTTCCAGATTTCCCGGCAGAGGGTGGAGGCGGCCAGCTCTCCCTCCCGGACGATTCCCACCATGTGGCAGATTCCGCCGTCGCAGAGTGCCGCCGCGGCGGCAGAGAGGGTCCCCGAGCTGGACACGGTGTCGATCACCCGGTCGAACGTCTGTTTTCGCCGGCCGAACTCCTCCGGCGTGATTGTTTCTTCTACGCCGCATTCCCCGGCCAGTTCCCGCCGTCGGGGGGAGCAATCGACACCGGTCACCCGGCAGCCGAGAATCCGAGCCGACTGGGCGGCGAGGTTGCCGACCGGCCCGAGTCCGATCACCGCGACGTGTGCCGGCAGAGCGCCGAAGCGCAGCAGCGGCAGCAATCCGATGTTGGCGAATCGAAGAAATCCGGCCAGTTCCAGCGGAAACCCCTCCGGCAGTTCCACCAGCAGTGTTTCCGGGCCGAACGCCCGGCAGTTGCAATGAGCGCTGTGACTTTCGCTCATCGAGGGGAAGACGAAGTAATGGCGCCCGGTTTCATCGTGTCCGGTCATGATGTAGCCGGGGCGGCATGTTTCGCCGCCCCGGATGCAGAAGAGCTCCGTGCCGGGGCTGACGGTGGTGAAATCCATCTTGAGAAAGCGCGTGTCACCGGAGGGAACACATTCCTTTTCGTCGAAGTCGGGATGATCGAGGCCTTCAAAACAGAGTATCCGTTGTTTCATGGTATGGTTTCCTTTGAGGGGAGCAGGTTGATTATTTCCGGGCGGCGCGTCGCTCTTCGAACTGCTGTTGGACGACGGCCAGAATCCGCATGGTTTCGGCGCAGTCGTCGAGCGAGGTGCGGGAATCCGCCGGGGCGCCGGAGCGGAGGGCGTCGCAGAAGAAGCGCAGTTCGCCCAGATAGCCCATCCGTTCGTTGTTGTCGCCGAACGGAGCGAACCGCCACCCCCGTAGGGCGGCATTTTGTGACGGGTCCGGGAGATTCCACTCCAGCCGGTCGAAACCGTCGGTGAAGAGCATCGTCCGGTCGGCGAAGAAGAGCTCCGATTGAAACCGCAGATTCCCGTATCCGGGGGCGACCAGCGTGTGAAGCAGGACCCGGAAGCGGCGGTTGTCGTGATCCTCCAGCAGGATTTCCACCACCAGATCCTCCGCGCCGGAGAAGCGGACATAGGAATCGATGGAACGGATTCTGCCCAGAAACGCGGTGGCGAAATTGATCGGATGCACCGCCTGCACCAGCAGATAGCGATGCAGAAACGCGCTGTCCTCCACACCGGGCATCCCGTAGATGACATCGTGTCGATACGGGCCGCTGGTGAGGTAGTTGATTGTGCCGTACACCGGGTCGCCCGCTGTTGCGCGGATTTTTTCCAGTTCACGGAAGAAGGCGGCGTGACGCATCATGAAGCCCACCTGGCCGAACACGCCGGCATTTCTGGCGGCGGCGGCGAGAGTTTCCGCTCCGGCGGCATCGGGGGCGGAGGGCTTTTCGCAGAAGAACGGAATCTTCCGCTCAATGCATGCCATCCCGGCCTGGCAGTGAAGAGAGGGCGGGCCGACGATGACGGTGCCATCCGGATTTTCCTTTTCCAGCATTTCCCGGTAGTTCGTGTATGCGCGGGGGATTCCATACTTCCGGGCGGCGGCCTGCGCCGTTGCGGCGGTGCGGGTGCAGACCGCGACAATTTCCAGATCCGGAATCGTGTTTAACGACGGGTAGATGAACCGTCTGGCATGATCTCCCGCCCCGATGACGCACAGTTTTATTTTTTTCATTTGCAGCGCTCCTTTCGACGCGATATAGTATACGGTACCGCCGATTTTCCGGCAATGGACAAAAATGGTGTTTTGATGGACAAAACTTTTGTTTCGTCGACGATTATCCCGCAGCCATATCTGGTGGACGTCCAGACCCGTCATGCCCCGGGGGAGTGGTACGACCGGCCGCCGGAGGGGAGTGCGGTGCTGGCGATGTGCTTCCGCAGCCGGGGCCGGATTCTGACCGCGTCCGGAATGGAGGAGTTCTCGCCCGGGGAGTGCATCTTTCACACGCCGGATTTCCCCCGGAAGCACGGCAGCGACGGGGAGGGGTTCTGCAACGACTGGTGCTATGTTGCCGGCGCATTTCTTCTGCCGCGTCTGCAGGCGCTGGATCTTCCCTGCAACTGTCTGCTGGCGACCGGAAATCCGGCGCTGTTCGAAGATGCGCTGCGTGAGGTGAAGCTGGAGCTGTGGCATCATGACCGCCATTCGGAGCAGATGATCGCCGCCGCGCTGGAGAAACTGCTGATCACGGTCCGGCGGGCGGTCGATCTCGCTGGACGTCTCGGCGGCGGAAACTCCGCCGAGCTTCTGCATTACCCGGCATTTCAGGCGTTGCGCACCCGGCTGATCAATGAGTGCCGCCGGAATTTCACGGTTGCGGAGATGGCGGCGTCGCTCCACCTGAGTCCGAACCGGTTCGCCGTTCTGTACAAGGCCTTTTTCGGCGTCACACCCTATGCGACGCTGTTGGAGGCGCGGCTGATGGCGGCGCGTTATCTTCTGCACAGCGGGACGCTTCCTGTCAAGGAGATCGCCCGGCAGTGCGGCTGGTCCGACGAGTACTATTTTGCGCGGTTCTTCAAGCGGCGGACCGGTTTGACCCCCGGCGAATTCCGCCGCGGAATCACACGGCGGGCAATTCCCGTTCCGGAACGGCGGCCGGACCTGCCGGCGGATGATTCGGAAAACGAAGAATAAAGAAGCATTCCGGCCGCCGGCCGTTATTGCGGGGCAGAGGGGCAGGGGCCGGTGGACTCGCGGAGAATCAGCCTGGTCGGTACGACGATCTGACTTTCGCCCTTTTCGCCGTTGATTTCCAGAAGAAGCTGGTCGAGCGCGTTCCGGACCAGTTCCGAGTAGTCGATGGCGAAGGCGGTAAGCGGCGGCGACTGAAACGGAGTGACACTGGTTTCTTCATAAACGATGAGCGAGACATCCCGGGGAATCTCCCGGCCGCTGTCCCGGATCGTTTTCACGCAACGCGAAATCCATTCGATCGGAATCAGGATGAACGCGGTGAACCCCTCGTCCAGCAGAGTGCGGAGGTGCATTTCCATCTCTTCCGGACTGCTCGCGCAGATGTTGCGGACCGATTCCCGTATGCCGTATTGCCCGGCGATGCGGTAGAACTCATCCAGGCCGCGGTTGCGTTCTCGGTCGGTGGATACCGGTCCGCGCAACCGGGCGATCTTCCGGTGTCCCAGCGCGATGAGATGCTCCAGTGCCTGCCGGCTTTCGCCGTCCGCGTCGGGCATCACGGAACTCACATTGTCGAGCACCCATCCGAAGTTGTTGATGACCACCAGCGGAATGTTGTGCTGTCTGCCCCATTCGCTGGAGATCCTCTCTCCGACGGCGAGGGCGCCGTCGATCAGCTGGCTGTCGAGGGCGGGAACATCGTTGCGGGGAAAGATGATCATGTGGAGCTTGCGCTGTCTGGTCTGCGTGATGATCTCATCGACGAAGGCGTCGAACGAGTATTGAAACCAGGGCACCAGCACGCCGATGGTTTTCACATGTTTTCCGGAGGTGTTTCGGTAGTTCAGCTTCTTCGCCAGCGCGAGGACCTTCTCCCGGATTTCCGGCGCGACATCCGGCTTCCGGTTCAGGGCGCGGGAGGCCTGCGAGATCGAAATCCCCAGATTTGCCGCAATATCGCGCAGCGTTGTTTTTCTGACCGGACTCATTGGGCGCCTGCTGTTTCGGGGTTCCGTGACTGTAACGCTATAAGATGGCAGTGATTCCGCCGGGATGCAAGTGCCGGATGGATTTTTTTCGCAAGATGATTTTCAGCGGGTACGGAAAATCTGCGTTTGCGGTTTTTTGCGGCGATTTTCGAGGTCCGGGGGTTGCTAATTTTTTGTTTTTCGAGTATAATGAAAGGAGTGAAACTCACTGGAACATCGGTCCAACCGGGAGCAGGAGATGAAAAGATATTTTACTTTGATTGAACTTCTTGTCGTCGTAGCGATCATCGCCATCCTTGCCGGGCTACTGCTGCCCGCGTTGAACAATGCGCGGGAACGGGCGCGGAGCGCCACCTGTTACAACATCATGAAACAGCTTTCTCTGAGTGTGCTCGGGTATCTGAACAACAACAAGGACACCATCTCGCTCATGACGACCGATTGGGGCATGTACTGCTACGACAGCGTGGATTCCGCAGGGCACAGCTCCTATGTCTACGAGGCACTGGGACTGGCGAAGGGAATCTGCGCAAAGCAGGCCTCGGTGCCGGTGGCCCGGGTCTGTCAGTCCGCATTTACCAAGGCGTTCCCGTTTGCATCGCTGACGGATGTCAAATACTGCAACGCCTACAGCGGTTGTTCGAAAAAGGAAAAACATTTCAAGTTCTTCGGGCTCTACGGAATGCGAGTCGATGCGGATACACGCGCCGCAGTCACGGATGGGAGTTACTGGTTTCATAAAATCAGCCGGGTCCGGAAGCCATCTTCAGCTGCATTCTGGGCGGAAGGGGTGAACCAGTTTCAGAAAACTTCTGCCATCGGCAATCTGAGCAAGGTGGAGACCGGCGCATGGAGCCATCAAAACCGCAATACGATCCTCTACTTCGACGGCCATGTTTCCAGCATCCGCCCCGGGGAAGCAACTTGTTCCCATGTCGGGGTGACCGCGGATCCCGCCTGCGGCAGCTGCGGTTTCTGGTTCCCCTATCTCTAGCGGGGGGCGGAGGGATGAATTGCACGAAGTGATCGATCACGTTGATAAGATAACAAGAAAGGTGGTGTGACGTATGAATCCAGGGTTGTTTTTTGCATTGTTGTTCGGGCTGACGCTTTCGCTGCCCGGTGCGGAACTCTTGCAGGAGTGGGATTTCAGGGGGGAAAAGGTCCCGGGGATGCGGTACGATGCAAAACGTGTCTCGTTCCGCCCGGCGCAGGAGAGTACGCCGGCGGGGGATCCCTGCGGGGAGTTCACGATTCTGGAGGCGAAGGAAGGGAGTTCCCCCTGGAGTCTTCAGATCAATTTCGTGTCGAAACAGACGATTGTGCCGGGGGGGCGTTACCGTTACCGCTTCTGCATCAAGGCCGATCGCTCCGCCGAAATGGGGGCGAACTGCATTCAGGATCAGAAGCCGTGGGCGATGATCGGCAATTCGCAGCGCAACTTTACCGTGACCACCTCCTGGCAGGAGATTTCGCGGGAGTTCACGGCAAAAGCGGCGTATGAGGGCGTGATCCGTTCGCCGATGCTGATGGCGGGGAAACTCCCGAAGGGAACCCGCTTCCTGGTGGGGGGCGTCAAACTGGAGAAGGTGGTGAACTTTCTCCCGCTCGCGTTGAATCCGAAGTGGACGCTCTTCCTTTCGCCGGAGTTGAAATCCGTTTCGCTGGAACAGGTGCGGAGTGTTCCGGAAACGCTGGGCGGCGTCGCCGGCAGGACGGTGGAGCTGCAGGACGGTGTTCTCGATGTTGCAAAGTACGGCAGTTCCCCGGGGGAGAAACGCCCCGCGGTGCTCTTCAACGAGTTCAAGGCGAAAGAGGATGGGGTCATGCAGATCGGCTGTGCGGCCGATTACTGGTTCGAATTTTACGTCAACGGGGAACTGGTCTACGATACGCTTGCCACCGGCAACCGCGAGTCCACCTACCTGCCGACTGATCACATCTTCAATTTCCCGGTGAAGAAGGGGAGAAACCGGATTGCGGTCCGGGTGTTGAGCGGTTCGGCGGGCTGGAAGTTCGTCTGCGGTGCGGTGCCGTTCCGCGAGAAGATCAGCCGGATTACCGAACTCAAGCGGGGGAAGGAGTGGCGGCCGGTGAAGATGGATCCTGTCCAGTGGAAGCACATCACGCCGCAAAGGATCGACCAGTGGAAACGGATTCCCGGTTCCGCGCTCGATCTTTCGCAGTATGTGAAGCGCTATGACATCGACCGTTGCGGCCGGCTCCGGGCGGACCGGACGGGGCGGCTCTATTTCGAGGCGGCGCCGGAGGAACCGGTCCGGCTGCGTGGATTCAACTTCACGCCGCGGGACTGGTCGCACGCATTTTACAAGTTCACTCATCCGGAGATCGAGGAGTTCGCCGAGGAGATCCGCCTGGCGGGGATGAATGTGGTCCGGTTCCATTTTCTCGACGCCGGTCTCGCCGGGAACAGCGGTCTGCCGAAGCAGGGAAAGGCGCGCAAAGCGCTCGCCGAAGTGCCGATGGCCCAGAGTGTGGAAGCGTTGACGATCGACCCGGCGTTCGCCGACCGCTACTACTATCTTCTGAAATGTCTGTGCGACCGCGGCATCTATCTCATGCTCGACATCGTCACCAGTTCGGAGATGTTCACCGGTGCGGTCAAGACGGATGATTCCACCTATGCCCGCTTTCGGCTTTTTCACGATCCCCGCTATCGGAACCACTGGAAGGCGGGATTCGATTTTCTGCTCAAGCGGCCGAATCCCTACACCGGGAAGGCGCTGATCGACGATCCTCAGCTGGTCGGAATCACCTTCTTCAACGAGCAGGAGCATCTCTTCAACTTCAACAAAGGGGGGAAGATCGCGCTCTTCACGCCGGAGTGGCGGAGATACTGGAATCCTGCGGCCCCCGAAACGGTGCCGCCGTTCAGCGGGGACCTGTTGCGCGCCGACAGTGCCGACGGTGCGGCCGCCCGGAAGTTTCTGCGCCGCGAAATCGCCGCGATGAACGCCTTCTACCTCGGCGTGGTGAAGGAGTCCGGATTTCAGGGATTCGTCACCAACTGGGATATGTTCATGCGCAATCTCGAAGGGGATGCCCGCGGAGATTTCAACGCGGTGGCGATGCACACCTATTTCGCCCATCCGGGGAAGGCGGCGCTCTATCCCCCGAACTACCGCCAGCGTCTTCACTACGGTGCGTGGCTCAAGGGGACGATGGCGACAGTGAGTCAGACCAGTTCGCTTTCGCTCTTCGACAACTACCTCGGCCGTGCGGCGGCGACGCGGGTGCTTGGCAAGCCGTTCTTCATGACGGAGTTCTCCCACTGCGGCTACAACCGTTTCGCCCATGAGGCGCCGCCGGTGTGGGCCGCCTTCGCCAGTCTGCAGGACTGGCAGATGCTCACGCCGCACAGCAATACGGTCAAGCTCTATTATCAGCCGTTTCAGCCGAATGCGTTCGACGCGGCGGAAAGTCTTTCCGGCGTCATGAATTCGCTCTTCTGCGCTTTCGGCTGGCAGCGGGGGGACATCCGGAGCGCGAAACACGCCGTTTCGTTTCACGTGCCGGAAAAGGTGCTGAACTCCCCCGACTACACCGGCGCGATCGGGGGTGGATACAACGCCCTCTTTCTGCTGACGAAAATCGGTTCCGACTACCGCAATCCGGCCAATCCGGCGGCGACGCTGCAGGTGGAGCCGGAGCACTTCTCCGCCGCCCGGAGCATGGGCATGTGGGTGAAGCTGAACGAGGAGAACCGGCGGAATCTGGAGATTCTCCGGCAGCAGGTGGCGAACCTCCGCCGGGCGGGGGTGCTTCCGGCGGGGAACCGGACCGATGTGGATTCCGGGCTCTTCGAGAGCGAGACCGGCGAAATCCGCACCGACGTGCGCAACCACACGCTGACGGTTGACGCCCCGAAGTTTCAGGCGGCCGTGGTGAAAGGGAGCGGCGCGGTGAAGCTCTCGGCGCTGTCGGTGCAGTCGGCGAGCACACCCTGCACCATCGCGGCGATTTCGCTGGAAAATGAGAAGCCGGTGGTGGATTCCGGGCGGCTGCTGGTGGTGATCGGGACGATGTTCGCGGCGGAAAACGCGGTTTTCTCCACCGAGAACTTCGACGCCGAACTCGACGTCGGCGACATGCAACAGCTGATGCGTGCGGGCAGATTTGATTTCTCGCTGAAAACCAGCCGGAAGGGTACGCCAAAAGTTTACGCGCTCAATCTGAATGGTTCGCGCGAACGGGAGCTGCCGGTGGAACTCCAAAACGGCGCGCTCCATTTTGCGTGGGATACCTCCACGTTCGAATACGGCACACCCTACTTCGAAGTGGTCTATTGAAGATCCTTCAGTCCCTGGCCGGACAATGCGGCTTTTGTCCGGATCGATATGAAAAATATTTCTTATTAATTTTTTAAATATAATTAATGTGAAATATTTTTCATATCAGCTCTTGAATTTCACGTTCCTGTGATGTATACTGAAAGCAGACAGAACGGGAGCGAAAATGAATCGGAAGATCACAGTCAGGGAAATTGCGGAACACTGCGGCGTCAGTATGGCGACCGTTTCGCGGGCGATCAACGGGAACTCCTATGTGAGTCCGGAGCTGCGGAAGAAGATCCGGGAATATCTGGAAGATATCGGCTGGGAGCCGCGTAATCTGCCGGGGACGAGGCAGAACGGGCTGGAGCCGGAGGTGGCTGTCATCGCCAGTCTGGAGCTGCTGGACCATCCGGAGAGCGCCCGTGAGTTGAAGCTTCTGGTGAGCGAGCTCTACCTTGCCGGATTCCGGCCGGTTCTCCGGCTCGGGCACCGTTCGGAGTCGTTGCGGCGCTGTCTGGAAACCCGGCCGGACCTGGTGGTGCTGAACGGGTTCAGCGACCGTCTGTACGAGGATGTGAAACGTCTGCAGGAAACTGGAATCCGTGTGGTCGGGCTCGGAGAGGCCCATGCCGCTCCCTGTCCGCTGGTGATGAGCGATCATTTTGCCGCGGGGCGTGAGGCGGCGGAAACGCTGCGGAAGCACGGGGCGCGGCGAATCGCTCTTTTCGCCATGATGGGGGCGCAGCCCCATCCGGAGGATCTGGGGAAGATCTATTCCCGTTCGGCGAAGATCATCCGGGGTATCCGGGAGGTGTTTCCCGAGTTTGATCCGGCGGCGGACGCGGTGAGCGACTGTTTCGGCGATCTGACCGAATTCAAACGGATGCTTTCCTCCGGATGCTATGACGGCTGGGTGCTTGGGGACGCCCGGCGGCTGGAGGAGATGGTTGCGCAGGCGGGGGAATTTCAGGTGATGGAGAGCCGGGTGGTGCTTTTGCAGACGCATGCGTTGTCTCCGGTCCCTTCGATCTGCCTCAAGGTGCTGGCGGAGAACGAACTTGCCCGGATTCGGAAGCTGCTTGAACTGATTCAAAGACCCGTCGGAAACGCGGAGCGGAGCGTGAGCGTCCCATACCTTGGAACCCGCTGCGGCGGAAGGCGAAGAATGAAAGGAAATTCGGATTCTGACCCCGGAAAACTTGAGGGTTGAGGGGAAAATGGAAGAAACTCCAGTAGCTTTCGCGCTGATCGGCGATCCGCAGTACGCGGACCGGGAATCCTGCGGAGAACGCAACTACCGGTCCGGGCACCGCCTCCACCGGGAGACGGTGCGGCGATTGAACGGCATCCGCGATCTCGATTTCGTGGTGAGTCTCGGCGATCTGGGCGACGGCTTCTCGCGGGAGGAGATCCCGCTGATGCTGGAGAACCTTCGACTCTCCACCGTGCCGGTCCGCCACGTGGTCGGGAATCACGATTATGTGCAGTACTCCGAGTCGGAACTGCTGAACCTATTCGGGCTCAACAGCATGTCCTATGATTTCTCCGTCGGGAAGGTGCGGTTCATCGTCCTCAACGGACTGGATGTGAGCCGTTTTTCGCCGCCCGGCTCGGTGCGCCGCCGGCTCGCCGCCAAATTCCGTGCCGCCCATCCGTGGCTTGATCTGCGGGAATGGGATGGCATGTTGTCGCCGGATTCAAAAGCGTATCTCAAAGAGAAGCTCGAGGCGAGTCGGGATGCCGGCGAGCTCGCCGTGATCTTCTGCCACGTGCCGCTCTGGCTCGACGCCAGCGGCGAAAACGCGCGTATGTGGGATCATCAGGAGCTGCTCGAACTTCTCGACGGTTTCGACCATGTCCGTGGCTGGTTCTCCGGCCACTATCACCCCGGCGGCATCGCACTGCGCAACGGCGTGCTGCACAAGACGGTGCGTGCAATCTGCAATGCGGCAACCCCGACCGCGACCGTCGTCCGGATTTATCCGGACCGGATCGAACTGGAGGGGATCGGGGAAGAACGGAATTTCATCTTCCGTTTTCAGGCAAGTTCCGCCTGCATCCGCGGATTTGCTCCCCCCGGCAGCATCGTCATGGCGGATACCGGCGAACTGGCGGAAACCGCGCCGGACGGCACGTTCGCCCTGACCGTCGTTGCCCCGGGAATCTATTCGCTGAAGGCGGTGGCCGAGGGAAAAAGGGATACGTTTGTCCCGAATCTCCGCGCGCCGGCCGATGGCGTCGTGATCGCGGTGGAGGAGGCGCCGGACCGGCATCTTGTCCGGGGGGAGTGTTCCGGACCGGCGACGCTCAAGATCACCGATTCCGGAACGCCGGTCCGCTGGTTCGATCTCGCCGGAACTCCGTTCGGCGGGGCGGAGGTCTCCCGGCCGGTATGGCATGAAAAATCCACGAGTTTCTGGACACGCGGATCTTACGCGTTTTCCGCCGCAGGGCGCCCGGAGGTGCGGGAGGAGCCGTACTGGCCCGAATTGCGGGAACGGGGGTGGTTCAAAGGGGACTTTCATGCGCATCTCATCCACGGGGAGAACATCTATCAAGGGAATCTGCCGCTCTTCGCGTTCGCGGCCCGGGCGGAGCATTACGACTGGCTCTGGTGTTCCTCCCGGTTCGCCAACGACGGCGATGTCACCGATTACAAGCGCCTTGCGGAGCGATTGTCCGACGACCGCTTTCTGCTGCGGCTCAATGCCGAGTTCCCGAAAAACTGGCGTGGCCACGTCGGCAATGTCGGCGTGGAACCAATCACGCTGTTGACGGATACCGAAGGCGTGACGAATTTTGAACTGGCGCGGCGATACATCACTTCGCGCGGCGGCGTGGCCATACCGGTTCACCCGCTTTACAACGACGTGATTCGCGAGGAGGATGGCCGCCGATACTCCTGGATGACCGGGAAAGAGGTCTTTCTCTGGCTTCTCTGCGCGCCGGAGATGATGCCCTGTCTGGATCTTTTCTACAACGCCGACACGCCGGGCGCATCGGAATTCTGGTATATGCTGCTGAATCTCGGCTACCGGATCGGTTGCTGCGCGACCAGCGATTCCGCCTTCGACGTCGGCCGGACGCCCGGCGACGGGCGCGGCGCGACCTTCGTCCGGATGGAGGCGCTGACGGAGGCGGCACTTCGGAAGGGGCTGCGCGAGCGGCGGACGGTCACCACCTGGGATGGGGCGGTGGTTTTGCTCGAGATCGACGGCCGGACCAGCGGCGATATACTTGTGCCTGACGGCACCCGGCGCCGGGTGCTGCTCACAGTGTACGACCGGCCGGGGAAAGCGATCGACTTGAAATTGATCCGCAACGGGCTCTGCGTTACCACCTTTTCCGGAACGCTCCCCGCGACCGGAACGCTTGTGTTCGAGCAGGAAATCATCGAGCGGGAACTCTGCTGGTATCTGGCCGAGTTGCGGGAAGCGGGAGTTCCGGAGCGGATCCGGTCTGCGGCGTCGCCGATCTATTTCCGTGACGGGCGGTTCCGCGAACCCGAGGTGCTGGCCGCTCCCGCCCGTTTCAGCCGGGAGTTTCTGGACTGGATGAAATTTCTCACCATCGACGAGCTGACCCGTGTTGCCACGCTGGAGCGCTTCCGGAAGTTTCTCTCCCGCTGAGCCGGCGAATCTCCGTCTCACGCGTCGCCGCGGTGGCGCCACTCCCCCGGACGGAAGCCGATCACCCGCAGGAATTCCTGGGAGAAATAGAACTCGTTGCAATATCCGAGCTGATAGGCGATCTCCTTGAGGGACAGCTGGTCTTGATTCAGGAGATATTTCGCCTGTTCCATCCGGCAGGCGATCCGGTATTCGCGGGGCGTGCAGCCGAACTTTTTCTTGAAGTTCCGGCTCATCACCACCGGATTCAGATGAAATTCCGCAGCGAGGGAGGTGATGGAAACAGGAAGATCCAGATTGCTCTCCAACCGTTCGCGGATCAAGTTCAAGTACCCGTAAGCCGGAGGGGTGCCGCCGACCAGCAGCGAGAGGGCGCAGAGCAGAGAATAGGTTTCACCCATCAGCAGCGACAATGCCTCCCCGCTCGTCTCGCCGATTCTGGCGGAGATCAACCGGAACTTCTCCTCGAACAGGGCTGCTCCTTCCGGCGAGTCAAGGCAGAGCGGCCGGGTGAGATTGAGCGTCTCCAGAATGGAGAGAAGATTGATTCCCTTGATCTCCAGCACCTTTTTCTGGTAGAAATTCCCCCGGCGTGACTGAAACCGGTAATGGACGCCCGGAGGAAGCAGAAGAAGTTTTCCGGGTTTCAGCAGGATCTGTTCCGTCTCCACCTCAAATGCGAGCTGCCCGCGGGAGAGCGAGACCAGAAGCAGGTAGGGGCAGTTGCTTTCTTCGAAGGAGAACGGTGAGCGCCGGCGGCTCTCCTCCGTGGCGTGGGGGTAGATCGGCCAGCTCCGGTTCCGCCCGCCTTTCCAGTGCAGAAGGGTGTGCAGCTCCAGCTCACGGTACTCGCCGGACATGTGGCGAATGTTTCTGCGAATCGTCATTTTTCCATATTTTTTCAGTTGTTTTCCCATATAATTTATCACGGGAAATTCTTGTTTCAAGTCCTTTTTTGTGGTATAATTTTTACTGCAAAAACGGAGGAACAGATGCGCACAATCATGGAATTTGCAACGAGAAGCCCGGCGGTTCTGCCGCCGATCGGGAATGGGGAGCTCTCCCTGCAGATCGATCCGGAGGGCGCCATGTCGCCGGAGTTCGGATTGAAAAGCATCTGCCCTGTCAGCAACTGGCAGGGCATGGTTCCGGGAATCCGCCGTGCGGGATGGCGTTGGGGGGGAGATCACCGTGCGGGGAGGGAACTGTTCCCGTTCGGCTTTTTCACGCAGGAGCTGCCCGGCCGGGGCGAGCCGAGTCGCCGCAGACTGACGTTCGATACCGACCTTGCGGAGGTGGTGAGCGAGATTTCGTGGGCGGATGGTACGGTGTTGACGACCGAGATCTTCTGCCATGCGACGGAAAATCTGGTGGCGATTCGCAAGCGCGCCTCGGCCCCTGTGCCGTTCTGTTTCCATCACCATCCGGAACATCGGCGGCTCACGATGAAACCGCGGAAACCCGGTCTGTGGGATTGCATTTACGATCTGGATGAAATCCGGGAGGAACCTTTCGCGCTGTTCGCTTGCGGCCCCGGCTTCACGCCGGAGGAGAACGGACTGCTCTGGCGTGGAACGTTGACCGGGTGCGTCTGGATTCTGGCGTGGGGAGAGGCCGCCATCCGGAAAGCCGGGAACCTCTCTTTCGAGGAACTTCGCCGGGAACACCGTGCCGTCTGGGCTGCCTTCTACAAGCGCAGTACACCGCCACTGCTTCCGACGCGGATGAAACGCAGTTACGATATGGCGCTCTACCATTTGAAGATCTCCACCACGCGCTGGAGTGTGCCGACCGGTCTCTTCGATTCACACTGGCACGGCCGGTTTTTCGCATTCGACGAGCTCTTCATTCTGCGGGGGCTGCTCCGTGCGGGATGCTTCGAGGAGGCGCGCAGAATTCCGGCCTTCCGCATCGCCACCTTCGAACGGGCGAGGCAGCGGGAGTGCAAGGATGCGCGGGGCGACGGCAGCTGCTTTTATCCGCTCGAGACTCTGGAAGACGGAAGTGAGGGCGCTCCGGCTGGATTCTGGCTTGACCATGTCTTCCACAACGCCAATGTCGCGCTCTGCATTGCGGAATATGCAAAGTGTTCCGGCGACATGCGGATTCTGGAACAGGGCGGGAAAGAGGTCATCCGCTCCTGCGCCCTCTTCTTTGAACGACACATGCTCTACGAATGCGGAGGCCGGACGATCCTCGGCAGCTGTACCGATATGGAGCGGCTCGGGGAACACCGGCGCAACGCCTTCATGACCACCTGCGCTGCGATTGCGCTCTTCCGGATTGCCGCCGAATTCGCCGGTTCTCCCGCCGACGCCGGGCGTTATCGCGACCTGGCGCAACGTCTGGAAGCAGGCCTCCCGGTGGAGAACGGGCGTTTCGTCGCCTATCCCGGCGGGCCGGCGGCCTCCATCGGGCTGCTGGGCGGATTCTACCCCTACGCGGTGCTTTCGCCGCAAAATGAGCTGGCGCAGGCGGCGCTGGATTCCTTCATCGCTTCCGAACGGCAGGTCGGCAACATGTACGATACCGGCAACTCCGTCTGCGCCTGGTACCGTCTCTGGAAGTGCATGGCCTGCCTCTATGCCGGACGGCGGGAAACGGCGGAGAATGAACTGGAACTTCTCCTTTCGGAAACCGGTTCCTGGGGAGAGTTGTTTGAAATTTACGAAAAATCCATGCGTCCTTTTTTCGCCACTGCGGAAGGTATTTTTCTCTCTCTGCTTCATCAACTTTACAAGCCGTAAGGAGACCGTATGAGAAAATTCACTTTAATCGAACTTCTTATCACGATTGCGATCATTTCCATTCTTGCCGCGCTTCTGCTGCCGGCGCTGAATTCCGCCCGGGACCGGGCGCGCACCATCCGCTGTGTCTCCAACAAGAAGCAGTTCATGCAGGGGCAGATCCATTACAGCGACGACTACAACGGCCGGATGGTTCACACTGCGCAGCTCGACGGTGCCACGCGCCGCTTCAACCGGATTCTGACCGGCAGCCGGATCGCCGTCACGCATCCGCTGAAGCCCTATTTGCCGTGGAGTGTCATGGTCTGCACCATGCTTCCGGATATTCCGACCGTGGAGGACATCAACTGGAAGGCGCAGGGAACCGGCAACAACATGGAGATCGCCGGCACCGTCGGCATGTGGTGGGATTACAAAGATACGGAACTGGAAAAAACTCTTGAGAAAACCGGCGACATCTTTGAGAGCGATCGCGGTTCCGCCGACTGGATTACCCGTTACTGCATGATCCTGCCGGGCAAGGCCCGGGCTCCCTCCTCCACCTATATTGTGGGGGATTCCGGACTCAACAACGCCAATTACGGACGGGACGCGGGCTGTTACATCATGGAACCGACCCGTACGACCGAGCGGCCCACGCTCCGGATGATCCACCAGGGCATGACGACCGTGGGCTTCCTCGACGGACACGCCGGAGCGTATTCGCCGCATCAGCTTCGTGAGACCGCGACCGGGTTGAACTCCTATTACAATCAAAATCTCAACTGGATTAAATTCTGAAAGGAAATCTGTTCATGCAACCGTTTCGAATCCTGTTCTATCTGGCTGTGCTCGGCGCCTCTTCTTGCCTCCCCGCGGCGGAGTCGCCGCACGGCGTCTGCGCCCATCTCTGCCGGGGAGAGTTCGCCGATGCCGAGGAGGAGTTCGGCATCTTTCGCGATCTGGGGCTGGGGGCGGTCCGGGTCTCCATCCCCTGGAAAATTGTCGAGCCGCGGCAGGGGGAGTGGGACTTCCGGATTCCGGACCGGGTGTTTGAGCTGGCCGAACCATCCGGGGTCGAAATCCTCCTCTCTCTCGGTTGTGACCAGACTCCGGCTTGGGGAACTCCGGTTTCCCGGCATCAGGAGGCATTTCTTTCCTTTCTCCGGCAGTGCGCCGAACGCTACGGCCGGAAGGTCCGTCACATCGAAATTTTCAACGAACCGAACCTGCTGCGGTTCTGGCAGGAGCCGCCGAATCCGGAAGCCTACGCGGAACTGCTCAAAAAGGCGGCGGCAGTGGTGCGCCGTTCTGCTCCCAACGTGAAGATTGTCTACGGCGGACTGGACGGCGCCGACGCGCGCTATCTGGAGGCCACTCTGAAATCCGGTGTGGCAGACAGCTTTGATATCATGAACATCCATCCGTATCAATGGTATCATTTCCCGGAAAGCAAACTGGCGTTCGAAATCGGGCGGATCCGCCGGACGATGGAGCGGTACGGTATCGGCGAAAGACCGCTCTGGATCACCGAGATCGGACTTTCCACCGGACGCAGCCGGAATTCCGGCTATGCGGCAAAGGCGATCGCCGCGGCGCTGGGGGCGCTTGGAATTTCGCCGGAGCGGCGGATTGCGGTCATCGTCGACCCCGACGCGAATTATTACACCGACTCCCCCCGGATTCGTACGGAAGAGATGATTCCCGGGTACCGGAACCGGAGAGCGATTGCGTTGCGGGAGCTGCCCAAGCTGGAGGTCCGCGATTGTCCCGCGCTTCTGCTCTGTGCGGACGGGGCATTCCCGGTCGCACAGGTTCCTGCGCTGCTGGATTACTGCCGCCGCGGCGGGACGCTGATCTTTCCTTTCGGTCTCCCGCTCTATTACGACCACACTCCTGATGGCGGAAGAACCCAGATCAACGACCGATTTATGAAGAAGTTCCACATCGGGTGGAGCAGCTGGTGGCTCCGCGGCTCTGCGGCGCCGAAGACGGTCGACCGATATGAAGATGCCGAGGGGTTTCCCGGGCTCGGGGCCAATCCATTCGGGCTTCAAGTGTTCTTTCACGATGGAAATCTGGAGCCGGGGGATCGTTTCCTGCCGCTGTTGTGGGGATGCCGGGGAACGTTCCGCGGAGCGGTCGGTGGAATCTACCGCCTGAACAGCTCGCTCAAAGGCAACATCATCGTACTGGGGAACGTCACCGCCAGCGATACGGTTTCGGAAACGCTTCAGGCGCAGCTTCTCCCGCGGACCTTCCTGATCGCCATGGGCGCGGGAGTCAAACGTCTCTTTCACTACTGCTTTCGTGACGGAGCCATGCATCCCTGGCGGGAAGCCTATTTCGGGTTGATGAACCGGCAGAACCAACCCAAACCGGCGGGAATCGCCTGCCGGACCTTGACCAGACAGTTCCCGGCCGGATCGACCATGCCGGTCGTCCGGCGGCACGGTGCCGTTTACACAGCAGCCTGGACGCGGCCGGACGGCGGCCGCACCGTCGCGGTCTGGAGCGTTTCCGACGAAGTGCCGGTCGAGGCGCGGGTAACCGGGAAATCTTCTGCCGTCGTCGATTACCTCGGGCGGGAGCGGGCGGAGAATCCCGCCGGCTTCCGCGCCGGTCCCGGAATCCTCTATTTCGTCGGAGACGCGAAATTTTCGCTGGAGCCGGTTCGCTGACCGGGATAAGAGGGAGGGCGGCGGCGGGATGGTTCGTTGCCGCTCTCTTCGTGTCGAATTTTTCGCAGGCAGATGGTTCCGTCGCGTAAGAGAGGCGGAACTCCGGCTTGTGACTTGACTTTTTCGAATCCGGCGTTACGTTTCCTGAAAACATCAGTGCAATGCCGGAGGAAATATGAACGATTTTGACAAGTTGCGGAAATTGACCGGGGAGGTGGCCGATCTCGCCGCCGCCTTTGCCGTCCTGGAGTGGGATCAGCAGGTGTACATGCCCCCGGGCGCCGCCGCCGACCGCGCCTGCCAGATGGAGACGCTCGCCGGGGAACTTCACCGCCGCATCACCGCTCCCGCCGTCGGGCGGCTGCTCGACCGGATCGACCCGGAATCGTATCCGGAGGATTCCTTTGAACGCGCCTTCCTGCGGAAAACCAGACGCCGCTTCGAACGGGAACGCAAGGTCCCGGCCCGGCTCGCGTCGGCGCAGGCGCGCGCCGCCGCCCGGGCCCACACCGCCTGGGTGACCGCCCGCGAAAAGGCCGACTACCGCATCTTCGCCCCGCACCTGGCCGAACTTCTCGATCTCGCCCGCGAATATGCCGCGCTCTTCGCCGCTCCCGGGGAATCGCTCTACGACCCTCTGCTCGATCTCTACGAACCGGGGATGAGTTCCGCCGCGCTGGACCGCGTCTTTGCTCCGCTCCGTCGCGAACTCTCTGGAATCGCCCGCGAAGCGGCGGAGCGCACCGCGTCATGGCTCCTCCCGGCGGGCGGAAAATTCAACGCCGCCGGGCAGGTCGCCTTCGCCCGTGAGACGGTCCGCCGGCTTGGATACGATTTCCGGCGCGGCCGGCTCGATCTAACCATCCACCCGTTCACCACCAGTTTCGAGCTGGCCGATGTGCGGATTACCACCGCCGTCCGCGCCGATTCGCCGGTCTCCTGTCTCTTGAGCGCGGTCCACGAGTGCGGCCACGCCCTCTACGAGCAGGGGATCGACCCCGCATTCGACCGGACGCCGCTCGCCGACGGCGCTTCGCTCGGCTTCCACGAGTCGCAGTCGCGTTTCTGGGAGAATCAGGTCGGGCGCTCGCGGGAGTTCTGGGAATATCTCTGGCCGAAGTTCCGCAAACGCTTCGCCGCCGCCGCTTCGCACATGGAGTTCGAGCCCTTCTACCGGTCGATCCTGCGGGTGACCCCCTCTGAAATCCGCACCGAGGCGGATGAGGTGACCTACAATCTGCACATCCTGCTGCGGTATGATCTGGAGAAGGAGATGCTCGCCGGCACTGTGAACCTCCGCGACCTGCCGGAGATCTGGAACGCGAAGATGCGCGAATCTCTCGGCGTCTCCCCCCGGAACGACACCGTCGGCGTCCTTCAGGACATCCACTGGGCCGGCGGCAGCTTCGGCTACTTCCCGACCTACGCGCTCGGCAATCTTATCGCCGCACAGCTCTGGAGCATCGCCCGCCGCCGCCTGCCGGACCTGCCGGAGGAAATCCGGCGCGGAAACTTCCGGCCGCTGCTCGATTTTTTGCGGGAAACGGTCCATCGGCACGGCGCGAAGTATGAGCCGGCGGAACTTCTGCGGCGGATCACCGGTTCGCCGCAGGTGGATCCCGCCTGTTTCCTCTCCTACCTGCGCGAAAAATATCTGGCGTGAAAAGCGTCCCGGCGGGGCTGTTGCATTTGCAACTTTCCCCCCGCCGGTCTATATTATCCGGTCATGGGTATTTATACAGAAAAACCGATTTCACGCTGGTGGGGAGTGCTGATCCTGCTCGTCGTGTTTCTGGCGGTCCACGAACCGTGGCTGCTCGGCATGCGCGAACTTTTCCGGCAGGAGGGATTCTATGCGGTTCAGGCCGCCGAGTTCCAGCCTTCCAGCACGCTGGTGACCGCGCACGGCGTGGCGGTGCAGGACGCTTTCCCGCTCTATCCGGCGTTGTCCGGGCTGTTGATGCGTGGATGCGGCATTCCGGTCGAAATCGCCCTCCGCGCGGTTTCCCTGCTGATGCTGGCGGCCGGGGCCGTCCTCACCTACTTCGCCGCGGCGAGCGAACGCTCCTGCCGGGCGGGGCTGGTGGCCGCCGGGATGTACATCAGCACCTTTCTCGTGCTGGAGAAGGCGGGGGACGGCACTCCGGCCACCTGCAACGCCTTCTTCCTGCTGGCCGCCCAGCTGCTCTTCTTTCAATACGGAATCCGGAGGACCAACTGGAACGCCGCCTGGATCAGCAGTCTCGCACTGCTGGGGTTCGGTTTTTTTTCCGGCGGATTCCGGGTGCTGCTCTACTTCATCTTCCCGATGTTTTTCTTCCGCCGGCCGCTTTCGGTGAAGTCGAAATTCCGCAAGCCCGGCTTCGCGGTCGGCGTGGCTCTGGTGGCGATCTGCATTCTGGCCTGGTGCATTCCCTATCTGGGGATGATGCACCGCATTCCGCTGTTCCACATCCGGTTTGAGGATTTCAGTTTCTACGGCTGGCTGAAGGAGGTCGCGCTCTTCCCGCTGATGCTGCCTCTGCGGCTCTTGCCGTGGTCGCTGATTGCGTGGATTCCCTTCTGCGTGGCGCTTCAGGCACTCGATTCGACGCCGATCCTGAGCCGGTATCTGCGCACGCTGGTCTTCGCTTCGCTCGCTCTGCTCTGGCTGTTGCCGGACGGCAACCCCACGGAGCTGCTCTATCTGCTCGGACCGCTGTCGATTCTGGTCGGCATCAACTATGAACTCGGCATGCGCCGCTACGGATTCAAAATCCGCAAAGCACTGGTGCTGTGCGGATACTTCACGGTGATTGCGGCGTTGTCGATCGTGCTGGTCTGCTTTGTGCCGCAGGAGTGGGTGGCGCCGTTTCTGAGCGTTTCGAAGTCGCTGGATTTCGCCGGTTCCAACGGGTACCGGCTGATGGCGGCAGTGGCGGCGCTGCTGCTGTTCGGCATCGCCTGGAGCCTTCATCGCGGGCGACAAGTCAAGCCGGTCTGGCTCATGCTGCTGGCCACCTCCGCCGCGGCGGGGATCTTCTGCGGCGCCGTGCTGACCCCCTACCGGGCGCAGGCGGATGACAAACGGGAATTCGGGGCGGTTTTCCGCAAGGCGCTCCGCGGCGAACCGGCGACGAAGCTGTACAAGGGGAACATCCTCGACCTCTACGGCGAACTCTGCTATGTCGGTCTGCCGGTGGTGAAGATTCAGGAGCTGGATGAACTTCCGCTCAACGACCGGGTTGTCTATCTGGTTGACACCGAGTTTCCGCAGTATCCCGAGCGGAGCTGGAGCAACCTTCTGCCGCCGGATTTCCGCTACCGCGGCCACCGCATCTGCATCTGGAAAGGGGTGCTGCGGCAGCCGGAGGGGGAGGAAAACGGCAGCGGCACTATCTCGTCCGCCCCGGCGGCGGCAACGTCCCCGGCCGTGAAGGCATCGAACTGAAGCTGTTGCGAGCCGGCCGCGGAGCAACCCGGGACGGGGCGTCCCGGCGCGGCGTCGGCAGAACCGCCGGTCGCGACGGCATCGTCGACTTCGGGCTCTCACTGCCGGAGGCGGCGGACATCGGCCCGGTCACCCTCCCGTCGGAATCCCGCAGAAAGACCGGCGACCGGCGCGCATCTTCGACCCGGGTGAACGAGGTCCCCTTCGCGTCCTGCCGGATCAGCAGATTGCCGCTCTGCGTCAGGGTGGTGGTGCGCCCGTCCGCTCCCCGGACCAGGGTGAGGTCGCCGATGGTGACCGCTCCGACCCGGGAGCCGGCCGCGGAGCGGGGGGAGGGCTGACGCCGCCGCAGTTGCGGGTCCGCGATGGTGGTTTCGGGGGAAGTCGTTGGTTCGACCGTCACCTCCGACAGAATGCGCGGCGTGGTGTCGGCCGGCGCGAGGATCAGCCGGGTTCCCGGCGGCGCCGCGGGGGGGGCCGGATTCGGATCGACCGCGTTCACTCCGAGGGCGGCGAACAGGGCGATGGCATAAAAAATACGCATGTTGCGTTCTCCTGCATTTGAAAATTCGGAAATCCTGAATTATTATACACTGTTGTCTGAAAAAATCAAGAGAGGAGAGACCAGATGATGGACGATCGTTTTGAAACGGCGCTGGAAGGGCGTTTTTTCTGCAATCATGATTTCATCCCGATGGACTCCTGGCGGGTCATGCGGATCATGTCGGAGTTTGTCGAATCGTTTGAAACGATGAGCCGGATGCCGGACCAGCTGGTGGCGGTGTTCGGTTCGGCGCGCACTCCGGAGGACTCCCCGCTTTTCAAGGAGGCGATGGAGGTCGGCCGGCGGCTGGTGGAGGCCGGCTACGGCGTCATCACCGGGGGAGGGCCCGGCATCATGGGGGCGGCCTCCCGGGGGGCGTTCGAAGCGGGCGGCAAGTCGATCGGCCTGAACATCGAACTGCCGATGGAGCAGCACCCGAATCCCTATCAGAACACGTCGCTTTCGTTCCGCTACTTTTTCATCCGCAAGGTGTGTTTTCTCAAATATTCGACGGCGATCATCGTCTTCCCCGGCGGATTCGGCACGCTCGATGAACTTTCCGAAGTGCTGACGATGATCCAGACGCGGAAGATCAATCCGATTCCGGTGATTCTGGTCGGCAAATCCTTCTGGAGCGGCCTGCTGCACTGGTTCAAGAACACCCTGGTGGCGGAGGGGACCATCGCCGAAGCCGATCTCGGGCTCTTTCACATCACCGATTCCGCGGAAGATGCGGTGGGCTATCTGGAGGAGTGCCACCGTTACGGCCGCCGCGGCACCGTCAAACTGGATTGAAACAGGATGCATTCCCCGTGGAAAAAACGGGGAAACCCGGCGGATCCGGCTTGTTTCCACACCTCTCCCGCACTATATTAATCCGCAAGAGATACTCAACTTGCGGGGGTGGCGTATGAGCATGGAAACTTTTGATGTGATGGTCATCGGGGCCGGGGCTGCCGGTCTCTGTGCGGCGGTTCAGGCCGGCCGCGCCGGTGCGAAGACGATTCTGGTGGAGAAAAACGGAATCTGCGGCGGCACCATCACCATGTCCGGAGTGAATTATCCCGGCATCTTTCAGGCCTGGGGGCGTCAGGTGATCGGCGGAATCGGCTGGGAACTGGTGCAAAAGACGCTGGAAGAGGCCGGTTGGCCGCTGCCCGACTTCCGGGAATTCGACGCCGAGCACCACTGGCGCAACCAGATCCGGATTGACGCGGTCCTTTTTGCCGCGCTCGCCGACCGCATGCTTGCCGACGCGGGAGTCGATGTCCGGTTTCACACCATGCTCGCCGCACTCAAGGAAGAGGACGACGACTGGCGGGTGACGCTCTGCGGCAAGGACGGGTTGTACGAGGTGCGTGCCCGGGAGATTGTCGACTGCACCGGTGACGCCAACGCGGTCCATATGGCCGGGTACGAATACCGGCAGTCCAATCCATGCCAGCCGGCCACCTACAGCGTCTACGCCGTCGGATACGATTTCGAGAAGCTCGACGTGAAGGCGATCCGCGCGGCGTTTGAACAGGCGGTCGCGCGCGGCGAAGTAAAATCGGAGGATGTCGGCTGGGGCGAGGGGTTCATCGGCAACTTCCTGTACGGAAAAGGCGGCAACTGCAACCATGTCTGCGGCATCAACGCATGCGACAGTGCGGGGCGCACCCGGGTGGAAATCGCCGGCCGCGCCGCAATGTTGCGAATCTACCGGTTTCTCCGCCGTCAGAAGGGGCTGGAAAATCTGGAGTTCATTCCGAAGGGGGGAGAGTGCGGCGTGCGCGAGACCCGGCTCATCGTCGGCGACGAGACGGTGACGGTCGATGACTACACCTCCGGGCGGATTTTTCCGGAAGCGGTCTGTTACAGCTTCTACCCGATCGACCTGCACGACGCCGAGGTCGGGCTGGACAAGCGGAATCTCACCGGCGGCGTGGTGCCGACCGTGCCGCGCGGCGCGCTCATTCCGCGCAACTCCCACCGTTTTCTCGCAGCCGGGCGGATCATCTCCAGCGACCGGCTCGCCAATTCGGCGTTGCGGATTCAGGCGACCTGCATGGCGACCGGGCAGGCGGCAGGAGCGATTGCGGCTCTGGCCGCCGCTTCCGGCAAAGACCCGCGTGAAGTGGAGTTTGCGCGCATCCGGCAGCTGCTGCTCGAACACGGCGCGATTCTCCCCTGACGCCGCCGGCAGTGCCGATGTCCTGATTCAGCCGAGCCGGAAGTCGAGGCGCTTCAACGTGTCGCGCACTTCGCCGGAGCCGCCCCGGATGGTGTAGGCGGGCGCTTCCCGGCGAATCCGGTAGTTGCCGCGGAGCTGTTCGAAGCGGCCGGGATCGCGCCGCAGATCGGCGTCGTCCCTGAGAAGGTCGCAGGCGGTGTTGCAGGCGAGAGCAAGCTGCTCTTCCGGCGAAGCCGCGGCGGCAAGGTCGATCGTCGCCGGTTCCGGCGCGGGCAGTGCGGAGGGGCGCCACTCATAGAGCGGCTCGATGCCGAACTTCCGGGCGACCGCTTGAACCGCCATCGCGGTGCCGTTCGCCTTGCCGTCGGCGGAGTAGCCGGCGATATGCGGGGTGCCGCGGAACACCTGAGCGAGCAGTTCCCGGTCGATCTCCGGCTCGTTTTCCCATACATCCAGCACGGCGGCGCGGAGCGTGCCGGCGAGCAATGCGCGTTTGAGGGCGGGATTGTCCGCCACTTCGCCCCGGGAGGTGTTGAGGAGGACCGCCCCCGGTTTCATCGCGTTCAGAAACACTTCGTCCGCAAGGTGAAAGGTCGGGTGTGCGCCGCCGCGTTCAAGGGGAACGTGGAGCGTGATGAAGTCCGATTCCTCCAGCAATTGTGCGAGTTCGCTGAATCCGGCGCTCCCCTCCCGTTCCGCCCGCGGCGGGTCGTTGCGCAGCACCCGCATGCCGAGCGCTTCGCCGGTCTCGACGATCCGCCGGCCGACGTTGCCGACGCCGACGACTCCCAGCGTGAGCCCCCGGAGCGGGCGCTGGAAGCCGGTGAGGGCGGCGGCGAGGTAGCCGGCGACGCTCCGCGCATTGCAGCCGGGGGCGTTGGTCCAGTCGATCTCCAGCTCTTTCATCGCGGCCGCGTCGATGTGGTCGAAGCCGATGGTGGCGGTGGCGATGAAACGGACCGGGGTGCCGGCGAGCAGTTCGCGATTGCAACGGGTGCGGGTGCGGGTGATGAGCGCGTCGGCATTGCGGAGATCCTCCTGCCGGATTGCGCCGCCGGGGAGATAGCGCACCTCGGCGTATGGTTCGAACACCCCCTTGAGAAACGGAATCTTATCGTCGGCAACAATCCGCATGGCTCACTCCTCTGCATCGTGGTTTTGAGGTCAATATAGCCACTTCCGGCCGGAATGCAACCGCCGGAACCGGATTCCGGAAGAATTTTTACACCGAGAGCGGCGGACGATTGCGGCGGAACTCCGTAGCCGTCACTCCGGTCCGGCGGCGGAAGATGGTGGCAAAGCGATTCTGATTGGAGAAGCCGCAGCGGGCGGCGATTTCGCCGACCGCGAGATCGGTGCCCGCGAGCAGCTGCCGGGCGGCGCGAATCCGCAGTTCCAGCAGGCAGCTGGAGAAATCCAGACCGCACTCCAGCCGGAACAGGTGGGAAAAACGCGATTCGCTCAACGAAACTTTTTTCGCCACGTTGCGGAGCCGGACCGGTTCCATATAGTGGCCCCGCAGGTATTCCAGCGCTTCGACAATCCGGGGATCCCGGATGCGGCAGGGCAGAATCTCCGGACTGCGCAGATAGAGCAGATCGATCAGCTCGTGAAGTGCAACCCGGACCAGCGTCGCGAGCGCATTCCGGAATTCCGGTTGCCAGACCGGCAGTTTCCGGAACGCTTCTTCGGCGCACTCGTAGTTTCCCGCCGCCGACTCCTCCGGGCGGAACGGGCCGTACATCACCACGCCGATGACCCGCCCGTCTTCGCGGACCGGCACCAGAAGTTCCGCCGCGCCCGCATGACAGCGCAGCAGAAACGGTTCCGGCCGCACCCGCAGCTCCCGGGCGATGCATCCGGTGTCGTGCTGAATGCAGCGCTCCTGCGCGACGGTTTTGACCGCATCGCAGAACGGGCAGACGTGGCGGGCGTGGGAGAGGTGCAGACGGAGGTCCGTGAGGCAGTTTTCCGTCACCTTCCAGATGCAGCAGTTTCCGGTCAGCGTGGAGAGCGCCTCCAGACGGGCGGAAAGTTCTTCAAAGGAGTCCGGCATTGTTATTTTTGCTTTTTTCTTCTGTTTCTTTTGGATATTCAGCATAAAAACGTAGAAATATAGCAGATAATGCCAAGAAAATCAAACTTCTGCCGGATATATTATCTGCAACATCAACCAGGAGGTTTGATTATGTTTGATTCGCTTGATGTTCCTGTCTTTGATCGTGCGGACATTGTGGTTGCCGGCGGCGGTCCGGCCGGAATTGCCGCCAGCCTCGCCGCCACCCGGCTGGGGAAATCGGTGATTTTGCTCGAACAGACCGGCAGTGCTGGCGGCATGAGCACCAACGCGCTGGTCCCCGCCATCATCAGCCGCTGGGATGGTGTGCGCACACTCTGCGGAAACCTCTGCGACTCCATCGTCGATGAGTGTACGCGGGAGATGGGGCTACCCAAAAGCAATCCGGGCTGGCAGGAGGTCGATGCGGAGATCCTCCGGCGGCTCTACGACCGGAGGCTGGTGGAGGCCGGGGTGAAGCTCTATTACATGATGCGTGCCGCCGACGTTGTTCTGAAGAACGGCCGGATTGAGTCACTGCTGGTCGCGACGCAGCATGGATTGCGCAAAGTCTGCGGCGATGTCTATATCGACGCCACCGGCGACGCCGCCATCGCCGCTTTCGCCGGCGTGCCGTTCGACTGCGGCGATGCGGAAGGCCAAACGATGAGTCCGACTCTCTGCCCGCAGTTCTCCAATGTCGACATCAAGGCGTACCGGACGAGCCGCGCCGCCGGCCATGGTGACCGGTTCTTCTGGCACGCTCTGCTGGAGCGTGGCGAAGCTCCGCTGCCGGAATATCATTTTGTCGGGGTCTGCTCCTACGGCAACGGCACCGTGAGCGGCAATCTCGGCCATATCTACGGGGCGAATACGCTCGATGAAAAAGAGCTGACCAATGCCTATATCGAAGGGCGGAAGATCGCTAAAATCTACCATGAATTCTATCGGAAACATGTGCCAGGCTTCGAGGACTCCGACCTCACGCAGACCGCTCCGCTGCTCGGCGTGCGCGAGAGCCGCCGCATCCGGGGCGACTACCAGCTCAACGGCACCGATTACCGCAACCGGGCGAGCTTCGCCGACGAGATCGGCCGCTTCAGCTACCCGGTGGATATCCACTCCTCCACCATCGACCCGGAGGCGCAGAAGAGGGTCGAAGAGGTGATCCGGGCGATGCGCTACAAGCAGGGCGAGAGTTACGGCATCCCCTACCGGACCCTTCTGCCGCAGGGGGTGGAGAACCTGCTCGTCGCCGGCCGGTGCGTCAGTTGCGACCGCGAGATTCAGTCCTCCATCCGGGTGGTCCCGGGCTGCTTCATCACCGGGCAGGCGGCCGGAGCCGCCGCCGCGATGTGCAGCGGCTCCAACGTGCGCGATGTGGATATTGCCCGGCTGCGCGACTGGCTGCGCAGTGAACTTGAGGTCTATCTGCCCTGAGCAATTTCTCCGCTGAAATGCCGCCGGACCGTCTCGAATGCGAGTTTCGGCCGGCGGTATTCATCGACCAGCCCTTTGTTGTTGAAGGCGCGGGGCCGTCCCAGCGCGTAGGCGCTCGAATAGGTCCGGCCGTCGCAGTACTGCCAGAGGGCCACGCCGGTGACCCGGTCGTGTGACAGAACATACCGGCATACCTCATCCAGATAGTCCGCCTGATACTCCTCGCTCCAGTGGGCGCGGAAGCGGTCGCGCCAGCCGTAGATGCCGCCGGCGCCGATTTCGCTCACGATAAACGGTTTGTCGCCGAATCCCTGCTGATCCATCCAGGCGATGAAACGGTCGAGGGCCGGGGCGATTTCGCCGAGCGGGCGGACGGCTTCGCGATCTTCCGCATACCAGCCGGGGTAGGCGTTGAGGCTGATGACGTCGACGAGGTCGAAATTGATGTCCCGTTCATAGTGATTGGAGGCGTAGGTGATCGGGCGGGTCGGGTCGAGCCGCCGCAGTTCCGCGGCGATGGTTTCGTAGAGGGCCCGGCCGGGAACGCTTTCGGAATCCCCTTCGTTGAGGAAGCCGCGCAGAATGACCGACGGGTGGTTGAAGCTGTTCGACACGATCCACTTCTGCTGGCGGAGCTGGCCGGACTGGAATCCGGGATCGGTCAGGTGCGCTTCCGGGTCTCCCCAGCCGATTCCCTCCTCCCAGACCAGGATGCCGAAGCGGTCGCAGAGATCGAGAAAGCGCGGGTCCTGCTGGTAGTGGCTGCCGCGGACGAAGTTGCAGTGGAGTTCGCGTAGGAACGCCACATCTTCGCGGAGCAGCTGCAGCGGCAGGGCCGGTCCGAACTGCGGATGGGTTTCGTGACGGCACACCCCCAGCAGCTTCAGCGGGGCGTCGTTGAGCAGCAATCGCCCTTTTTCTGCCCGGATGGTGCGCAAGCCGAACCGTTCGACGATCGCTTCGTTGCCCGCTTCCAGCCGGACGGTGTGCAGCTGCGGCGATTCCGGCGACCACAGGGCGGGATTGGCGAGGCGGGCTTCGAACTCCAGCGCACCCTCGGTGACGGCGGCGGTTATGGCGCGCGGAGCTTCGTTGTCGAAGGTGCAGGTGAACTCCAGCGTTTCTGGCACGGTGCCGGAGAGGAAGAGTTTCACGCCGACGCGGCCGTCGAGCGAAAGAGTCCGCACCTCCATCCGGTCAAAGGAGCAGGCGGCAAGTTCGTGCAGTTCCACCGAACGGTAGATGCCGCCGTGGCCGTAGTAGTCGTACCACTGCGAGAAGAGCGGAGTGCGTTGGAAGTCGAGCCGGTTGTCCACCGCGATCACCAGTTCATGCTCGCCCGCGGCGGAAGTGAAGTCAAAGGATACACCGGTGTAGGGCAGATCGTCAACGCCGATGAGTTTGCGGTCCAGAAAGACGGCGGCCCAGAGCCCGAGGCCGTTCAGTTTCAAACGCAACCGGTCGGACGAAGTGACAACTTTTGTCCGGTAGAATCCGGTGCCGCGCCGCCCCGCGTCCGGCGGAAGCGTGTCGAAGACCCCCGGCACCGCCATCCGATCGTCGAAGGCGAGCGCATTCCAGTCGGGATTTTCCGGGTCGGTGCATGCGGCGGAAAAACAGAACTCCCAGATCCCGTCGAGCTGGTGGATCCGGCGAAGCGGAAATTGCGGAAACAGCGATTCCATGGTTTGAATCCTTTCTATTCTATTCAAATCAAATCAAACCGTTACTTGATGATCGGCGAAAGATCGAGCTGATAGATGGCCCGTCTGCCGTCGTGAATGGAGTCCACGGTGACGATCTTCCCATCCGGACTCCAGCGCGGATGCAGATCGCAGCGCACGTCGCCGCTGCTCCCCGGGGCGGTTTCGTGGCGGAAGGTGCCCAGCGTCTCCATATTTCCGGTGGCGGTTTCGATGAGAATGAGCTTCTGGCGCCGGTTTTCGTCGGGGTAGCTGTCCGAAAGCAGCCATTTCCCGTCGGGTGAGAAGACCATGTGCGACATCGCGCCGTGCCCCTTCGAAATCCGCCGGGCGAGGAAGGGGCGGCGGCTCTCATCGAAGACCACCGCTTCGTGGCCGGTTCCGCGCCAGTTGGCGTCGACCAGGATCTCCCGGGGCGTCCGCCCCCAGATCTGGTGGGAGATGGCGTTCTTCCAATAGACTTCCGGCAGGAGGCATTCGGCGTCTTCGCCGGTCAGCGAGCAGGTGTACATGAAGGTGTGCCACATGCAGGATTGTCCGATCGGGTCGGTCCACTGGCGGAAGAGCCACAGCAGCCGGGTCGAATCGCAGTTGAAGATCGCGTGGTTGAGCCAGATGTAGAACTCCTCCATGCCGTAACCGTAAGGATGCCGCTCGAGCATGGTCCGGTAGCTGACGATCAGTTTCGAACTCCCGGTGTCGAGATCGATGAGGCGCAGGCCTTCTCCGTCAAGATCGGCCGGATGCCACTGGTCTGAGGGAACCGGAGTGTCCGCATAGCTGTAACCGCGGCGCGGAATCCGGCCGAAGTTCAGCGACACCCCCCAGCGGCCGTCCGGAGAGATTGCGTAAATCGGATACTCGAAACGATCCACCACCCCCTTGCCGAGCTGATAGATCCGTGCGACCGGTTTCCTCTCCTGCAGATCGAAGTCATTGTAGACGAAACAGCCGGGGCGGCGGGGCAGGAAGAGCTCCATGCACCCCTGCTGATGACACCAGGCCCGGGTGGTGACCAGCGGGCGGTATCCCTCCTTGCCGATCACGCCGATTTCCGCGGTCTCTCCGGGCTGAGGCAGCCGGGTTTCCTGCGGAATGCGCATGGCCAGATGCAGGGTCTGGTCCTCGTTCCACGGATTGCGGTCGTAGTAGCCGAAGAGATAGATGCCGTCTTCCGGCGTGATCTTCCGCCATTGGTAAACTGGATGGATTTCCATAGGTTTTCTCCTCAAATAGTGACTTTGATCATTCGTATAAACATTTTTGAAAAATTATGCCGACTCCCGGATTTTCAAGCTGCAGGGCACGGAAACGAAACGGGCGTGGTGAAAATCGCTGAGCACGGCGCAGAGTTCCTCGACCAGCAGCCGGGCGATTTCGCTGCGCGGCTGTTCGACCGACGTGAGGGCAGGGGAGGTGTAGCGGCCGGCGGTGATGTTGTCGAATCCGGCGAGGGAGAGCGATTCCGGCACCCGGATTCCGGCTTCCGCCGCCGCCCGCAGAGCGCCGATGGCCATATCGTCATTGTGGGCGAAAACCCCGTCGGTGTCGGGGTACCGGAGCAACAGCTGCCGCATGCCCTCGTAGCCGGCGGTAAGAAGGTCGCAGGCGGGAGGAACCGGCATCGGCCGTGCTTCCATACCGGCGGCGGCGAGGGCCGCGCAATAGCCGCGATACCGCTGTTCTCCATCGCCCTGCGCGCCGAGAAAGGCGATATGTTTCCGACCACGGCGGATGAGAAAATCGGTAATGTCCCGCCCGGCACCGAACCGGTCGGGAAGAACCTGGCTGATCTGTTCGCTGATCTGCTGTTCCCCGCCGTAAAAGACGAGGGCGATTCCATCGTCGCGCAGCGGCAGGAGCTGTTCTGCGAACATGCCGAGTGAGACAACTCCCGCCACCCGCATGCTCTGGAGCGAAGAGGCGGCGGCCGCCGCCTCCGGATGGGTCTCGGCCGGAATGAAATAGAGCAGATAGCCGTGGGGTTCCAGGCCGCGTTGGAGCTCCTGAAAGAGTTCGGCGTAGTAGCTGTTGGTCAGCGACGGAAACACCGCGCCGATCACGTTGCTCCGCCCCAGCCGGAGCATCTGCCCGGCCGGATTGGGGCGGTACCCGGCATCCGATGCCAGCTTCTGCACGGCCTCACGCACGGCGGGGGAAATCCGCTCTGAACCTTTCAGCGCCATCGAAACGGTGGCCTGCGAGATGTTCAGCTGTTTCGCAATCTCTTTCTGCGTCATTTTGTTCCCGGTCTGTTTATACGTATATATTATGACATCGAATCGCTGTTTTGTCAAGTGGCGGAACGAAAGATTGTGAGAGAAGTGGGCGGAGCCGGGCAGAGATTTCCGCCGACGATAGCGGGGAGTGTGAGAGTGAATTGGGAGATTTCTCTGCGTGAAAAGCGTTTTTTTTCAATTTTCAGCTTGCTTTATCGAAAACTGCGGCTATATTAAGAAGCACATACCAAGATGCAGTCCTGTGGTGTAACGGTAGCACAAGTGATTCTGGTTCACTTTGTTGAGGTTCGAATCCTTACAGGACTGCCATTTTTTTTGTCCACCTCAAACTCTTGAGTTCAACGCGCATTTTCCATCCCGTCCGGCAGGTGATTTGGGGCACATTTGGGGCACAAATGGGTCACAATCGCGGGGTTGCAGGGGTACCATAAAATGCCATATATGGGTAGTATCCGATATTTTGCTCACATTTGTTTCTGAGCGATTACAGATGGCAAACGTGAGTTGGCATAGCCGAAGCAATCGACCGACCTGAGAGTTCCGGAGCGCAGGTCGGTTGCGCAGGCGGAGCCTCCCGCTTTTTTACCTTATGCCACCTTCATAAAGTTTGCAAAGATTCATGTACTGCCGAGTGCCCCATTTTATCGTGGAAGTATGCCTGAGTCTGGCTCCGACCAGCATCATAGCCGAGGACCCAGTCTTCCCGGTAGCCTTCCGCACCGTCAAGGTTTAACGGTACCCCTCATCGTTCCCACCGACCGCAACCAGAACAGAAACGTTCTTGAACCTCTCCGCCCCAACTTCGCTTCCGATAGACGCCATCGACAAAAATATGCGGATGTTCGCCGAGGAACGGCTGTTTATGCCATTTCTCGATTTTTCCGTAACTCTTTTGATTTGATTCGTTTACCGTGCTGGAACGGACCTTGGTGCTCCAAAGGGCTTCGGTGATATTCTCCACGCGTCGAACGGACACGCCTGCAAGACACATCTCGATCAAAGTTTCCTCAACGCAGCTTTGCTTCGGCTTATAACGCTCGATGATTTGCGTTCCAAAGGGTAACGTCCGCAGACGGGAAATCGGAAGTTCAACTTCATCCGCTTTCGTCAGGAGTTTGCGTTTATAGCTCCCGGCCCGCGTATCCTCGCGATCCGGGCTGCGCTGATTCCTCGAAGCCTGGCAGATCGCATCGGCTTCCGCATCAGCGTATTCTCGACCGATCGCCGGACCAGTCCGTCGAGATATGTCCGAATCTCTTTTTCAGCGATTTTAATCACTTCGGAGATAGCTTTTTCGTTTTCTTGCGCTGCATTTTCATCAATCAGAAAACAGGCCTGTTTTCAAGTACCCTCTCTCAAAATGTTCGCAATTTTCCGGTCGTTATCAACGTGTGATGGTGGAATCCAGAAGGTTTCTGTTCTTGTTGCGACCGCAGTGAACAACGAAAGAGACTGCGAATCCCTGGTGTCGTAAAGGCTGCCGGGAAAACAGGCAATTCAGAAGCAATTCCCTGCATCCTTGGGAAAATTGAAGCCCAATGGCCGCGCTGCCATCGGGCTCTGCATCGAAATGCTTTCCCCCGGGGGGCTCCAGATGCCCGTTTTATTACAGGCGGCGGAACCGGAGCAGCGCAACGGTTCCGGGAGCCAGAGAGATTGTTTCTTCACCGGAGAAATCTTCTTCTTGCGTTCGAGAAGCCGCTGTCAGCGTTTCAAAACTCCGGTAATCGAGAAACTCCGGACTTCCCAGCTCCCGCCAGGTCTCGTACGCACTGCCGTGACCGGGTTCAATTCGTTCCAGCGTTCCCCGGCACCTCCCTGCTCCTGAAATTTCAAATTCCAGCGGTTCGCCTTCCGATTCCGGGGACCGGTAATTCCAGACCAGAATACGGAATTCCCCGTTTTGTTCCGTCGCCAGCACTCCGTGTTCTTCACAGGGCTGGTCAAACACCGCCTCCAGTTCCGTATCCCCCAGTCCGTGCAGAAAGCGGAATGCATGGTAGGAGGCCTTGGGAATGCTGTTGATCGTCTCCAGCCCATAGCCTCCGTGGAATGGAGTATAATGAAACCCGCCCTCTTCATAGATGTCGCTCGCCCCCCAGTAGAGACTGCCGGCGCACAACCGGCGCAGTTCACTCATCGTCTTGCAGATGAACGGCGCATTGTTGCATGCATCGTGGTTGAAGGCATACGGTCCGGCGGAAGAGTTCCACTCTCCCAGAAGGAGCGGAAAATCCGGTCCCCAGGCCGTATCCAGCACCTGCCGCACCGCAGCATACAGATCCCTCATGACGGAGGCTTGTTCCAGACGGACAGAACCCTCCGCACTGTTGAGAAACGCCAGATCGCTGGGATATGCGTGCGTCGAAATGAAATCACACCGGATCCCGGTATCCGGATCCTCCTTCGACGGCCTGAAGGTGTGAGCGACAAATTCCGGAATCCATTTTGTCTTGGAGGTGGCCGGGCCGCCGACCCGGTAGGCCCGCGATACGGATTTTATCGCGTTCCGCGCAAGATCATACAACCGGAAGTATTCATCACGGCTTCCGCTCCAGAACGGGATATCCGGTTCATTCCAGACTTCGAAATACCACGTTTTCACCTCTTCTTCACCGAATGCTCCGGTAAGAGAACGGGCAAAGGCCGCCACCAGTTCCCGCCAGGCCTCCCAGCGTGCCGGCGGATCGGAACGGAATTTGTAGAAGCAGACGTTATTTTCCCCCGAGGCGAGCGCCCCCGGCATGGAGGAGAGTTCCACAAACGGTTTCATTCCGCATGCCAGCACATTCTTATAGATCTGAATGACCCGCTCGAAATGAAATTTTCCTTCGGAATCCACCACGCCCAGCTCATCGCCGAAAATGTCATGAAACCGGATGTAACGAAACCCCAGCTCGGTGTGCTGCCGTTTCAACTGCCCGACAAGATCGGTACGCAGCCAGAGGGGCGCATGACAGGTGTTGACACCGAATTCCCAGATTTTCGACAGCGTTTTTTTGACTTCCGTATTTACAAGCAGTTGTTTCATTGCACTCTCTCCTTCCGTGGACAATTGTTTCAACAAAAGTGGTGTGACAATTCCATGTCCCTGTTACTATATTCTGCTCTCCGTCGATTGCAAGCTCTTTGACGCACTTTGTCAAACGTCGGGCTATAGAGAGGAATATCCTCAATTTTCCGTACAATCCGTCTGCCGCATACGGGTTGCTCGTTTCCCGCGGCAGTCAGAGTTTCCCCGCAGGGCTCCCCGGGCAATCACACGTCATGCATCTTCCCCCCCGGTTGGGAAGCTGCCTTTCGGAGGAAAATAAAGGAAACCGGCTCCAAAAGCAGCATTTCGTTTTTGCGGACAACGCCACGTGTCAGCAACGTTTCCCACGTGCCCGGCAGAGGAAAACTGACCGTTTCGCCGGAGGGATTGAATGCGGCGAATATCGTTTCCCCCGCCAGGCGTCTGGTCACGCGCAGCGGAAAGTTTTCCGGACAGTCCAGTTCGAGCGCACCGTCGCCTCCCAGAGCGGGATGCTCCCGTCGCAGACGGATTAACTCCCTGACGGTGGTGAAGAGAGGATTTCGTCCCGCCAATGCATCTTCCACGGTCGGAGCCCCGGCGGCGGAATCCGTCGGCAGATAGAGTTTCTCCGGCGCCGCAGTGGAGAAGCCGAAATTGCGTGAATGGTCCCACTGCATCGGCGTTCTGGCTCCGCCGCGTGACGCACTGCCTTCCACCGCCACTCCGACAAGATGACGCATGCCGATTTCGTCTCCGTAATAGAAAAAAGGTGGCGCCGGAAGCGCCGTCATGAACGCGAGTTTCACCATCGTTTCACGATCGCTGCCGAAATACGAGAGCCGCCATTGATCATGCGTCCCGGAGAACAGACAGAGCCCTGCCGGGTTGCAGACATCGCACAGTTTGCGGTAGCCGTCGAGCCATTTGCCGTCGTTCTTCTTCGTCGCGGCGGAAAACAGAATCTCTCCGGAAAATATCGGCGAGCAACTCCAGCTGTCGTTGCGGAAAAGTCCCGAAGGCGGGACAAAATCCAGGTGAAAGCCTGCCGCCAGTGATCTCTCCGGCATGAACCACTCGGCGAGGAGCACCGCCTCGGGATACTCCCGGTCGAAAAGAGTCCGTACCGACTGCCAGAATTGCGAAGTCTTTTCAAAGCCGGGATCCCGCTTGATGATGGAGGAAGCCATGTCCACCCGGAATCCGTCGCACCCCAGATCGAGCCAGTATCGCATGACGGAAATCAGCCATTCCCGGTTTGCCCGGCAGGCCGGGTGGTCGCAGGACATTTCCCAGGAGTTTTCCACCTTGTTGAACCCGTAATTGATCGCCGGCTGCGATGCGAAAAAGTTGGCGCAGTACGAGCCGCGCGGAAAGAGTCCGGCGATGTAGTACTGTTCTGCAGTCCCGCGGTAGACGCTGTTGGGATTCCAGATGTAGAAATCCTGGTGGCGACTGCCGGTCCCGCGGCAGGATTCCTGAAAGTAGGGATGTTCCAGCGACGTGTGACCGGCAACCAGATCCAGGACCACCCGGATGCCGTGCCGGTGGGCTTCCCGGAAAAAATTCCGCGCTTCGGCAAGTGTTCCATACCGGGGATCCGGCCGCATGAAATCTGTTATGTCATAGCCGCCGTCGCGGAAAGAGGAGACATACCAGGGATTGATCCAGAGTGCGTTGACACCGAGACGGCGCAGATAATCGAGTTGCGAGATCATACCCGCGATATCGCCGATCCCGTCTCCGTTCGAATCGCGAAAGCTGGCCGGATAGATCTCATAGAAAACCGCCTGTGCAAGCCAGGATGGTTCATGGGTCTTGTTCATTCCCCCTCCTTTGGGTCGAAAATGATTTTTTCTCCCCAGACGGGAACCACCCCGGTGACGGATGCAGGCAGTCCGGCACACTCGTCAAATCCGGTCTGGTAACTCCACCGCCCGGGGCCGAATCCGTGGCTGATCTCCTGCAGATGACCGACAATCAGGAGATCGGGCGTCAGCTTCGAAGCCGCTTCCGCCGCAAAATGGATCTCGCCGAACGGCCGCGGATGGGCGATCAAAATATTGACGTGACGCGCCGGATTCAACTGGGCGACGTTGGCTCCGTCTCCCGTGTGCAGGATGGTGCAGGCCTCTTTGCCTTTCCCGCAGAGGATCTCGTAGGTCGTCACAAAGTTCGGCAGCATCTCGTTGTGATCGATGTCACCGGTGCGGATGGTGATGTCTCCGAACTGCCACACGGCCGGATATTTGCGGAAGTGCCGTGACGGGTAGAAACTGCTCAACACCGGTTTCCCGGCAATAAATCCCTCCCGCTGCATCGCTTCCACAAACTTCCGGTCGAAATGATCGGGGTGAAAGTGCGTGATCATGGCGAAATCCAGAAGATCGGCAAGTTCCGCCGCTCTCGGGTGGCAGATGTCGATTCCGAACGTCGCTCCGGATGTTTTGACGATCACTCCCATATTGTAAACCAGCCAGAGGACGACCCGATTGCCGGAGACCGGCTCCGCCGGAACCTCTCTTTTGATCTTTTCCAAGGCAGAATCGAGCCATTGATTGACCGGCTGTTCCGGCTCCCGGTTTCCCGGTTCAATCAGATCCAGAGCATCCTGGCAGACCTGGAGCGCCGTGCGCCGCTCCGGGGAGAGGCGGCGGCAGTCCGAAGTGTAGAGCGTCGACAGCGCCTGCATCAGTTTTTCCGTCGGAACCGGCTGCCGGTTGCGGTACGACGGTTTTGTCGGCGGACCGCAATGAAAGCTCATTCCGCCCATTCCGTTGCGCAACCGGACCCGGATCTGATGTCTGCCTGCCCGCACCGGAACCTGAAAAATGTGGTTGAAACGACCGAAATCGGCCGTACCGTTCCCCTTTTGCCAGGTGGAGTAGACGGTGCTGCCGTCAACGATGAACTCAAAGTACCAGTCCGCGCCGCAACCGATGCGGATCTCTCCGGCGGCCGGCACGTCGATTTCGGTTTCGAGTTCCGCCAGATTCTGCTGTTTGCAGTCACAGGGAATCCGACAGCGGTTTTCGGAAAATTCCACGGCGATCGAACTTCCGTTCAGCTTCCCTTCCCACCGGGCTGGCGCTGACAGAATCAGCGTTTCGCCATTGTCGCACAGCAGTTCGCCGAAACACATCGTCTCCGCGTTCCCGCCGGAGCACAGCGCTCCGCAGATCATCGAGGCCATCAGGAGAGGCAACTCTTTTTTCCCGCACATAAAACTCCTTTTCCCTCTGTCAGTGAATCGCACCGAACTCCATCCGGGGCTGATTGCGCTCAAAGAGATAGATTGCTTTTATGCCGTACTTTCGCGGCAAATCGGAGTCCTCAAGCGGATTGTCGCCCACCATCCCGATCTTTTCCGGGAGGTACGGCAGACGCGCCAGAATGTTCGGCCACACTGCCGGCTCTCCCTTGCAGCCGCGCACGACATCGGTGCTGAAAATTTTGCAGAAGACGGAGGAGCCGTTTTCATCCGCCAGCCCCGCCTGCTGCAATTTCCACAGACAGCCGGTGTAGGGATTGTTGCTGGCGATTGCCAGACGTTTCCCCTGCCGGCGCAGGGTGTCGATCAACGTCAAAGCGTCCTGATTGACCCCGATATACTTCTCATGCCATTCCCGGCAGCGGCGGAACGCCTCCCGGGGCGGAAGATCAAATGCCGCAAAGAAATCGGGATAATCCCAGTGGGGGATGCGTCTGGTAAGCGCCAGGATTGCTTCCTCCGCACTCTCCTTCCGCCAGCCGCGTTCCACCATGAGATCGCGAATGATCGGGAAGAGAAAATTTCCGTGCAGAGTCGGGAAGTCCTTATTCCTGTAAAAAGTGATGGTGTTGTCGATATCAAACAGCACGACAGCGCAGTCGGCGAAGATGAGCCGGCTGTCCGCGGAGAGATCCGCCTTCTCCGCGGATTCTCCGAGAAAATGGATCACCGCGTAATCTTCCGTCAGGTGCGGATTGAACTCCCGCATTTTCGGAAAGACCGAGACCTCCCGGCAGGGGAGGTATTGGGAATAGTTGTATCGAACCAGTTGCATCCGCCACTGCCGCCCTCCCGGCCACGGGCCGCCGGAGCCGTTTCTGAGCTCCGCGGCGTCAATGCGGAAAAGGATCTGCCAGCTTGCATCCCGGTCCTCCAGGCGGTTTCGCGTGCCCTCCTCCTGAACCGTCACCGTCACTGCGGAACGCACATCCGTACCGGGCAACCCCAGACGACCGCGCGACGAATACCGCCAGCCGCTCTTTTTCCCGTCGATGGAACCGTGAAACTCCCAGTAGCAGGGAGAATCGTCGCATTTGAGAAACAGTTCCACCGCATCTGCCGCCATATAAATGGCGCTCTGGTCCCGATTTTGGGGAGAGGCCACCAGGTCAGAATCGGTCAGCCGGCAGCGGACGTAGAGCGCATCCGGGCTCCACATCAGCTGAACCCGGCCCGGTTCCAGCACCTTCCCGGTCATTCCGCTGCGCCGCTCAAACGGCGACCAGAATCCCTCGGTATCGACGGGTTGAAGCGTTTCAGATCGCACACTCTGCCATCCGGGACTCTCCAGGGTGGGGGCGGCGGAGGTCCGCCAGGCAGTCAACCCGGAATCCGCCGCATGAATTCCCCCCGCCAGCCACACAGCCATTGCCATAACAATACACTCGCTCTGAAGGTTCATTCAGGAAAAATCTCCAATCCATTGATCAAACGGGCCGAAGGATAGTGTTTTCCGTCGGTCCGGAACGTCAGCTCGAAGGAGCCGTCCGCCTCGATCCGGACAGGGTATTCCAGCACCGTCGCCTGGTCGAAATCCTCTTTGCAGGCAACGAAGAGGTCGAAATTCTTCGCCAGCATCCTGCCGTTGCCGAGGATGTCAAAGACGAAGTAATCCGGTTTGGAATCCTTGGGAAAGCCGCACTTCATATAGAGCCGCAGCCGGTAGCTGCCCGGTGGCAGCCGGAAGCGGTAGCCATCCACATCGTACGCCTCGCTCTCGTACAGACGATGAAATTCGAGCGGCTTGTTGACTGCCCGGATGACGGCGGAACGGCGCCCGATCCAGCCGAACTTCCCGTCGAAAGGCTGGTCCGGGAAAAACACATCTCCGTTGCGCCCGGGCACATAGATTGTGCCGCCGCAATTGATTGCGATCCGGTTGGCCTTAAGCATCCGTTCCCGGCTGACAAGGTGTTCCACCTCCGAAACATTGTGCAGCAGCTGGTTCATCGCCCGGGAAAAGGCGAGTCGCCAGACTTCGCACCACTCGTTGCGCTTCATGTGCCGGCTGATCTGCTCGATGATGCGCTGTTCCCGGCCGGTATCGAGAACGCGGGCGCGCAGTTTCGCCACCGTCTGCCGGAGAATTTTCAGCCGTTGCGCATAGATCTTCTCCGCGCGGGGCCCGACGGAAATCAGCGTGATTTTGCGGAACTGCAGTTTTTCCTCCGGTACCAGAAACGAACGAAGTTCAAAAGGCTTGAGTTCGATTTTGCAGCCGGACGAACGATCCCCGGTGGAGAGATCGGTTTTCGTAAACTCTCTCCCTGCGTCAAGTTCCACCGCGACCGGTTCATGGAACATGTTCACACAGTAGAAATAGGTGCCGTTTTTCGTCGTCAGAAACCGTGCGACAACCGGATCGGTCAGCCCCGGCACATCGTGAAATTTCATCGCGGGAAGCGCCCGGTAGGCACGGGCGAATTCGCGCACCTCCGCCTCCCGGCCCACCGGACTGAGCACCTGGCCGCCGGAGACGATTTCCAGCGCGTCCATGGCGCCGACATCGAAGGCGAATTCGCGCAGGAACCAGCGCCCGTGCGGCTTCACATCGGCATCTTCAAAAACGGTCGGGTATCGCTTCGCCATGGCGGCGACGGGAGAGACGTAGGTCTCAAAATAGGTGTAAAACGCGAATACTCCGTGCAGTTTCCCGCTCCGGCGCAGCTTGACCAGCGCCGGGTCGTCGTAGCGGTACATCTGCTCGTTGTCCGGCAGCTCCTCCGTCCCCCAGTGAAAACCGTGCCGGTATCTGGTAGGCGAGCGGCGAATCATCAGTTGAATGTCGGGAATCCGGGCGATCGCCTCGAGATCCAGCCCATGCTCCTCCCGCGCTGCAGGTTCGAGCGGCACCTGCAGCAGCAGAGGTACGTTCCCGCCGGCGGCGGTCAACCCTTTTCTGACGGCGCGGATGAACTGTTCCGTCACGCTGGCCCGCCAGTTGATCCACTCCCGGCGGAGGGGACCCGTGAGCTGCCGGTAGCGGTCCGCCGGCGCTTCCGGGAGAGCGATCCCGGTGTCGCGGGTGAAGCGGCGGGCGGTGGCTGCGCCATACCCTTCGTTCAGATTGGGCCAGCCTTCCAGCCCTCCCCACCAGAAGAGGCCGCCGTAGGAGGGATAGCGACGGAAGTATTCGACGGTATCGAAGAGGTGGCGTCCCAGGAGCGAAAGGGTCTCCGGCGCAGAGGGGTCGACGGTAAAACGTCCCAGACCGTTCTCATTGGAGAGTTCGCCATATCGATTTTCAAGAAGAATGCCCTCTTTTCGGAAATCCCGGTCGATCTTCGTGGCATTCGCTCCTTCCGGCAGCGTGCTGTATTGAAGCGCGGTAATGAATTCCATCCCTGCATCGGCAAATCGCTTCAGAATATAGGGCATATCGCCCTGGCGGAACGGGAAAAGTCCGTTGCCGGTGTGTCCTTCGACGTTGGCGGAGCCGCTCGCATACCGCCAGTAGGGGCAGTAGAAGCGGTTCATTCCGACATAATCGAAATAGCGGATGGTCTCATCCAGCACAAAGGCGGTCATCGAGTTGTAGTGTGTCTGCCACTCCCGATACCGGGGCGAACGTCGATTGGCCCGGTCGATTCCGAGATTGTTGTTGAAGGTCTGATCTTCGTCCACGAAACCGAATTTCCGCCCGGGCAGTCCCTCCGGTTCCCGGAGAGCCAGCCGGGGTAGTTCCTCTTCCGCCAGCGCGTAGACGCGTACCTTCGCCACGGCAGCCGGCATCTCTTTTGCCATGGTGCGCGCCTCGAAGAGATAGGTTTCCACGCCGGGGTAGAAGAGGTGCCGCGTCGTCTGCAACTCACCGCTCTCCGGATATTCCCGGCCCGCCTGGACGCCGCTCTGCAGCCGGTCCCGGTTGGCCCAGATGCCGTTGCCGTACATGTAGAATCCCATGGAGCGCGGCTTGTCGTCAGGCCAGGTGATGTCGAGCAGCACCGGTTTCCCCAACTGTTCCCGCGGGAAGGAAATTTCGAAACAGAAGCGGTCTCCCTTGCCGGAACCGGCCTCCAGATAGCGGCCGCCGCCTCCGGCATGCGTTGCCCCTTCGCTGAAGACCGCCGGATCGGCCGCGGAGGTCAAGTTTTTTTCAAACAGCAGTTTCCCGGCGGAAACATCGGCGGCTTCGGCCATTCTCCGCGCTGCCGGTGCCCGGGCAGAGAGGATGGGAAAGGATTTACGATGGCGGGTGCCGTCGCGCAGAATATTGCAGATTAACGTGTAACTTCCGAACGGGAGCCGAATCGGAGCCAACCGGATCTCTTCGGGCTTTTCAATCATTTTGCGTATGGTCGTTTCGCACAGGGGGCGGGAGTCCCCGTTTCGCAGGAGGGTAAGCTGAAACTCCGCCTCTGCGGGAATCGATGCTGGAGCCGCCACCGGGAGCGGTCGGGTGAAAAATCCTCCGGGCGCGACCCGGACCACCGGTTCGGCATCCCGGGTCTCGTCAAACAAGGTCTCCTCCATCACCATGTCCAGCGGCATGGTTTTGCGATAGGTTTCATAGACCTCCCGGTTGGAGAGCGATCGCCGCCAGAGCCTGACGTCATCGATGACGAGGTCGCCTTCCCCTCCCAGGATCAGCTGTTTTATACCGTCAAAGGCCGGGTCGACCATATCCGGTGCGCGCTGCCCCGGTTTGAAATCCACGACATACGGCAGCGCGTTGACAAAGAGTCTGGTGGTCTGGTCCGGCTTCCACACCAGCGTGATCAGAACCCAGTCGCCGCCGTCTCCGGGAACGGCGCGTTGAAACAGAAGTCCGTGCGGGTCTCTCTTCTGTGCGATGACCGCCGAGAGAGAGTTCTGTCGAAGCGAAAAGCGGACGCGGTCGCCAGCCCCATCCGAGAGGCGCAGGATTTCGCCGCCGCGGCCGTCAACGCTGCGAACGCGAAACTGAATCGCCCCCTGACGCGGGGAGAGTTCCGCCTGGAACGGATAATTCAGCGTGCTGCCGGTAAGCCGCACCGCGCCGCCATCCGCATCCTGTACCGGTTCCGCCCGGCCTTTCCGGACGGGAGATACCGTTCCCCGGAGAGTGACGGCGTCGAGATTCCGGTTGAAATCTGCGGCAAAGAGCGGTTCAAGCGCAACTGCGGCCTCTTTCTCAACCACCGGCTCGATGAGGAGATCATCCACTTCAAGTTCGTGGTTGTAGCTGTGAAAACTGAACGCGGCAAGCGGAATCATGGGAAATCTTGCTGTAAGACAGCGGGTGCCGTTGATCATGACAGAGACCACTTCGCGGCCGACGGAAATATCAAATTCCGCCCACTGCCCGTTCTGGATTCCGGTCTTCATCCCGGTCGGGATCCAGGCCGCGGCGATACGTCGTTCGGAATCGCCCTCCTGCTTGAGCAGATGGGCGTCAATCCTGCCGTTGGCGGCATAAAACAGCGCACGGGTGCCGGTCCGGCTGTACAAATTGAAGCCGTAGTGAAAATTCTTTTCATGGAGCGCCCGCAGCGGTTTCAGACGGAAACGAATATGGACCGGGCCGTTGAACGGGGTGAGATCCCAGCGGGCGACCGGCCACCCTTTCAACTTCAGCACCCCGTCCTTGATCTCCGCATTCCGGCCGATCTGCCCGGCGTCCCCGGAGGAGGAAAAGTCCTGAATGACCGGCTCGACAGCCAACCCTCTGCCCGCTCCGGCAAGGAGCAGAAGAAGCAGGATTGTTCTGCTGAGATTCATTTCTGCCCATCCCCGACAGCTTCGATCTTCAGGTCATCGACTTGAAGATGATAGTTGTAGCTGTGAAAATTGAACTCCTTCAACGGCAGAAGGGCAAACCGGGCGGTCATGCAGAGTGCGCCGTCGATGCGGACCTGAACCTCCTGTTCCGTGACCGTAATGTCAAATTGACTCCATTTCCGGTCCTGGATGCCGGTTTCCATTTTCGGGTTGATCCACGCCTTGCTCAAAACTTTTCCGCCCTCCGCCTTCGGTGAAGTGAGCTGCGCGTCAATGCGGTTGCGGGCGGCGTAGAACAGAGCGTTTCGGCCATCCTCCGCAACCAGATTGAACCCGTAATGAAAATTCTTCTCGTGAAGCGCCTGTTGCGGGGAGAGGCGGAACTGGATTCTCACCGGCCCGCGGAAGGAGGAGAGATCCCAGCGGGCGACCGGCCACCCTTTCAGATCCAGAACTCCATCGGCAATTGCGGCATTTTTCCCGAGCGTCATGCCCTTGGTCGCGGCATTCACGGAAAAGTCATTTTCGATGGGAGTTGCCGCCGGAAGCGCAGAGGTCAGAGCGAAGATGCCGGCGCAGAACAGTTTTTTGCACATTTTCTTCATGTTCAATTCCTTTCTGATTGATGGCGAGTGAAAAAGCTGAAAAAATCCATGGAGATCATGGCCTCCTGACGTACGGATGCAAGCCAAATTCCGGCGGAAATTATTTCATAAACCAGTTGTCTTTCCCCCATATCCGGCTCAATTCCGTGGTCCATGAGCCGACGGCCGACATGGTACCCGGCATTGCATTCATTCTGCTTACCAGGGTGCGCAGTTGTGAGAAAACGTGACCATCAAGATAGCCGATGGGGGTCGGACCGCTGTGAAAACTGCCGATGATCCAATAGGCGGCATTGATCACATAATCGCCGTCGCCGTCACCGTCACCGTCCGCCAGTTGAATGATCTGGGAAGGCCGTTTGCACTGGGAGATCCGGTGCGGCACCAACTCCTTGGAGGTGATGTTTTCATTGATCCCATAATGCATTGTCTGATAATCAAGTGGGGGATTCTGCTGCGCCGGACAGAAAAAGATTTTCGGCAGATTCTTCTCAACGTCTTTCTTGTTGTCCAGGAGAGCTTGGTACCAGATGTCCCGGACAGGCAGGTAATCCTCATTGGAACCGGTATAGAGAAAAACCATCGTGCACAACTGCTTGACATTGGAGGCACAGGAGGCGCGTTTCCCCGATTCCCGGGCTTTGTTGAGTGCGGGGAGCAGCATCGCCGCCAAAATCGCAATGATCGCAATTACGATCAGAAGTTCGATCAGCGTAAAAACTTGTCGCGGCCGGGCAGGAAAGAGACTCACTTGATCCGAGCTTTTCATGACGACAATCCCTCCTGAAATGAAATACGAAGAAATTTTCTTTCTCATCGACAGCGTCCCTCTTACGGGCTGGACTCCCGAACCGATGGTCTTCCTGCAAAAACGTCCTTCTTCGCTCTTCCCCCTGTTTGAGCAGAATTGAGTTCCTCGCCATATGCTCCCGCAATGGCTTTTCAATGTCTAATATAACATCAAAAAAGACATATAGAATTAATAAAATTGCCAAAAATAAGTATAAAAAAGACAAATATATCTATTTTCTGATTTGAAGAAAGCGATTTCGACGTTGTCCGGATCAATTGCGGGAAGAAGCACAATCATCGCTGTCGGGCTTCGTTTCTCTGGCCCGGCGGCGGAAATGCAGGCAGCTGCATCCTGTCACTTTCTGAAAGACGCGGGAGAGATGGTTTCCGTCGCAGAAGCCGCACTGCATAGCGATTTCCTCCCGGCCGCAGTCGCTGTTGCGCAGCAGGCGCATCGCATTCTGAATCCGCAATCGTTCGAGATAGCGCCGGGGAGACATGCCGAACTGCTGCTTGAAATGGCGGAAAAGATTTCGCTCCGACATGCCGGCCAGTTTCGCCAGCATCGGCAGATCGAGCGGTGCATCAAAGTGTCGAGCCAGATATGCGGCGGGTGCTTCGAGACGCCAGGCGGCGCCGGGTTCGAGATTCTGATTGTAACCGCGGGCAAGATAGACCAGAAGTTCAACAAACATTGTCGGCACCATGACCTTGTGGCCCAGTCGCTTTTTGGTACATTCATAGTAGAGCCGCAGGATCAGGTTTAAATAGAGCTCATGGTCGTAGTCCGGCACATGCGTGACCGGCACTAGGTTGTGTCGTCAATAGATTTGTGCTATATTATGCAAACGTCAAAAAAGGATGTAGGGAAAATGGCGAATGCATACGAACGACATGATATATCGGATGAATCTTGGGCTA
>URVC01000002.1 GCA_900551245.1 uncultured bacterium | reverse complement strand
ACGATCATACAATTCTTTTGAATTGATTTTTCTTGCATCTCGAAGTTCCATACTGATAATATAGTACGTTTGAAGAGATTCTACAAGTATTTTTGTTTCTTATCTATAGCCATTCGTTTTTGATTCGCAAAATCGCGATGAAAAATCACAATTCGTTTCCCCAGTATGGGGATCGGAGCTGCCAGAAGAACATCCTCCATATTCCATTCCCGTATATGTTTGTCACCCGAATGTTGACTGGAATACGCAAAATCTGTTGCAGGCGTACGGTTGTATAAAAGACTTGCGTTATTCCGCTGCCAACTCCATGGCCGTGGTTTATATCCCAGATAGACAAATTTTCTATACTCTGGAAATTCCTTGCTTAAAATTTCCAATGATGGAGGAAGTTCACCGAACTTATCCTGATAAAGTTCCAGAGAACAAGCAACAGCTCCCAAAGCAAATCGGCAAAGAAGGCGCCGGTTATCCTCAAATATGAGCCATATGCAAACCGATGCTGTTATGATAAAAACTAGCGAGATTGGAATTATCCAGTGATACCATTTAATTCTCATAGAAATTAATTCCTTTGCAGAACAATTTCTGCGGCAAAAAAAATTCTGTATTACTATAGCAACCCAGACTGTTGATTGCAAACGTCTACCAGTCCTCCTCATAGTTGACAGAAGCTTATGCCTGGGCGGAAAACTTCCGGCTTCTGTGGTGCGCGAACAAGATAAAGGCGGCATATTCGGCCTCTGCGGGGAAAGATTCGTCGCGGGAGCCGGAGGGCCGGGCGCCCTCCGGACCTCCCCGCCCGTGAGAAAACCAAAGTCGGTTGATACTGATCCGCACGCGGCCCTCGCGGGCCTTACTTGTCGGGCTTCGCCCGCCAACTCCTCAATCGCCGGAGGGGCTGCGCTCGACTCCGTTCGACTGCGTCGCAATCGCTCCTTGCTGCTTTGCGTTCCGCAAAGCAGTTCTCTCACATGCGCTCGCGGCGCTAACCGCGCTTGTTCCCGTGAGAAGACCGGGTTCCGGGGGAAATGCTGGCCGCGCTTAAGCCCGTGAGAAAGCCGGGGTACTGTGAAAAGTCCCCTCGCGACGCTGAAATCCGGTTCTGCTCTCTTTTTCAAACCTCAGACTTGCATTTCATTTTTATGGCATTATTTTAATAATAAATAATTACAAATTTATTATTTAATAATATAAAACAAAACCAAATCCATTGCCATCTGGCGGGAGGAGATTCATGAACCGGAAACCGTTTTTCGCCTACCGTTCTTTCCAAAAAGAGTTCGATGCCATGCGGGAATTTCACGCGGCCGGGGTCAATCAGTTCTGCGTTTTCCCCGCTCATACCACCAATTCGCTCGGCGAACCCTATTCAGAATATCCCCCCACCTGGCTCGCACCGGAGGTCTACGACTTCGCCCCGTTCGATCAGCAGATCGAAGATGTGAAGAAAATCTCCCCGAATCCGGAAATTCTTTGCATGGTGGACCTCAACTCGCCCTCCTGGCTGGTGCGGCGGCTCAACGTCGCCCACTGCGGTCCTGCCGACAGCTTTCTCTCACTCACCGACGCCCTGTCCTCCCCCGCCTGGTTCGAAGCGACACGCAACTACATGGAATCATTGATCCGCCACGCCGAAGAAAAATACGGCCATTTGATCCAATGCTACATCCTCGCCTGCGGCACCACCGATGAGTGGATGGACTATTCCAACGGCCGCGAATCGCTCCAGAAACTCAATCGCTACCGGGAGTGGGTCAAAGCCCGCGGCGAAGCGGAGCCAGAGTGTATTCCCACCTACGCGCAACGCTTCCACGCCCCCCACAACGGACTGCGCGACCCGCAGCAGGACGCCGATGCACTGCGCTACTGGCAGTTCCACAGTGAACTGGTGGCCGACTCCATCCTCCGGTTCGCCGGGGCGGCCCGCGCCCTGATTCCGGAAGGCAAAGAGATCGGCGTCTTCTACGGTTACGTCCTGGAGCTTGGCACCAAACGCCTGGTTCAGGCAGGTCACCTCGCCTGCGACAAACTTCTCGCTTCGGACCAGATCGATTTTCTCATCAGTCCCGGTTCCTATCAGGACCGCGAGCTCGGCGGCGGCGGCGGCTTCATGATTCCGAACGGTTCGATCCATCTGGCGAAAAAAGGTTATCTGCACGAATGCGACCACCGGACCCACACCGCCAACATCAAACTCACCTGGATGCCGTTGCTCTGGAAAAATGAAGCCGAAGATATCGCCGGATTGCGGCGCGAATTCTGTCGCTCCCTCTTCCACGGGACCTCGCTCTGGTGGTTCGACATGTGGGGAAAATTCTTCACCGGCCGGGAAACCCTCCGGGAGATCGCCCGGTTCAAACAGATCTGGGATCGTCTCGCCGACCGGAACCGCCAGCCGGATGCGGAGGTCGCCCTTTTCGTCGATCCGGCCAGCCTCCGGTATGTGGACGATGAATCAAAAGGCAATTCCGCCGGAGCAATCATGCCCCCCCTGCTCCGCTGCTGCAACCGTCTCGGAGCGCCCTATCGGGTCTACACCCTCGCAGACCTCCCCCGGATTCCGGACCTCGACCGCTTCAAGCTGGTGATCCTCCCGGCGCTCTACGAGGTGACGCAGGAGAAGCGCGCTCTGCTGGAGCAATATCTTTTCCGGAAGAATCGGACCATTCTCTGGCTTCATGGCGCCGGTCTCTCCGACGGGGAACGCTGGTCGGAAGCCGCGATGGAAGAGCTGACCGGGTTCCCCCTCGACGCCTCGGGAGGCCCGGTTTCCCGGGGAAGCTGGTTCTCCGCCAGCTGTCCGCAGAGTGACGCGCTCACCCCCGGAATCCTGCGCGATCTCGCCCGTTCCGCGGGAGTGCACCTCTACAGCGATTCTCCGCTGCCGGTCTGGGCCTCGGAGGATCTGCTGATGGTTCACAGTGCGGCGGCCGGCCGTTATGAAATCCACCTTCCCCGGCAGGCCGCGAAGGTGACGGAGCTCTTCAGCAACCGTATCGCTTCGGAACAGAGCGACCGCATTCTCTGCGACTTTGACGGCCCGGGGACCCTCCTGTTCGAACTGCAATACCGCTAGGTCAACGCGCCTCCGGCCGCCATCGGGGAACTGCCATGTCCCTGCCGGGGCGCGCAAACCCGGTCGGTGTGCCCCGGCCGTCGAGGGTGTCGGGGTCGGAGACGGTCGATTCCCTATTGCCGTTTCCGGGGTGTCCCATCCTGGCAACATCGTGTGCAAGGGCATACGACGCCTCCAACTCCCCGCGAAAAAATAGCTCCAACGGTTCCAACCTTTTCCAGAAGAAACAGAAACCGTTGACCGGGGAAACTCTAGGGAGTGTCCGCTCGATGCCCCCTCCTCTCGCCCACGTAATGTTCGCCCGCCGCAGTGCAAGATGAAAAAAAATCCCCCGGAGTGTCCGCCCCGGGGGATTCTGCTCGCTGGCGATATCGAACTATTTCGACACCGTCGATTCGATCGCCTGCTTGACCGATTTCAGCGTCTGCTCGACCGAATCGTTGCGCGGAATCACGATGTCGCTCACCGTCACCGCGATGGTTCCATCCGCTTCCGGACGCGAACTGAACGCCGCCTCGATGTTGACCTTTTCCGTAAGTCCGCGTTCCTTGACGAATTCCACAATCTTGCCCAGCAGCTGCTGCCCCGGACACTCCTTCTGCTTCGTGCAGATGGTGACGCAGATCGTCGGAGCTCCCTCCTCCGGAGAGTGCATGATCGGACTCTTCGCGTCGAAAAGCTGACTGCGGTTCTTGTACTGCGTGTGCAGACGGGTGTGCGCCTCATGCGACCCGGGACGGCCGCCGAAGCTCTCCGCATAGCACTTGTCCACCCAGAAGTTGTCCTGCGGCTTCTGCACCTGACGCTCCTTGTCGGTGTCGTAGAGGCCGGAGGCACGCTTGGTGCGGAATCCCTCTTCGTGAGAAATCGGCTGTCCGCCGCCGGCCACACAGCCGCCCGGGCAGGCCATCACTTCGACAAAGTCGAATTCCGCACGCCCCGCCTTGATGTCTTCCAGCAGTTTCCGGGCGTTGCCGAGACCGTGCACCACGGCAATCCGCAACTTCTTGCCCGCAACCTCGATCACCGCCTCCTTGCGCGGAGCAAGTCCGCGCACCTCGCGGAAGTCAATCTCTTCGAGCGTCTTGCCGCTGACCTTTTCCACGGCGAACCGCAGCGCGGCCTCCATCACGCCGCCGGTCGTACCGAAGATGACGCCGCCGCCGGTGGAGAAGCCGAGCGGCATGTCGAAGGCTTCCGGCTCCAGCTCCTTGAGTTCGATTCCCATCGACTCGATCATCGAGGCAAGCTCGACCGTGGTGAGCACATAATCGACATCCGGACGGCCCTCGTTGCTGAACTTCGGCAGCTGCGCCTCGTACTTCTTCGCCGTGCAGGGCATGACCGAAACCACCACCAGATTTTCCGGCTTCACGCCGAGCTTCGCCGGGAGCGTCTTCCGCGCGACAGCACCGAAAATCGCCTGCGGCGAACGGGTGGTCGACACATTCGGCAACAGTTCCGGATAGAAGGTTTCCGCAAATTTCACCCACGCCGGGCAGCAGCTGGTGAACATCGGCAGCGTCCCGTTGTTGCTCAGCCGGTCGATGAATTCGGTCGCCTCCTCGAAGATCGTCATATCCGCCGCGAAGCAGGTGTCGTAGACGTAGTCGAATCCCATCATTTTCATCGCGGTGACCATCTTGCGGGCAACGTTCTCCCCGGTCGGGAATCCGAAACGCTCGCCCAGCGCCACCCGGACGGCCGGCGCAACCTGCACCACCACCACCTTGTCCGGATCGTAGATCGCGTTCCACACCTTGTCGGCGTCGCTCTTCGCCACAATCGCTCCGGTCGGGCAGACCTGCGCGCACTGGCCGCAGTTGACGCATTCGACGTCGTTGAGGTTGTTGTCAAACGCCGGAACCACACGGGCATTGGCGCCGCGGCTGGCGAAATCCAGCGCGCCGACGCTCTGCACCTCGGAGCAGACCCGGACGCAGTCGCCGCAAAGCACGCACTTGTTCGGATCGCGAACCAGCGACGGGCTGGAGGCATCCAGCGGCAGATTCTTGAGCGACTGCTTGTAACGGACATCCTTCACCCCGAGCTTGCGGGCGAGATCCTGCAGCGTGCAGTTCGCACTGCGCTGGCAGGTCGGGCACTCGCGGTTGTGGCTGGCGAGCAGGAGTTCCACGTTGATCTTGCGCATGTTGCGGATCGCACGGGTATCGGTGTGAATCACCATCCCCGGTTCCGGCTTGGTCGAGCACGAGGCCATGATCCCCCGCCCCTGAACCTCCACCAGGCAGAGGCGGCAGGCGCCGTAGATCGACAGCTCGGAATGGTAGCAGAACGTCGGGATGTCGATACCGGCCTTGCGGATGAGCTCGAGCAGATTGCGCTCGCCCGCAATCTCAATCTCGCGGCCGTTGACGGTCAAAGTATTCTTCACTTCACTCATTTTATTTTCTCACTCCAGTGGTAGTTTTGATTACAGGCCGATGATCGCTCCGAACCGGCAGGCCGCCTTGCAGGCGCCGCACTTGATGCACTTGTCGGCGTCGATCACGTGAACCTCGCGGACCTTGCCGCTGATCGCTCCGACCGGGCACTTCTTGGCGCAGGCGGTGCAGCCTTTGCACTTCGAAGCGAGAATTTCCGGCCGCGCCAGCGCCTTGCATTCGCCCGCCGGACAGGTCTTCCGGAAGACGTGCGCCTCATATTCATCGCGGAAGTACCGCAGCGTCGAAAGCACCGGGTTCGGCGCCGTCTTGCCGAGGCCGCAGAGCGAACCGAGCTGAACCGCCTTCGCGGTCTCTTCGAGCAGTTCCAGCGTGTGGCGGTCGGCGCGCCCCTCGATGATGTCGTCGAGCATCGCGAGCATCTGCTTGGTGCCTTCGCGGCAGGGCACGCACTTGCCGCAGGATTCATTCTGGGTGAACTGCATGAAGAAGCGGGCGATCTTGACGATGCAGGTCTGCTTGTTCATCACCACCAGACCGCCGGAACCGACCATCGCGCCGACCGATTTGAGCGAATCGAAATCCATCGGCAGATCGAGCATCTCCGGAGTGAGGCAGCCGCCGGAGGGTCCGCCGATCTGAACCGCCTTGAAATCCTCGTCGGTCACTTCGCCCTTGTTGTTGGTGACGCCGCCGCCGATGTTGTAGACGATTTCGCGCAGCGTGGTGCCGAAGGGAACCTCAATGAGTCCGGTGTTGGCCACGTGACCGGTGAGAGCGAAGGTCTTGGTGCCGGGGGACTTCTCCGTACCGACCGCCTTGTACTGCTCCGGCCCCTTGAAGAAGATGCCGGGAACCGACGCGAGCGTTTCGACGTTGTTGATGACCGTCGGCTTGCCCCACAGTCCGCTCTGGGCCGGGAACGGCGGCTTCGGCCGCGGCATGCCGCGCTTGCCTTCGATCGACGCGATCAGCGCGGTCTCCTCACCGCAGACGAACGCGCCGGCGCCTTCCATCACGTTGACCCGGAAGCAGAAATCCGAACCGAACAGGTGATCGCCCAACAGTCCGGCCTCCTCGGCATCCTTGACCGCCGCCCGCATGCGGGTCACCGCCAGCGGATATTCGGCCCGGACGTACACATACCCCTCATTGGCACCGATGCCGCGCGCGGCGATCATCATGCCTTCGATGACGGCGTGGGGGTTGCCCTCCATGACCGAGCGGTCCATGAACGCACCCGGGTCACCTTCGTCGCCGTTGCAGATCACATACTTCTTATCGTTCTTGCTCGCGAGGGTGAATTTCCACTTGAGACCGGTCGGGAAGCCGCCGCCTCCGCGGCCGCGCAGCCCGGAGTCGATCGCCGTCTGGCAGACCTCTTCCGGAGTCATCTCCAGAATCGCCTTGCGGGCACCGAAGTAACCGCCGCGGGCGATGTATTCGCGCACACAGCCCGGCTCGATCCGGCAGTTGGCCAGCACTACGCGCTTCTGACGGTTGTAGAACGGGATATCGGCGTCGCCCTTGCAGTGAGCGCCGGTCTTCGGGTGCACGTAGAGCAGACGGTCGATCACCTCGCCGCGCTGCAGCGTGCGTTCGACGATCTCCGGAACGTCGGCCACTTTGACCTTGGTGTAGAGGATATCGCCCGGCTCGATGTGAAGCAGCGGCCCCATCTGGCAGAATCCCTGGCAGCCGGATTTCGAAATATAGGTGCCGGTGTGCTCCTCCTCCTTGCGGAGTTCGAGCGTGACGTCGACGCCGGCCTTCTTCAGCGCCTCGGCGAGGGCGTCGCGGACCTCCAGCGAACCGTTGGCGACGCAACCGGTTCCGGCGCAGATGATGATGCGGCGCTGAATTTTGGAGGCGGCCGCCTTGTAATCGTCGCGGATTTTCTCAAGATCGACGGTTTTCTTTGCTTCGATGCTCATATTTTCTGGCTCTCTGTTGGATTGGGATTACTTGTTCGCGGCTTTCTCTTCGGCCATGATCTTCTCGACGATCTCCACCGCGCGCTCCGGGGTGCACTGTCCGTAAACCTCGTCGTTGACCACCATCACCGGGGCGAGGCCGCAGGCGCCGAGGCAGCTGACCGTCTCGATGGTGAAAAGCAGATCGGAGCTGGTGCGCTTGTCCGCCGAAAGATTCAGCCGTTCGTAGAGCGCGTTGAGCAGGCCGTGCGATTTCTTGACGTGGCAGGCGGTGCCGTCGCAGAGCTTGATGATGTACTTGCCCTTGGGCTGCATGGAAAAGTGCGCATAGAAGGTGGCGACGCCGTAGACCCGCGACGGAGGCACGCCGATGCTGGTTGCGACATAGCTGATCATATCCCGGGAGAGATACTTGTAGACCGCCTGCACCTCCTGAAGAATCGGAATCAGCTTCGCTTCCGAGTACCCGTACTTCTCGAGGATCTTGTTGACCGCGGCGAGATGGTCGATCATCGCCTGGGTGGTTTCCATGGTTTCCTGCATTTTCGCTCCTTGGTTGCTTGTATTTGGGTGATTGCTCTATTCTTGTTTCAATCGGAATTTCAGTTGCCGTCCTGCTGTTCGAGATCGGCGAGGCGCCGGTTCATTTTGACGGAAAGGACCGCCAGCCCGCCGGCGATCACTTCGCGCTGCACCACGACCTCTTCCGGAACTTTCAAACTCACGTTGGCGAAGTTCCAGATCGCCCGGATTCCCCCTGCGACCATGGCGTCGGCCACCTCCTGCGCGAAGGCGGCCGGGACGCAGATGATCCCGATGCGGACCTGAAGCCGGCGGACGAGTTCCTCGAGCCGTTCGACGCCGAAGACGCTCCGCCCGTGGATTTCGGTGCCGATCTTGCCGGGATCGGCGTCGAAGGCGGCGATGATCTTGAGCCCGTACTCTTCGAATCCCTCGTAGCCGAGCAGGGCACTGCCGAGAGAACCGGCGCCGACCAGAATCGCCTCGGACGCATTGTCCCAGTTGAGATAGCTTTTGATCGCCTCGATCAGCTCTTTGACCTTGTAGCCGACGCCGGGCTGGCCGGTGACGCCGGTGACGGCGAGGTCCTTGCGGATGACGATTTCGCCGAGGTTCATGTAGCGGGCGAGTTCAGGAGTGGCGACGATTGAGATCCCAGCCTTCCGCATTTCGGAGAGCTTGTACAGATAGGTGGGCAGACGACGGATTGTCGGAAGTTTCTGGACTTTTACATTTGCCATGAATCGGGGCCGCTCTCTCTAAAAATTAGATGCAGATAAATTCCTTTTACACGACACGAGCCGACCTGGATCCCCTTTCCCCGGAATCCGGTCAGCTCATCAGTCGCATTTCGGCAGCACCCGCCGGGTCCGGAACCCGACATTTGCCGCACTCCCTCAGTTTTCCCGCAACTCCGGTGAAATCCCCGGGCCGCGACACTGGTTCGATAGTTTTTTACCGAACTGTTTTATAAAATACACCCGACCTGCTTCTTTTTCAAGCCCACTTCGATACTTTTTTATCGAAACGATCGATTTTTCACCGAAAAACGGAATGAGAGAAAATTACGGTAGCATGACGATTCCGAAACAGCAACGATTCCGGTGAAGCGGTCCCTTCCCCCATTGAGCGGAACGAACCGCGACGGAGCGGGGAGACTCGGCATCGTTGGCACGTACGGAAAATCCGAGAACCTTCGCCCCCTTCCGGATCGGGAAGCCGCATTCCACCGTATATCCGGTGGAATCCCGGTGTACGCTCCAGCGGAACTCCTCCCGTCGGAGCGAAGTGGAATCAAGCACGAATCGCCCGGTACCGTGCTCTTCCGGCAACAGAAAGAGGCGGATGGTCTCCGCCGTGTAGTTCTCCGCTCCCGCAAAGGGGATGTTCTGCGGTTCGAAATCGAGAAAGAGTTCCAGAGAATCGGTCTGCCACGGTGCCCGCAGCGGCGACACTCCGGCCCGAGTCGTATCCTCCACGCGGAAACGGCAGACGGCAGACCCGGCCCGGATCAGAAGAGTCCCGCACACTCCGAGTTTGCCATCCGGACTTGCGATTCGAATGATCTCTCCTGGACGGATTACCGGATTTTCATATTCCCGCACCAGAAATCGCCGATCACTGCCAACAAATGAAAGAGAGGTCGCCCTTGCCTCATCCCGAACGGGAAGCGAAAGCATAACGGAGGCCTTTCCTGCAATCATGCCGCTTTCCTCTCCGCCTTCTCCTCCGTTCAACCGGAGTGTACAGGACGCTTTTTTTTTCGAGCGATTCCGAAGCATGATCCAGCGACGATTCCCCACCTTGCGCACCACCTGTGCGGGCAGGAACGGCTGTTTCCACTCCAGTTCAGTTCGCCTCAACTGATTCAGAAATTCGGATTCGCCGATTCCTTCCGGCAGGCAGAACAGCGGATCCGATGAGATCTCCGCCTCCTCCGGCGTCAATGGATTGCCGTACAGATCCATCAGCCGAATATTCCTCCAGCCCGGCACAAGTCCGGAGAGACGGCCGTAATTCCAGACTGCCGCAATGAGCGAACGATCTCTGCGGCGGTAGACGTAGCAGACCGTATCCGGTTCCAGGCGGAACTTGGCCAGCGGCTCGGCTCCTTCGAACCAGCGGGCCAGCGCGTTGAACATGACGGCGTTCTCCCCGGGAATCCATTCTGGATTGTTCGGCCCCACTTTGATGTGCGGCGAGAGGAGCGGCCCCCAGAATGTCGTCAGGTGGATGGAGATTCCCTGCTTCACCCCTTCGCCCAGATCGGTCAGATAGCGGACCGCATTTTCGTCGGCGCGGTAGAAGTCCGGGCTGAACCGGGGGCGTATCCAATCCGCGGTGAAGTAGAGTTCGGTATTCCAGATCGGTTTTGCCGCACCGCCGTAACGGTTCACCATCTCCCGGAACTCCCGGATCATCCGATCGGCGGGAAAGGCGGGGCCGGGGTTCGACCGGCGGAAGGCGGTGGGTGTCGTGCCGGTGCACCGGCAAGGAGGAGAAGCCTCGCTGCCTTCACTGAATCCCGAAAGGAAAAGCGAAAGGTTCCCCGGGTGGAAGAGTTCCCGGAAGAATCGGGGGGACGGAAGATTGATCACCTTCACGCCGATTTGCCCGGCAAGCGCGTTCATCGAATAAACACTGCGGAACGGAGTGTAACCGCAACTGACAGAGAGGAACTGCCTTCTTCCGCTCCGGCTCCGCCCTCCCGGAGAGATTCCGGTTGCAGAACGGAAACGAAGCTCCATTCCAAGTCCGGGGAAACTGCCCGCCAGTTGCCGTGAGACACGTCGAAGGGAGCTCCGCCGCATAAAACCCCATGCGGCGATCAGCGCCACGCGGAGAAAAGAAGTATTCATTCTTCGGACAGTTTGAAATTCCGAATCTCAAACCATCCTTTCTGCCTCCAGTTCACCAGCGCAACGGAAAGACGGTCGGAGCGCGGAACAACCTCCAGGGAAAAGTTCCGCCATTCCGCGTTCAAAGGTGAATTCAGAAAGTTGCGCCGTTCAGGATCGTTGAAATAACCGATCAGCTTCACATCGCCCCGTACCTGAAATTCGAGCCGGTATTTTTTCCCTTTTTTCACACTGAGCGGAGCTGTGCCGATGGTTACGTAACGCTCCGCATTGGAACATTCCACGCGGAGAATCCCATCACCAGGAATACTGAACAGAAACCGATGTTTCCCGTCGGTCGTTTCAAACATCGCCCCTCCGGGAGAGACCCGAAGAGTTCCCCAGCCGAACAGAGTCGAAAATGCGGAAGTCCGGTGAATTTCTTTTTCCACTTTTTTCCGAATAAACCCTTTGGGGGAACCATCGGGGTTCCGCCGGATATGGTGATAGAAGACGCCGCTTTCCTGCGTGGCCAGCAGCAGATCTTCGCCCGCGACGGCCACGACCGCATTGATCGAACGCCCGGGCACGGTTCGATCAAAATCGTAGAACCACCAGTTTTTGCCGCCGTCCTCAGTGAAATAGACGCCTTCATTGGCGGAAACGGTGAATCGTCCGGCCTTCTCACGATCAAAATAGAGGCGTCCCGCGATTCCGGGGAAGGTCTCAAGTTTTTCCCAGGTTCTGCCGTCATCATCGCTGAAAAGGAGGCCGGTTTTTCTTGCGGCGAGCCAGAGGCGGTTGAAAAAAGGATCTGCCTGAAGATCGGCGAGCCCCCACGGCTGCGCCTTGTCGCTCCGGACCGTTTCCCAGCGGCCTTTTTCTTTATTCCAGCGGCAGACGTGATTGTAGACGATGCTCATGCAGACAGGCGTTCCGGCTTTTGATACCGCCAATTCATATCCGCAGACGTTGGTATTTTCGAAAAAACCTTTCCCTTTATGATATGTCAGATCGGGGAGTCCCTCACTCATCCGCGTCCAGTTTTCACCCGCGTCACGGCTGACATAGACTCCGCCGCCCTCCCCATCGGCAAATTCATTTGAGACAGCGAGATAAACGGTTTTTGCATCGGCGGGATCAACGGCGATGGAGCCGCGCACGTAATATCTCTGTCGATTCGGGAGTCCCTGCTGACGCGGAACTTTCCATGTTTTTCCGCCATCGTGCGAAACGGAAACCGTGGATGCCCGCGGTCCGCTCGCATAAATAGTCCCGGGATCGGAAGGAGCGACTTGAAAGAAATTACGTTCATAGCCGAACCCCGGATACGGCGTAAATGTCTCTCCGCCGTCTTTGGAGAGATACCAGGAGTGATCCATCAAGGTAACGAGAAAATTCCGGGTCCCGGGGAGTACAAACGCACTTTTCATTACGACCTGCGACATGCCGGTACTGGTGCAGATCCAGTTCTCACCCGCATCGAAAGTCTGTAAAACATTGTAGAAATCAGTTGCATACCAGTGATTCTGATCGTATGGATCAATCGTAATGCTTCCGGTCGCCTTGAACGCATGATCATCGATAATGTGCGCACCAAGATAATCCCGGGGATCCACCTTCCGGATGTCGATTCGCTTCCACTCGTCACTGCCGTGATCCAGTCGATAAAAGTCTTTGAGCGTGCTGGCGACAACAAGAAAATCTTTTCCGGCGCCGAGCGCCGTGTAGATGTTTTTGTTGCAGTATTTATCGTGATACTTGACAGTCTCTTTATTCAATCCCCTGGAATAATCCGTCCACGTTTTACCGTTATCGGTACTGCGTTTGACTGTCTCGTAATTGAAAAGCGCATAAAGTTCTCCGGGGTTGGAACAGCTCTGAACAAGTTCAGAAGGCGATTCCGATGAAAGTTTCACCCACGTTTTCCCGCCATCTTCCGTCCGGAAAAATCCAACGTCGAACTTTTGCTTCCACAAAGCTGACGGAGCCTTCCATCTGGCAAGAAGAGGTGAGCAGAGCCAGATCCGGCTGGGATTGGTTCTGTCGTAGCGAAGATCCGTCGGATTCAGAGAATGAGTCCAGATGGAATTCCAGGTTTTTCCGTTGTCGGAGCTTTTCATAACACCGTCGTTTCCTCCGACCATGATCTCATCGGGATTTTGCGGATTGCGGTCGATGATGAAACCGGTTGTCCGCCGCATGCCGTTGTCGGTATGGATTCTCCCGACAATTCGGAACGTCTTTCCTCCATCGCAGCTGGCGAGCAGAAAACCTTTCCCAAATTGCCTGCAGCTGACCACTGTGATGAAATGATCCGCGTTCCGGGGATCGACGGAAAGGCCGCGAATCTGATATCCTACCCCGTTCGGGAATGCGCCGTGAAGCATGCGCCAGGTGTTCCCCTTGTCGTCACTGCGGTAAACTCCCGCCATGTCGATATAGGCGTAACAGCGGTCTGGCTTCGAAGGACAGAGTACGACATTCTGTACGTATCCTCCTCCCCAGAAATTTCCGGAAGTCCAGCCGTTGTATGTAAACGGCGGCTCCTCCGCGGCAGTTGCGAAAAGGATCAGGTGCAACACGAGCAGGACTGCTGCCGAAGTTCTTTGTATCCGAGTCATGAAAATTCCTTTCTGTAATTTGTCAGTCGATGTCTCTTGCGTTGTTAATTGCCTCGTCGAATCCCTTGCCGGTATAACTGGCCAGGATCAGGATCTTGTTTTTCGGTCCTCCGTTCCATACCACTTTCATGGCGGTATGTCCGTCGGCATAGAGGAATGTTGCGGCTCCGGAGTGATTCGGCCCGATATCATTGGAATTGATGAGCCAGGAATAGCATCTGCCGTAAAACCACCCCATGTAACTTTCTTTGAAATGCTCATTTGCCTGCTGATTGCTTTCATAATCAGTTTCCGCAACGAGATAATAAGAGGAGGTATTTTTAAGGGAGGAGAGTCGTTTCGGCTGCGTGTTGCCCATCCCTCTCACGAACGCCATCCACGGAACGATGATCCCGTAGCTCAGCCGGTTCCATCCCGAATTGGAAAGCTGTGTCCGGTCGGAAGGACAGATGAAGTTTTTGCATTTTCCGTTCAAAGTCCAGTAGTATTTCCGATTAGGAATGCTGTACAGATAGCTTCCCCAGATCATATCCCAGCTGTTCCCCTGATAGTCGACGGAGGAGAAATCTGTATGGATATAATTGGTCGATTTCGCCGGAATCGGCGCAGTGACGAAACCGCTGCTGTCCACCAGATATTGTCCCATGCCGATTCCCTGCTGCTTCAAATTGTTCACGCACTGGATGCCCTTGGCTTTCTCCCGCGCGGAATGCAGGGCGGGCAGAAGCAATGCAGCCAAGATTGCAATAATAGCAATTACGATAAGAAGTTCTATCAGTGTAAAAGTTGCTCTCCTGCAGAACAAAATTTGCTCTTTTGACATGATTCATCTCCTTCCATTTTCTGTTTTATATCCGCCACCGGAAAATTTATGAACCAGGCTGACATCGATTTCCTCTTCTTCGCTCATTCCTCTTGTCGTACCATCAAATGTAAACAGGCGATCAGCTTTCACAAATCCCTTTTTCAAATACACAGTTCCGGACAGAGACATTTTTTGAATCGACGTACTCCAGTTCGTGCTTCCAGCCGGAATCATCGCCTTCCCAGCGGATACGGACATCATCAAATGTGACATGCTGTGCATGTTTGACGAAAAAGGCACAGTCTTTTGAAGAACGGCCCCACTTGCCGTTTGCATCGACATGGGGAGCCTCGCCGGGACCGCTGTACCGGAATTCCACATTCTTGAACCGGATATTCTCAAGAATTCCGTTTTCGCATCCGATGAGATACGAGGTGGCGGAGGCAGTTCCAAAGATATTGGAAAAGGCGATGTTTCGCTGTGTAATCACCCCTGCCGGCGGAGGCATTTCCTCCGAATTCAGGAGCTTGATGTTGAAGGGACGGTACGCATCCGTCCGAATGTTGTCGAACTGCAGATCGGAAATACAGCGGACCCCGCTTTTTTTCGGATTGTACATGGAAACAAAGCAGATACCGGTCCGTGTCCCCTCCCGGATCATGATATTGCTGAAACAGGCATTTCGGATCTCGCCGGAACCAACTCCGACCCGGATGGCGTTGGCGAATCCGGAACGGAGAATGCAGTTGCCGATCACAATGTTTTCACACGCCTTCGGCCGCCGGAGCCGCGCGGCTCCGGCGCGCAGAGTGAGCGCGTCATCGGCAGTATCGATGAGACAGCCGGAAACGACGACGTTGCGGCAGCAGTCGATATCAATTCCGTCGTTGTTGATTACCAGCGGATGCCCGCTGATCCGCACGCCCGAAACGATCACCTCTTCGCAGCCATGAAGAAACAGATGCCAGTAGGAAGCATTTTTCAGGGAGAGATCGCGGATCTGGACCCCCCGACACTCGGCAAAAAAAATCATCTGCCCCGGGCGTTCGGGATTGCTTTTCAGATGCCATCCCCACTTTTCCGTCATCCAGTAAAGCGCATCGCCGTCGATGCAGCCTTCGCCGGAAAGGGAGATGTTTTCCTGCTCCACAGCAACAATCAGATGCGCGCCGGTTACGGACTCCGCTGAAAACACCGCATTTTGAGGACAGAAATCGTCCGCGTTGTAATCGGCCCGGGAATGACTCGCCCGCAAAACCGCTCCCGCTTCCAGATGCAGTCCGCCGTTGCTTTTCAGGTAGAGGGTTCCGGTCACATAGACTCCCCGGGGGATCCTCACGATTCCGCCGCTGTCGATCGCCCGCTGAATCGCGGCCGTATCATTTGCCGAACCATCACCGACAGCTCCGAAGTCCTTGACATTTACCATAGTCGATCCTCCTTTCGTTCCCGTCACATGCAGCACAACATTTTCCGTCAATCCGTTGCCCGGGCAAAGGGCATTTCCCACGTCAGACAATGCTCATTTTATAATCATAATCGAACATGATGTGTTCAGGAGGGAGCGACGGATCGGCGAGACGTTTCCGGATCTGCGTCACAACCTGTTTCCCGAATTCCTCAAACGGGAACGTAAACAGCATAACTGGTCCCGGTGCATTATCCGGCTTGAACATGAAGGTGGCGATCCGGCACTCTTCCTGAAGGTCAATCCCGTATTTGCGCATGAGATTGATGATCGGCGCGAAGTATTCCAGGGCCGGCGCAATTGCCTGCGGACGGAATCCGGTTTCAAGAAGTTGTTCGAATCCTTCGAGATCATTCAGAAAAAAATGATTGTCGGGAATGTGAATTCCCGATTCCGCAAAGATATCCCGGCAGCCGCGAAAGGTCGTATCATGGTAACGCCTGGTCTGAATAAACAGCACCTTCCTGCGTCCTTCCGCCAGAAGTGCCTCCCCGAGAACACGTCCTTTGCGATACCGGTCCAGCTCAATTCCCGTCAGGCCGGGGAAGGCGACATCCACCGTGATGACCGGCCGGTATTGCTGAATTTTTCGGAGAAGAGGGAGCTGTTTTTCAAAAGGAGCGATGCAAACCAGCACATCGCAACAGATGCTTCGCAGTTCTTCAACGAGATCATTTTCACATTCGGAGAAGAGGTGGATCTGCTGGATCACTGCCGGCATTTTAGCCGCCTCCATCGCAACATGCGCCCCCAGAGTCAAGCGGTAGTACGGTTCGTAAATAATCTTGCCGTCGCCGTCGAGAATTCCGATCAGGGGAGCCTGATATTTCTCCCGTCTTGCCGTCGGAACGGTAAAGGTACCGATTCCGCGGCGGCTGACCAGGAATCCTTCCTTCAACAGCAGTTTCAATTCAAGCTGGGTGGTGCTGCGGGCAATTCCAAGCTCCTGCGCCAATTCCCTGTTGGAAGGGAGGCGTACCGATTCCCCCGCACATTGATAGATCAGATCCATCACATAACGCCGGACACGCATCCGTGCGCTGTCTCGCTTGTTCCCGGTCGCTGAAAGCATGATTTTCCATACCCCCGCATCAATATCGGGCCACCAATCGGGCCTCTTGCTTTTAATTATACAATAAAATAAAAAAAAGTCAAGAGCCAAACCATGATTTATTTTGAAAAACATGGATTTGTTCGATTATCGTTATCTGCCGGGTTCCTCTTTCCGACAGAAGACGGGGCCGGGGTTCGACCGGCGGAAGGCGGTGGGTGTCGTGCCGGTGCAGCGGCGGAAGAAGTTCGAAAAGTAGTACTCGCTGCTGAATTCGAGCCGTCCGGCAATCTCCCGCACCGAGAGCGAAGAGCCGAGCAGATAGCGGGCCGCCTGCGCCGCCAGCTCCTTCTGCAGAAACGATTTGAGCGGCATCGCGAAGTCACGCGAAAAATTGCGCGACAACCTGCCCCGGGAAAGCCCCGCCTCCTCGGCGAGCCGGTCCACCGTCAGCCGGGCCGAAAGATGCTCCCGGATGAATCGAAGCAGCCCCCCGTAACGCCCGGCAAGACTCGCCAGTTCCGCGAGACGGGAACTCCCGGGCAGCGGCAGACGCCCGATCACGCTCCAGAGAAACGCTTCGGTCTCGCCGAAGGCCCGCCACTCCGGCGGCGAAGTGATGTTCCCGATGATCCGCTCCAGCGCCCCGGGGTCGACCGGAAACTCCCGGCAATGCCGCTCCTGCCCGAAGAGATCCACGCCCGGCAGTACCGAAAGATTGAAGTGACAGCTCAGAAACCGCAATCCCGGCCGGAACTCAAACCCGAGATCCAGCCCCTCGGGCAGGAATACGCCGAATCCGGGACGCAATGCGAGCCGTTCGCCGCCGGTGTGGTTCCGCACCTCCCCCTCTCCCGCCAGCACCAGAAAGAGCCGGTTGAAAAAGTGGGTGTTCCGCCCCTGCCAGGCGAAATCGGCGAAGGCGAGCTGGTGCAGTTCCAGACGGACCATATTGTGCATGGCGCGCCACTGCGGTTCTTCGGTCAACGGCATAAAATCATATCTTTCCGGCCTGTTTTCCCATTCCTTTTTCGGCCATTTCCGGGTATAATACTATCCGTGACGGAAGATTTCAACCAAGAAAGGATTTTTTTACCATGAAACTGCGAGGTGAAGCTCTGCGCGAGGTCTCGTTCCCCGTCGGCGGAATCGGCGCCGGATGCATCGGGCTGGCCGGCAACGGCCGGCTCATCGACTGGGAGATCTTCAACCACGCCGGGAAAGGTCTCGGCAACGGCTGTTCCCATTTCGCCGTCCGCGCCGAACGGAACGGCCGGGTCGAAGCGGCCCGCATCCTCCACGGCGACCTGCTTTCCGACCTCTCCGGCGAACGGAGAGGGAACGACGCGATGTATTACGGTTTCGGCTGGGGCCCCGGCGAGGAGACGCTCTGCGGACTCCCCCACTTCCGCGACGTGGAGTTCGACGGCGAATTTCCGGCGGCGGAACTCACTTTCGCCGATCCCGGTTTCCCCGGCCGGGTGCGCCTCACGGCGTGGAGTCCGTTCGTCCCCGGGGAATCCGACCTCGCGTCGCTCCCGGTCGCGCTCTACGAGATCACGCTTGAAAACAGTTCTGAAGCCACGTACCGTTACAGCTGCGTCGGCGCACTCGCCAACCCGTGGGAGAACCCGGAGGCGGACAACCGGGTCACGCGATCAAACGGCCTGACCCAGCTCCGGCTCAACAACAACCTCGCCCCGGACTCCTTCGACTGCGGCGAACTCGCCCTCTCCACCGACGCGGAGGAGGTCTCGTTTCAGGAGTACTGGTACCGGGGGCGCTGGCGTGACTTCCTCGAGGTCTACTGGAACGACCTCAACACGCCGGGTGCGTTCCGCAACCGCAGTTACTCCGGCCGGACCAGCCCATCCCGGCGCGACTGCGGCATGCTCGGAGCCCATTTCACGCTGGCGCCGGGAGAGCGGAAAACCGTCCGCTTCCTGATCAGCTGGTACGTTCCGAACCGGCGCAACACCTGGGATTCCAACGTGGAGGAGGAGCTGCGCCGTTCCGGATTGAAGGAGAACCGCTGGAAAAACTACTACACGCGTCTCTGCTCCGGCGCGGCGGACGCGGCACAGCGCTTCTTCCCCATCTGGCAGGAGAGTCGCGAGAAGGTGTTCCTCTTCCGCCGGGCTCTGCATGAGAGCACGATTCCCGCAGCGTCGCTCGAAGGGGCGGCGGCGAACCTCTCCGTCCTGATCTCGCCGACCTGTCTGCGGGTGGAGGACGGCACCTTGTGGGGGTGGGAGGGGGTCGGTCCGGAGCGCGGCTCCTGCCCCGGCACCTGCCAGCATGTCTGGAACTATGCGCAGGCACTGCCGCTGCTCTTCCCCGATCTCGAACGGTCGATCCGGGAATCGCAGGCGAAATACGGCTTCGACGAGAACGGCGGCTGGCAGTTCCGGCTCCGGCTGCCGCTGGGCATCCGGGCCCGCGCCCGATGGATGCGCCCCTGCGTCGACGGCTCCTACGGCGAAGTGATGAAAATCTACCGCGAGTGGAAGATCTCCGGCGATACGAAGTGGCTCAATTCGATCTGGTTCGCGGTCCGGCAGGCGATCGAATACGCCTGGAGTCCGAAGAACCCCGACCACTGGGATCCGGAACAGAGCGGCGTCATCACCGGCCGACAGCACCACACGCTCGACGTGGAGCAGTTCGGCCCCTCCGGCTGGCTCACCGGCCACTACCTCGGCGCGCTCAAGGCGACGGCGGAAATGGCTCCGTACTGCGGCGACCCCGCGTTCGGTACGTTCTGCGCGGAACTCTTCGAAAAAGGGAAACGCTGGTGCGAAGAGCACCTCTTCAACGGGGAGTACTACCAGCAGGCGGTGGACATCCACGATCCCGCGCAGATTCTCCCCTTCCTGCAGGGGGACGAAACGGCGGAACACAACCCCTACTGGGACGCCGAGCATTGCGAAATCAAATACCAGGCCGCCGAAGGGTGCGAAATCGACGCCCACCTCGGCCAGTGGTACGCTTCGCTCTACGGCATCGGCGAAATTCTCGCACCGGAACGGATTCACTCCACGCTCCGGTCGATCTACCGTTACAACTTCCGCCCCTCGTTGCGGGAGTTCGCCAACACCTGGCGCACCTTCTCGGTCGACGACGAGGGCGGCTGCATCATCTGCGTCTGGCCGGAGGGACGGGAGAAGCCGGTGATTCCGCTGCCCTACAACTCCGAGACAATGACCGGCTTCGAATGGGCCGTCGCCGCCCATCTGGTCATGACCGGCGAACCGGAGAAGGGCGAGGAGCTGGCCCGGGCGATCCGCCGCCGCTACGACGGACGGCGCCGCAATCCCTGGAACGAGATCGAATGCGGCAGCAACTACGCCCGCAGCATGGCCTCCTACGCGATGCTTCAGGCGTACAGCGGCTTCTGTTACGACATGGTGCGCGGGATGATCGGATTCCGGCCGATCCTCTCCGGCGACTTCCGCTGTTTCTGGTCGCTCGGCACGGTCTGGGGGACGTTTGAACGCTCCGGGCAGGAGCAGACGCTCCACATTCTGCACGGCGAAGCGGAGTTCTCCGCCTTCCAGCTCCAGGCGGAATCCGCCGCCCGGAACGGAGCGGCGCTCGCCGGAGAATGGAAGGACGGCGAATGGATTCCGGCGGAACCGGTCCGGCTCCGGGCAGGCGACCGGTTGACCTTCACCGGGACCGCGGTCAGAGCTTGAAGCGGCGCAGCCGGAGCGCGTTCAGCACGACCGAAACCGAACTCGCCGCCATCGCCATCGCGCCGAAGACCGGGTTGAGGCGGGGGCCGTCGAAGAGCGCGTAAAAAAGCCCCGCCGCCAGCGGCAGGCCGACCGCGTTGTAGAAGAAGGCCCAGAAGAGGTTCTCGCGGATGATCCGCATCGTCGCCCGGCTGAGCCGGATTGCCGCCGGAACCCCGGCGAGATCCGCGTGCATGAGCACCACGTCGGCGGTCTCCATCGCCACGTCGGTGCCGGAGCCGATGGCGATGCCGACATCCGCCTGCGCGAGCGCGGGGGCGTCGTTGATGCCGTCGCCGACCATCGCCACGACCGTGCCGCCGTTCTCCTGCTGAAGCCGGCGGATGAATCCGGCCTTGTCGCCGGGCAGGAGTTCGGCGTGGAACTCATCGAGCTTGAGCGAATCGGCGAGCGACTGCGCTGCGGCGGCGTTGTCGCCGGTGAGCATCACCGTCTTGACACCGAGTCCGTGCAGTTCGTGCAGAGCTTCGGCCGCGCCGGGCTTGATCCGGTCGCCGATGCCGACCGCGCCGACGGGGCGGCGGTCACAGGCGAAATAGACCAGCGACTGCGCCTTCTGCACCGGGAAGAGCGCCGCAACATCGATCCCCACCGCCTGCATCAGCCGGGCACTGCCGATCAGCCAGAGCCGCCCGTCCGCCTCGCAGGAGAGGCCGAAACCGGGACGGGCGGTGAACTTCTCCACCGCCGCAGGGGCGACGCCGCGCCTCTCCGCCTCCTGCACGATGGCGCGCGCGAGCGGGTGGTTGGACCGGCTCTCCGCCCCGGCGGCGACGGCGAACAGCTCCTCCGCGGAAAACCCGGCATCGGGCAACAGAAAAAGCTCCTTCACCTCCGGGCGGCCGACGGTGAGGGTGCCGGTCTTGTCGAAGATCACGGTGCCGGTCTTCCCCGCCGTTTCGAGGGCGGCGCCGGATTTGATCAGGATGCCCGATTTCGCGCCCCGCCCGATGCCGACGATGAGCGCGATCGGCGTCGCCAGACCGAGCGCGCAGGGGCAGGCGATCACCATCACCGCCAGCGCGAAGCTGAGTGCGGCGGCAAACCCGGCCCCGGCGGCAAACCAGGCGGCAAAGGTCACGAGCGCGATGGCGATCACCGTCCAGACGAACTTCCCGGCAATCCGGTCGGCCAGCCGGGCAATCGGCGGACGCGACCCCTGCGCCTCCTCGACCAGCCGGATGATCCGGGCCAGCACCGTATCGCCACCGATTCGGGTGGCGCGGATGATCAACGAACCGTTGCCGTTGATCGACGCACCGGTCACCGGGTCACCCGCCTTGCGGAGCACCGGCATCGCTTCGCCGGTCAGCATCGACTCATCGACGTCGCTTTCGCCGGACTCCACCACGCCGTCGGCCGGAATCCGGTCCCCCGGCCGGACCCGCAGGCGATCCCCGACCCGGATTCCGGTCGCGGGGATCTCCCGCTCGCCCCCCTCCTCGAGCCGGATTGCCGTCGCGGGGGCGAGGTTCATCAGCTCCCGGATGGCTCCGGAGGCGCGGCGGCGGGCGCGCCCCTCCAGAAATTTCCCGAGCATGATCAGCGCGACGATCATCCCCGCCGTATCGAAGTAGAGCGGGTAGAACTCGCCGCGGAAACAGAGCCACAAACTGTAGACCGTCGCGGCGGCGGTACCGCAGGCGATCAGGGAGTCCATGTTCGGCTCCCCCCGGAACAGCGAACGGAATCCGCCGGTGTAAAAGCGGAACCCCGCCGCAACCACCGGAATCAACAGCACGATCTCCAGCAGTGCCAGCCAACCCGGCGCCAGCGGAAAGAACGGCAGATGAAACATTTCGTGCATCGCCACGTAGCAGAGCAGCAGTGCGAACACCGCGGCGACGATGAACCGGCGCGTCTCGGAGCGCTCCGATGCGACATCCTCTTCGAAAGCGGCAGGCGCGGCGGTATCGCTCCTCTCGGTGCCCTCGAATCCGGCGGCGCGGATGGTTTCGAGAACCCGTTCCGGGGAAAGCCGCCCGGGTTCCGCCCGGAGCGTCAGACGGTTCGCCGCGAAATTCACGTAGACATCCGACGCGCCGTCGAGCGCGGCGACCGTCTTCTCCAGCGACGCGGCACAGCCCGCGCAGTGCATCCCGCGCACATCGAATTCGAGCCGCGCCGGGTCGCCGCCGAGCGGCTCCGCGGTGAATCCGGCCGAACGGACCGCCTCGACCACCTGCCCGGCGGAGAGTTCCGCCGCCGCTTCGAGCGTCAGACGGTTCGCCGCAAAGTTCACGTAGACATCCGACGCGCCCGGCAGTTTCCGCACGGCGCGCTCCACCGAGGCGGCACAGCCCGCGCAGTGCATCCCCTTGACGGCAAACGAGAGTTTCCCCATGCAACAAGCTCCTTCTTGCAGTTACGCGGTCGGGCGCGGTTCGAAGGCGAATCCGGTGATCGAGCCGTGCGCGACGATCTTCCCGGCTCCGTCGAACACCTGGACACTGTAGACGCCGGTGCGGCGGCCGCGGCTCACCTCGGAGGCCACCGCCCGCAACTTCGTGCCGGTGCCCGGCCGGATGAAGGAGAGATTGACCGACGCCGACACCGTCGGAATTCCGCCGGAATTGGCGGCGCCGGCGAAAGCGAGATCCGCGAGTGTGAAAATCGCCCCGCCCTGCACGAGATCCAGTCCGTTGAGTTTGTCCGGAGTGATCTCCAGCTCCGCCTCGGCGTAACCGGAACGGATGACCGTAAGGTGTATCCCGTTCATGCGGCAGAACCGGTCATTGCGGTTGAGCCGCTCCCTCAGTGCTTCGAAATCCATACGTGCGCCTCCATGAAACAGATCCCCCTCGAAAGCAGTGGATAATATAACCCGCAATTCATTTTTTCACAAGGAATGCGCGGAAAAAACCGTTCCGCGGTTGAAAAAAACGCTTCCCGCTGGTACAGTAAAGAGATGAATGTGTGAATAATTCCCGGGAAAGGAGTTCCATGGAAACGCAAAAGAGAGAGAGCTGGGGCAGCTCGATCGGATTCATTCTAGCGATCGCAGGTTCCGCGGTCGGGCTCGGGAATGTCTGGAAATTCCCCTATATCACCGGATTGAACGGCGGCGGCGCCTTCGTGCTCGTCTACCTCTTCTGCATCCTCCTGGTCGGCATGCCGGTCATGCTCTGCGAAATCGTCATCGGCCGGCGGACCAGAAAGAATCCCTACGGCGCCTTCAAGGCGCTTCAGCTCCGCCGCTCCCGGTTTGCGGATATCATCGGCGGATTCCTGCTGGCGGCGGCACTGCTGCTCTCCTGCTCCGGGAGCTTCGGCTTCGCCGTCATCGCCGCCATCGCGGCGGTCATGATGCTCACGATGGGGTTCGCCGCGGTCGGGCTCTTCTCGCTGATTACCGCGATGCTGATCCTCTCCTACTACTCGGTCGTCGGCGGCTGGATCGTCGAATACACGGTCAAGGCCTTCACCGGCGGACTGCACTTCAACAGCGTCGAAGCCGCGGGAAATGCGTTCGGCAGCTTCATCCACTCCCCGGGGCGGGTGGTCCTCTGGCACCTGGTCTTCTTCGGCGCCTCGGCGCTGATGGTCTGGGGAGGAATCCGCAACGGCATCGAACGGTGGTCGAAGATCCTGATGCCGGCGCTCTTTCTGCTGCTGGTCGCCCTGGTGTTCCGCAGCCTCACCCTGCCGGGAGCGGAGAACGGCGTCGCCTTCTTCCTGACGCCGGACTTCTCCAAACTCAGCACGGCAGGAGCGCTCGAAGCGCTCGGCCACTCCTTCTACACCCTCAGCCTCGGGATGGGCATCACCATCACCTACGGCAGCTACCTCAGCCGCGACAGAAACATCTTCAGCGCCTCGCTCTGGGTGATCGTGCTCGACACCGGCGTGGCGATTCTGGCGGGGCTGGCGATCTTTCCGGCGGTGTTCGCCATGGGGTTCGATCCGGCGGCGGGGCCGAGTCTGATCTTCAACGTTCTGCCGGCGACCTTCAACAACTTTCCCGGCGGCATGGGCTGGCTCTGGGCGGGGCTCTTCTTCCTGATGCTGACCATCGCGGCGCTGACCAGCGCGGCGGCGCTGCTCGAGAGCGGCGTGACCTTCCTGATCGACCAGTTTCACATGAGCCGCAAAGTGGCGGTTCTGCTCTGCTTTGTCGCGATCGGCGGGCTGGGCTGTCTCGCCTGCGTCAGCGTCGGCGACTGGAACAGCATTCCCGGCGTGCATCAGGCGCTCTCCGCCATCTTCCTGCCGGAAAACATCGCGCTCTGCGGCAGCTGGTTCGATCTGCTCGACAAGGTGACCAGCAACTGGATGCTGCCCATCGCCGGCATGCTGACCGCGATCTTCGTCGGCTGGATCTGGACCGCCCGCAAAGCGGGGCGGGAACTCCGGCGCGGCGCCGGGCCGGAGGTGGATGAAAACCTGATCACCTCGCTCTCCGGCTTCCGCGGGGAACCCCTTTACCGCACTTCGCGCAACCACGGGCTCACAGTGATGACCCTGTGGGGGCTGCTGGTTCGTTTTCTCGCCCCGGTGGTGATCATGTTCGTCTTCCTTCAGGCGATCGGCGTCAACCTCGGGTTCTGAACTGCTGCAATCCGGCCGCCGGCGCGGAACACTTTACGGAAACAGAGGAGGACAGCTGTACCCGGAACGGGGCAGGAGGAGCGTTTGCAAGGAGGCCGCCATGGAGGAGAAGAGAACAGAAGACAGGCAGACCGACGCGGAGATGGATGTGACGGTCGTCCTGGAGAAGAAATCCGAAGCGTTCTTCCCGGATTCCGGAGCGCTGCCGGAAAATCGGGATCCCTCGTTTGCAGAACGGTTTCAATTCATCTGCTCCTTCGCTTCCGGCGGCGTCGGCGAAGTGAGCAAGGCCAAGGACACACTCTTCGACCGGGTGGTGGCGGTCAAGACGCTCAACGCGAAATTCCGCGACGACCCGGGGGCGGTCCGCGCCTTCATCGAGGAGTGCCGCCTCAACGCCCGGCTCGACCACCCTTCGATCGTGCCGGTCTACGCGATGGCGCAGGGCGAAGACGGCTACTGGCAGGTGGCGATGAAGCTCATCAACGGCTCTTCGCTCAACAGCTTCATCGTCAAGCTCCGCGCTTCCTACGACAACCACACCGTAAGCTCCCGCGAAGAACATCTTGCGCTCGCCTCCCGGCTGGAATATTTTCTCAAGATCTGCGAGGTGATCGACTACTGTCACAGCCGGAAGATCGTCCACGGCGACATCAAGCCGGAAAACATCCTGCTCGGCCAGTACGGCGAAGTCTACGTGATGGACTGGGGATGCGCCCGGCTCGCCGGTTCGGTTCCGGAGCGGCTCAACGGCACGCCCAACTACCTGCCGCCGGAGTTTCTCCGCACGCGGCTGGTGACGCCGCAGATCGACGTCTACTCCCTCGGTATGGTGCTCTTTGAAATGGTGACGCTGCGCCGGGGCGTGAGCGACGGCTCCGAAGTGGGCAATCTCACCCGCTGCAGCATTTCCGAGGTGGAACACTGCCAGCACTACCTGCCGGCGGTGAAGATCTCCCGGGCGGCGCGCGCAATCATCGCCAAAGCGGTTCACCCGGATCCGGCCCAGCGGTACGGCAGCGTCCGGGAGCTCGCCGACGACGTCCGCCACCTCATTTACGACGAGGAGGTTTCGGCGGCGCCGGACAATCCGGTGCAGAAACTTTTCCGGATAATCTACCGCAACCGGATCAAGACCATCCTGATCGTCGGCGCGCTCTTCCTCGCGCTCTGCGGATGGCTCTTTCTGGTCTACGACCACGCCAACCGGCTCGAGCAGGAGCGCAGCGCCAATCTGACGCACCGGCTGCAGCTGCAGTCCTACACCGACGACCTCGCCGCGGCGGTGGCGCACAACTTCGTGCTGGTGCAGGCTCAGCTGCTGCTCTTTGCGGACAACCTCATCGAGGACATGCAGGAGCCGGTCGAACAGAATTCCAGGTTCTACGACAACAGCGCGTTCCGCTCGCCGGAAACCTCTCCGCCGGGGATGGTCCGCGCCGCCTCCTACAGTTACCCGATCAATCTCGACTACATGGTCCGGCTCCCCGCCGATCCTCCGAACGGCGTCCAGTTGCGTCCGCTCGGGGCGAAGCAGTTTGTCGATATCTGCAGCAAGATTCTCTCCTACGATCTCGCCAGCCACGACATCAACGAGAGCCGCGGCGGCAGACGGCTGCTGCTGAAACAGGGCACGATGATCCAGCGGCTGCTGGTGCAGTGGGCGAACAACGTCCGCTACAGCTACCCCGGTTCCTACGAGGATCCCGCCTCGCCGGCCGCCGTCGAGCTCTGGAAGCAGATCGGCGACACCGGCAAAGACCGGAAAATCATCTGGTCCGCTCCCTATGCCGGCAACATCGGCAAATACCGGATCTACTGCCGCTATCCGTTGTACACGCCCGCCGGGGAGTTTCTCGGCACCGCCGGATTCGAACTGCGGTTCGAACGCATTCTTCAGCCGCTGCTCCGGGCAAACACCCTCGATCCGGCGCATGAGCTCTATTTTGTCGACAGCCATCGCTCCGTCGTGACCGTGCAGAACCGGAAATTTGCCGTGGCGGCACCGGGGGAACCGCTGCCCGGTCCCCTCTCCGCCGACGAGGTGCTCGAACTGGCCGACCGGCTTCAGGAAAACCAGCTCCTCCAGTTCGAAACCGAAATCGGCGGCAAGACCTACTTCGTCTCCGGCGACAGCGTCAATCTGGTCAACGGGTTGCTGATCCAGCTGATTGAATGTGAAACCATGGCCACTCACGAACACAAGGAATAAGGAGGTCCCTCGATGAATGAAACCTCTGTCATGCCGCCGGCAATGATTCTCTGCGGCGGCAGGGGCACCCGGCTGCGGGATGTCACCGAACTGCTCCCCAAACCGATGGTGCCGATCGGCGAACAGCCGATTCTCTGGCACATCATGCACATCTACGCGGCCTTCGGCGTCCGCCGCTTCATCCTCTGCCTCGGCTACAAGCGGGAATGTTTCATCGACTATTTCATGAACTTTCACGCCCACCGGTCGGACGTGACGATCACGCTCGGCAGCAGCGCCAACCAGGTCCGGTTTCACGACAACATTCCCGAAGAGGGGTGGGAGGTGACGCTGGCCGACACCGGCATCGATACGAAAACCGGCGGCCGTGTCGCCATCGCGGCGAAATATCTGCGCCCGGAAGAGCCGGAGTTCTTCCTCACCTACGGCGATGGTGTTGCCGACATTGATCTTGCGGCGTTGCTCGCCCTGCACCGCCGGGAGGGAAAACTTCTGACCGTTTCGGCGGTGCATCCGGAGGGGCGCTTCGGCGAAATGCAGATCAGCGGCGACACGGTATCGAACTTTGAAGAGAAACCGGTTCAGGCCGGCGGCTTCATCAACGGCGGCTTCATGGTGATGAAGCGGGAGTTCGTCAAGCGCCATCTCACCGGAGACGATGCGTTCCTTGAACAGCGTCCGATGTACGAAGCGGCGCAGGAGGGCAATATCGCCGCCTACCGCCATGAATCGTTCTGGCAGTGCATGGACACCCCGCGGGAGTATGCCCTGCTCAACCACCTCTGGGAGACCGGCCGCGCCCCCTGGACAAAATTCTGGAAACACGCATGACTTCACAGCAACAGCAGCTTCACGATGAAATTCTCGAGAAGGTTCGGGAATATTACCAACTGGTTCACGCTCCGGCGCAGAACGCGCCGTTTGAACCGGGCGTCACCTATCTCAACTACGGCGGACGGGTCTTCGACGAGCGCGAAATGGTCAATCTGGTCGATTCCGCATTGGAGTTCTGGCTCACCTCCGGGCGTTACACCCGGGAGTTCGAACGGAGACTGGCGGAGTACCTCGGCATACACTCCGCCCTGCTGGTGAACTCCGGCTCCTCGGCCAATCTGCTCGCCTTCATGACGCTGACCGCTCCGGAGCTCGGGGAGCGGCGGATCGCCCGCGGCGACGAGGTGATCACCGTCGCCGCCGGGTTTCCGACCACGGTCTCGCCGTTGCTCCAGTACGGAGCGGTGCCGGTCTTCGTCGACGTCGAACCGGAGACCGCCAACATCGACGTCTCGCGTCTGGAGGAGGCCCGGTCGGACCGGACCCGCGCGGTGATGCTCGCCCACACGCTCGGCAACCCCTTTGAACTGAACGCGGTCCGCGCCTTCTGCGACAAGTACCGCCTCTGGCTGATCGAAGACAACTGCGACGCCCTCGGCTCCCGCTTTGCCGGGCGTCTCACCGGCACCTGGGGGGACATCGGCACGTCGAGTTTCTACCCGCCGCACCACATGACCACCGGCGAAGGGGGGGCGCTCTACACCGACAATCCACAGCTTTACCGGATTGCCCGCTCGTTGCGCGACTGGGGGCGCGACTGCCGGTGCAACTCCGGCGAAGACGGGGTCTGCGGGCGCCGCTTCACCGGCAAATTTGGCAAACTTCCGGCCGGGTACGACCACAAATATGTCTACAGCCGGTTCGGCTACAACCTCAAGGTGAGCGACATGCAGGCGGCGGTCGGCTGCGCGCAGCTGGAGAAGCTGCCGGAGTTCGGGGAGGAGCGGAGGCGGAACTTCCGCTTTCTTTTCGAGGCGCTGAGCGACCTGCCGGAGCTGGAGCTGTGCCGCAGCTATCCGGAGAGCGATCCCTCGTGGTTCGGCTTTCTGATCACGCTGGCGCCCGGCGTGAAGTTCACCCGCACCGATCTTACGCGCCACCTTGAGGAGCACCGGATTCAGACCCGCAACCTCTTCGCCGGGAACCTGACCTGCCACCCCTGTTTCGAGCCGCTCACCGAAGGGAAGGAGTACCGGATCGTCGGCGAGCTCACCGCCACCGACCGGATCATGAACGACGCCTTCTGGATCGGCCTCTATCCGGGCATGACGGAGGAAAAACTCGCCTACATGGCCGAAACCATCCGGAATTTCTGCAAACGGAAGTGAGGAACGATGAGAGTTGCCGATTACATTTTCCGCACTCTGGCCGACCGCGGTGCAAAGCACGTCTTTCTGGTCACCGGCGGCGGCGCGATGCACCTCAACGACGCGCTGCGCCGGGAGAAACGCCTCCGCTACATCTGCTGTCTGCATGAACAGGCCTGTGCCATGGCGGCCGAAGGGTACGCCAGAATCGCCGGCTCACCCGGGATCGTCAGCGTCACCACCGGCCCCGGCGGCACCAATGCGCTGACCGGAGTGCTGGGCGCGTGGGTCGACTCCATCCCGATGCTGGTGATCTCCGGGCAGGTGAAGCGCGCCACCACGATCGAAGCGGCGCCCGGAATCCACCTGCGCCAGCTCGGCGATCAGGAGATCAACATCATCGACATCGTCCGCCCGCTCACCAAATACGCGGTGATGGTCCGCCGGCCGGAGGAGATCGTTCCGGTTCTGGACCGGGCCTGGGAGGAGTGCCGCTCGGGCCGTCCGGGACCGGTCTGGATCGACGTGCCGCTGGACATTCAGGCGGCGGAACTGCCGGACACCCTCCGGCCGGGAGCGGAGCCCGTCCCGGCAAGACAGGCACCGGATCATGCCCTGCTCCGGGAGGCGGTCGAACGGCTCCGGACGGCCCGCCGTCCGGTCATCGTCGCCGGGAACGGAGTGACGCTCGCCGGAGCGCGCGAAAAGTTCCGCAAGCTCATGGCACAACTGCATGTTCCCGTGCTGACCACCCTCTCCGGAATCGATCTTCTGCCGTCGGACTCCCCGGTCTTCTTCGGCCGCCCCGGCATTCTCGGGGAGCGGGGCGCCAACTTCATTCTGCAGAACGCCGATCTTCTGCTGGTCATCGGCACCCGGATGAGCCTCCGGATCATCGGATACGACTGGAAGGAGCTCGCCCGCGAAGCGTACCGGGTGATGGTCGACGCCGATCCGGCGGAGATGGCGAAACCGACCTTCCGGGTCGACTGCGCCATTCCGGCCGACGCCGGGGAGTTTCTCACCTCGCTTGCGGCGGAACTTCCGGAACTGCCGCCGAACGAGGAGTGGCTCGCCTACTGCCGGCGCGTCCGGCGCGACTATCCGGTCGTCCTCCCTGAGCACCGTGCCCGGACCGACCGGGTCTCCAGCTACGTCCTGCCGGAGATCATCGGCAATGCCTGTCGCGGAGATGAGATCATCGTCACCGGCAACGGCACCGCCTACACCAGCACCTTTCAGGTCATGCCGCTCAAACCGGGGATGCGCATGTTCGCCAACGTCGGCTGTGCATCGATGGGGTACGGGCTCCCCGCGGCCATCGGGGCGGCGCTCGCCGGAGGCGGCCGCAACGTCATCTGCCTCACCGGCGACGGCAGCATTCAGATGAATCTTCAGGAGCTCCAGACGGTTCTCAACCTCCGGCTTCCGCTGAAGCTTTTCGTCTACAACAACGATGGATACCTCTCCATCAAGCTGACCCAGAACGCCTTTTTCGGTGGCGAAAGAATCGGTTCCGACCCCGGTTCCGGCGTCGTGCTCCCCGACCTCTGCCGGCTCGCGGCGGCGTACGGCTGGCCCACGTTCCGGCTGTGCAACAACCGCGAAGCCGAACAGCTCGTACCGGAAATTCTGGCGATGGCGGGCCCGGTCTTCTGCGAGGTGCTGACCGACCCGCTCGAGCAGCTCGGCCCCAAGGCTGCCTCAAAACTGCTTCCGGACGGCTCCATGGTCTCCTGCCCGCTCGAAGATCTCGCCCCCTTCCTCCCGCGGGAGGAGTTCCGGCGCAACATGCTGATTCCACCGGTGGACTCCCATGAGATGTGACACGTCAGAGTTCCGCGAGCGGCTGGATGGCAAACGGCTCTTTCTCTCCGGCGGCACCGGCTTCTTCGGCAAATGGCTGCTCGCCACGCTGCGCGCCTCCGGAGCGGAGGCGGAAGTGACGGTGCTTTCGCGCGACCCGAAACGGTTCCTCGCCGCCTGTCCGGAGTTCGATCACTGGCGGAACCTCCGGTTCATCGCGGGGGATGTCCGGAGCTTTCCCTTTCCGCCCGGCACCTTCGATCTGGTGATCCACGCCGCCACCGACGCAAGTGCGAAACTGCTCGCCGAACAGCCGGAGGAGATGTACGACGTCATCGTCTCCGGCACCCGGCGAATGCTTGCGTTCGCGGAAACGGCACAGGCGGAGCGGTTTCTCTTCACCAGTTCCGGCGCGGTCTACGGTGTCCAGCCGCCGGAGCTGGAAGGGATTCCGGAGAACTTCCCCTGCCATCCGGTCACCGCTTACGGGCGCGGCAAACTCGAAGCCGAACAGCTCTGCATCGCCTCCGGACTCCCCGTCCTGCTGCCGCGCTGTTTCGCCTTTGTCGGCCCCTATCTCAACCTCGGAATCCACTTCGCCATCGGCAACTTTCTCCGCGACGGCCTCCGGGGCGGCCCGATCGTGGTGCAGGGAGACGGCCGCCCCTTCCGCTCGTGGCTCTACGCCGGGGAGCTGGCGGAGTGGCTCTGGACAATTCTGTTTCAGGGAGTCTCCGGCCGTCCGTACAACGTCGGTTCGCCGGAGAGTTTTTCGATCGCCGAAGCGGCGGATTTGACCGCCTCCTGCTTCGAGCCGGTTCCGCATGTGGAGATCCGGGGAAAGCGGAGCGACGGCCCCGCGCCGCGCTATGTGCCGGACGTCACCCGGGCCCGGGAGGAACTCGGGCTCGCCGCCGCCGTGCCGCTGCGCGAAGCGCTCCGCCGCACCATCGCCTTCCACCGGAACCGGGGCGCGGTTACATCGCCTCCGGCACCCGGATCGTCAACGTATTGAGTCCGTCGGTGAGAATGGCGCGCACCGCGTCGGCCATCGCCAGCCGGGCGGCGACCAGCGATTCGCTCTCGGCGGCCAGCACCGGGCACTCCCGGTAGAAGCGGTTGAACGCCTTCGCCAATTCAAGCAGATACTCCGCCAGCCCCGAACAGTCGCGCCGTTCGGCGGCGGTCCGCAACACCGCAGGATAGAAGCCGGCGGTCACCGCCAGCGCCTTCTCCGCCTCGTGGCCGAGCAGCGACCAGTCGGCCGACGCGGCGTCGAAATCGATCTTCCGCTCCCGCGCCTTCCGTTCGATCGAGTGAATCCGCGCGGCGGCGTACTGGATGTACGGCCCGGTGTCCCCTTCGAACTTCAGCGACGCGGCAGGATCGAAGAGAATCGTCGTCTTCGGATTGAATTTCAGCAGCATGAACTTCAGCGCGCCGAGCCCGATGATTTCGCTGCGTTCGGCCAGCTCCGTTTCGCTGAGCGCTTCGCCGCCCCGCTCCCGGCACGCATCCGCGGCGAGACGCGCCATCTCGTCGAAGAGATCGTCGGCATCCACCACGGTGCCTTCGCGGCTCTTCATCTTCCCGCTCGGCAGGTTGACCATGCCGTAGGAGAGATGGTAGAGCTGATCCGCCCACGGATATCCGAGCCGCTTCATGATTTCAAAGAGCATCTGGAAGTGGAGATTCTGCTCGTCGCCCACCACCCAGATCATCGATTCGGGGTGGTAATCCTCATATTTGCGCAGAGTGGTCCCCATATCCTGCGTGATGTAGACGCTGGTGCCGTCACTGCGGAGCACCACCTTGCGCCCCAGCTTGCCGAGGTCGCAGATGACCGCGCCGTCCTCGCGCTTTTCGAACACCCCCTTCTCCAGCCCGGCGGCGACGATGTCCTTGCCGAGCAGGTAGGTTTCGCTCTCCAGATAGGTGTGGTCGAAATGGATCCCCATGCGTTTGTAGGTCTCGGCGAAACCGGCGAACACCCACGAATTCATCTTTTTCCAGAGGGCGCGCACCTCGGGATCCCCGGCCTCCCACTGCTGCAGCATCTTCTGGGTGGCGCGGCCGAGCTCGGTTGCGAGAAACAGCTCTTCGTCGCTCTTTCCCTCCGTCGAAGGATCGGAGGCGCGGAGCTGTTTGATCTCCTCCGACAGCGCCCGGTTGTAGTCGACGTAGAACTTGCCGACCAGGTGATCGCCCTTCATCCCGGTCGACTCCGGCGTGCAGCCGTTGCCGAACCGCTCGTAGGCGATCATCGACTTGCAGATGTGAATGCCGCGGTCGTTGACCAGGTTGATCTCGATGACGTCGTGACCGACCCGCTTGAGCAGCGAGGCGAGCGACATGCCGAGCGTGTTGTTGCGCACGTGGCCGAGATGTTGCGGCTTGTTGGTGTTCGGCGCGGAGTATTCGATGAGAATGCGCCGCCGGGCGCCCTCTTCCAGCCGGGCGGAATCGAGCAGTGCGCCGACATTCGCCACCGAATCGCGGCAGAGCGCGGCGGGGCGCAGCGTGACGTTGACGAACGCCTTGACCACCTCCACGGATTCCACATCCGCATGGGTTTTCAGATATCCGGCGACCGCCTCCGCCGCCGCGGCGGGACCGCCGCAGAAACGGGCCAGACGGAAACAGTTCAGTGCGAAATCCCCCTTCATTCCGGCCGGGCAGCGGTCCGGCGTGAGAGTCGGTTCCGCCGGATACTTCGGGAACCGCTTCCGCAGATCATTCTCAAGATCGGTGATAAATTGATAGCTCATCGTAAAATCCGTGGTTCAGCAGTGTTGATTAGAGCGTCGTCTTGACCACCCGGGTTTCACCGGAGGAGAGCGGTTCGACCACGTAAGCGCCATAGCAGGCCGGCACCAGCACCGTCTCACCGGCGGCGGCTTCGACCATCTGCTCCGGCTCATCGGAGCGGCCGATCCGGACCGGGGCGTTGATCGCACTGATCAGGTGGAAACTCCCGGAGGGCGCCGTGTCGTCGTTCCAGATGCCGACCAGACGCAGATCGCTGACCGCGAAGAACGGGCAGAGCGAGACCACGTCGAACTTCCGGTTGTGACCGGCGGTGCCGGAGACTCCGGCGATGCGGGGCGAAGTGCGGTTCATGAAGTTGATCGAGCGCACCCCCTCCGCGATATGCAGCTGCCGCGGCTTGCCGTGCGCATCGACCCGCCCCCAGTCGCTCACCCGGTAGGTGGTGTCGCTGTTCTGCTGAATCTCCAGAATCAGGTTGCCGCCGCCGATCGCGTGAAGCGTTCCGGAGGTGATGAAGTAGGCGTCGCCCGGTTGCGACGGATAGACCTGGAGCAGATTTTCCACGTCCGGGGAATCGAGCCGGCTCACCAGCTGCTGACGGGTCGCGCGGCCGGAAAGCCCCGCGAGGATCTGCGCCCCTTTGCGGGCGGCGATGATGTACCACATTTCGGTCTTCGGTTCGGCGCCGTTACCGATCTCCCGGCAGGCCGCCTCGTCCGGATGGACCTGCAGCGACAGCCGGTCTCCCGCGTCAATCAACTTGACCAGCAGCGGGAAACGCTCCACCGATTTCGCCTTCCGGCCGACCAGTTCGCGGCCGTAGTGCGTGAGCAGTTCGTGCAACGTCCGACCGGCCAGCGCGCCGTTGAGCAGAACACTCTGTTCGTCGGGGCGGTCCACCAGCTCCCACGACTCCCCGATCGGATCCTCCGACGCAGGAACTTCGCGGCCGAGCACTTCACTCATCTGGGTTCCACCCCACATCCGCGCCTGATAGATCGGGGCGAACTTCATGGGGTACAGCAGAGAAAAATCGATATATTCACTCATTTCACACTCTCCGGAGCTTCAAGAAAACATTGACAGGCATCGATCAGACTCCGGCTCATGCGCACCACCTTGCGGTCGGCGTTGACGCAGACCAGAACCACATACCCGGACACCAGCAGCTCATCGCCGCGCCGCACCTCGGATTCCACCCGCATGCGCACCCCCTTGATCTCGATGACCCGGGAACGGAAGGTCAGCAGATCATCGTAACGCGCCGGCGCAAGATACCGGCAGTGGGCCTCTGAAACCGGCAGGAAGATGTTCTGCTTCTCCAGCTCGCTGTAGGGCAGTCCGACCGAACGGAGCATTTCCGTGCGGCTGCGTTCAAAATATTCCAGGTAATTCGCGTAATACACCACGCCCATCTGGTCGGTATCCGCGTAGGGCACCCGATATTGCATCTCGTGATACATGTTCCCTCATCTCCTGCTTTTCGCTTCAATTTTCGCGGCAATCCGGTCGACGTTTTCATCGATCGTCAGGCCGGTGGTATCGATCACTTCCGCATCCGGCGCCGGGCGCAGCGGAGCCACCGCGCGGGTGGAGTCCTGCCGGTCCCGTTCCGCGATGGCCCGCGCCACCTCCGCCAGCGTCGCGCCGTCGGCGACCTCTCCGGTCTGCGCGAGGCGACGACGCGCCCGCTCCTCCGGAGTGGCGGTCACAAAAAATTTAAATTCCGCATCGGGAAAGATCACCGTTCCAATATCCCGCCCCTCCATGACGATCCTCTGCGCTCCGGCGAAGGAACGCTGGACCTCCAGCAGGTAATTCCGCACCGCCGGCTGAGTCGCCACCAGACTCGCCCCGTCGGCAATCTCGGGAGCGCGGAGGGCGGCGCCGGGGAACTCCCCGTTCAGTTTCAGCTCATACTGCCCGGAATCGTCCCGGCAGTACTCCAGTTTCAACGTGGAAAGAAACGCGGGAGTCAGAGAATCGAGCTTCTCCCCCGCGCGCATCGCGGCCAGCGCCACCGCCCGGTAGAGACTCCCGGTGTTCACATAGGCGATGCGAAACCGCTCGGCAAGCCGCTTCGCAATCGTGCTCTTGCCGGACGCCGCCGGACCGTCGATTGCAATCACATTGCTCATAACATTCGTCCAATGAAAAAAAGGACCGGTTTCGACTGGACGCCCAGTCGGACCGGTCCGACAGTTCGAACAAAGGCCAACGGCGCGTCAGTTGCCGCTGCGGCTGCGCAGCCGTCCGCTCTTGAGAAATCCCTCGTAATGACGCATGGTCAGATGAGACTCCAGCTGGCTCATGGTATCGAGCACCACGCCGACCATGATCAGCAGACTGGTGCCGCCGAAGAACTGGGCCACCATGAACGGAATCCGGAAGCTGTTGTAGAGGAACATCGGGAAGAGCGCCAGCGCCATCAGAAAGACCGCGCCGCCTGCCGTCACCCGGGTCATCGCCGTGTCGAGGAAGTCAGCCGTCGGCTGGCCGGGGCTGATGCCGGGGATGTAGGCCCCCTCCTTCTTGAGATTGTCGGCGATCTGAATCGGATTGAACTGGTTCGCCACCCAGAAGAAGCTGAAAGCCAGAATCAGCAGACCGTAGGTGACCATATAGCCCGCACCATCCTGCCGGAAGAACATCGCCAGCTTCAGCCAGATCGAACTCGCGTCGCCTCGCGCAGCCATGTACTGGAAGAAGTATTCCGGCAGCATCAGCAGCGCACCGGCGAAGATGATCGGCATGACGTTGGCGAAGTTGACCTTGAGCGGCATGTAGGTCGAGCCGCCCATCATCTGCTTGCCGACCGTCTTGCGGACCATCTGAATCGGCACCCGGCGGTATCCCTGCGAAAGCAGGATCGTCGCCGCGGTCACACCGCAGAACACGGCGAGCAGCAGCAGCAGCTGGACCGGACGGAAGGTTCCGCCATCCGGCGTCTGCCCCTTGATCGCCATGTCGATGAGTTCAATCACCGAATGCGGCAGCCGCGAGACAATGTTGATCGTGATGATCAGCGAGACACCGTTGCCGATGCCCCGCTCGGTGATCTGCTCGCCGAGCCAGGTGAAAACCATCGTCGTGCAGGTGATCACCAGCACCGTGATCGGAATGAACACGGCTTTGGAGCCGATGAAGAGCGGTTCACTCGGATTGGGCAGCCCGAGCTTGCTCGGATTGACCATCGCAACCGCCACCATCGCCCCCTGAACAATACAGACAATAATCGTCAGATAACGGGTGTACTGACTGATCTTCTGGCGCCCCGTCTCACCTTCGCGCTGCATCTTCTCGAGCTGGGGCAGCACGGGGACCAGAAGCTGAATGATGATTGAGGCGGTGATGTACGGCATGATCCCCAGCGCTCCCAGGGCGAAGTGCGCGAGCGCACCGCCCGAAAAGAGGTCGATCAGTGCCATGAACCCACCGGAACTGTTGGCGGTAACTTCAGTGATGAATTTCTCCAGCGCCGCCGGATCCACTCCGGGGCACGGGATGTTGCTCGCAAACCGCACCAGCACGATAATGAGTGCCGTGAAGAGCAGGCGATTGCGCAGCTCCTTGACTTTCAGCGTATTCAGAAATGCCGTCAACATTTTCTACCCGTTTCTCCCGGTGTTACTCGACCACTTCGACTTTCCCGCCGGCGGCTTCGATCTTGGCCTGGGCCGCGGCAGAGAACTTCTCCGCCTTGACCGTCAGCGCCTTGGTCAGTTCGCCGTTGGCGAGAATTTTAATCATCTTCTCGGCCTTGCCGAGCAGCTTTTTGGCGCGGAGCGACTCGGCATCCACCACGTCGCCCGCCGCGAAGTTGTCTTCCAGAATATTCAGGTTGACCAGCGCGTACTCGATGTGGTTCGGCTGATTGAAGCCGCGCTTCGGCAGACGCCGGAACAGCGGAATCTGACCGCCCTCGAAGAAGGGACGGATCTTCGAACCGGTACGGGACTTCTGCCCCTTCTCTCCGCGTCCGGCGGTCTTGCCGAGGCCGGAGCTGTCCCCGCGCCCGACGCGCTTGCGCCGCTGCCGGGAACCGGGGTTCGGACTGAGTTCATGCAGTTTCATAATCCAGGTATTCCCATTCGTTGATTAGTTGTTTTCCGCAGCCGGAGCAGCCTTCGGCAGTTCAAGTCCGCGGCGCTCATAGACCTCTTCGCGGGTCGAGAGCTGCGAAAGCGCCTTGAAGGTCGCCTTCGCCACGTTGGCGGCATTGGCCGCGCCGAGCGACTTCGCCAGCACGTCCTTGACGCCGGCAAGCTCGAGAATCGCACGAACCGCACCGCCGGCGATCAGACCGGTACCGGAACTGGCCGGACGCAGCAGAACCCGCGCCCCGCCGAATTTCACCTCGATCTCGTGCGGAAGCGTATCCCCGTGCATCGGAACCTTCATCAGATTCCGGCGGGCCGCCTCACCGCCCTTGCGAATGGCGTCGGAGACTTCATTGGCCTTGCCGTAGCCGTAACCGACCCGGCCGTTGTGGTCGCCGACCACAACCAGGGCGCCGAAACTGAAGTTCTTGCCGCCCTTGACCACCTTGGCACTCCGGTTGATCGAAATGACGTTCTCGTCAAATTCGCTCTGCACCGGCTCATTGAAATTTTCACGTTTAGCCATGGATCGCTCCCTTAGAACTTGAGTCCGTTTTCGCGGGCCGCCTCGGCGATCGCCTTCACGCGGCCGTGGTACTTGTAGCCAGACCGGTCGAAGACCACTTCCGTAACATTGACCGCCTTAGCCGCCTCCGCCGCGAGTTTCCCCAGCAGCGCCGCTCCCGCCATGTTCGGACGGGCGTTTTCGGCCTTGAATTTCGCATCCAGGCTCGAAGTGCTCGCCAGCGTGCGTCCGCTCACATCATCGATAAACTGACAGTAGATGTGATTGGTCGTGACACTGACGCAGAATCTCGGGCGCTCAGCCGTGCCGGAAACCTTCTTGCGAATCCGGATGTGGCGGCGCACACGTTGTGCTTTCCGATTGATAACAGCCATTTTATCAGCTCCTTAAGCTCCCCGGGATTAACCCACGGACTTGCCTTCCTTGAGGACGATGCGCTCGTCAACATAACGAATGCCCTTGCCCTTGTAGGGTTCCGGCGGACGGAACCGGCGGATCCGGGCTGCGGTTTCACCGACCAGCTGCTTGTCGCTGCCCTCGATGACCATCTTGTTGTCCGGAGTGACCGTGAGCTTCACACCCTGCGGAACTTCGAACACAATCGGATGCGAAAATCCCAGCGACAGCGTCAGTTTCGAACCGGCCAGCTGCGCCTTGTAACCAACACCGACAATCGCCAGCTCCTTCCGGAATCCAGTCGTGACTCCCGTCACCATGTTCTGGATCAGGCTCCGGGTCAATCCGTGCATCGCATTCGCGCGACGGTCGTCAGAGGCCTGCTGGACATACACCTTGCCGTCCTTGACTTCAACCGACACGTGCGGCGGAAGCGGCATCGCAAGCGTGCCCTTGCCCTCCACCTTCACTTCGGCCCCCTCGACAGAAACCTTCACGCCGGAAGGAATGTCGATCGGTTTTTTGCCTATACGAGACATATTGAATCGTTCCTAACTCTTAGTGTTACCAGACGTAGCAGAGAATTTCGCCGCCGACGTTTTCCTTCGCCGCCTGACGACCGCTCATGATCCCCCTCGGCGTGGTCAGCACCACCGTGCCCAGACCGTTGCGAACCCGGGGAATCTCCCGGCTGCCGCAGTGCACCCGGCAGGAGGGCTTGCTCACGCGCTCGAGCCCTTCGATCACCGGCTTGCCGCCAACATACTTGAGCTCAATGACCAGCCGACGCTTGGCACCGTCTTCGGCCACCGCGAAATCCTTCACATACCCTTCGGTCTTGAGAACCGCGGCAATCGCCGCCTTCTCACGCGAACTGGGCATGGCGACCTCTTTCAGGCCCGCCGCACCCGCGTTGCGGATACGGGTAAGCATATCGGCAATCGGATCTTGCATACTCATTTTTTTCCTGCTTCCTTTCTTACCAGCTGGCCTTGGTCACACCCGGGATCTGACCCTTCGAGGCCAGTTCACGGAAACAGATACGGCAGAGCTGGAACTTGCCGATATACGCACGCGGACGGCCGCAGGCCTTGCACCGGGTGTAGTTGCGCACCGGGAACTTGCTGCCGCGCTCGGCCTTCACTATCAAACTGAGTTTTGCCATGATGCAATCCCTTTCCTTAATCCTCGAACGGAACTTCCATCATCTTCAGAAGTTCACGGGCCGACTCGTCATCCTTCGCGGTCGTCACAATCGTGATGTTTACCCCGAGCGGATACTTGAGCTTGTCGGCGTCGACTTCGGTGAAGACCGACACGTCGCTGATTCCGAGGTTGTAGTTGCCCACACCGTCGAAACCGTTCTTCGGAATACCGCGGAAGTCACGCACGCGCGGCAGCGCGTTGTGCACGAAGCGGTCGAGGAATTCATACATCCGGCTGCCCCGCAGCGTCACCATCACACCGACCGGCATGCCGACGCGCAGCTTGAAGTTCGAGACGTTCTTGCGCGCCTTGGTGATCACCGGCTGCTGACCGGTCATGGCGCCGAGGTGCTTCTTCGCCTCGGTGAAAGCATCGCGTTCCGCGCTGGTCCCGATGCCGGTGGAGACCACGATCTTCTCCAGCTTCGGAATCTGCATGACGTTCTTGAGGCCGAGCTTGGCCTGGAGCGTCCCGCGGACTTCGTCCATATATTTTTTCTTCATATCAGGCATTTTACTTTACTCCGTCTTTTCCGCGGCAACGGGAGTGACGTTCGAAACATGCACCGATACCGAACGCTCGATCAGTCCGCCGTTCGGATTGAGCCTGCTCTTTTTGATCGTCCGCTTGCCGATCGCGCGATCTTTCTTCGACGTGAACTCGAGAACCACCCGGTCATTCTTGGTGATGACCGCCTTGATGGTGGCCTCCTCGCCCTTGTAGTTGCCGGAGTTCACCAGCACCTTATCGCCTTTTTTGACATGGTATTTCATAATTACAGCACCTCCGGCGCCAGCGAGATGATCTTCATGAAGTCCTTCTCGCGCAATTCACGCGCCACGGGTCCGAAAATACGGGTCCCGATCGGGTTCTTGTCCTTGTCGATGAGCACTGCGGCGTTGTCGTCGAACCGCAGGTAGGACCCGTCCGGACGACGAATCTTCGCCGCCGTGCGGACCACCACCGCCTTCACAACCTGGCCCTTCTTCACCGAACCGTCCGGAATCGCTTCCTCCACGGCGCAGCTGATGATGTCGCCAACGTGCGCAATCTTCTTGCCCTGCCCCAGAACCGTGATGGTCAGCACCTTCTTGGCTCCGGAATTGTCGGCAACCTCCAGAATACTCTGCATCTGAATCATGATTCAATTCTCCTGAAGGTCTTATTCCTGCACCGCCGGGCGGATGATCTCAATCAGCCGCCAGCGCTTCGTGCGGCTCAGCGGACGGGTCTCGACGATCCGGACGAAATCGCCCTTCTTCGCCTCGTTGTTCTCGTCGTGAGCGGTGAACTTCTTACTGACCTTGACGATCTTCTGATACAACGGATGCGGCGTGCGACGGTCCACCTTGACCACGATGGTCTTGTCCTGGACGTTGCTCACAACCACGCCGACACGTTCCTTCCGGTGTCCCCGGACTTCAACTTTCGCTTCACTCATCACTTCACCTCGGCTTTGGCGGCCCGGGCAGTCTGCTCGGTGTAGAGACGCGCGATATCGCGACGGATCTCACGGACCCTGGCGGTCTTCTCGAGCTGGCCGGTACGGGACTGAATCTTGAGGTTCAACTTCTCACGCTGCAGATCGGCAACCTTGGTCACCAGCTCGGCATCGGTCAATTCACGGATTTCCTTCGTCTTCATCGCATCACCCTTCCCGCGACAGGAACTTGCAGCGCAAGCAGAGCTTGTTCGCAGCACGACTCATGGCTTCCTTCGCAACCGCTTCGCTGCACCCGGAAACCTCGAAAAGCACACGGCCCGGAAGCACCGGAGCAACCCAGCCTTCGACCGCGCCCTTTCCCTTGCCCATACGGACTTCCAACGGCTTCTTGGTGAAGGAGCGGAAGGGGAACATACGGATCCACACCTTGCCGCGACGCTTCAGATGACGGTTGATCGCAACACGGGCGGCTTCAATCTGATTATTGGTAACGTACCCGCGGGTCAGCGCCTGCAACGCGTAATCGCCGAAATCCAGCTTGTTGTTGGAAGTGGCAAGTCCGGCGTTACTTCCGCGCTGAACCTTTCTGTACTTTACTCTTTTTGGCATTAACGGCATAATCTTGTTCCTCCGTAGAGTCTTTGTGACAAATCCAAACCTTGACGCCGATCTTACCGGCCGTCGTGCTCGCTTCCGTGAATCCGTAGTCGATGTTCGCCTTCAGCGTATGCAGCGGCACACGGCCTTCCTTGTACTGTTCTTCACGAGCAAGCTCAGCACCGCCCAGACGGCCGGCGCAGTTGATCTTGATCCCGTCGGCGCCCATATCCATCGCAGTCTGGATGGCACGCTTCATCGCACGGCGGAAGCCGATGCGGCGCTCCAGCTGCTGGGCGATGTTCTCCGCCACCAGCTGGGCGTTGGTTTCGGCACGGCGGATCTCCGCGATCTCAATGAACACCTCTTTGCCCGCGGCCAGCTTGGCAATGTCCGACTTGAGCGAGTCAAGCTCGGCACCCTTCTTGCCGATCAGCACGCCGGGACGGGCCGAAAAAATGGTCACACGCACGCGATTCGCAAAACGCTCAATCTGAATCCGGGCAATCGCCGCCTGCGCAAACTTCTCCTTGATGAACTTGCGGATCGCAAGGTCCTCATGGAGCCACTCACCGAACAGCGTCCGGCCATGCGTCTTCTTGTCGGCAAACCAGCGGGATTCCCAATTCTTGGTCAGAGCCGTTCTCAATCCGATCGGATTAACTTTCTGTCCCACGATTCAATCCCCTATTCTAGTTCATATCCGTCAAAATAACTTCCAGATGGCTGGTCCGCTTGCGGATCCGGCCGGCCGAACCGCGGGCCTTCGCACGAAAACGCTTGATGATCGGACCGGGGCTGACCAGCGCGGCCTTCACCACGAGCTCCTTCCGGTTCAGGTCGCAGTTGTTTTCAGCATTGGCCACGGCGGAGCGCAGCGTGTCGCCCAGAAGACCGGCCGCCTTGCGGGGGCTCAGGTCGACGATCGCAAGCGCTTCGACTGCGGACTTGCCCTGAATCAGACGCGAAAGATGACGCGCCTTCTCCGGCGATATCCGCACATTCCTTGTCAAAGCTCTAACTTCCATAGTCTGGCTTCTTTATTCCTGTTGTTTCTTGTTCGAGACCGCGGAGCTCAACGCTCCCGCGGCATCTCTGGTTTCTCCCGCCACGGCCTCCATCCCCGGAGCAAGGTCGCCGATGCTGCCTTTGACCACTTCAGCCGCCGCGACGTATGGCCGCACCGCGACCACTCTGAGCTGAACCGGTCTGTCCTTCCCGACCCGGTAGATCATTCCGGTGAAAACGCCTTTCGCCGAACCTACCGACAGCACCACAATCGACAGTTCCGAATCGACTGCCAGGATCCGACACGTTCGCAGCGGGTCGGCCCCGTTTTCCGCAGCCGTTTCCGGCCCCGTCAGGGCGATGAACCTTCGCGCACTCCGGGCGAGGGAGTCCAGCTTGAGCCGGATCTCCGCCTGCCGCACCTTCCCGATCGGCACTTCACGCAGGAGAGCACGCACAAGGTCGCAGAATGTCACAGCGTCGAGGGCGAGCTCGCCACCGCTTTTTGAGAGTTCCGCCAGCACTCCGACGAGCTGTTCTTCCCGCCGACCGGTTTTTCGCACTGTCCCCTCCGCCGGGACGCCGGCCAGCCACAGCCGCAGTTGGCGCAAACTCTCATTCTGCCTGTTGAATTTTTCTTTTATTTCAATCAACTCGGCCCGCAGATCCGCCCGGCTCTCTCGCAACGACTCGTTTTCGAGCTCCAGGCGCCTGACCGTTTCGGCCGCGGCGGCCAGCTCCCCGCGCAACCGGTTCAACTCCCGCAGCCGATGAGCATCCGTCGGCTTGATCGTGACCGTCACTCCGGGGCCCGTACCTCCGTCCGGACCGCTCCCATAGGCACATGTGCCCCCGAGGGCACACACCATGAGAGTACTTAAAATAATCGCATTTTTCCGATTTAGCAAGTGTAAATCCTTAAAAAAGCGCAAATTATTCCATTTTTTCGCCATCGGGGCCTCCTTTCCCGCCGCCGGACGCCGGTTTTGCGCCACACTCCGCCCTTCCCGACGCGCCGCGGCCGAACCTATTTCGCGCCGTCGCCGCCCTCCGGCGGCTTCCGGCGGGGGACAAATTCGATAAAATCAATTTCCGCTCGCGTATCCGAATCGGAATACTGGCTGTTCGCTCCGACGCTGATGATGAAGTAGCGGTTGGGATTCCGCCCGTACGCCGCCCGGAAGTCGGCCACCACGTCGCGCTCCTCCGTGATCCATTCGCCCACCGGAGAGGTGCGGTTCCGCACGCAGAACGCCTTCACCGTCATCATCCCCGCGGCATACTTGAGCAGCGCGGAGCTGCCGATCGGCGTATTGCACTCCCAGCGGTAGCCGACGCTCTTCTGCCGGATCAACGTGCCGTCGCCGAAGTAGAGCACCACCGCCTGATCGTCCACCTCCTCCGCCTCCGGAGCAAGGCGCACCGGGCGAATCACCCGCCACCGCCAGCGCATGACCGGATACCGTTCCAGATCGACCGGCGACGGCGCCGCCAGCATCACCCCGGTGGAACGCTTCGCCTCCACCACCATGACCCGGCCGTTGACCGCGCTCGCCTCTTCGGCGATGCGGAAATTCGTCCGGGGAACCATGAAGCGCGAGCCGTCGAACTTCCACTCCTTCCCGAGATTTTCCGGATCGCTGAAGTCGTTTCTCCAGACGGCGTCCGGCGAGGGGCCGCCCTCCTCCGGTGAAAGCGGCGCACCGGAAACACCGCCGCAGAGCAGCAGCACCGGCAACAGCCACCGGAACATCTGTCGTCTCACGGTCTCTTCTCCTGATAACTGCGATATCGTTTCATAATCCGGCTCACATAATGCCGGGTGCTGGCAATGGTAATTCGCGGAATCACTTCCCCGTCGAGCTCCTCAGGCTTCCACCGGTCCGCCCGGCTCTCGCCGGCGTTGTATCCGGCCAGGGCCAGTTCGGCGCCGTGTGTGTATTTCCGCCACCGGCGCAGGCCGCGGGCCAGATACCAGCAGCCGATCTCAAGGTTGAGCCGGGGATCGGTCAGCGCGGAGCGGGCGGGAACCGGTCTGCGGTTGACGCGCGCCCAGTCGGCGACCGCACCCCGCGGCAGAACCTGCATCAGCCCCACCTCGCCCTTGCTCCCGCGGGCGAAGGGGTCGAACCGGCTCTCCTGAAACACCACGGCTCGCACCAGCGAGGAGTCCACGCCATGTTTCTGCGCGGCTTCGCGGATTTCCGCGGCGAACCGTGTGTCGTCCACCATCCAGTCGCGGAGATCCTCCTGCCGGCAGTAGGCGACCACCACGACGGCGAGCATCATGAGCGCCAGAAACCGCACCGGGTATCCGGCCGGAATTCTCTTCCACCACTCTGTGCTGCGCTTCGCGGCCGCCATCACTTCGCCCGGCGCTGCTGAAGATCGGGGGGAACCGGATCGGGCGGAATGATCCGCCGGGCGGCTTCACTGCGCAGAAACGCTCCGAGCCGACCCGCCAGCGCACCGTCCACCCGGAGCTCCGCCACGACGGAATTCCCCTGCGCCCGGGCCCGGAACGCGGCGATCACATCGGAGGCCAGCTGAGGATACCCGGCGAAAAAGAGCCCCGCCCCCATCGCCAGATATCCGGGCAGAGCGGCGGCGAGCATCGAGGCCGATTTGGCGTCATCGCACGCGGCGTTCATCCGGAGACTCCAGCCGCCGCCGGACGCGAGCTGCACATCGGCCGTCAGCTGGCGGATGCTGCGGAAAAAGGCTCCGGCCACCGGATCCATCTTCCTGCCCGCCGGCGACAGCATCGCCCGCAAATTGCAGAATCCCCACAGCAGCGGGGCGCCATCCGGCACCCGGAAGGCGGCGCGGCGGCTGGACGCCACCGGCCGGAGAGCGGCAAAAAAGAGCTCCAGACCGCGCTCTTCGGCCGCGAGGACCGAGGCAGGATCCAGATAGCAGAGCGCGAGCCGCAACTGCTCCTTCGCAATGGCACTGCCGGCCTCCACCAGAAGGACCTCCCGCATGCCATATTTTTTCAAAGAGAAACGGGTTCCCCCGTCACGCAGCCCCTGGCGGAACCGCGCCTCCGGCAGATTGGTCCGGATCAGCAGTCCGCGCAGCCGCCTCCCGTCTCCGGCCCAGAGCAGTTCGGAGCAGTGGTCGAGCCGGACGCGGTAGCGCGCCTCGAAGTCATCGAGCAGCTCCTGCATGGCGGGACTGGATTCCACCATCCGGTCGAATCCGGTCCGGTTCCGCAGCTGATCGAGGTCGGCGAACACCAGGCAGTCCGCGCCCGCCGGAACGAAGTTGAGCAGCGGCGACTCCGCCGCCACCGCGGTCGCGGCGACGCAGATCAGCAGGCAGAACGCCCGGCGCATCCGGTCGGCAAGCGCTCCCATCGTCACCTCAGTTCCGCGGCGCTTCCGCGCTCTGCGGCTTCTCCTGCTTCTTCGGCAGTTTGATCTCGATGTGCAGTTCGCGCAACTGCTTGAGCGTCACCTCGGCGGGCGCGTTCATCATCAGATCCTGCGCCTGCTGGTTGAACGGGAACGCGATCACTTCGCGGATGTTCGGCTCATCGGCCAGCAGCATCACCATGCGGTCGACGCCGGGGGCGATGCCGCCGTGCGGCGGCGCACCGAGCTTGAAGGCGTTGATCATGCCGCCGAACTTCTCGTCGACGACGCTCCGGTCGTAGCCGGCGATCTCGAACGCCTTGTACATCACTTCGGGCTGATGGTTCCGGATGGCGCCCGAGGAGAGTTCGATGCCGTTGCAGACGATGTCGTACTGATAGGCGAGGATGTCGAGCGGATTCTGCTCCTCCAGCGCCTTCATGCCGCCCTGCGGCATCGAGAAGGGGTTGTGGGAGAAGATCGTCGCGCCGGTCTCCTCGTCGAGTTCGAACATCGGGAAGTCGACGATCCAGCAGAATTTGAACACGTTCGGGTCGATGAGACCGAGCTGGCGGCCGAGTTCCGGAATCACCGCTCCGCCGATCTTCTGCACCGCCTTCTCCTCGTCGGCGAGGAAGAAGAGCGCATCGCCGTCTTCGACGCCGCCCGCCGCCTTGAGGCCGTCGAGGATCTGCCGGTCGAGGAACTTGACGATCGGGCTCTTCTCCTCTTCCCCGGTCCAGATGATGTAGGCCATCCCCTTCGCGCCGTTCTCCTGCGCGAAGCGGATCATGTCGTCGAAGAACTTGCGCGGCTTGCCCGCGACCTTCGGCGCCCGGATCGCCCGCACCACGCCGCCCGCGGCGACCGCTCCGGCGAACGCCTTGAAGCCGCAGTTGCGGAAGAGTTCGGTGACGTCGATCATTTCGAGCGGGTTGCGCAGGTCCGGCTTGTCCGAACCGAAGCGGCGCATCGCCTCGCGGTAGGGAATCCGCACGAACGGCGGACGAGAGAACTCCTTTTCGGAGAACTTTTCGAAGATGTCGGCGATCAGCCCTTCGATCACCTCGAAGATCTCATCCTGCTCGACGAAGCTCATCTCGACGTCCATCTGATAGAATTCGCCGGGACTGCGGTCGGCGCGCGCATCCTCGTCGCGGAAGCAGGGCGCAATCTGGAAGTAGCGGTCGAAACCGGCCACCATCAGCAGCTGTTTGAACTGCTGCGGCGCCTGCGGCAGCGCGTAGAACTTGCCCGGATGCAGCCGCGACGGCACCAGATAGTCGCGCGCGCCTTCCGGACTGCTGGCGGTCAGAATCGGCGTCTGGAATTCGTTGAACCCCTGCGCGGTCATGTAGCGCCGCATTTCGGCGATCACCTTGCTGCGCAGCATGATGTTGCGGTGCAGCTGTTCGCGGCGGAGGTCGAGGAAGCGGTATTTGAGCCGCATCGCCTCCGGCGCGCCGTCGTCCTTGGCGATCTGGAACGGAATCACCTCCGCCTCGCCGAGCACCTCCATGTCGGTCGCCTTGACCTCGATTTCGCCGGTGGCCAGCTTCGGGTTGATCGTGCTCTCGCTGCGGGCGACGACGACGCCGTCGAACCGGACCACCGTCTCCACCCGCCAGCGCTCCAGCGCCTGGTAGAAAGCGCACTCCGGGTCGATCACGATCTGCGTGATCCCGTAGTGGTCGCGCAGGTCGATGAAGATGACGCCGCCGTGGTCGCGGACGCTGTGAATCCATCCGGAAAGCCGGACCTGCCGACCCACGTCGGCCTTGCGGAGTTCTCCGCAGGTGTTCGAACGATACTTGCTCATGATATTTCCTTGATAATGGATTTGAAAAACCGGCATTATAATCCTAATTTATTAAATATAGCACCATTTCGGCAATTTACCATATCTCCCGGAATTTTTCAACGAACAGCCGCGCACGGCGGAAAAGGAGCTCCGATGCTACGGTTTGTCTACGGCGCCTGCGGCCTTTTCACCACCGTCATGGCGATGTGCGCCCTCGCCGACATGACCCGGCAGAGCAACGGATTCGGCGTCATCGCCGCCGGGATGGAATTTATGGCCTGGGGGACCTTCAGCGGGCTCTTTCTCACCGGGGCGTTTCTGCCCGGAGTGACCGAACGGTTCGCCGACGCCGTCTTCTACCCGGTCCGGCGGCTGAAAAAGCCCGCGCCGCTGCTCTCCCCCATCCTCGGGCTGATCGGCGCGGACCGGTTCGACGAAGCGCGCGAGGCCTTCCAGCGCCTGCTCGGCGGCCCCGACTGCGACCTGCCCGCCGCCTGGCTCGCCTGGTTCCGGATGGAGCTGGAGAACTGCGACGACCCCGGCGCGGCCGACGCCGTTGCGGAGCGCTGTTTTGCCGCGCCCCGGCGTTCCGCCGCCCCGGAATATGCGGAACTGCTTCGCCGCTGGTTCATCTCCGCCGCCGGCACGGAGGCCGAAGAGAGGGTCCGTGCCCGGATTCGCGAGGAACTGCACCGCCACCGCCGCGCCTACTCGCCCGGAGAGCGCCGCGAACTCGAAGCGCTCCTCGAACAGCCGTGACCCTACTTCGCCGCTCCGGCCGGCTGGTCGACGGGGGCGGAGACAGCGGGGGGTTCCGCTTTCTTCGCCTCGGCGGCTTTCTTCTCCTCCGCGGCTTTCTTCTCCTCGGCGGCCTTCTTCTCCTCCGCGGCTTTCTTCTCCTCCGCGGCCTTCTTCTCCTCCGCGGCTTTTTTCTCTGCATCGGCGGTCAGCAGGGCGACGGCATCGGCGAGCTGGGTGTCGCGAATGGTGCCGGGCTGTTTCGGCTCAATGACGCCGGGATATTTTCGCGCCTGTCCGGCGAGCGTGAAGATCTGTTTCAACGTCAGGGCTGAAACCCGGTCCGGTTCGAGGCCGCGCCCCTCGATCACCCGTCCGGAGGGGGTGACGTAGCGCCCGGAAGCGAAGCGGAGCGCCCCGCCGTCCGGCAGCGGAATGACCCGCAGCAGCGTCCCCTTGCCGAAGCTCTTCATGCCGACCAGCCGGGCGCGGCGATGGTCCTGCAGGGAACCGGCGAAGATCTCCGAACTGCTGGCGGAGAAGGGGTTGATCAGAATCACCACCGGCAGTTCGAGCTCCTGCACCTCCCCCCGCTTCGCCCGGATCTCCTGCGACAGCGCCGCCTTCCGGTGCGAGGTGCGGATGATGACGCTCTTCTCCGGCAGGAAGATCGAGGCAAGCTCCACCGCCGCCCCGACCAGTCCGCCCGGATTGTTGCGCAGATCGATGATGAGGGCGCGGATTTTCTCCTTCTTCAGCCGGTCGAGCGCGGTGCGGAACTCCCCGGGGGTATGGGCGTTGAAACTTTCAATGCGGATGTAGCCGATCGAACCGGCGAGCTTCTTCACCGCATCCGGCGGCACCGAGGGGCGGATCACCTTCGCCCGCTTCACCTCGAGACTCAGCAGATCCTCCGCCCCCTCCCGGGCCACCTTGAGATGGGCCACGCTGCCAATCGCGCCCCGGGCGAGTGCAAGACAGCTCTCCAGATCGAGCCGCTGCGTCAACTTGCCGTCGATCTCCACCAGCCGGTCCCCGGGCTGCACCCCCGCGGCCGCCGCCGGAGAGCCGGGCAGGACGTTGACCACCAGCAGCGGCGCATTCGGCTGTTTGACGATCTCCACGCCGAGGCCGACCAGTTCGCCGGTCCGCCTCGTCTCGTTGGCGGAGAACTCCTTCGGCGGCTCGTAGCCGGAATAGGGATCGAGATCAGCCACCATCCCCCGCAGTGCCGAAGTCAGCAGCTTCTCGTAGCTGACCTGGTCGGACTCCACGTAGTTGTCGTGCAGAAATTCGATCGTCTGCGCCAGAATCGACGCCTCGCTGTAGGCTTTTTCGCTGATCAGCGGGCGCTCTTCGTCCGCCTCCGTCTCCGCCGTGCTCCGGCATCCGGTGAGAGCGGCGGCAGGCAGGGTCAGCAATGCCGCCAGAATCAATCGGGTTCTCGCTTTCATCCCATCAGGCTCCTTTCCTCTTGCTGTATTGGAATATAGTGCCGAAAGCGGATATTTCCAGCTTGATAAATCCCGCGCGAGGGATTATTTTATAAATATCAAGGTATCTGTAGAGTGAAACCAAATTCAATATTCGAGGAAATCACCATGAATCAGATCTCTCCCCTCCAGAAGGCGCGTGCCGCCTATGCCCCGAAACTCCCGCCCGCGCTGGCTCACGGCGCCATGGTCCGCGTCATCGAAGGCGCCCCGACCACCGCCGTCGCCGATGTGGAGAAGATCCGCGAGATCTTCAAGACCACCTTCGGCAGCCCCGCGCTCACCTTTGAAGCCGATCCCAACGCGAAGGGCGGGAAGGCGATCAACGTCGGCGTGATCCTCTCCGGCGGCCAGGCCCCCGGCGGCCACAACGTCATCGCCGGTCTCTTCGACGGCCTGAAATCGATCCATCCGGACTGCCGCCTCTACGGCTTCCTCAAGGGGCCCGACGGGCTGGTCCGCGACGAATACATGGAGCTCACCTCCGACGTGATCGACGCCTACCGCAACACCGGCGGCTTCGACATGATCGGTTCCGGCCGGACCAAGCTCGAAACCGATGAGCAGTTCGAAGCGGCCCGCCGCAACTGCGAAGTGCTCGGCATCAGCGCTCTGGTCATCATCGGCGGCGACGACTCCAACACCAACGCCTGCATGCTCGCGGAATACTTCAAGAGCAACAACATTCCGATCCAGGTGATCGGCTGCCCGAAGACCATCGACGGCGACCTCAAGAACGAGTGGATCGAAGCGAGCTTCGGCTTCGACACCGCCTGCCGTGTCTACAGCGAACTCATCGGCAACATCGGCCGTGACGCCAACTCCGCCAAGAAGTACTGGCACTTCATCAAACTGATGGGCCGCTCCGCCTCCCACATCGCGCTGGAGTGCGCGCTCCAGACCCAGCCGAACATCGCGATCATCTCCGAAGAGGTCGCGGCGAAGAAGATGACCCTCGCCAAGATCGTCGAGGAGATCGCCGTGGTGGTCGCCGCCCGGGCCGCCGCCGGAATGAACTTCGGCGTCGCGCTGATTCCGGAAGGCCTCATCGAGTTCGTCCCGGAGATCAAGGTGCTGATCGCCGAACTCAACGACCTGCTCGCCGCCAACGCCGCCAAGGTCGACGCGATGGAGAAGAGCGACAAGGTCGCCTTCGCCGCCGAGAACCTCTCCGCCGACTCCGCCGCGGTCTTCCGCTCGCTGCCGGCCGGGATTCAGATGCAGCTCTGCAACGACCGCGACCCGCACGGCAACGTCCAGGTCTCGCTCATTGAGACCGAGAAGATGCTCGCCGAAATGGTCGGCACCCGCCTCAAGGCGATGAAGGCCGAAGGCAGCTACAACGGCAAGTTCAGCACCCAGGTCCACTTCTTCGGGTACGAAGGGCGCTGCGCGGCGCCGTCGAACTTCGACGCCGACTACTGCTACAGCCTCGGCTACAACGCTTCCGCGCTGATCGCCGCCGGCCGGACCGGTTACATGTCCAGCGTCCGCAACACCACGAAGCCGGCTTCGGAGTGGATCGCCGGAGGCATTCCGATCACCATGATGATGAACATCGAGCGCCGCCACGGCCACGACAAGCCGGTCATTCAGAAGGCGCTGGTCAAGCTCGACGGAGCGCCCTTCGAGTACTTCGCCGCGCACCGCGCCGAGTGGGCGACGGAGACCGCCTACGTCTATCCCGGCCCGATCCAGTACTTCGGACCGTCGGAGGTGTGCGACCTCGTGACCAAGACGCTGATGCTCGAACGCGGCGACAAGTAAGGTTACAATGGAAAAGAGCGATATCGACATTCGCTACGTGGCGGAGCTCGCCCGGCTGGAAATTCCGGACGGGCAGGCCGCCGCGCTTCAGAAGGATCTGGAGAACATCGTGGCGTACATCGCGGAACTCGGCGAACTCGACCTCACCGGCGTCGAACCGACCGCCCATGCCGCCCCGCTCTCCAACGTATGGCGCGAGGATGTCGCGGGCGAACCGTTCGGCCGCGAACGCATGCTCGCCAACGCCCCGGCCCTGATGAACGGCGACCTGATCCGGGTCCCGCAGGTGCTGCCGGGAGAAGGGATGAACTGAAATGCCGGAAACCGATTTCTGCGACAAGCCGATCCACGCGCTGGCCGCCTCGCTGGCCGCCGGGGAGTTCTCCGCCGTCGAACTGGTCAACGGCTGCCTCGACCGCATCCGTCAGAAGGACGGCGAGATCAAGGCGTTCCTCCACATCGACTCCGAACGGGTGCTGGCGGAGGCCGAAGCCGCCGACCGCCGCCGCCGCGAAGGCAAGGCGAAGAGTGAATTCGACGGCATCCCCGTCGGCATCAAGGACTGCATCGTCGCCGAAGGTGAGACCTGCTCCTGCGCCTCGAAGATCCTGGCCCCGGTCAAGTCCCCGTACGACTCGACCGCCGTCGCCCGGCTCCGCGCCCGCGGCTTCCTCCCCTTCGGGCGGCTCAACATGGATGAGTTCGCCATGGGGTCGAGCTGTGAAAACAGCGCGTTCCAGAAGACTGCCAATCCGCGCGACACCAGCCGGGTTCCCGGCGGCTCCTCCGGCGGCTCCGCCGCCTGCGTCGCGGCGGGATTCGCCCCGGCCGCGCTCGGCTCCGACACCGGCGGTTCGATCCGCCAGCCCGCCGCCTTCTGCGGCATCGTCGGGCTCAAGCCGACCTACGGGCGGGTCTCCCGCAACGGACTGGTCGCCTTCGCCTCCAGCCTCGATCAGATCGGGCCGATGACCCATGACGTGCTCGATGCGGCGATTCTGCTCGACACCATCGCCGGACACGACCCGATGGACTCCACCTCGCTGCCGGATCCGGCGGGCGGTTTTGCCGACGCGGTCCGCAACGCAGGCAACGCGCTCAAGGGGCTCCGGGTCGGCCTGCCGAAGGAGTACTTCTCCGGCTCCGGCCTCTCCGCCGGCGTCGAAGCGGTCATGCAGCAGGCGATCGCCCGGATCAAGGCGCTCGGCGCCGAACCGGTCGAAGTGAGCCTGCCCCATACGAAGTATGCGGTCGCGGTCTACTACATCATCGCCACCGCCGAAGCGAGCGCCAACCTCGCCCGGTTCGACGGCATCCGCTACGGGGATCGCAAGGAGGGGCGCGACCTGGTCGACACCTACTTCAAGACCCGCGGCGAAGGGTTCGGGAACGAGGTCAAACGGCGCATTCTGCTGGGCACCTACGTGCTCTCCAGCGGTTACTACGACGCCTACTACCTCCGCGCCCAGAAGGTGCGCACGCTGATCCGGCGCGACTTTGAGGAGGCCTACCGGCAGTGCGACGTGATGCTCGCGCCGACCACGCCGACCGTCGCGTTCAAGTTCGGCGAAAAGTCCGACCCGCTTCAGATGTACCTCTCGGACATCTTCACCATCGCGTTGAACCTCTCCGGCAACTGCGGCATCAGCGTTCCCGCCGGGAACGACGACGCCACCGGCATGCCGGTCGGAATCCAGTTCTTCGCCCCCGCCCTCGCGGAAGCGAAACTGCTCCAGGTTTCGGAGAGCTTCCTGCGGGCGTGACATTCACGCTTCCCGCCGGGGGAGGAGCCCTGTCTCCTCCCCCGGCTTTTTTTCGTTTCTGCCGCCGGCGCCGTCATTTTGGTACATTTTGTTACATAACAAAATCCCGAAACGAGTTGCATTTCCTCAGATTTTCAGTATACTTATTAGCAGAGAGAAAACAACCGGGAGACCGAAACGATGATAGCGACAAAAGGGAATTTTCCTCTGCTTGCAGAGAGTGATATTGTCATTTCCGGCGGCGGCCCCGCCGGCGTGGCCGCCGCGCTGGCCGCGGCGCGCCGGGGATACCGGGTTCTGCTGCTGGAGCAGACCGGCACGCTCGGCGGACTGGCCACATCCGGACTGGTGCCGAGCTTCGCGCCGTCCTCCGACGGCGAACGGTTCCTCTACGGCGGCATCTACGAGGAGATCGACCGCGAACTCTGCCGCCGGATGGGGGTGGAATGCAAACCCGCCTCCTGGCAGGCGATCGACGCCGAAATCATGAAGCGGCTGCTCGACGACCTGGTCGAAGCCGCCGGTGTGCGGGTGCTGTTCGGCGTCAAGGTGTGCGAAGCGGAGGTGGAAGACGGACGCATCCGCGCCATCTGGGCCGCCACCGCGCAGGGAATCCGCCGGATCACCGGCAGACAGTTCATCGACGCGACCGGAGACGGCATGCTGGCGATGCTCGCCGGCGTGGAGTTCGAATACGGCGACGAAGCCGGCAACACGATGAGCCCCACCCTCTGCGCCCAGTTCGCCAACATCGATTATAAAAAGTATGAGGAAGCGTGCCGGAACGGCAACTCCGACCGCGCCATCTGGCTCCGGATGCTCCAGGCGGGAACCGCTCCGCTGGTCGAGCACCACTTCGTCTGTATGACGCGGATGAGCCTCGCCACCGCCACCAGCAATCTCGGCCACATCTACGGCTGCAACGTGCTCGATCCCGACGACCTCACCCGGGGTTATATGGAAGGGCGCCGGGTGGTGCGGACCTTTGAAACCTTCTACCGCGAACAGGTACCGGGCTTCGAAAACGCCGTGCTGGTTTCGACCGCGTCACTGCTCGGCGTGCGCGAGACCCGGCGGATTCGCGGCGAGTACCGGATGACCTTCGACGACTACCGGAACCGGGCGGATTTCGCCGATGAAATCGGCCGCTGCTGCTACCCGGTCGACATCCACTCCAGCAGTCTCGACAGCGAAGAGCAGAAGCGGGTGGAACAGGTGCTGGCCGCCACCCGGTTCAAACATGGCGAAAGTTACGGGATTCCCTACCGGGCGATGATTCCGGTCGGGCTCCGCAATCTGCTGGTGCCGGGGCGAGCCCTCTCGTCGGACCGCGAGATCCAGTCGTCGATCCGGGTGATGCCCCCCTGCTTCGTCACCGGCCAGGCGGCCGGAATCGCGGCCGGGATGGCGCAGGAGGGGGATGTCCGCTCCGTCGACATCGCCGCCTTGCAGGCGGCGCTGCGGGAAATCGGCGGCTGTCTCCACGGCCGGCAGTAGGGAATCCGGATTGTAAACGCATTGCAGAACTCAAATACAAAGGAGGCAGTCAGGATGATGCAGAGAAAGTTGTTTACCCTTATCGAACTCCTCGTTGTGATCGCGATCATCGCCATTCTCGCAAGCATGTTGCTCCCGGCGCTGAACAAGGCGCGGGATCGGGCGAAGACGATCTCGTGCACCTCCAACATGAAGACGATCGGCCTGGGCTTCGCCCGGTACACGAGCGATTACAACGACTACCTCCCGGTCAACGCCTACGTCGACAGCGCCGACTGGAACAATAACTACGCCTGGAACAACCTCATCGGCCCCTACTGCGGCTACAACACCAAAGGCTGGAAGAATCTGCTGCCAAGCAATGACGAGATCTTCGCCCGCAAGGGGCCGTTCCACTGCCCCGCGCTCAACCCGGGCGAAGGCAAAGATCATAAACCGGGAACCGGCACCTACATCTGGCCCTTCCATGACGGCGGGAGCGAACAGGGAATCTGCACCCGGCAGGCATTCGGCTCGTCAACATTCCGCGAAGTGAAGGTGAACGAGATCACCTATCCCTCCAAACGCGGCAACGCGGGCGACTCCGACGACACCTACCTCACCATCGACAAAACAGCCGACCCGAACAACACCAACTTCGGCTTCAGCTTTGAAACCACATCGACGACCACCTACCGCCGGGGCGATCCCTTCCGGCACGGCGGCAGCACGATGAACATCCTCTTCTGCGACGGTCACGCGGCGACACGCAACTGTCAGGACGCCTACATCTATTTCTGGAATCCCCGGGAAGCGAGATAGGGCCCCAGTCCCCGCCCCGCATTGGACATCCACCATCAGACAACGAGGTTTTTATGAAACAGATCCACTCCCTGCTCCTCCCGCTGCTCGGCGCGGCGCTGGCGGTAACCGGCGCCGACCGCCCGGAAAATCTCGCCCGCACCCCGGGCTCCCGCTTCACTGCGGACTGCCACTTCGCGGCTTATACGCCGGACAAGGCCGGTGACGGCGACTTCACCTCCAAAGCGAGCCGCTGGGTCAGCCGCGATACGCCGGAGAAACACTGGCTCGCCGTCGAATTCGATCAGCCGCGGGAGGTCAATCAGGTTTCACTGCAGTTCTGGAATCCCACCCATCTCTCCGTCGACTACGACATTCAGACGAAATCCGGCGACTCCTGGAAGACCGTCCGGAAAGTGCGGAACAATCGCGCCGTGCAGAGCAGCAGCGCCTTCCCCACGGAGAAGACAGAGGCCGTCCGGGTGGTCTTTCTCAAACAGCTGCCGGACAACATGGTGCGGCTCTATGAACTCGGCGCATTCCGGCAGCCGCATCCGGTGGAGGCGGCCTTCTCCGACGCGCTCGACGGCGGACTGCTCATCGCGGAACGGAAGCCCGCGCTCGTGCTCCGCAACTGCGATCCGGGGCAGACCGCAAAGCTCCCGGTCCACATCCGGTTGCTCTCCGGCGACGGGAAAAAGGAGCTGAAGCAGCTTTCCGGGGAGTATTCCTTCAAGGAGACGGCCACGGTCCCGCTGCCGCTCCCGGATGAGTACGGCCCGTACCTCTACGAGATCAGCCTCCTTCAGAATCCGGTGCCGGTGATGTATCTGCCCGCCGCCGCCGCGACCTGGCAGAGCAGTTCCCCCTTCGGCGCCCACTACCACAACTACGCCGACGCATTCGTGAACCATGCCGGAATCCACTGGTGGCGCAACCACGACGTCTACGGCCGCTGGAGCGATCACGCCGACGCCGAAGGAAAACCCGACTGGAGCGATTTCGACAAACGGCTCGCCTTTGTGAAGAAAAATCAGATTCGCGAGTGTTCGGTCTTTCTCGGCGCGCCCCGGGCGTTTTCGACCATTCTGCCCGGCGAACCGGTCGTCGGGCCGCAGGACTGGATCTACTCCTACTACCCGCCCGCCGACCTCGACGCCTGGATGAACCGTTACCTTCTGCCCGTGGTGGAGAAGGTGAAGCAGGCCTCGCCCTTCCGCGCCCACGAAGTGTGGAACGAAGCGTGGAGCTACTACCGTCTTCGCGGGCTCCACGGCACCGCCGGCGAAGCGGTGAACCTCTTCCGCCTCTCCTATGAGGCCCTGAAGAAGGCCGACCCCGAGGCGCTGGTCTACTTCACCGACGTCAAACCGGAGTTCGGTGAAAGCCCCTACGGGTTCCGGCAGTTCGGCCGCGACATCTTCGAACTCGGCGCCCTCCGCTGGACCGACCTGCTCTCCTACCACAGCTACGGCGTCATGACCTATCCGCGGCTGGAGAAAATCCGCCGCAACGCCTGGAACTTCGGGCGCGACTTCGACCTCTGGTCCACCGAAACCGCGGTGGAAGGACAGCCGGCGTACACGCTGCTCGAATCGATCGTCTCCCACCGCGCCGCCGGAAACGGCAAGACCTTCCTCTACACCGGCAATCTCTGGGCGCCGCTGATGCTCGACGGCAAGCCGACGCTCTATCTGGTCGCGCAGGCCGCACTCAGCCGCAACCTCGGCGACGCGCTTCCGCTCGGGAACTTCAAGCGGGGGAATGTCCGCATCTACCTCTTCGCCAACGGGAAAAATCCGGCAGCGGTCCTCTTCACCGACTCGACGACGCCGGTGAAGCTCCCCCTCTCCTCCGCCCGCGTGGCGACGGCGGAAGAGATGTTCGGGCGGAAACTCGACGCGACCGCGCCGATCCTTTCGCGCGAAACCCCGGTCTTTCTCCGCAACGTGCCGGACTCCATGGTCCGCGCCGCGCTGGCCGAGCAGATCGCCTTCCACTCCTCCGAGCCGGAAGGCAAACAGTTCCGCCCCCTCATCGACAAGCTCATGAAGTGCAGTGACAAACAGTTCACCGCGCTCCTCGACCGGGAGATCGCCGCCATCCGCACCATGCGCCGCACCGCTTCGGCGGAACAGCTCTACGTGTCGAACAAGGTGCTCGACCTGCTCGTCCACGCCCGGATCATGCTGGCGAGACGGAGTGGAACCGATTCCATTCCGGCCGCCGACCTGCCCGCGCTGCGCCGGAAGATCGACGCCGCCTGGAAGGCCGCCGGTCAGCGCACCGGCGGCAACGGGGCGCTCCTCAACACCGAGCGGCTCATTTCGCGGGCCCAGAAGGAGATGCAGTTTGCGGAGATGTACGCCAGCGACGGCGACACCGTCGCACGCGACCTCTTCGCCGCCTGTGCCGCCGACGATCTGGCCAACGCCGAAGCGCGTCTGCCGCAGGAGATGGTGGCGAAGATCTACAAGAGCAAGAGCTACTTCCGCAGCCACAAGCGGCGGATCCGCTCCGAGCTCTACTGCTTCCCGAACGGGCGGCCGCAGGAGGCGGTGGTGACGCTGGCGAACCCCTTCGGCCGGGAGCTGCCCGCCTCCATGACGGTCACCGTGCCGGCCGGCTGGAAGGCGGTTCCGGACCGGCTCACCGGCACCGTGCCGCCCTTCTCCCGGCTGCTGCTGAAACTCGAAATCACCGCGCCGGAGAAGTTCACGCCCGGCGAGAAGGCGAAGATCCTCCTGCGCGACGAAAACGGCAACTTCCCGCCCATCGAAGCGGAGTGTGAAATTCTGAAGAAAATTCCGGCGTATCCGGTGCTCGGCGGTCCGATTTCCGGCGGCGAATTCACCGGAAACTGACCCGGTTCCTCCCCCCTCCTTCCCCGCGGAAACGGCGGGGAAGGAAATCTCTTCAAAAAGTGCACTTTTTCCGCCGGAAAAATTGCATTCGGCCCGGTTGTGGTGTATGTTAATCCATTGCATGAACAACCTTTGGAGAGACAGTGGGCCATATGAGTGAAAACAACGTTGACATAAGCAGTTCCAGTTCCGAATACAGCGCCAGTAAAATCACCGTGCTCGAAGGGCTCGAAGCGGTCCGGGTCAGACCGTCGATGTACATCGGCGACACCGGGCAGCGCGGACTTCACCATCTGGTCTACGAAGTGGTGGACAACTCCATCGACGAAGCGCTCGCCGGATTCGCGACCCACATCGAAGTGACCATCCACCCCGACAACTCGATCACGGTCGAGGATGACGGGCGCGGCATCCCGGTGGACATCCACGAGGGCGAGGGCAAGCCCGCCGTCGAAGTGGTGCTCACCATCCTGCACGCCGGCGGCAAGTTCGACCACAACTCCTACAAGGTCTCCGGCGGACTGCACGGCGTCGGCGTCTCCTGCGTCAACGCCCTCTCCGACTGGATGGAGGTCGAGGTCTACCGCGGCGGCAAGGCCTATTCGATCCGCTTCGAACGCGGCGTCACCACCGTGCCGCTCCACGAGCTCGGGCCGACCACCAAGCGCGGCACCCGGGTCACCTTCAAGCCGGACGGGACCATCTTCCCCGACACCGTCTACGTCTGGGACATCCTCGCCAAGCGGCTGCGCGAACTGGCGTTCCTCAACTCCGGAATCCGCATCACGCTCACCGACGAGCGCGCCGAGACGCCCGACCAGCCGGTCCGCACCGAGAAGTTCCACTACGAGGGCGGCATCCGGGAGTTCGTTGCGATGCTGAACCACAACAAGGAGCTGGTCCACCCCGACGTGATCTACTTCCACCGCGAGCGGAACAACATCGACGTCGAAGTGGCCATGCAGTACTTCAACGGCACCTCCGAGAACATCTTCAGCTACACCAACAACATCAACACCGTCGAGGGCGGTTCGCACCTGACCGGATTCCAGACCGCCCTCACCCGTACCATCAACAACTACACCAAGACGATGATGAAGAACGACACGCCGCTCTCCGGGCCGGATGTGCGCGAAGGGCTGTCGGCGGTCATCAGCGTCAAGGTGCCCGACCCGCAGTTCGAAGGGCAGACCAAGACCAAGCTCGGCAACTCCGAAGTGCGCGGCATCGTCGAATCGGTCATCAACGAGGAGCTCGGCGCCTACCTCGAAGAGAATCCGCAGGTAGCGCAGAACATCGGCAACAGCGCGATGCTGGCGGCGCGGGCCCGCGAAGCGGCCAAGAAGGCGCGGGAAACCGTCCGCAGAAAAGGCGCGCTCGAAGGGCTCGGGCTGCCCGGCAAACTGGCCGACTGCTCCAACCGCGATCCCTCCCGCTGCGAACTCTACATCGTCGAGGGTGACTCGGCGGGCGGTTCGGCGAAATCGGGCCGCGACAGCGGATTCCAGGCGATTCTGCCGATTCGAGGCAAACTGCTCAACGTCGAGAAGGTCCGCGCCGACAAAGTGTTTGAGAACAAGGAGATCCAGTCGCTCATATACGCGATCGGCTGCGGCATCGGCGAAGAGTTCGACGTCTCCAAGGCGCGCTACCACCGCGTGGTCATCATGACCGATGCCGATGTGGATGGTTCGCACATCCGCACGCTGCTGCTGACCTTCTTCTTCCGGCAGATGAAGCCGCTGATCGAGGCAGGATACGTCTACATTGCCAAGCCGCCGCTCTTCAAGGTCACCAAGGGCAAGAAGCAGGAGCGCTACATCGACACTGAGGATCAGCTCGACCGCTACCTGGTCAAACTCGGCGAAGAGGACATCACCGTCAAGGACGCCGACGGCAATCCGATCGAACCGGAGCGGCTCAGCGCGCTGGTCGAACTCTACACCCGCGCCTCGCAGGCGGCGGCCGGTCTCCGGCGCTGCGGAGTCGAGCCGAACGAATACTTTGAAGCGATCACCGAAGATGGGCGCTGCCCGATCAGCCACATCACGGTGCGCGAGATCGACGGCACGATGACCGAACAGTACATCTACACCCCCGAGGAACAGCACGCTTTCATCGCCGCCGCCGAGGAGCGGCTGGGCGGTCCGGCGCCGGAGGTTCCGGAAGGAGATCAGGCGGCGGCCGCCGCGGCGGCGGAACGGAGCGCCGAACTCGCCCGCCACATCGACGTGGTGAGCATCTTCGAAGCGGCGAACTGCGAAGCGCTGACCCGGGATCTCGCCGCGCACGGCCTGACGCCGCGGCAGGTGTTCGACAAGGCCGGGGCGAAGTTCCTGGTGACGACGCCGCGCACGCCGGAGACGGCGGCGGAGTCGCTCGAGGAGCTGTTCCGGGCGGTCCGCACCAACGGGCAGGACGGGCTCCGCATCCAGCGCTACAAGGGGTTGGGTGAAATGAACGCCGAACAGCTCTGGGAGACCACGATGGATCCGCAGACCCGGACGATGATCAAGGTCCGCATGGAGGACGCGATCGAGGCGGACCAGATCTTCAACCTTCTGATGGGCGATGTGGTCGAACCGCGCCGGGAATACATTGAGAAATACGCGGCCGGCGTCAAGGATCTGGATATCTAGGCGACAGAGAGCGGAAAACAGTTCAAGATCAAGAAAAGGAGCACACTATGGCAGAGAAGGAAGCCAAAGTCGTCGATAAGGAGAAGAGTCTGGCGATTGCGATCAGCCAGATTGAGAAGGAGTTCGGCAAGGGTTCGATCATGCGCCTCGGGGACACCGGGGCGGCCTGCACCGACGTGCCGGTGATCAGCACCGGTTCGCTGGCGCTCGACCTGGCGCTGGGGATCGGCGGACTTCCCGCCGGGCGGATCATCGAGATCTTCGGGCCCGAATCGAGCGGCAAGACCACCGTCTGTCTCCATGTGATCGCCAACGCGCAGGCCAAGGGCGGCAAATGCGCGATCATCGACGCGGAACACGCGATCGACCCCGGCTACGCCCGGAAGATCGGGGTGGATATCGACAACCTCCTGATCTCGCAGCCGAACTGCGGCGAAGACGCGCTGAACATCTGCGACACGCTCGTGCGCAGCAACGCGATCGACGTGCTGGTGGTGGACTCGGTAGCGGCGCTGGTGCCGAAGGCGGAGATCGAAGGCGAGATGGGTGACTCCCACGTCGGATTGCAGGCGCGTCTGATGTCGCAGGCGCTTCGCAAGCTCACCGGCGCGGCGAGCCGGAGCCGGACCTGCATCATCTTCACCAACCAGATCCGCGAGAAGATCGGAGTGATGTTCGGCAATCCGGAGACGACCCCCGGCGGAAACGCGCTCAAGTTCTACGCGTCGATCCGGATGGACATCCGCAAGACCACCGTCATCAAGGACGCTTCGGCGAACATCATCGGCAACCGTGCGCGGGTCAAGGTGATCAAGAACAAGATGGCGCCGCCGTTCCGGGTGGCCGAATTCGATATCATGTACAACGAAGGAATCTCCAAGGCCGGTTCGGTGCTCGACGTGGCGACCGACATGGGGATTCTGGAGAAGCGCGGCTCGTGGTTCAGCCTCGACGGCGAACAGCTCGGCCAGGGGCGCGATCAGACCAAGGCGCTGATCGCCTCCGATCCGGAGCTCTGCCGGAAGATTTCCGACCGGATCATGGCGGCGATCAAGGGCGGGGAAGCCGCCGCGCCGCTGGAAATTCCGGATGAATCAGCCGCTCCGGCCGAACCCTCCGCGGAGTAATTGCCCGCTGCCGGAGCATTGACCGCATGAAGATCTTTCAGACCATCGGCACAGCGATTCTGCTGGCCGCCGCCGTTGTTCTCCCGGCCGCAGATCCGGAAACGGAGCTGCGGATGGGGGACGACGCCTTCGCCTCCGGCGACTTCCGCAATGCGGTCAACTTCTATTCCAGCGCCCTGACGCTCGCCGCCAGCCATCCGGCGCTGTGGAGCGCCAGTGCACTCAAGCTGGCGGAAGCGCAACTCCGCAACGGCGACATCGATGACGCGAAGGCGATGCTGGCGGAATTCCGGCGCCGGTTTCCGGCCAGTTCCGCCGGGTTGCTGCCCGGTGAGATCATGATAGCCGAACACGATTACGCGGGGGCGGAAAAATTCTTCACCGACCTGGCCAAAAGCAGTTCCGACCCGGAACTGCTCTGCGCCGCGAAATTCGCCCGGGCGTTCTCCAAACTGCGTCAGAACCGTGCCGCCGAGGCGGCGAACGATTTTGCCGAGATCGAGACGCAGAACGCCGATCTGCGCCGCTGGGCGGGGCGCGCCCACCTTGCGCGAATTTACACCCTGCTCAAAACCGGCCGGCAGAAGGAGGCGGAACAGCTGCTCGCCGCCGGGAAATACCGCACTTCCGAGCCGGAAAGCTACGAACGGCTCACGCTTCTCTCTGCGTTGAAACGCGGGGAACTCGAGCCGTTCCGCACCGGCTGGAAGCCGCGGGCGAAGCGGTATGCGGAGCGACCGGATCCCCTGCTGTACGAGCTGGCGATGGAAGGGGCAAAACTTGCGGAGAAAAACGGCGACGTAAAATTCGCCGAATTGCTGCTCAACAACGGGTTCCAGCTGGCGTCGAGCGACGTGGAACGGCGGAACGCGCTGCGCGCGCTGATCAACCTGCAGGCGAAGGTCTCTCCGGCCGCGGCGGCGGAAACCATCCTGCGCGGCGTGGAGTTCTTTCCCGAAGCGGAGGACCGCGCCCTGCTGATTCTGCGGGGAGCGCGGCTGCTGGCGGAAAGCGGCGACTGGAAACAATCCATCGAACTTCTCGTGCGCATCACCGGCGACAACCGGATTCCGGTCATGCAGCGGCTGGAGGCGGCCCGGGAAGCGGCCGTCGCCGCCCGCCGCGCCGACGACCGGGAGATCGAGGAAAAGATGTTGCAGTACCTCACTTCGCAGGCGGAAACCGCCCGCCAGCGGGAGGAGGGGAACTATCTGCTCGGGGAGTTCCACTTCCGCGAAAAGCAGTTTCAGAAGGCGAAACAGAATCTTGTCGCGGCCATCGGGTCCGGCAACGGCGGCTATGCGGATCCCGCCCGCTTCCTGCTGCTCCAGTGTCTGCTCGAGGAGCAGGCGTACAAGGAGGCCATGCCGGTGGCGGAGGCGCTCCGGCGCTCCTCGAATCCGGAGCTGGCCGCCGCCGCGGATTACTTCCGGGCGCTGCTGCTGGAGAAGAGCGGCCGCCGTCAGGAAGCGCGCAGTGAATATCTCAAATTTCTGGTTGCGCACCCGAAGAGCGAATACGCACCGGCGGCACTGTACAGCGCCGCTGAACTGGCGATGGAACTTAAGAAATTCAAGGAAGCCGCGGCGGAATTTTTCCGCTTTGCCGCGGAGAATCCGAAGTCGCCCAGCGCGCCGCCGGCACTCTTTCTGGCGATGCAGTCGGCCTATTTCGGCCGTCTCTCCGCCGACACTCTGCGGGCGCTGGAACTGCTCGACAAGGAGTACCCGAACTCCCCGTGCGCGGTGGAAGCGCGGCTTCAGCTGGCCGACTATCTGCGCGTCGACGGCGACTTCGACCGGGCGCTGACGCTGCTGGCCGAGGCGGAAAAGCGGGCCGGTGAAAAAAATCCGGATATCCGCGCGGAGGCGCTGTTCAACCGGGCGCGCATTCACATCGCCCGCGGCCTGCCGGCGGAGGCGGACAAACTGCTCCGGGAACTTCTCAGCCGTTACGCTTCCAGCAGTGTCGGCGCCGACGCCGCACTGCTGGCGGGGAACCTCGCGTCCGACGCGGGCCGGTACACGGATGCACTGCGGCATTACACCCGGGCCCGGGAGTTGCGGCCGACCGGACTCTTCGCCGAAATCTGCGACGGGCGGATCGCCGACTGCCGCTACAGCCTCTACTCCGAATCGCTCGACCGGAACGACCTCAACGCCGCGACTGACGCGTACCGGAAACTCGCGCAGAACTCCCGCGATCCGCGGATCGTGCTCCAGAGCCTGTACAAACTCGGTAAATGCCAGGAGCTCGGCGACGAGAGCGACGCGGCGATTCAGACCTACGAGCGACTGCTCTATCTCGCCGCCGATCAGAAGCGGCGGGGCATCGCGCCCGCCCCGGTCTGGTGCGGAAAGGCCGCCTACGCAGCGGTGCTCGCCCACCTGAAATCCGGCACGCCCGCCGGGGCGCGGGCCGCACTCCGGGTCATCGACCGGTTCGAAGCGCTGGAGTTCCCGCCGACCGGCGAGGATTTCGGCCGTCTGCGCGAGAAAATTCGGGAAAAATACAACCTTCAGGAGAGACTCTGACATGCTTTATCTGAAACTGCTGAACGACGGCGGCCCGATCATGTGGGTGATTCTGGCCGGCAGTCTGATCGCCCTTTTCGTATTTCTGGAGAAGGTGTTCCAGTTCCACCGCGAGGAGATCAACGTGCGCGAGCTGCTGCGCGGCCTCTTCAACGTGCTCAAGCGCGACGGCTTCGTCGAAGCGATCACGCTCTGCGACAACACCCCCGGCCCGGCCGCCCGGCTGCTGGGCGCGGCGATTCTCGCCTACGAGCGCGGCGACGAAGACATCCGGCAGGCGGTGGATGACGCCGCACTGGAGGAGATCCCCAAACTCGAACGTCACATCAACCTGCTCGGCACGCTCGGTTTCATCCTGCCGCTGGTGGGATTCCTCGGGACGGTGCTGGGGATGATGAAGACCTTCCAGGTGGTCGGCGCCAGCGATTACCTCTCCACCGCCGACATCGCGGGAGCGGTCAATATGGCGCTCATCACCACCGCGGCGGCGCTGGTGGTGGCGATTCCCGCCTACCTCGGCTACAACTACCTGATCGCCCGGGTCAATTCGATCACGCTGGATATGGAGAAGGCGTCGCTGGAGATCATCGCCTTCTTCGAACGCCGCCGCGCCGAGACCGGAGGAGAGGAACAATGATCCGGACCGACATCGGCAGACGGCGCTACCGTACGCGCCTCAAACCGCTGAACGGCTGGCCGGGGGTCGCCGGCGTGACGGCACTGGTGGATATCTTTTTTCTGGCGCTGATCTTCTTCTTCCTCTCCGGCTCGTTCGTGCGGGTCTCCGGAATCAGCGTGGAACTGCCGCGGGTGCGTCCGTCGAACATCGCGGATATGGAGAAGTTCGTCATCACCATCACGCCGCCGGCCGCGCCGGGCAGGGAGTGTCTGCTCTACTTCAACGACCAGCCGGTCTCCCGGGAGCTGCTCAAACAGCGCCTCGGCGAGGTGCGCGGCCGGTCGCAGACCGCGTCGGTCATCATCCGCGCCGACCAGCGGGTCGCTTTTGAAACGGTCGCCGAAGTGATGGCGATGGCGGAGGCGGCGAAGCTGTCGAGCTTCCTCGCGGTCATGCCGCCGTCGGCACGTCAGGAAACCGTCTTCGGCCAGTAAGAGAGAGGGTCCGGGTCATGGTCAAAGCCATATTCCGCAAGCCGGCGCCGAGCCGGCACTGGATCGTGGTCGGCGCCGCGCTGATCACGGTGGCGGCGCACGGCCTTCTGTTCGGCCTGATCCGTTATGAACCGGAGCGGCGGCCGGCCGCGGCACCGAAAAGCGCCGGAGTGACGCTGTTCAATCCCGCGGTGCTGACCGCCGGGGAGAGGACCGGATTCAACCGCTGGCTTTCGGTTCACGATCCCGCCCTGATGGTGCGGACGGACAATGAGGCGGGATACGCGGCGCGCCATGAACTGCCGGTTCTGCACGATTTCACCGGGAACCGGCCCGTCTGCACCGTGGAGCTCCCGGAGCGGCGGATTCAGAAATTCCGGCCGCTCGCGCCGCTTGCCGGAACCACGAAGACGCGGGATCTGGATTTTCTTTTTGCAGGGCGGCAGGAACCGCCGCCACAGACACCGGCGGAACCGCTCCGGCCGATCGTCCGCGATGCGGAGAACCGGGAACTGCACCTCTCGCAGCTCTCCTTCCCCGTCGGCAGGGGCGCCGCCGGTCCGACCGTGGTGATCTGCCGCCGGGCGGGCAGCATCGTCCGCCAGACCCTGGTGGAGTCCTGCGGAGACGAAGCGCTCGACAACACGGCGCTGATGGCGCTCTCCCGCTCCGCCGGAGAGCTCCCGGAATTCACCACCGTCACGATCTACTGGCCGGAACCGCCGGCCGCACCGGAGGAGGATCAATAACATGGGCATGTCCTACGCCGACGCGCTGCTTCTCTACTTTCTTCTGTGGATCATCCTGATCGCGATCCTGTGGTGGAGAGAGCTCTCGCGGGTGAAAAGTTTCGAGTGGCACCTGAGCAACAGCCGGCTCTTCCATTGCGACAACTGCCACCATTCGTTCATCATCAAGGAGCCGGTGAGCCTGACCCGCTGCCCGCGCTGCAATTCGATCTGCATCTGCCGCCGGCGCAGAGATCTGGAGTGACATCATGAGACGAACCCTGTTCCTTTTCGCCGCCGCCGCACTCGTTGGAGCCGGATGCGCCGATCTCTTTCTGCCGGCGGGTACTCCGCCCGACGGCGCCATCGTCGACAACGAGCCGGCCGCGGGCGAATACACGCCGCGCGCGGCGGAAAATTATCTGGTCACCTCGCTTTCGGGTTTCCTCCTGCGGGAATCCCCCGGCACCCGTCTCGCCCTGCAATCCGACGCGGCGACCCGGGACACGGCGGAGCGGGTTCTGCTGGCGCTCGGGCCGCTCTGCGCGGTTTCGATCGTGCCGGACTCGCCGCTCATTCTGCGCTCCGACGCCGAGGAGAACTGCTGGAACTTCCAGCTCTTCGACAGCCGCACCGACACCATTCTCTGGCAGGAACAGCTGCCGATCCGGAGGAGAAGTCGATGAACAACGTGACCTCTCCTGTCGCCGTCGTCACCGGAGCCTCCAGCGGACTGGGGCGCGCCGTCGCCCGGGAGTTCCGCCGGAACGGCTACACCGTGATCGCCCTCTGTCGCCGCGCGCCGGAGCCGGAAACCGCCGACCGCTTTCTGGCGGTGGATCTCACCGATGCGGAGCAGCGCGCCCGCGCCGCCGCAACGATCGAGCAGGAGTTCGGCCGGGTCGATGTGCTGGTCAACAACGCCGGAATCGGCTCCTACGCCACCTGGGAGGAGCTTTCGGAGGAGGAGCTGCGACGGGAGTTCGAGCTGGACTTCTTCGCGCCGGTCGAACTCACCCGCCTCCTGCTGCCGTCCCTGGAGAAGGCGCGCGGGAGCATCGTCAACATCTCCTCGGTGGCGGCGCATGTTCCGGTCGGCTGCATGGGGGCCTACAACGCGGTCAAGGCGGCGTTGCGGATGTATTCGCTCACGCTCCGGATGGAGGTTGCCGGGCGGGGGATCCACGTGCTGAACGTCTGCCCCGGCCGGATCGACACCGGATTCTCCACCCGGGCGCTGGGGGGACGCCGGCCGCCGGAGACGCCGGGGCGCACCTCCTCCAGCGCGGAGGTGTTTGCGCAAAAGCTCTTCCGCGCCTGCCGGAAACACCGCCGCGAACTGGTCTACCCGGGCTGGTACCGGCCGGTGATCTGGTTCGCCCGCCACTTCCCCGGCGTCGTGGAGCGGGCCAACCGGCGGATCTGGCGGTTGAAGTGACGGGCGGTGCAAAGGGAATCGTCCGCGTGTTGCCGCACCTATTTTTGCGGAAAATTATCGCGAAGTGGTTGACTTTGAAGAAAGCTGAATTATATTAAAAAATCCGTCGTATCGTGATGGATATCATTGAATGTCAACGCGAACCCGTTTGACCGGGAGCTTTCAAGGAAAGGTTTGGTGTTTCAGATGGCGAAGAAATTGGTGGATTCCATCCAGATGGAGGTGCGTACAACCCAGCCGTGCCGCAAAGAGTTTGACTTTACCGTTCCGGCGGATGTGGTCAAAAGCGAAACCGCGAATACGCTTCGCGACATCGCGGCCCAGGTGGCTCTCCCCGGCTTCCGTCCGGGCAAGGCGCCCGTCGGTTTGATCCGCAGCAAATTCGAAAATGAGCTCAAGGATGAGCTGCAGCGCAAGCTGGTCTACGCTGCGTTTGAGCTGGCGGGCAAGGACGAGTCGCTGGACATCGTCAGCTGCGGCGTCGAAGGCAAGCCGGAGCTCAAGTTCGACGAGGAATTCAAATTCACCATCGGCGCCGACGTCGCACCTGAATTCGAAGTCGGCGACTACAAGGCCATCAAAGTGGAGATCCCGGTCGACGCCGTCACCGACGAGCAGGTCGAGGAGCGGGTCAAGTTCTACCGTTCCGCCTACGGCAACTACACCGAGGTCGACGGCCCCGCGCAGGCCGAGGATATGCTCAAGGTGAACTACAAGAGCGACTTCGCGGCTCCGGAGGACGCCTCCCCCGCGGTCAAGCGTCAGCTCGAAGCGAAGAACACCTTCCTCTGGCTGAGCGAGCCGGAGACGATTCCGGGCAGCATCGCCGCGCTCACCGGCGCCAAGAAGGATGGCGAGTACACCTTTGAAGCCACCTACCCGGCCGACTACCGCGAGAGCGCTCTGGCGGGCAAGACGATGAAGTACACGGTCAAGGTGCTCGGCATCCAGCGCCGGAGCGAGCTCAGCGATGAAGATCTCGCCGCGAAGGCGCGGGTCAAGTCGATCGACGAGTTCCGCGACATGCTCCGCAAGGCGATGGAGCAGGAGAACGCCGCCAAGAACCACAACGAGGTGATCGACGCGGTCTACAAGAAGCTCTCCGACATGGTCGAAGAGTTCGAGCTTCCGCCCAACGTCCTGCAGGCGGAGGTTCAGAAGGAACTTCAGAAGATCGCCCGCGAAACGGTGAAGTCCGAAGAGGACGCGGAGAAGTTCAAGAAGGAGATCGACGCCCACCGTGCCGAGGCGGAAAAGGCCGCGAAGGCCGCACTGCGCAAGACCTTCCTGCTCCGCAAGATCGCCAAACTTGAAGATGTCAAGCTCGACCCGAAGGAGGTCGACGCCCAGCTCCGTGAGATGAGCCGCTACTACGGGTACAAGGAGAAGGAGTTCCGCGACATGCTCGAGAAGAACGGCGGAATGGATGATCTCCAGCTTGACCTGATGAACGCCAAGGTTCTGAATCTGCTCGCCGAGGCGGCAGTCAAGTAAGAAACAGGCGAATGCACACGCGGGACCGGGCGGGGCGGCCGGGCGATTCCTACCGGAATCCGCCGGCCGGCCGGCTGCGGTCCTTTTGAATTTTGTCCTATGTTGTCCGCAACAGTAATAGAGGAGGAATCCCAATGAAAAGCAATTCGTTTCTGGTTCCGATGGTGGTCGAACAGACCGGCCAGGGAGAACGGGCCTTCGATATCTACAGCCGGCTGCTCAAAGACCGGATTATTCTGCTCGGCACCCCGATCGACGACGACGTCGCCAACCTGGTGGTCGCGCAGCTTCTCTTTCTCCAGGCGGAGGATCCCAAGAAGGATATCGATCTTTACATCAACAGCCCCGGCGGGTCGGTGACGGCCGGGCTGGCGATCTACGACACGATGCAGGTGCTCTCCTGCGACGTCAAGACCTACTGCGTCGGCCAGTGCGCCTCGATGGGAGCGGTTCTGCTCTGCGCCGGAGCGGCGGGCAAACGCTTCGCCCTGCCGAACAGCCGGATCATGATCCACCAGCCCTGGGGCGGCGCGCAGGGAACCGCGGCCGATATCGACATCCAGGCCAAGGAGATTCTGCGCTTGAAGGCGATGCTCAATTCGATCATCGCCACCCATACCGGCCAGTCGATCAAACGCATTGAGAAAGATACCGAACGCGACTTCTTCATGGGTGCGGAAGAGGCGGTCAAATACGGTCTGGTGGACAAGGTGGTCACCCGGCCGGCACAGGAGAAATAGCCGATGGCAAAACGCGGAAACAGCAAACTGATCTGCGCATTCTGCGGCGCCCGCGAGGGGGATGAGCCCGGCGTGATCTTCGCCCAGAGCGGTTATGAAGGGCTGGCGATCTGCTCGAACTGCCTCCGGCAGGGGTATCAGGCCCTGTGCGCCGGCGGAAAGGCCGACGCGCCGGAGAAGGAGCAGAAACCGGACCCGATCGCCCAGCTGAAGGTCCCCAATCCGGCCGCCATCAAAGCGGAGCTCGACCAGTTTGTCATCGGGCAGGAGCGGGCCAAAAAGGTGCTCGCAGTCGCCGTGCACAACCATTACAAACGGCTTCAGACCCAGGCCGGACTCCGCAAGGACGCCGAGCCGGAAGCCTTCGCCGACGTGGAGCTCGACAAGAGCAACGTTCTCCTGCTCGGGCCGACCGGCAGCGGCAAGACGCTGCTGGCGCGGACTCTGGCGCGGATGCTCGACGTGCCCTTCGCCATCTGCGACGCGACGACGCTGACCGAGGCCGGGTACGTCGGCGAGGATGTCGAAAACATCCTGCTCCGGCTCTATCAGGCGGCGGACGGCGACATCGCCCGCACTCAGATCGGCATCATCTACGTCGACGAGATCGACAAGATCGCCCGCAAGACGGAGAACGTTTCGATCACCCGCGACGTTTCCGGTGAAGGCGTCCAGCAGGCGCTGCTGAAGATTCTCGAAGGGACCGTCGCCAGCGTGCCGCCGCAGGGGGGGCGCAAGCATCCCCAGCAGGAGCTGCTCCGGATCGATACGTCGAACATCCTCTTCATCTGCGGCGGAGCGTTCGTCGGGCTGGATAAGATCATCCAGCGCCGTTGCGGCCGTCAGGTGCTCGGGTTCAAGCGTCTGGTGGATGACGAGGGCGAAGAGGCGGAAGCGACCGCCGAACATCTCGCGAAGAATCCCTACGCCAGATGCGAACCCGAAGACCTGATCCGGTTCGGACTGATTCCGGAGTTCGTCGGCCGCCTGCCGGTGGTCACGTCGCTGGAACCGCTGGAGCGCGCCGATCTGGTCCGGATTCTCCGGGAGCCGAAGAATGCGCTGATCCGCCAGTACCAGCGGCTGCTCGCGATGGAGAACGTTTCGCTGGAATTCACCGATGACGCGCTGGAAGCGCTCGCCGACAAGGCGGTGGCGCGCGGCACCGGGGCCCGCGGACTCCGGGCGATTCTGGAAAATCTGATGCTCGATGTGATGTACGACGCCCCGTCGAAGCGCGGCGTCACCCGCTGTGTGATTGACGCGGCGGTCGTCCGCGGGGAATCGGAGCCGAAACTTCTGACCGGGAAATAAAACGCTGTTTTCATGTCGTGTTCTGAGATGGATACATTCAATACCAAGACCCGGGTGCTTTCCGAGGATGAACTGCCGGGGAAGGAGCCGGAGAGCGGCGAGGAGGTGCTCGCCACTCTGCCGGTCAAGCCGCAGGAGCGTTACAAGTTCATCCGCACGATCGGCTTCGGAGGCATGAAGGGAGTTCTGCTCGTCTTCGATCAGGACACCGGGCGGGAGATCGCGATGGCGATCATGCCCGATTTCCGGGAACGCCCCAAGGCGGATCTGGAACGCTTCGTCCGCGAGGCGAAGCTGACGGCGAAACTGGAACACCCGAACATCGTCCCGGTGCACGACATCGGCATCGACGCCAGCGGTTCGCCCTACTTCACGATGAAGTATCTGCACGGGCAGTCGCTGGCCGCGATGCTGCGGAAGCTGGCCAAAGGGGATCCGGAGACGGTGAGCCGCTACGGGCTGGCCCGGATGCTGCAGATCTTCATCCGCATCTGCAACGCGATCGAATTTGCGCACTCGCAGGGGATCTGCCACCTCGACCTCAAACCGGAAAACGTCAACCTCGGCGATTTCGGCGAAGTGCTGGTGCTCGACTGGGGGCTGGCGCGTTCCCTGCGGCCCGCGGTTTTCGGCGGCATTTACGCGCCGAACGACCTTGACCAGACTCCGGCCGGGCGGGTCAAGGGGACTCCCGGCTACATGGCGCCGGAGCAGATCCGCAGTTCCGCTGAATTCCCGGTGGACAACCGCGCCGACATCTATTCGCTCGGCGCCATTCTGTACGCGATGCTGGCTCTGGAGCCGCCGCTGGCGCACCTGCCGATGGAGGAGGTGTTCCGCCGGACGGTGACAGGGGAACTGCCACCGCCCTCGGAGGTGGCACCTGACGACCGGTACATTCCGGGGGCGCTGGAGGCGATCTGCCTCAAGGCGATGGCGGTTCAGCCGGAGGAGCGCTACAACAACGTTGCGGAAATGCGTGAGGACATCTTCGCCTTCCAGACCGGTTACGCGCCGAAGGCGGAGAAGGCTTCGCCGCTCAAACATGCGGGGCTCTTCATCGGCCGGAACTTCCTGATCCTGCTGATTCTGCTCTCGCTCCTGCTGGCGGCGGCGCTGATCACTCTCGCCGTCAATTACTATCAGGCCATCAACTACTGAAAACCGCACCAGAATGCGGGGGAGGCAGAGCGATGACGCCAATGGAATTTGCCCGCCGGATGGGATTTTCCCCGGCGACAGCTGAAGCATTTTCCCGTTTCTGGAGCGACGCTCCGGAGATGGAAACTCTGCCGGTCTCTTTCCAGCCCGGCTTCTTCGACCGGTATGCGGGGAAACTGGGGGTGCCGACGCCGTTCGCGCCGGAGATACCCGCACTGAACGCCCGGGTGGCGGCGGAGCCGCTGCTGCGAATCTACGCCAACCTGATTCTGCGGGCGGTCAGTGAGGATCCCCACGCCGGACTCGGCACATGGCCGGCGCCGGCCCATCTCCTGACCCCGCGGCAGTGCGGATTGTTTCAACTGCTCACGGCGATGGCGATGCTGCCGCGCATCGAACAGGCGTACCGGGAGCTGGGGCTCCCGCCGGAATACGCGGACGGCCCCGCCCGGTGGATCGGCGGCACCATCGCCATCTACGCCGCCGCCCATGCGGGGAATCCGGGCCACGACCTCCGGCAGATCCACTGGCTGAAATACTACCAGGAGAAACGGCTCTTCCGGGTCGGGCGGTTCGAATTCATGATTCAGACCGCTCCGGACTGGCTGCCGGCGATCTACCGGAGCCGGAAAACCGGGCAGACCATCGCCTTCTGCCGGGAGGGTTGGCAGCTCACCCGGGAGGGGTTCCGCCCCCGCCCCGGAGCGGCGGGAGAGTGCACCGCCCGCCTCGACGAACTTGCGAACCGGGTGACCGGAATTCCGATTCATCCGGCAACCGGGCGGGCGGAAACCGGCCGTTATGAAACGATCGATACGGCGGAATATTTCCCGGTGCTGTCGGCGCACGACTGGGTGCCGGGCATTCACATTCCCGGCGGCGGCGGCATGACGCCAGAGCTGACGAAGGCGTCACTCGAACAGGCGGTGGAATTTTTCCGCACCCGTTTCCGCAAGGAGATCCGCGCCTTCTGCTGTGAATCGTGGATTCTGAATCCGGACTGGCTGACCGAACTGCCCGGCTCCCATCTGGCGCGTTTCATGGAGGAGCTCTATCTCACGCCGGTTCCGGAGAGCGACCGGGCGGGACTCTTCTTCGTCTACGGCCGGGACGACGGCGATCCGGCCGACTATCCGGCGGACAATTCGCTCCGGCGCGCCTTCCGGCGGCTCATCGATGCGGGCCGTCCGTTGCGGGCGGGCGGCATGTTCCTCCTGACGGCGGATCTGGAGCGTTTCGGCTCCGGGACCTACCGGGCCGGCTGACCGGCGGGGCCGCCGCGTTCCTCTTCACTCCAGAAGTCCATTTCGCCGCCGGTATTCCCGTGGCGAAAGGTGAAAATGTTTCCGAAACTCGGTGGAGAAGTTGAGGGCATTCGCATACCCCACCTGTTCGGTGATCTCCTTGATGGAGAGCTCCGGATGTTTCAACAGCAGTCCCGCGGCACGGTGCATCCGCATCCGGACGAGCATCTGGTACGGCGGCATGCCGAAACAACGCAAACAGAGCCGGTGAAGGTGTGTCCGGGAGCAGCCGAGATGCCGCGTCAGCTGTTCCAGAGAAAGCGGCTGCTCCAGATGGTCCGCCAGATAGTCCCGCAGCTCCTGAAGCCGGGGCGGGATCTCCTGCACCGGTCCGGGACGGCGCAGAAATTCGAGCAATTCGACGCAGGCGAGAGTATTCTGCAGGGTATTGTCCCGCCCGGTTCCGGCGGAAATCTCTTCAAAGCGGTGAAACAGCCGCTCGAAACGGCGGCGATTCGCATCGAGAAGCACATCGATCGCGTCGAGACCGCTTTCCCGCAGAAACCCTTTCAACAATTTGCCTTTCACGGTGATCGAGAACTTGTGACAGCTCTGCCTCGGAGCCACCAGAAATTCGCTGTCGATCTCCGGCTGCATCAGGAAGATCTCTCCGGCTTCCATAATTCTCCCGACGCCCCGCTGACGGACCAGCAGCGTTCCTTCGCGGACATATTCCACCGAAAGGGTCGGAACACGCCAGCGCCGGTAGTGCGCTCCGGCCAGAAGCTTCACCTCGTAACACCCTTCGCAATAGAACATCTGCTGCTCCGCGTCGTCGACCAGGAACGGCAGAGCACGGAAAAAACTTCTACGCTGAATATGCCAGTGGGTCATTTGGCCGGCGACCTGCGGCTGCAGCCGCCGCCCACGATCGAAGCATCCGGTATCAGACAGGATTTTCATATGGTATTTTTCCAAATATATGGAGAACTTTTTCAATGAAAATATAAAAGAAATTCCATTGATTTTCAACCTGTTTTCCGGTATAATTAAAGAAAAATAAATTCAAAAAAAAGAAGATAAAATGGAACAAAACAAAATAAATGCCCTCTGGCACCACATCCGGAACAATCTCTTCTCACCGGAAACCAATCTCATCTACGACTGCCGCACCAGCCCGGATCCGGCACAACGGTTTGCGTTCCTTCCGACCCCGGAGGAGATCGCCATCGACTTCCCCAACCCCTGCGGCTGGAGCACCGGGATGGAGGACTGCATGCTCAACGCCGGCTCCGTGCTTGATACCCTGGCGCTGGAGCGGGAATCGGGGGAAACCGACGAAGTGTTCGCCGGCCGGATTCTCGACGGAATCTTCCGCTGTACGACGGTCCACGGCAGACCGGGTTTTGTCGCCCGCAGCCTCTCGCCGTACGACGGGAGGAGCTGTTACAGCAACTCCTCCCGCGATCAGTTTTCGCTGGCGGTCTATGGCGTCTGGCGATATTGGCGCGTCTTTCGAAACGCTCCGGCGGCCAATCGGGAGCAGGCGCGCAACATTCTGCGGAGCATCGCGGAGTTCTGCGAAACCCGTGTGACGCCGGAAAACGACTATGATCTCGGCCGGCTCGACGGCGGCCGCGCCCTGGTGTCGAAGATGTGGGAAAGCGCCGCTCACGAGGCACTGCGGCTGCCGATGATCTACGCTGCCGCCTTCGATGCGACCGGGGAACCGCACTGGCTCTCTCTGGCTGGGCGCTACGCGGAAGAGGGAGTGGAAATCACCCGGCACGCCGATGAAAAGGAGTGCTGGGATATTCCGCTGGCACAGTTGCAGCTTTCGCTGGCGTTCTTCCGCGACGCGGGATTCTTCCCGGAGCTGGAACCGGCTGTCCGCGGCGCAATGGCACGTGTTGCAGAAATGGCGCAACGGGAATTCGGCCGGATTCTCACCGGGGCGGAAACATTCACCGGCGACTGGTGCGCACAGTACGGCAACTGGCGGAAACTGCCGATGAAACTGACGCCTCAGACGTTTTCCGACGACGGCCGTTCGGCAATCTTCGGCGGCAAAACCTATTTGAACCCCTGCCTCGACCCGGTCTACGCGCGCCCGAATGCACTGCTGCGCGGTCTCGGGAACTGTCTGATCGCCCTCTACTCCGACAGTGCCGCCGCCCTCGGCGACGACGAACGCACCCGGGTTGCCCGGGTGCTCGACCGGGTGGATTTTTCGCGCTGTTCCGCCTCCGGGCCGGTCCAGCTTCTGCACGGCCTGCGTCTGGCGGAACACCGCGGGGAAAAATTTCTGCCGGAAAAGCCGGTCACTCCGGCAGGATCAGATTGAGCATCTTCTCCGTCGCGAGAACCGCCGACACCAGCTGGTCGGAGTCGATTCCGGTGGTCACCAGAGCACGCCCCGGCGTCGCCCAGCGGATTGTCGTCTCAACCAGCGCGTCGGTCTTGCCCCCCGGCGGGATGCGCTCCTCGTAGTCGAGCAGCCGCGGCATCGAAAGGCCGAACCTCTTCAACGATTTGCGCAGCGCCTTGACGAAGGCGTCGTAACCGCCGTCGCCCGACGCGGTCGATTCGATCATCTCCCCATCCATTTCGAGCACCACCCGCGCCTTCGGCGTCGTGTTGATCCGGGTGGTCACCTCGAAATCGGTGATCCGGATGCGCGACTTCACCGGAGTGCTCAGCACGCCGGCGATGATGAACGGCAGATCGCTCGGAGAGACGTTCTTCTTGCGGTCCCCGAGGCGGATCACCTCCGCCAGCACCTTCTGCCGCACCTCGGGCGAAAGTTCCAGCCCGAGCGCCTCCAGATTCTGTTCGAGCGACGCCTTGCCGCTGAGCTTGCCCAGCGCATAGTTGCGGTGGCGCCCGAACCGCTCCGGCAGCAGCCGGTTGGCGTAGAGGTTCCCCTTCTTGTCGCCGTCGGCATGGACGCCGCAGGTCTGGGTGAAGACATCCGCCCCGACTACCGGCATGTTCCACGCACACCGCTTGCCGGAGATGTTCTGGACGATCTCCGACGCGTGCTGCAGCTCCTTCTCCACAATCCGGGTCCGGCGCGAAGTCATGTCGTGAACCGTGACCGCCAGCTGCGCCAGCGGCTGGTTCCCGGTGCGTTCGCCAAGTCCGTTGATCGTGGTGTGGATTCCATTCACTCCGGCGCGGACCGCCGCCAGACTGTTCGCCGTCACCACACCGTAGTCGTTGTGGCCGTGGAAGTCCAGCCGCAGGTGCGGAAACGCCCGGTAGATCCATTCAAAGTAGGTCGCCGTCTCCTCCGGGTCGAGGATGCCGAGGGTGTCCGGCAGCATGATTCGTTCGACCGGCAGCCCCTGCAGCCGGTTCAGAAATTCGTAGACGTAGGCGAAGCTGTTGCGCATGCCGTTGGACCAGTCCTCCAGATAGAGATTGACCAGCAGCCCCCGGTTGTGAGCGCCCTCGATCTCGGCGGCGACCTCGTCGAAGTGGCGGGCCGGCGTCTTGCGCAGCTGCACCCGGCAGTGCTCCTCCGACCCCTTGGCCAGCAGGTTGATCACCCGCCCGCCGGTGCTGAGAATCCACTCGACCGAACGGCCGCCGTCCACGAAGCCGAGGATCTCCATCGCCTCCAGACAGCCGTGATGCTCCGCCCAGCGCAGGATCGTGCCGACCGCCTCGCGCTCCCCTTCGGAGACGCGCGCCGAACCGATCTCGAGCCGGTCCACTTTGACCCGGTTGATCAGCAGCCGGGCGATCTCCAGCTTCTCCGCCGGAGTAAACGAAACCCCGGGAGTCTGCTCTCCGTCGCGCAGTGTCGTATCCATCACCTCGACGAACTGCTCAAGCCTCTTCGATTTCATCATTTTTCGTTATTCCTCATCTGACGGACGGCTGCGTCTGCGGAACTCTCCACTCTCCTCTGCGCCGATCCGGTTTGATACAAAAACGCCATGCGACACGCCGGTTCACCGGGAGGCCGCATGGCTTTTATCGAAAAAGCGGTGTTGTCGTTCACCGCCGGTCACTCCCGGGATGGGGATTACGGGCCATCCCGGCGCAAGCGCCGGCATGACCCTGACGAATGCCGATTACGATCATCAGCACATGTTTTTTCGGGATGGGACGCGCCGCACGCATAATCACTGTACTCCATTCAATTGATAACATTTATTAAAATACTTCTGAAACCGCTTTTTTTCAAGTCCGATTCCGTTTTTCCGCTGGAAGTTCCGGCCCGGCCGCGCTATATTTCAGAAATCAACAACACACGAAGGGAAACCGCTCATGCAGATCAGCTACCGCGAAGAGTGCAAACGCAAACTCGTCCACCTCTCCTCTCTCTGGATGGTCCTGGTCATCCTCTTTCTGCCCGGCCGCTGGAGCGCGGCCATCCTCTACGCCGTGATGCTGGTGCTCAATCTGCTCTGCGAACACGCCTACGCCTGCAACGTGCCGGTCATCCGGCCGCTCTACGGAGCCATCTTCGGCAAGATGCTCCGCGACGAGCCGCGCCACGGCCAGTGGATCGTCTCCGGCAGCCCCTACGTGCTCGCCGCCGCCTTTCTCGTCTCGCTGCTCTTCGGCAGAGTTCCGGCCGCCGCGGCGATGACCGTCATGCTCATCGGCGACACCGCCGCCGCCCTGATCGGGCGCCGTTTCGGCCGCCACCGCGCCCCCAACAACAAGAGCGTCGAGGGGGTTGTCGCCTTCATCGTCGCTTCGTGGATCGCGCTGGCCATTCTCCTCACCGCCTGCGGCGCCGCACCGACACTTTACATCACCGGATTTTTCGCGGTACTTCCGGCCGCCGCGGCGGAACTCTTCGAAAAACAGCTCCATCTGGATGACAACTTCTCCATCCCGCTGATCGTCGGCTTCTGCCTCGAACTCGCCGCGCGCCTTCTTTAACGGAACTCCTGAGGCACGACGCCAAGTTTGCGGATGGTGTAGTGGAGAATCCGCACGGTCAATCCGAGTTCCCGGGCGGCGGCGGCGACGTTGCCCCGGCTCTTCCGGAGCGCCTCCCGGATCAGCCGCCGCTCGAACTCCTCCACCTGCGTGGTAAAATCTCCGGTAAGCGGCGTTTCCGCCCGCTCCTCCCCTCCCTGCATCGGTGCAGGCAGAGCCCCGACGTCGACGATCTCGCCCGCCGCGGTCAGCACCGCCCGTTCGATGCAGTTCTCCAGCTCACGCACATTGCCCGGCCAGTGGTAATCGACCATCCGGTTCATCGCCTCGGTGGAAATGCGCCGCACCTGCCGGTGATGAAGGCGGCTGTATTTTGCGAGAAAGTGTGCGGCAAGCAGGGGAATGTCTGACTTCCGTTCCGCCAGGTCCGGCAGATGGATCGGGAAGACGTTGAGCCGGTAATAGAGGTCCTCGCGGAAATGCCCCTCCTCCATCAACCGCTCCAGATTGCGGCTGGTCGCGGCGATGATCCGCACATCGGAACGGTGCTCCTCGTTGCTGCCGACCCGCTGGAAGGTACGTTCCTGCAGAAAGCGGAGCAGTTTCACCTGCATCGCCGGGCCGAGATCGCCGATCTCGTCGAGAAACAGAGTGCCGCCGTCGGCCGCCTCAATCCGGCCGATCCGGCGCTGGACCGCACCGGTGAAGGCCCCTTTTTCGTGGCCGAAAAGTTCGCTTTCGATCAGATTCTCCGGCAAAGCCGCCGAATTGACCACGATGAACGGCCGGTCGCAACGATCCCCGGAGCGCTGGAGCGCGCGGGCGACCAGCTCCTTGCCGGTACCGGAACTGCCCCGGATCAACACCGTCGCACTGCTCGACGCCACCTGTTCGATCATCGCATAAACCATCCGCATCGCGCGGCAGCTGCCGATCACCTCCGGCGGTCCGGAAATCCGGTCCAGCGCCCGCTTGAGCCGGGCGTTTTCGGCGATCAGCCGCGACCGCTCCTCGTGTTCGGCCAGGTCCAGAGAGACCGCCTCCGCCATCAGATTGGCGACGATTTCGAGCAGCCGGTAATCCCGTTCCAGATCGGCTCCTTCCACCACCTCCCGGTCGATGCTCATCGTGCCGATCACCTTGCCCTGATGCACCACCGGCACGCAGATGAACGCCACATGCGAATCGCGTTCCCGCGCGCCCGTCCGGTAGAGGAACTCCGGCTCCTGCGAAATATCCGGAATGATGCGGGCCTCGCCGGTCAGAGCCACCTGCCCGGTGACCCCCTCGCCCAGCCGGTAGCGGCCGCGCCGCATCTCCTCCCGACTGAGCCCGTTCGAAGCCTCGATGACCAGCTGGCGGCCCCGCAGAAGCGTCACCGTCCCCCGCACCAGTCCCATCTCCCGGCAGAGGATGTCCAGCACCTGACGCAGCAGTGCGGAGACGTTCCGCTCGCGCATCACCGCGTGGCTGATCCGGTTCAGGACCGCCATTTCCAGATTCCGGTTCCGCTCCATTGTTCCGGGCCGTTCTTTTTCCGTGATTGATCCGTCACTTTGCTTTGCGCCGCGTTTCGCCGGAGTTTTGAGGCGAAACGCGGCGCGATACCGTCGGAATTTTTCCGTTATTTCAGCGGGTGAGCTTCTGCACCGCCCGCTTGACGCTCTCCGCCGCGCCCTCGATCACCTTCGTGCTGACGCAGAAGGCCATCCGGACGTAGCCCGGCGTGCCGAAGCCGCTTCCGGGCACCGCAAGGACCCGCTCTTCGAGCAACGCTTCGACGAATTTCCGATCGTCCGGCACCGGGGATTTCGGGAAGAAGTAGAACGCTCCGCTCGGCATGGTGAACTCCACGCCGGCGTCGCGGAGAATCTTCGCCATCGCCTCCCGGCGCTTCCGGTAGATCTCCAGATCCACCTGCGACTCCATGCAGCGGTCGAGGATCTGCTGCGCCAGCGCCGGCGCGTTGACGAAACCGAGAATCCGGTTGCAGAGGATCAGCGCCCCGAGCAGCTCCTGCGCCCCCTCCACCTTCGGAGAAACCGCCACGTATCCCAGCCGTTCTCCGGCGAGCGAAAGGTTCTTCGAATAGGAGCCGATGATCACGCAGTGATCGAAGAGTTCGAACATCGACGGCAGTTCCGCACCGTCGAAATTCAGGAAACGGTAGGGCTCGTCGGAGACCACGTAGATCACGCGGTTGTACTCCTGCTCCTTCTTCCGGATAATTTGAGCGAGACCTTCGAGTTCGGCACGGGTGTAGATCCGGCCGGTCGGGTTGTTCGGCGAGTTGAGGATGACCGCCCGGGTCCGCGGCGTGAACGCCTGCTCGAGCTTCTCCAGGTCCAGTTCAAAGGTGAACTCCTTCGACTGCACCGGAACGAGTTTCCCGCCGTGGTTGCCCGCGTAGAAGCCGTACTCCACGAAGTAGGGCGCCGGGCAGATCACCTCGTCGCCCCGTTCGAGCACCGCGTGGAAGAAGACGTTGATGCCGCCCGCCGCGCCGCAGGTGAAGAGAACGTGACTGCCGGGAACCGCGACATTCTGCTCCTTCGAAATGTGCGCCGCCAGCTTCTCCCGCAACGCCGGATACCCCGCATTCGGCATGTAACCGATCGCGAACGGCTGGTCCGCCCGCGCCGCAATCTCCTCCAGCGCCTGCTTCACCTCCGGCGGCGGCGGAAGGTCCGGATTGCCGAGGCTGAAATCGTAGACATTCTCCTCGCCGTATTTCTTCTTGAGTTCGATTCCGGCTTCGAACATTTTGCGGATCATCGAAGAGTTCGCCAGGAACCCCTTCATCTCGTCAGTAATCAGTTTCATCGCACCATTTCCTTATGTTAAATATCCGGTTCGTGAGCCGACCGGAAACCGCACAACCGTGCGGCGCAAGTTGACAATTCCGCCACTCTTGAAAGGAGAATTCATCATGGGAGAAAAAAAATTCCTCAATCCGGATGAAAAACCGCTCGACGCCATCGAACGCGCCCTGCTCAAACGCGCCCTCGGCTTCTGCCAGCAGGAGATCCACACCGAGGAGATGATCGATAAAAACAGCGGCGAAGTGCTGGAAACCGCCCGCCGCCGCAGTGTGACCAAAGAGGTCGTCCCCGATGTGCGCGCCCTGCTCTTCTGGCTGAAAAACCGCCGCCCGGAACGGTGGAGGGAACGCCGCGACGCCGAAGAGAAGGCGCCGGAATTCGATTTTGACTCCACCGACGAACAGCTCTGACTTCGCCGGCAATTTCAGCGGAAACCGTGCCCCGCCTCAACTCTTCCACACCGCCCCGCAGCCCGGCGCCGCCGTTCCGCCCCGGCGAAACGGCAGGGAGCCTTCTCCGGCTCAGGAGGCGGCCGCCTCTTCCGCCTTGCGTTTGGCGATCTTCGAGCGGGCCACGGCGCTGGTATCCAGGTCGCCGAGCATAATCCGGATCCGCCGGATGTTCTCGCGGCACTCCGGAATCTTCACCTTTTCAAAGAGATTGACCCGCTGGCTGGTGGTCCGGAGCTCCGCGGAAAGCAGCCGATGCTGCTCCTCCAGCACCTTGTAGGCCTCCTTGAGGGAGACCGCGTCGCGCATGGCGCGGATCGCGTCGTCGACAAACCAGTCGGTATCGAAAATATCCCAGGGAATCTCCTCGAACTCCACCGACTCAAAGGTCGGAATCGGAATTCCGGCAATGTTCGCGGTTCCGGTGCGGACCGATTTGACCCGGACCTTCTGCTCCAGTTCACCGACCTCCGCCTCGCTGCCGAAGAGTTCGAGAAAGCCGCCCATGCGTTCGACCAGCTCCCGCTGTGACGCCAGATTGGCGTCGAGCATGTCGGTGCTCTGCCGGACCTCCATCTGAAGCTGCTGCTTCTTGAGCTGGAGCGTCGGCAGGAAACGCTTGAACTGCTTCAGCGCATCCTGCTGCTTCTTCAGTTCGGTTTTGGTGAATTTAACCTTTCCCATACCGGACACCGCCTCTTACTTTTTCGGCCAGTACTGATCGACGAGGTCGGTCTTGATTCCCACTTCGTTGCGTTCGAAACAGTCGGCCAGAATCTTCCAGCCGAGGTCGAGCGCCTCTTCCAGCGGAATGTTGACCGAAAGATCCATCATGCTCTTCTCGAACTGACGGCCGTATTTGAGCAGTTTGTTGTCCCACGCGCTCATCTGGAAGCCCATCGACTGCTTTTCCAGCGTGCTGCGGTAGTCGGAGTAGAGGCGGATCATCGAGTCCATGATCGCGCGGTGGTCCGGCCGGGTCTTGCCGTTGACCTGCTGCTTCAGACGCGACAGCGAACCGAACGGCTCAATCCGCCCGTTGCGCAGGTAGAACTGCCCCTCGGTGATGTATCCGGTGTTGTCCGGCACCGGGTGGGTGACGTCGTCGCCCGGCATCGTGGTCACCGCCAGAATCGTGATCGAACCGGCGCCGTCGAAGTCCACCGCCTTCTCGTAGCGGCTGGCCAGCTGGCTGTAGAGGTCGCCCGGATAACCGCGGGTCGCCGGAATCTGCTCCATCGTAATCGCGATCTCTTTGAGCGCGTCGGCGAAGTTGGTCATGTCGGTCAGGAGACAGAGCACCCGCTTGCCCTCCAGAGCGTACTGTTCGGCGACCGCGAGGCACATATCCGGCACCATCAGGCACTCCACGATCGGGTCCGCCGCGGTGTGGATGAACATCACCGTGCGCGACAGCGCGCCGTGTTCGTCGAGCGTGCGCTTGAAGGTGAGGTAGTCGTCGTGCTTGATCCCCATGCCGCCGAGGATGATCACATCGACCTCCGCCTGCAGGGCGATGCGCGCGAGCAGTTCGTTGTAGGGTTCGCCCGCGATCGAGAAGATCGGCAGCTTCTGCGATTCGACCAGCGTGTTGAAGACGTCGATCATCGGGATGTTCGTGCGGATCATGTTCCGCGGAATGATACGCTTGGCCGGGTTGACCGACGGACCGCCGATGTCAACCATGTCGGAGAGCACTTCGGGCCGGTTGTCCCGCGGGGTGCCGCGGCCGGTGAACACACGCCCGAGCAGCGCCTCGGAGCTGGAAACCTGCATCGAACGGCCGAGGAAACGGACCTGGTCGCCGGTGCTGATGCCGCGGCTTCCGGCGAAGACCTGCAGCGACACCTTGCCGTCGGCAAGGCGGATCACCTGCGCCAGCGAAACGCCGCGCGCACTGGTCACTTCAGCAAGTTCGTTGTAGGCGACGTCATCGGCTTCGACGGTGATGACGTTGCCGGCGATATGGATGATTTTGTGATATACTTTACGCATTTACCGTACTCCGTTCGGCGATTTTGGCTTCGATTCCGGCCTCCTGCTTCTTGAACTCCTCGCTGTCGAACGGGAGGTAGTTCCAGTCCATGAACAGCTGGCGCAGTTCGAGGAAGTAGCGGCGGGCGGTATCCTTATCCGGCAGCGTGAAGGAGCCGGCGAGCACTTTGTAAATCCGGTCGAACATGTAACGCTGGCGTTCCGCGCTGGTCGCGCCGTCCACCGCGTCGAAGGTGTTCTGCTGCAGATAGACGTAGTCGAGAAATTCGCTCTTGAGGTAGACCAGGAAGTCGTCGAGGCTGGTTCCCTCTTCACCGATCACCTTCATCATCTGGTTGACCTCGGAACCCTGCCGCAGAATGCGCCGGGCGAAGTCGAGCTCTTCAAGCGGCACCACGCTGTGGTACTTGCTCCAGCTCTCCAGCGGGTGGATCGCCGGGTAGCGGCGCGCATCGGAGCGTTCACGCGACAGACCGAGGAACGCACCCACCACCTTCAGCGTCGCCTGGGTCACCGGCTCTTCGAAGTTGCCGCCCGCCGGCGAAACCGCGCCGCCGATGGTCACCGAACCGGTCTCGCCGGTGCGGAGCTTCACCAGACCGGCACGCTCGTAGAATCCGGCGATCAGCGACTCCAGATAGGCGGGGAACGCCTCTTCGCCCGGGATCTCCTCCAGTCGGCCGGACATCTCGCGCAACGCCTGCGCCCAGCGGGAGGTCGAGTCGGCCAGCAGCAGCGTATTGAGCCCCATCTGCCGGTAGTACTCCGCCAGCGTCACCGCCGTGTAAACCGACGCTTCCCGCGCGGCCACCGGCATCGAACTGGTGTTGCAGATGATGATCGAACGGTTCATCAGCGGCTGGCCGGTGCGCGGGTCCTCCAGTTCCGGGAACTCGCGGAGGATCTCCACCACCTCGCCCGCACGCTCGCCGCAGGCGGCGATGATCACCACGTCCGCCTCGGCGTGCTGGCTGATCGCGTGCTGAAGCACCGTCTTGCCCGCGCCGAACGGCCCCGGGGTGCAGAAGGTGCCGCCGACCGCGACCGGGAAGAAGGTGTCGATCGAACGCTGCTGGGTGATCAGAGTCTTCTCCGGCAGCAGTTTTTCGGCATAATCGGTAATCGGAATCTTCACCGGCCAGAACTGGGTCATCGTGATGTTGCGGCTCTCGCCCTGTTCGTTGACCGCGACCGCCATCACATCGTCGATCTTCCACTCGCCGGCCGGCTTGACTTCGCGGAGGGTCCACTCGCCCTTCCAGGCAAAGGGAACCATGATGCGGTGCTTGACGATCCCCTCCGGCACCCAGCCGATGGCGTCGCCGGCGCGGACCTTGTCGCCCGCCGCGGCGGTCGGCGTGAACTCCCACACCCGCTCCCGGTCGAGGGCGCGCAGGTAAACTCCGCGCTGCAGGAAGAAGCCGGATTTCTCCGCCAGCAGATTGAGCGGGTTCTGCAGTCCGTCGTAAACCTGAGTCAGCAGCCCGGGGCCGAGCTCGACGCTCAGGAGTTCGCCGGTGAACTCGACCTCGTCGCCCACCTTGAGGCCGTTGGTGCTTTCGAAGACCTGCAGGTCGGCGCGATTGCCCCGCACCCGGATGACTTCGCACTTGAGTTTTGCATCGCCGACCCTGGCGAATGCGACTTCATTCTGCATGACCCGGTCGGTGAATTCGACGGTCATCAGGTTGCCGTTGACTCCGACAACCTTCTCTGTGGTCTTGAACTCTGCCATTATTGAAACTCCTGCTCGTAGTATAAATTGTTCGTTCCGCTACTCCTGCGCGGCGCCCGCGGCGGAAGAGATGCGCTCCACGGCGCGGTTGAAATTTTCCCGCCCCTGCTCCGCCTTGCGCTCGCGGTATTTCTCGAGAATCGCGAGCTTGCAGCGGTAGACGCAGAGCCCGGCGAAATCAAAATCGTGCCCGCACTCCAGATCGTCGAGATGGCTCCAGCGGATGCGGTCGATCAACTTTTCCCGCTCGAACGGGTCGGCGGCGGCCGCCTGGGCGAGACCGAAATCGACCATGCCGAAATATTCCGCCGGGTCCGGCAGTGCGGCGGCACGGTCGTCGTCGCGCCCGGCGCGGCGCTGGGCGATGCGGGTCCGCAGATACTGCTCGAAACGCACCATCTCCGCGAGAACGGGCGGCAGCGCCCCGGAGCTCTCCGGGTCACGCGAGACGTGAAGCCCGGCCTGCCGGAGCAGCTGAAAATCGCGCGCCGAAAGCTCCTCCCGGCAGAGTTCGTCGAACTCGGCGACGCTCATCGGCGCGGGACGGCCGAAGAGCAACGCGGGCAGAGAAGCGCACAAATAGTAATACATCATTGCGGTGCCGTCCTTCCTCCTGCCGGCTTATTCCCCGGCGGTGAGCAGTTTTGCGAGCCGCGGCCCGATGAATTCGGCCACCAGTTCGGTGATTGCGTCGACGGTGAAGTCGAAATAGACCTCGCCGTTCTTGAAACTGACCTCCATGCCCCCCTTGATCTCCGGCGAAGCGAGGAGCTTCGGCTGGGTCCGGAAGGAGGCGGCCAGCGCGCTGCGAAGCGCCGTCTCCAGCGCCGGAACATCCTTGGCCGCGGCGAGGACCGTGAGCTGCCCATCGGGCGCGGCGGCGAATTTCGCGGCGAGGTCACGGATCAGACCGGCCATCAGCTCCGGCGAGAGCGCCTGCTCGGCGGCGCCGGAAACCGCGCGGGTGATGCGGCGCTGCAGTTCGCTCTGAAGCTCGAGCAGGATATCGCGGGCCGCCTGCCGGATGGCGCTTTCAGCGCGGGCCTGCAGTGCGGCGGCCTCCTCCTTCGCCGTCTTCACGGTTGCGGCGGCCTCTTCGGCGGCCTTCGCCCGGATCGCCTTCGCCTCGGCTTCGGCGGCGGCGAGAATCTCAGAACGCTGTGCCTCGGCTTTCCGGACACCTTCCTCATTGATTTTATCGAGCAGACTTTGAAGTTCTTCGGCCATTTTCATTCCTCACGGGTTCGGATGGTTCCTGTTTTCGGCAATTTCATTTCGTAATGTACTCCCGGAACGGCTTTTTTTCAAATCCAGAGCCCTCTTTCTCGCTTTTTTTTTCGCTGTGCGACGCGATTTCCGGTTTGAGGCTTGCAGGTTGGTCGAAAGCGTGCTATTTTCGATAACGGACGATCGATTCCAACACCTACAGGGAGAAGAAAAGTGGAAAAATTCGATGTTTGCGTGATCGGCGCCGGTCCGGGCGGGTACGTGGCGGCAATCCGCGCCGGGCAGAGCGGCCTCAAAACGGCACTGGTGGAGAAGGAGTTCTTCGGCGGCACCTGCCTCAACGTCGGCTGCATCCCGACCAAGACCCTGATCGCCGGCGCGGAGGTGCTTTCCACCGCGCGCCGCGCCGCGGAATTCGGCGTCGAAATCTCCGGGGAAATCCGGCCCGACTGGAAGAAGATGCTCGCCCGCAAGGACGAGGTGATCGGCAAACTCCGCAACGGCATCGCCGGGCTGGAAAAGGCCGCGGGCGTGACCGTCTTCTCCGGCCGCGGCGAATTTCTCAACCGCAGACAGCTGGTCGTCGCCGCCGGCGAAGACGCCGGCACCGTGATCGAAGCGTCGAAATTCATCATCGCCACCGGTTCCGAACCGCTGGTTCCCGGCTTCATTCCGCAGGGGGAACGGGTCCTCACCTCCACCGAACTGCTCAGCCTGCCGAAACTGCCGAAGTCGCTGCTGATCCTCGGCGGCGGCGTGATCGGCTGTGAATTCGCCTGCCTCTTCGCCGCCCTCGGCACCGAAGTCACCGTGGTGGAGATGCTTCCGCAGATTCTGCCCGCCACCGATTCCGAATGCGCCGGGCTGCTCGCCCGCCGGATGGAATCCGAAGGAATCCGCCTCCTCAACGGCAAGCCGCTCAGCGACATCAAATGCACCGCCCGCGGCGTCTCCGGCAAGGTCGGCGACGAAACGCTCCGCGCCGAATATCTGCTCGTCTCCATCGGCCGCCGCCCGGTGACCGCCGGACTCAATCTCACCGCCGCCGGCGTGAAGACCAGCGAACGCGGCTTCATCGAAGTGGATGAGAACTTCCTCACCTCCGCGCCCGGGATCTACGCCATCGGCGACGCGGTGGGCAAGATCATGCTGGCCCACTGGGCGAGCGCGGCGGCGGAGGCGGCGGTGTCGCATATCTGCGGCAAACCGGTGCATTTCGCCGGGACCCTGACCCCCGGCTGTATCTTCACCTCGCCGGAGATCGGCACCGTCGGCCTCTCCGAGGAGCAGTGCAAGGCGCAGAACATCGCGTACAACGTCGGCAAATTCCCCTTCGCCGCCCTCGGCAAGGCGATGGCGATGGGTGAAACCGAAGGATTCGTCAAGATCTTCGCCGACGCCGCCACCGACCAGGTGCTCGGGGTCCACATCATCGGGCCGCACGCGACCGACCTCATCGCGGAGGCGGTTCCGGCGATGCTGCTGGAGTGCACCGCCCGCGAACTCGGCCGGGCGATCCACGCCCATCCGACGCTGGGCGAGGCGATGATGGAGGCCGCCCACGCAGTCCACGGAGAATGCGCCCACCTTCCCACCCGGAAACGTCGTTGAATCCAGATTGCAGGGAGAGATACACCATGAAACGTTTTCTGATTCTGTTCGCCGCCGTCGCCGTATCCGGACTTCACGCGGCAGCCGCCCCCGCAGTGCAGACGGAAAAGGAGAAACTGGTCGATGAGTTTCTGACCGTCACCCGCCAGGCGGAACAGCTCAGCGCTTCGCTCGACAATGTGGCGAAGATGCAGCAGCAGATGATTCCGGAGGTGCTCCGCCGCCAGGGGATCACGCTTTCCGCCAAACAGCAGAAAGCCAAAGATGAAATCATGGCGGTCGCCATGTCGGTCATCCGCGAGGAAATGAGCTGGGAGAAGCTCCGCCCCGCCATCGTCAAAAGCTATGCGGAAACCTTCTCCGCGAACGAACTCAAACAGCTGATCGCCTTCTTCCGCTCGCCGGCCGGGCAGGTCTACATTCAGAAGACGCCGGAGGTGCAGCGGAAACTCATCCCGCTTCTGCAGGAGAGAGCCATCAACATGCAGATTCTCCTCCAGCAGCGGATCAAACAGCGCGTGATGGAGCTGAAGGACGATGAAAAAAAGTCCGACGCGACGAAACCGGCGCCGGAGAAAGGAACGGAAAAATGATTTTCGATACGCTGAACAACTTCGCCAACTACGCCAGACTGGCCCCGGGAACCTGGGCGAAACTGGCCGCGTTCCTCCACGGCTGCACCGCGGAGACCCCCGCGGGACGCTACGAGATCGACGGCGACCGGCTCTACGCGATGGTGCAGACCTACAACCTTCACCCGGTCCGGCCGGAAAAGCTGGAGATCCACCGCAACTACGTCGACATCCAGCTCCTCCTCGACGGGCGCGAAACCATCGTCTACCGGCCGGTGGACGGCCTGCCGGTGACGGCGGAGTACGACGCGGTCCGCGACATCGCCTTCTACCACCTCGACGAAACCGGTTCGGTGGCACTTCCGCTCGAACCGGGCAACTTCGCCCTCTTCTTCCCGGAAGAGGGGCACCTGCCGGGCAACGGCGACCCGGCCGATTCGGTCATCAAGGTGGTGGTGAAGATCGACCGCACACTGCTGGAGGGGTAATACGGTGAGAGATTCCGGAACGGCCGATCGTCTGAGAGCCGGCGTCGATGCATTCGACCTCTTCTTCTCCCGCCCCGACGCCGCGGGGAAGATGGTCCCCCCGGAAGAGATCGTCCTCCGCCGGCTCCGCGGCCTGCTGGGCCGGCTCGCGGCGGGACAGGAGCGGATTCCCGGTGAAGCGGCCCCGTCGGACTACTTCAACGCACTGCTCCGCGAAGGCGGCGCGCCGTCGCTCGACGCCCGGCTGCGGGCCCTGCTCTTCGAGGCGTTCATCGAACACCGGGTGCTGCCCGGAGAGCTGACGGCGGAAACGCCGGGGCCGACGGCGTCGTTCCTGCTGGAAAAGGCGGCAGATCTGCTCCGTGCGGTCGCTCTCGCCGCGCCGTCGCTCGACGCGGCGGAACGGGCCCGTACTCTGCCCGCCGCCCTGGAACTCTTCACGGCGCCGGTGCCCGATTCGCCCGGGGAGCTTGCCGCATTGCTGGCGGAGTGCGACCGCTTCCGCCGCCACCGGGTCTTCCGCTTCATCGGCGGGAAATTTCTCCCGGCGGAGGTGGATTCCGCCAAGCCGCTCGACCGTTTCTTCGGCTATCCGGGCGTGCGGAGCGCCTTCCGCGACCACTTCCGGAAATTCGCCGCAGGCAAGACCAATCTGCCGCTTCTGGTCAACAGTCTGCCGGGGCACGGCAAGACCAGCCTGACCGTCTCCCACGTGCTGGCGGAGCCCGGCCTCGTGCTGATCCTGCCCGAACCGGAGGCGCTGGAGCGGGGCTGGTGCGACCTGGTCGAACCGCTCGCCGCCCGGCCGGACCACCGTTTCGTCCTCTTTTTCGACGACATCGATCCGCGCCACACCGACTGGTATCAGTTCCGCACCAACGTCGGCGGCGCCTTCTCGCTGCCGGAAAACGTCATGCCGGTGCTTTCGGCCAACTACGAATTCCCGGCCAACATCCTGTCGCGCGGGCGAAAGGTCTCCTTCCCGGTGTTCGACGAGGTCCGCTGCATGGAGATGGTCGAGGATTTTCTCTCCGGCTTCGGCGTCAAGCGCACCGCGAAGAATCTGATCTCCATCATCTCGGCCGACTACACCGAGGAGTTCAGCCAGAAGAAGTTCACCGAACTTTCGCCGCGCAGTCTGATCCGCTACCTCTCCGGCTACGAGCACGACCAGATCAAGCGCAAGACGATGGTCGAGCTCTCCTTCGGGCCGATGATCACCCGCCCCGACGCGGAGCTCTTCTACGAATTCAACATCGAACTCATGCGTTCGCTCTACGGCGAGGAGTACATTCAGAAGCTCCTCAAGGAACGGCTCAAGGCGCTGGAGTAAAAGCAAGCAGGAATCCGCCGCCTTCCGTCCGGAGCGCGGCCCGGATTCCGGTCAGCGGATGATGACGTTCCGCCCGAACGAGAGGTCGAAGGTGCCGCGGGTATCCCCCTGCCGCTCGGCGTAGATGATCGCGCTCTGGAGCGCGCTCAAAAGATAGGTGAAGTTCTGATGGCGCACCGGCAGAATCACCTTGCAGCTCTTCTGCCCCCGGAAGCGCATGAAAAATTCGAGCCGCTCCGGGTTGCGGACATTCACCGCGATGATCGAGATGTCCGGGAAACTCCGCACCGTCAGCATGATGAGCTCCAGCGCCGGCCGGAGCGATTCAAGCACCATGCCCGCCTTCACCCCCGTCGTCGAGATGCCGAGAATCACCGGCAGCGGCACCGTGGCGCTCATCGATTCGAGCCGGGGAATCACCGCGCCGGTCTCATCGACCACCCATTCGGAACGGGGATTGGAGAGCACCGCGCGCGGCACCCGTTCAATCACCCGCAGGCGGAGCGTGTCCGGCAGAATCCGGAACACCTCGCTGTTCTCCACCCCCGGAATGGCGAGCAGACGGCGGCGCAGTTCCCCGGGATCCAGCAGAAAAAGATTGTCGCCCGGGTGGACGCCGATCCGCGCCGCAAGCTGCGGCGCCTTGTCCTGCCAGTAACCGCCGGAGCGCACCTCGATCTCCCGCAGGCGGAAACGGTCGTTGCCGGAGAAGAGGAAACGCCGGGCGCCGTAGATGCCGAAAAAGGCGATGCCCGCCGCCCCCAGCAGAAGCAGCAGCACGAACAGTGCGCGCAGAAACTTCTCCCGGTCGCTGCGCACATTGGCGATGTTCCTCACCGGAACCTTCTTCGCGCCGGATGTGTTGGCTGCTGTCATTTTCCGCTTCTCGCTCTCCATTGCAGGATCTGCCGGAACCGGCCTCACTCCATGATGATGGCGGTGTAGTCGCCGCCCGGCGGAATCATCGGCAGAACGTGTTCGTCATACCCGGTGTGAACGTCGAGCAGATAGGGCCCCTCGGCCGCAAGCATCTCCTCCAGCGCCGGAATCAGCTCCTCCCGGGTAAAGACATGCTTCCCGGGAACCGCGTACCCGCCGGCGATGGCGACGAAGTCCGGATAGAACGGCGAAACGGCGGCGCACTCCCCGCTGCACTCCCCGCACGGCGCATCCGGGTACCCGTTGCTGCCCTTGCAGCGGCCGAGCACGGTGTTGCCGCGGTTGTGGTTGTAGAAGCGGTCCTCCCACTGGGCGACCATGCCGAGGTGCTGATTGTCCAGCACAATCATCTTGACCGGAATCTCTTCGACGAAGAGGGTGCCGAGCTCCTGAATGTTCATCTGGAAGCTCCCGTCGCCGTCGATGTTGATCACCGTCTTCTCCGGACAGGCCACCTTCGCGCCCATCGCGGCCGGCAGACCGAACCCCATGGCGCCGAGTCCGCCGGAGGTCAGCAGCTGGCGCGGATGGCGGTAGTTGTAGAACTGCGCCGCCCACATCTGGTGCTGGCCGACGCCGGGCACGATCACCGCTTCGCCGTTCGTCAGCTTCGACAGCGTCTCGATGACATACTGCGGCTGCAGACGGTCCGGCTTCTCCCGGTAATGCATCGGATACTTGCGCTTCCACTCGGCAATGCGGGCAAACCACTCCGCATACTCCTGCGGCTCCGGCGATTCATTGAGCGCGGCGAGCACCTCCTTCACGTTGGCGACAACGCCCAGATCGGCGGCTTTGTTCTTGTTGATTTCGGAGTCGTCGATGTCGACGTGAATGATCTTCGCCCCGACGGCGAACGACTTCGGATTCCCGGTCACGCGGTCGTCAAAGCGGGCGCCGAGCGCGATCAGAAGGTCGCACTCGTTGGCCGCGTAGTTGGCGTAGACGGTGCCGTGCATGCCGAGCCAGCGCAGCGAAAGCGGGTGATCGTCCGGAATCGCGCCGATTCCCATCAGTGTGGTCACCACCGGAATGTGGTACCCCTCGGCGAACCGGACCAGCTCCGCGGAAGCCTCCGCACTGATGATTCCGCCGCCGGCGTAGATGCAGGGGCGGCGGCTGGCGGCGATCATCTTCTTGATCTGCGGCACCGCGGCCGGATCCAGCTTCGGCTCCGGGTGGTAGCACTTGAGCGCGACCGGCGCATCGAAGTCGGGCACGACCCGCTGCTGCTGAACGTTCTTCGGAATATCCACCACCACCGGCCCCGGCCGCCCGCTGGAGGCGATCAGAAACGCCTCGCGCATCACCCGGGGGATGTCGTTCGCGTCGAGCACCAGAAAACTGTGCTTGACAATCGGCCGGGTGACGCCGATGATGTCGGTCTCCTGGAAGACGTTTTTGCCGATCATCGAACTGGAGACCTGCCCGGTAATGAAGACCGTCGGGATCGAATCCATGTAGGCGTCGGCGATGCCGGAGACGAGGTTGGTCGCGCCGGGGCCGCTGGTCGCCATGCAGACGCCGACCCGGCCGGACGCGCGGGCATACCCGCCGGCGGCGAACGCTCCGCCCTGCTCGTGCCGGGGCAGGATCACCCGCAGCGACGAGTGGCTCAGCGCCTGATGCAGTTCAATCGCCTGACCGCCCGGATAGGCAAATACGACTTCGACACCGAGAAGTTCCAGACATTTGATGGTGATTTCGCTGCCCTTCATAAGTGTTGTCGTCTGCTGTTTCATAATCTGTTCCTGGTTGATATGATTCACCGCCCTCTCCTGTGGGCGGACTGGGAATTTTACCGTAAATACAGAATATACCGCAATGTGCCGCTTTTTTCAAATCCGCGAAGCGGGGTCCGAGATTGATTTTTCATAAAACGGCAATATATTATAGCGGTGCATGATACCCGGAAGGGCCGGGAAGCAGGGAGACGGACCGCCGATGGACTGGAACAATTACGAGTTCGACAATGAACCGCTGCCGCCGGAGGGCGGTGTGTGGGGGAAACGTCTGCGCCTGCTTCTGATCTTTCTCGTCATCGCCGGAGTCACCGCCGGACTGATCTACTGGCTCCGGCCGCAGGAGAGCGCTCCGCAGGAGGAGACCGTTCAACCGGCACCGGCGGAGACCGGCGAAGAGTCGGATCTGCCGCAGGAGGAGGGAATTCCGGCTCCGGAACGGGAGACGCCACTGCCGCTTGCACCCGGCCCCGGCACCAGTCTGGAAATCCTCGACGGCCGCGCACCGGAGGAGGGCGAACCCGCCCCGCCCGCAGATGACCCGCAACCGGTCCCGCAGACGAAAGAGGAACCGGCAAATCCCCCCGAGGACACCCCCTTGAACCCGGCCACTCCGCCGGCCAACCTGGTCCCGACGGTGGAGCCGGAAAAGGGGAAACCGTGGATCGGCGACCCGGTGCAGGACGGCCCCGTCGTGGTGCCGAACGCCACGCCGGTCGACAAGAGCGCGGAGATCGCCGCAGTGCGGGAGGCGCTTTCCGCCGGGAACTACTCCGAAGCGCTCAACCGGGCACAGCAGCTCATCGCCGACCCGGCGCTGACCGAGAATTCCGCCGCGTGGCGGGAGGCGGCCGCGCTGCTCACCCGCGCCAACCTCGCCGCCTGGGAGAACGGCGTCGAGCGGAAGGACTACACCGTCACCTATCGCGCCCGCCCCGGCGACAGCTTCAGCCGGGTGGCCTCCCGGTCGAAAACCACCATCGAAGCGATCAAGCGGGGCAACCGGATCCGGCCGGAGGAGAACACGCTCTTCCTCAACCAGAAGCTGGTCCTCTATCCGGGGCCGTGGCGGATCCGGGTGGAAAAGGCGGCCCGGCTGCTGAAGCTGTACAACTGCAACCCGGCCCATCCGGAACAGCTCTTCGCGGTCTTCGACGTCGGCATCGGGCGGCTGGGGAAGACCCCCACCGCGAACTTCGTCATCTCCGGGCGGCTGAAACACCCGGCCTGGCACACGCCGAACGGCGGCATCATCCCCTACGGCGATCCGGAAAACATGCTCGGCGACTACTTCCTCAAACTTGCGCCGGCGAGCACCCCCGGGAAGCCGCTGCTCGGATACGGCATTCACGGCACGCCGGATGAGTCGAGCGTGACAAAGTCGCTCAGCAACGGCTGCATCCGGATGCGCAACGCCGATGTGGAACTTCTTTACATCCTTGTTCCGGGGCGGACCCCGGTTGAGATTACCGAATGAGAAAGAAACGTTCATCCCATATGAGGAGCCATTGAAACCATGCCCGAATTTCATCTGGAATTTGAAAAGCCGGTCATCGAACTCAAAAAGAAAATCGAGGAGCTGAAAAACTTTTCGGAACACAACTCGATCGACGTCTCCGAACAGATCGATGCGCTGACCGTGCGGCTGAACGAGATGATCAAGGAGATCTACACCTCGCTCACCCCGTGGCAGCGGGTGCAGCTGGCGCGCCATCCGGAGCGCCCCTACACGCTCGACTACATCGAACACCTTTTCCCCAACTTCATCGAACTCTCCGGCGACCGGCGCTTCCGCGACGACAAGGCGATCGTCGGCGGCTTCGCCAAGTTCCGCGGCAAACCGGTCATGGTGATCGGCACCCAGAAGGGGCGTGACATGAAGTCCAACGTCTACCGCAACTTCGGCTGGCCGAGTCCGGAAGGGTACCGCAAAGCGATGCGGCTGATGCAGCTGGCGGAAAAAGCGGAGGTGCCGATCATCACCTTCATCGACACGCCGGGAGCCTTCCCGGGCATCTCCAGCGAAGAGCGCCACATCGCCGAAGCGATCGCGGTCAATCTGCGCGACATGTTCAGCCTGCGGGTTCCGGTCATTGCCATCGTCATCGGCGAAGGCGGCTCCGGCGGTGCGATCGGCATCGGCGTCGGCAACCGCATCCTCATCATGGAGAACGCCTACTACTCGGTGATCACGCCGGAAGGGTGCGCGGCGATCCTCTGGAAGGACCGCAAACATGCGCCGCAGGCGGCGGACGCTCTGCAGCTCACGGCGGAGAAACTGCTGGAGCTGGGAATCGCCGACGAGATCATTCCGGAGCCGTTCGGCGGCGCCCAGCGGGACTACGCCAAAGCCGCGGAACTGCTCGGCGACGTGCTGGCGCGCCACCTCTGCGAACTGCGCAAACTCTCCGGGAGTAAACTGCGCGAACAGCGCTACGCGAAGTTCCGGGCGATGGGCCGTTTTGCGGAAACCGCGCCCGAATCCGGTGCCGGGGCGGCGGAGGAAGAGGCGAAACAGTGAAGAATCTTCTGACGGTCCGCGAAGCGGTGGAAGGGGACATTGACGCCATCTTCCGGCTGCTCGAAATCTATGCCGACCGCGGCGTCGTACTGCGGCGGAGCAAAGAGGATATCCGCTTCTATCTCGGCAACTTCGTTGTGGCGGAGATCGACGGGACGGTGCGCGGCTGCGCCGCGGTGCGCGACTTCGGCAACGACCTGCTGGAGGTCCGTTCCCTGGTGGTGGAACCGGGCTTTCAGGGCAAGGGGGTCGGCCGGGCGATGGTGGAGGCGATCATCGCCGGGCTGAAGATCCGGCGCAGCTCCTGGCGGCTCTTCACGCTGACCTATCAGGTGGAGTTCTTCCGCGCGCTGGGGTTCCGGACGGTGAACCGGGAGCTCTTCCCGGAGAAGATCTGGAGCGACTGCGCCAAATGCCCGAAGCACAGCTGCTGCGATGAAACCGCGATGCTGATCGAATACTGACCGCGGCAAAGGGGACGGCGATTTCTCCCCGGGTTTGACATTTTTCCTTTGAGAAACAGCCAACTCGAAGGAGAAACGCCATGAAAGTCACCAGTTACAGCCACGCCGTCCTGCAGATCGACGCCGCCGGATTCCTCTCCATTCAAAACAGCTGGGATGTCGCATCCGACACCGCCGGAACCGGGGTGGAAGCTCTGCTCGCCGAAGCCCGTCTCTGGGCGGGCGCCGTCGGCGATCCCTTCCGCCTGCCCTCCGACGACGGCGCGGAGTTCACCTGGTCGGACAGCCTTTTTGTCACCGCGCTCGCCTTTCAGCCGGTTCGCCGCGGCCTCTGCCGCGTCACCTTCACCGGAGCCGGGCGCGCCTCGGCCGAAGCGGTCGGGGAGTGTGTGGAAAAGCGTTCCAGCGAAGGAGTCCTCACCCGGAGCCGGAAGTGGCGGACACTCGCCGGAGACACCGCGCTTCTTCCCGAACCCGGCCAGCTGCTCGACTGGGAAGGCGGCGCTTTCGTCTGCGAATCGAACGAGCGGCAGGAACACGCCGACGGCACGGTTGACTGCACCATCACCGCCCGCGAAATCTCCACGCTTCAGCTCGGCGGCGTCTCCACCGAGGAGAAGCCCGACGGCACCCGCCAGAGCAGTGTGAAGTGGTTCGCCGGCACGGAAAACTGCGAAGAGTTCCTCGCCGCCCATCCGCTTCTCTCCCCCGCGGAGTGGGCGGGGGAGAATTTCTACCTCGACTCCCGCACCGTCTCCGCCGGCGGCAGGATCGGCTTCGAAATCACCCTCGTCGCCCGCGAAATCTTCACCCACCTGCTGGAAGCGGTCCGCCGCGAGGAGTTTCACAGCTTCTCCCGGCTCGGCTCCGTCCGCCGCGAAATCGTCTGGAACGCCCTCTATCAGGTGCACGCGGACGACATCGCCTCGTTCCGGCTGCTGACCGGCGGCTCTCCCGACGGCTGGGCGGAGGAGAACTGCATCATCACCCGGGTCACCCCAAAACGGCGTTCCGACATCGAATACGAGGTGGAGGTCGAAGCGTGCCACCGCAACAATCCGGGATTGTTCGAACACTACAACGCCAGCGACCGCTCCAACCTCTCCAGCCGCGAGGACGTTTCGGTCGACGTCGCCGAATTTCACGTCAACGCCGAAATGGCCGGCTACCATATGGCCTCCGACGGCAGCTATCAGGAGATTCCCGACTGGGAGGCAGGGGAGAGTTGCCCCTTCGCCGCCTCGTCGCCGCTCGACCGCAACATGATCGAATCGACGCTCCGGACGCTGCTCATCACCCTCTCCACCTACCGCGCCGGCGGAGCGGACAACGCCCTCTCCGATCTGGCCGGCTGGATCGAGGGGCGCGTCTACTCCGGCAGTGTCTGCGGCCGCTCCGGCTCCTACCTCAAGGTGCGGCAGACCTGCTCCGAAACGCGCGACGACTCCGGCAAACTCTACACCCGGATCAACCGGACCTATCAGCTCGCGCCCGGCAATTTCCGCTGGAACAGCAGCTACTGGGACAACCACTGACCCGGTTTCATCGGAAGAATACCATGGCACAACTGTTCCAGAAAACGCCGGCGCAGCGGAAAGCGCTCCGCCTGCTCACCGGTCCGAGCCGTTACGTCCTGCTGTTCGGCGGCTCCCGTTCGGGCAAGACCTTCATCCTGGTGTACGCCGTCCTGGTGCGGGCGCTGCGCGCGGCCGGCAGCCGGCACGCGATTCTGCGGCTGCACGGCAACAGCGTGCGCCAGTCGGTGCTGCTCGACACGCTGCCCAAGGTGGCGAAACTCGCCTTCCCCGGCCTGAAATTCAAGGAGTCGCGACAGGATCAGTTCGTCCGCCTGCCGAACCATTCGGAGATCTGGTTCGGCGGCGTGGACGGCGAGGAGCGGGTGGATAAGATCCTCGGCAAGGAGTTCGCCACCATCTACTTCAACGAATGTTCCGAAATCAGTTTCGGCGCGGTCAACACGGTATTGACCCGGCTGGCACAGCGCACGCCGCTGCGGAACCGGGCCTACTTCGACTGCAACCCCTCCGGGAAATCCCACTGGAGCTACAAACTTTTCGTGGAGAAACGGGACCCGGTAAGCGGACTTGCGCTCCCCTTCCCGCAGAACTACGCCTCCATGCAGCTCAATCCGGCGGAGAACCGCGCAAACCTTCCGGAGGGATATCTGGAGGAGACGCTGGCCGGCCTCTCCGAACGGCAGAAACAACGCTTCTTAGAGGGACGCTGGCTCGACGATTTTTCCGGCGCCCTCTGGACGCCGGAGATGATCGAGCGTGACCGGACGGACCGGCTCCCCGAGGAGTTCGAACGGATCGTCGTCGGCGTCGACCCGGCGGTAAGCTCCGGAAGCGAAGCGGACGAAACCGGCATCGTCACCGTCGGCAGAGACCGGAACCGCCACTTCTACGTCCTCTCCGACGCAAGCATGGCGGGCCGTCCGACGGAATGGGCCCGCCGGGTCATCGCCGAATACCACCGTTTCCGCGCCGACCGCGTGGCGGGCGAGGTGAACAACGGCGGCGAACTCATCGAAACGGTATTGCGTTCCGTCGACGCCGACGTGAGTTTCCGGGCGGTGCGGGCGATGCGCGGCAAGATCGAACGCGCCGAACCGGTGGCCGCGCTCTACGAACAGCGGCGGGTCCACCACCTGGGCCGCTTCCCCGTTCTGGAGGAGCAGATGACCACCTTCCGGCCGGAGAGCAACGACAGCCCCGACCGGCTGGATGCGCTGGTCTGGGCGGTGACGACGCTGATGGAGAACACCAGCCCCCGCCACATCATCTCCTGAATCGCTCAGTAGATGAAGAGCAGTTCGCGGTACTTCGGCAGCGGCCAGAGTTCGTCGTCGACCAGTTTCTCCAGCCGGTCGACCAGACGGCGCAGTTCGGCAAGCGCGCCGCGGATCGCCTCCGGATTGTCTCCGGGCAGGGTCGATTCGAGCATCCGCTCGGCCGAAGCGAGCTTGGTGTAAAGCTCTCCGATCGTCGAAGCGTTCCGGCGCAGTTCATCGAGTGCCGGGTTCTCGGCGAGCGCATCAACCGCGCGGCCGACGGTCGCCAGATACTTCATCACCGCCGGATTGATCAGCGTGCGGGACATGGTCAGCGCCAGCTCCCCTTCAATCCGGGTCCGCGTCCGGTACTCTCCGAGGTAAACCTCGTAGCGGGAGCGCAGTTCGCTCTCGGTGAACACCCCGTATTTTTCGAAGAGGCGGATGTTTTTCTCCTCCGTCAGCACCGCCAGCGCCTCCGGAACCGTGCGCAGAATCGGCAGTCCCCGCTTTTTCGCTTCGGCCAGCCAGTCGGCGGAGTAGTTGTCGCCGTTGAAGACAATCCGCCGATGCTCGTGAATCACCCGGCGGAGCACCGACTGCAGCCCGACGTGGAAGCTCTCCCGCGGGAGCGCCTCAAGCTCCGTCAGGATCTCGTCGAGCGCCTCCGCCACCACGGTGTTGAGCACCACGTTCGGCCCGGCGCAGGACTGGCTCGAACCGGGCGAACGGAATTCAAACTTGTTCCCGGTATAGGCGAACGGACTGGTGCGGTTGCGGTCGGTCGCATCCTGCGGCAGCGGCGGGAGCGTGTCGACGCAGAGCTGCATCGGGCGGTGTTTGCCGGAGCTTTCGCCGGATTCGCCGAACTCGATCTCGTCGATCACCGAAGTGAGCTGCTCGCCGAGATAGATCGAAATCACCGGCGGCGGCGCCTCGTTCGCTCCGAGCCGGTAGCTGTTGCCCGAATTCGCCGTCGCCATCCGGAGCAGTTCCCCGTGGCGGTCGATCCCCATGATGACCGCCGCGATCGCAGTCAGGAACATCGCGTTGCGGATGGGATCCTTGCCGGGGCTGAGCAGATTGATCCGGCTGGTGCCGAACGACCAGTTGTTGTGCTTGCCCGATCCGTTGACCCCCTCGAACGGCTTTTCGTGCATCAGGCAGACGAACCCGTGCCGGTCAGCCGCTTCGCGCAGCACATCCATCGTAATCATGTTGTGGTCGCTGGCGAGGTTCAGCTCCTCGAAGACCGAAGCGATTTCGAACTGCGCCGGAGCCGCCTCGTTGTGGCGGGTCTTCGCCGGAATGCCCAGCTTCCAGAGCGTCCGGTCCACATCGGTCATGAAGGCCAGCACCCGCGGCTTGATCGCGCCGTAGTAGTGGTCGTCGAGCTGCTGATGCTTCGGCGGCGGCGCGCCGAACAGCGTCCGCCCGGTCTGAATCAGGTCGGGGCGGCAGAGGTAGAGCCGCCGGTCGATCAGGAAGTACTCCTGCTCAGCGCCGAGGGTGATCTCCGGCGTGCCGCCCTCCTTCACGTCGAAGACCCGGAGCATCCGTTCGATCTGCCGCGAAAGGGCGTGGATCGAGCGCAGGAGCGGCGTCTTCTTGTCGAGCGCTTCGCCGGTGTAGCTGCAGAAGGCGGTGGGGATGCAGAGCGTCGCCCCGGAGGCGGTCCGCTTGATGAAGGCGGGGCTGGTGGGATCCCAGGCGGTGTAGCCGCGCGCCTCGAAGGTGGAACGCAAACCGCCGGAGGGGAAGCTGGAGGCGTCCGACTCGCCGACCACCAGATTTTTCCCCGAAAACTTCATGATGACGCCGCCGTTGCCGTCGGGTTCGAGGAAGGCGTCGTGCTTCTCCGCCGTCGCGCCGGTGAGCGGCTGGAACCAGTGGGTGTAGTGGGTGGCGCCCTTGTGAATCGCCCACTCCTTCATCGCGTGGGCGACCTCGCCGGCGATCTCCGGATCGAGCGGAGCGCGCTCCAGCACGGTGCGCAGCAGTTTGGCGAACACTTCGCTCGGCAGGTACTCCTTCATCGACGCGAGGTTGAACACCTCGTCTCCGTAGAGTTCATCCGGCTGCCCGGCGGGGAATCCCTCTCCCGCGGCCGGCACCGGGTCGGCCGCAATATCCCGGATCGCCCAACGTCTGGCTTCGCTGCTCATGACCACCGCCCTTCTCCTGTAAGATTTACAAAAATGAGTATCGGGAAAATATATCACCGTAACCGTTGATTTTCAACCGCAACAACGATTGTAACGCACGTTCCCTCTGCGGAATTTCTCCCGGCAGACGGCGCCCCGCCCGGCAGACGGCAGGGAGAAATGAACGCTTTTTTCAGAATTCCCCTTGCTTTTGCCGGAAAACCCGGTATAATAATTAATATATAAACATGTTTGTATGGAACGGATCCATGTTGAAGCAAGTCAAACGGGTGACCATTCGGGATGTGGCGAAGAGCTGTGGAGTTTCCGCGGCCACCGTCTCACAGATTCTGAACCGGCGCGAATCGAACTACAGCTCTCAGGCGACCCGGGCGCTCGTCCGCCGGCGGGCGAAGGAGATGGGGTACCAGCCCAATTTCGGCTACCGGCTCATGCACGGCCTGCCGACCTGCATGGCGGCCATCGTCCTCGGAGCGCCCGCCACCATCCGGGATGAGTACATTCAGGAGCTGGAACGCCTGCTCTGCACCCGGTTGAGCGACATGGGCTACGCGGTCTGCATCGCCCCGATGCCGCAGGACCGGGAGGCGCGCCCCGCCGTTCTCGACAACCTGATTCAGCGGGGCGTCGAACAGCTGATTCTGATCGGTCCGGTCTTCGACAACCGGAAACTCGCCGAACTGGCGCGGGAGCGGCAGGTCACCATCACCGGCTATGAATCCGGCTACGAAAACGACATTCACGTCGACGTGGAGAGCGGCATGCTGCAGCTGCTGGAGCATTTCCGCCGCCGCGGCCGCTCCTGCATCCGGGCCGTGATCGAGCCGGAGATCTGCCGCTGTTCTGCGCTCAGCCGATTTTTCGGGCGGAAGATCGACGCAGAGAGCCCCGAAGTGACCGCCTTCCGCACCCTCCACCGGGCGGAGGAGGGCAATTACGTGCAGCAGGCCTTCGACACCGGCTACCGGAAAACCGCCGAACTTCTCGCCCGTACGCCGGAGACCGACGCGATCTTTTACCACAGCGACTACTTCGCGCTGGGCGGGGCGAAGTGTCTGCTGGATCACGGCAGAGTGGTCGGCCGGGATGTTCTGATCTCCGGATTCAACGAGACCCGCGCCGTCTCCACCTATCCCTTCCCCATCTCCTCGGTTTCGCACGACGTTCCGCGGATTGCCGACCGGCTCCTCGCCAGTTTCCGCGAGGAGAGTTCGGGGAAGTTCGTGATCGCGCCGCAGGTGATCCTCCGGGATTGAAGCAGTTCCGCCGTCGGGGCGGTCCCGGCGACGATGAAAAAAACGGCCGTCATCCTTCCTCTCCGCCGGGTGGAGCGGGGAGGAGCATCGCGGCCGGCAGGAGAGAGTTTCAATGCGTTCCTTTGATCTGATTGTCGCCGGCGGCGGCATCGCCGGATGCTCCGCCGCACTGGCCGCGGCACGGCGGGGGAAATCCGTCGCACTGCTGGAAAAAAGCGTCTGGCCGGGCGGCCTCGCGACCGCCGGGCTCATCTACGTCTATCTGCCGATCTGCGACGGCTGCGGCAGACAGGTCTCGTTCGGCCTTGCCCGGGAGCTGCTGACGGCGGCGCACGCCTACGGCCCGGGGGAGATTCCGGAGCATTGGCAGGCGCCCGCCCCCAAACCGCTGAACGACCGGCTCTACACCATCTTCAGCCCGGCCTCGATGGTGCTCGCGCTGGATGAACTGCTGGAGGAAGCGGGCGTCTCCGTCTGGTTCGACACGCTGCTGGCCGGCGTCCGGCGCACCGGCGGCCGGGTCACCGCGGTCGAAGTGGAGAACAAATCCGGCCGGCTCACGCTGGAGGCGGACTATTTCATCGACGCGACCGGAGACGCCGATCTGGTGCGGCGTGCCGGGGGAGAATGCTTCTCCGAAGAGAACCAGCTCTCGAGCTGGGCGATCGAATACGACGCCACGGCGCAGCGGTCGCCCCGCAATCTGGCCGATCATCTGAAACAGGTCGTCATCAACCGGACGGTGCCGGAGGGGAGGTTCCGGGGAATTTCCGGCGAATCGGTGAGCCGGATGATCCGGGAGAGCCGCCGGGAGCTGCGGAACCGGTACCGGAAACTCTACGCGGAGGGGCGCACCCGCGACGACTGTTTTCCCTTGCTGGTGCCGACGCTGGCGAACTTCCGGCGGACCTTCTCCATCCGCGGCCGTCTGCTCCTCACCCCGGAACTCTCCGGCGAACAATTTGACGACTCCGTGGGGCTTTTCGGCAACTGGATCACCCCCGGGCCGGTCCATGAACTGCCGTACCGGGTTCTGCTTCCGGCAGAACTGGAGAATGTCTGGGCCGCCGGGCGCTGCATCTCCGTCACCGGGGAAACCTGCGAACTCACCCGGGTGATTCCGGTGGCGGCGATGAGCGGCGAAATCGCCGGAACCGCGGCGGCCCTCGCGGCGGACGCGGGGAGTTCCGCCCCCGGCGTCGCCGGCGGAAGACTGCAGGAAGAGTTGAGGCGCGTCGGATTCCGCTTTCACCGGGAGGAGCTTTGAGACCGCCGACGGCCGCGGCAGGAAGGATGCGATTTGCGTCCTGAACCATTCATCCCCTTCACAACTGTTTCAGAGGCATTATGAACTTCTCCACACTCCAACTCTGCGAAGACGCCGCGGGCGGCGTCCTTGAACTTGTTCCGGACCGTGACGGGAGCATCGGCGGCCGGTTGCGCAACCCCGGTGACGCACCGCTGGAGCCGGACCGCTTCGGCTGCCGCCTGGCCCTGGCGGCCGGGAAAGGCCGGGTTCTGACCGGGCCCGGCACGATGGGCGGGAAAATTGTCCGTTACGACCTCGAATATCTGCCGGGAGAAATCGCGGCGACCGACTTTCTGCTGGTCCGGCCGGCGGAACGGTGCTATCGCCTCGCCGGATTTCTGGAGCGCCGCCATTTTCCCGGCCGGCTCCTGCTGAACGGAGCAGGGATTCTGACGGTGGAATTTTCCGGCGACGGCAGACAGCTTCTGCCGGGCGAGGCGGTGGAACTTGACGAAGTGGTCATTCTGGAGCACGACAACTGGCAGACTCTGCTGGAGCTCTATGCGGAGCGGATCGCCGCCCGCTCCGGGCGCCCGCGCCGTCCGGCCGGCTGGCGCGGCTGGGGAAGCTGGGATTACTACTGCACCACCATCCACGCCGACGCCATCCGCGAAAACAACCGTGAAATCCGGCGCTACGTTCCGGAGCACCCGCTGATCCAGCTGGACGACGGCTATTGCATCTGGGGAGACTGGCTGGAGGCGGATCCGGAACGGTTCCCGGGCGGAATCGCCGCCTTTTCCGACGAGGTTCTGCGCAGCGGCGGAGTTCCGGGGCTCTGGGTCGCCCCCTTTCTGGCCCACCGCGACTCGCGGCTTCTGCGCGAACACGCCGACTGGTTTCTGCGCGATCCGGGGGGCAATCCGCTGCAGATGGCCAGCGGCGTGCCGCTCTATCTGCTGGATTACTCGCAACCCGCGGTGTGCGACTGGTGGCGCGCCGTGCTCACCGAAATGCGTCAACGCTGGCAAATCGCCTATTTCAAGCTGGATTTTCTGGCCCGCGGCATGACGCCCGGCCTGAGCGCCCGCCCCATCACTGCACCGGAGCGGTTCCAGCGCTGTTTCGACATCATTCACGAGGTCATCGGCGACGCCTATCTGCTCGGCTGCAGCGCCAACTTCCCCGGCTGCTACAACCAGGTGGACGGCATGCGTTCCGGCTCGGACATCTCGCCGCACCGGCAATGGATGCACAACTCCTGCGGCAGCTGCCTGGCCGGAGCCTTCCTGCAGGGGAAGGTCTGGAACTGCGACAGCGATTACATCGTTCTGCGGACGCCGGAGGACGAAGAGGGGGATGTCGCCGCCGCCGCCGGGAAAAAGAGCACCTTCACCGTCACCGAGTCGCAGACCTGGGCCAATTTCGTGCGCCTCTTCGGCGACTCGCTGATCGCGGGGGACAAACTCAGCGCCCTGCAGCCGGAACGCCGCGCACTGCTGGCGAAAATCTTCGCCGACGGCGGCTGCCGCCGTTGCGTGCCGCTCGACCTCTGGAACGGGAATCAGAGATCCCTTCCCGCCATCGTCCTCGGGGATGCGGGACCGGCGGGCAGCCGGCTCGGATTCTTCAACTTCACCGACGCGCCCCGCACGTTGCGCCTGACCGGGGTGACAAACTGCTGGCGGGATCTCGATTCCGGGCGGATTCACCAACCGGAACAGCAGGTTCTGGCCGTCACGCTGGAACCGGGCGCCTCGCTTCTGCTGGCGGCGCCGGAGGGGTATGAGCATCTGCGGCACACTCTGCGGCCGGAACCGGACGAGCCGCCGATTCAGTTTCCGAAGAATCTGGGGGAGCCGTTTCACTGGAGCGGCCGGGCCTGTCCGGTCCCGCTGGGAGCGGCGGCGCGTTTCCACCTCCGGAACCGGGGGCTCCGGGAATACTGCGTCCAGCAGGGGCGGTTCCAGGCGCTGGCGGGGGAGAGGGAGCTGCTGGGGGTACCGGTTGCATTCGGCGAGCGGGTCGTGGCGCTTCAACCGGATTCGTCTCCGGTGGAAATTCCCGTCGGGCTCGAATGTACGGCGCTCTATCTTCTCTCCGGTGCGGAGAAGCCGGTGCGCGGTCCGCTGCTGGATCTTGACCTGCTTTCGCCGGGAGGCGGCAAGAGAGTCTACGAGCTTGTCGTCGGCCGGGAGACAGGGAACACGACGCTCTGCTATTCCCTGCCGTGGCGTTCGGATTGCGGGCGGATCGCCTGGCATGAGCCGGTCACCGATGCGGCGCTCTACTGGTGGGAACTGCGTCTGGAGCAACCGGCGATGGTTTCGGCGCTCCGCCTGCACCCGCTGAAACAGCCGGGAGTATTTTATCTGGCGGCGATCACCGTCATCACATCCCCGGGGAAAAAACGGCAGGAAGCGGCCGGGAATTCATTTTTTTCGCAGGAAAAATAAAAAAATCCCCTTGAAAAACCAGAAGAGCGGCGGTATATTAAATTTATCGCTTTTCGGGCGGTTAGCTCAGCTGGCTAGAGCGCTGCTTTCACACGGCAGAGGTCATGAGTTCGAGTCTCGTACCGCCCACCATTTTCAAAATTCTCCGCCGACCGGTCTTCTGGTCGGTTTTTTCGTTTCGGGGGTAAATTTGAGCTCAACTCGCGTTTTGCCCGAAAGCGGAGAATCTCCACTTTTCTCTTATGAAGGTGTGTTTCAGACCCTCTCCCGGTAAATTCTCCGGGGGAGTAAAAGACCGGTCTTTTGGTCTGGAGAGCATTTTTTGACGGAAACACACGTCGGAAAATCGACCTTTGATCGTCAATTTTTCTCTGCTATACATTCAATTTGTAACCTTTTATTAAGGTAACATGTTTGTAATCAAATAATAATGCAAGAATAAACTTGCAGAGGACATGCGTTCAAAAAATCAAGAGGTCGACCCCTTATTCGCGCCATTTATAACAAAAGTCTTTTCGGCTCAGAGAATTTTTCGAGTTTTGCGAAATTCGCTTTTCAGAACAAACGACCTGAAGGCAACATTCGGACAACGTCAATCCTGTCGACCAATATTCAACTTTTATGCTATTCTAATTCCGGTCAGCAATCAAAAAATAGAAATTCCCCCTATTGTAAACCAATCATTTATGGTATATATTCACCGTATCAGTTTGCTATAAGACATGAAATACAGGAGGAGAAAATCATGCCTTTTGAAATTGGGACTTTTTCCGTTACGTTATTTGCACTCCCGCAGGATTTGCCGGAGAACTATATAGATTTGCTGAACGCCAATCGTGCCGGCTGCATAGATTTGGTGAAAGATGAGCCGGAGATTGGCTGGGCGTCAGGACGTTGTCTGCTGGATTCAAAAATAGAGCAGAGCACCGTGCTATGGAACAATCTGATTTACATCAGTCTGCGCAAAGCAGAGCGCAAGATACCATCTTCTATGCTCAAGGCATGGTGCCAGCAGGCTGAACTGGTCTGGATGCGCAGCAACGGACGTAGCAACGTGCCGTCGAAGCAGAAGAAGCAAATCAAGGCGGAGGTGATTGAAAAGAATCAGGTGTCGGTACCTCCAACGCTTTCCTCTATTCCGGCCGTCATAGACAGAACAAATCACATGCTCTATCTCGGGGCATCCTCCTCCGCACAAATAGACCTTTTTATCGAATATTTTATCAAAACATTCCAGTTTGAACCGGTACAGATTAATCCCGACTATTACAGTGAAATGGAGTTCGGAAAGCATGCCGATGAACTTCCTGTGATTGAATTCTCTGTCCGGGCGGATGGCGAAACTGTTCCCGGACGTGATTTTCTGACATGGCTGTGGTATTTTTCCGAACAGGAAACCGGAGGTATGCTGGAGGTTCCAGAAGTCGGGGAATGTACCTTTACGATCGAGGGTCCTTTGACATTTGCGCTGGCAGGCGAAGCCGATGGAGCAGCGGAAAACACCCTCAAGAACGGGAACAGTCCTTTACGGGCGGCTGAAGCAAAAGCTGCACTTTCAGTTGGCAAAAAGCTCAAGAAGGCGAAATTCTATCTGGAGCACGAGGAAAAAGTCTGGCAGGGAATGTTTGATGCGGACACTTTTTCCTTTAGTGGAATGAAACTCCCTGAAGGCGAAGAAATGGAACCGGACGACCGTCTGGAGGAACGCATGGAGTACATGAATACATTCCGTCTGGCGCTTGCGGCATTCTTCAAAAAGTTCGTAGAAACGCTTCTTTCTTCAGACTGGGAGTTCGAAGAAAGGAAAATCCGGGAATGGGTTGTGGAACGTGATGAGAGATAACTCTGCGTCAAGCAAATAAGAAACCTTGAATTATGAAACACGAAAAGCAGAAGATACTTGCGGCATTCGACCTGGAGACATCGGGGCTTGACCCGGCTGTTCATGATATTATTGAAATAGCCATTGTACCTCTGAATCCAGATTTCAAACGGTCGGATCTGCCGGAATTCACAGCCCGGATAAAAGCCGTCCATCCAGAGAATGCCGATCCTGAATCCCTGAAAATCAGCGGGCTCAACCCGTTTGAAGGCGAAGATATCCAAAAGGTTGCCACGGATATAACCAAGTGGATGTCGGATAATCATATTGAACGCATCAAGGCTGTGGGGCATAATCTCAGGTTTGACCTGGATTTCTTCCAGATAAAGTTTCCGTCACTTTTCCGCATATTTTCCAGTCATTGTCACGACAGTATGCAACTTGCCATTATTATCAATGATATTTCTTTACTGCAAACTGGGAAGAAACTTTTTCCGAGCGTCAGTTTACGGAATCTGAAACTTCAGCTTGGGATGGAAGATCCGGTTCAGCACCGGTCCATGAATGACGCTCTTGACGCGGCGAAACTCTATCGTCGTCTGCAGACAAAGCTGATCATCAACTGACAGGAGCGTTTCCCATGCCGAATATTCAAAAAATCTTGAACGAAGAAATTCGCCGTTTGGCCCGAAGGGAAATCAGGAACGAGCTTGCAGATCTGAAGAAGCAGCTTGCGTCGATGCGAAAGTCCATTACGGAACAAAGCTGTAGAATCAAGGCGTTGGAGGACGTGGTACTCGCGCCTGCGAAGTCGGTACAGCCACCCGTAAATCCTCCGACTGCAGAAAAGCCGGTACGTGTTACGGCGGGTCGGATCAAAAAGCTGCGAATGAAACTTTGCCTTTCCCAAAGGAGTTTCGCTGTTTTGCTGGGCGTTACCCCTAACTCGATTTACTATTGGGAATCCGGAAAAATCGAGCCGAAAGAGGCCCAGAAACGCAAAATTGCGGCAATCCGTGACGCGGGGAAGCGTGAGTTGGCGAAATTGATGGCGGAGAAGAATACTGTGATAAAATTGAAAGCTCGGGAAGAATCGGGAGAAACAGAAAATGAGCAAAAAGGACAAAGCGGAAAAACGCAAAGCCAAACTCAAGGCGAGAAAACAGCAGATTGCCTTTAATGAGCAGAGTCTTTCCGCACGTCTTTCCTGCGCCTTGGAAAAATTATGCGAACCGATAATGCCGGAATACATAGACGACTCCAACGGGCCGGATCTTGTTGGTCGTCGGATTGTCTGGCGTATGGGACAGATCGCGTGGAACATCGTGGTTACCGGGCGCAGAGAATCTGTTTCAGAGGCGTTTCAGCATACCCAACTGAATGCGGAACAACAGGAAACTGTTCGAAATGAAATTATCGGATTGATCAAACGGAAAATTTCAGACTTCCCAACTCAGCGTACAGCCATCCGGGATTTTTCTGTATTGCTTGTCTGCGGCGTCCCCCGTGTCAAAGTACGTCCGGGCGATACATTCCCGAAAATACCGTTTCCAGAGTTTAGCGAGCCGGAAAGCGAACCGAAGGCCGTTTCGGATGTCACTCCGGATGTTGTTCGTGCCCTACGCAAAAGGTTGAAATTGACGCAGGTTCAGTTTGGCGAAATCTTTGGCATGACGTCGAAAAAAGTTTCCGCCTGGGAACATGGCAAAGCAGAACCGACCGAGGAACAAAAACAAAAAATCCAATCTTTGCTGAAAGAAAATAATGAGCAAGAACGGGAAACACGCTAATAATATACCACGTCGCAAACGTATGACACGGGAACAGAGGCTGCAGTCGGCCAAATCAACAGGCTTTCTCTCAAAGCATATTGCGAAAGATATGGTCAGGCATTATGCCCGCTGGTATGGCGTTGATTTGTTGTGTGCGATTGCGTCAATTGGGCTTTGAAGTATCTCCTGAACAGGAAGAAGCTGTCAAAACCACTCTACGGAATCGCCAGGAACAGAAACGGAAAAGTCAGGAAGAATCATTCAGTGCGGATATCTCATGTGATTCCGATGAAACATTTGCATTCATTGCCGGGTACACGTCTGGAGGAGCGCCATATGGGGTTACGTGGGGTGAAATGGAAGATGCTGATGGAGAAGTGAAATAAATGAGCAAAAAAAATCACAAGGGCAGGATAAGTTTAGAAAAAGAACTTGAGGACATCTTTTCAGAATTGTCTTTATGTTCGGGCTTGCCTGTAGAAAATATTGACAACGGGAAAACCGGAAGAAGTGGAAAAAAAAGAGATCGGCCACCAAAAAATTCCTGTCGGGCATTGATCCCGTTGGACACTGCAAAAATCCGCCGGGGGTATCTGAAGGAATATAAGCGCCGGAAAAAAGTCCTTGAAAGGTTGGAGGAGCAACTTCAACGGTATGAAGAATCAGACGAGCCGGAGTACCGTAAATATCTTGCTCGCACGTTCGGTGCGGAACAAACCCTTTTACGCGAGCTGACGGAACAGATACATTTGTGTCAGAACCGATATGAAAAAATTCGCTTTCTAGCCCATGAATCCCATATGTCGAAGGAAAGGTATTGTTTTACCTTGCGTTCACAGCTTACCTCCGAACAGAATTTCTGGGAACTTCTGGAGATGGAATTGCAGAGATTCTTGGAGTCTGGCAGAAAAACACGAGAAGAAGAAAAACGGGAATATGAAAAGAGCGCCCGGGAACTTCGTTCCGCCGTCTTCGGTGTTGATGAGGACGAAGATATTGAAATGGACGAAACATGTGAGGACGATGATGATTTTGAAAAAATCTTCCAAAAGCTCTTTGACAATCTTTTGGGAGATGACGATAACATTCCGGAGGAAGAATCGGAAGTCAGTGAACTGAAAAAACTGTATCGTGAGCTCTGCCTTCAATATCATCCGGACAGAATGGGAGCTCATGACGCTAAAACGCAACGCCTTTGGCATGAGATACAGGACGCGTATGTGAATCGTGATCTTGAAGGGTTGCGCGCCATCCGTTCCGGAATCGAATTGGAATCTGGGGAAACGACTCTCAGCTGTTCTGAAATCGACGAGATGCTCCTGGATATTGAGTGGAGTATTCAGGAGAAACGTTCTGAACTCCGTGCACAAAAAAAGACTCCGATTTGGGGATTCGCTTCATGGACGGAACAGAAGCGGAAACAGATAGCCAAAGAGATCAAGTCGGAATTCGATCAGAATGCCCAAATGACCAGGTTGCAGTTACAACGTTTGAAAACGGAATTGGAGCGTCTGCTTCAATGGAAGCCCAAGGAGAAAAAACGTCCAATTCCGCAGAAGAAAACGAATGCGCAGTTGCGTAATGAGAAGCTGGCTGACATCCCGGATTTATTTGATTTGTAGATGTCAGATTTCTTTCAAGAGAACTTTTTCCTGTTCCGCCCAAGAGTCGGGAAGACTCCGGCGGCAACTATCCAGGGAAAGGTCAAGTTCGCCGGAGAGGAGTTTATGAATGATCTTTGGGGAGAGGAGTGTCAGGCGAATCGTCCGGGAAATATGCCCTGAATCAACTCCGATGGTTGCTGCCAGATCTTTGATGTTGGAAAATTTTCCTTCATCAATCATTTTCTGCCAGCGGAAAGCCCGGGCAAGAGCCAGCTGAACTGGAGTATATTCTACATGTTCACTGTCGGAGGTAAAAATCCTCGTTCTGCCACCGGCGATTTTGAAAATCAACGGGATCGTCACCCGGACATTCCCGTTTTCCAGAACTTCAATCTGTTTCTTCTCCATTCGCGATTTCCTCCATAAGAGTTTTGATACCTGAACTCTTGAATTCTACAGTGAGCTTGCCTTCGTGAACTTCGACCTTTTCCAGAAGAAGATGGAGAAGGCGGTTCATTTCACCGGGCGAGATCTCCTGCCAGAATATCTCTTTGAACAGTTCTGCGATTTTCTCTGCGGAAAGATTCAACACTTGTGCCAGTTTTATCAGAATCGTCGGTGTCTGAAGCATTTTCACCACCTGCTCCCGAGTGATTCGCTCCACTTCTCCTGCGGGGATCTGGCGCACCGGACAAGTCGATGTTGCCCGCTTGGAGTCCCGAGAACACAGATAATAAAAATATCGCTTTCCGTTCTTTCGTGCATAGGTTGGCATCATTGCGCAATCGCAGTGTCCGCAGCGTAAGATTCCTTTTAAAGGAGCGATGGTTTCCATCCGCTTTGTCTGGCGAGGAACCGGTTCGTTGAGTGCGAGAATTTCTCTTGTCCGGTTCCAGACATCCAATTCAACAATCGCGTTTTGTTCCCCTTCGCAGATAGATCCTTTGTATTTGACCTGACCAATGTAGGTATGGTTGCTCAGAATACGATAGATGTGCGGTTTATCCCATGCTTTCCCCTGCTTGGTTCGAATCCCGTCTTTGTTGAGTTCCTGGGCAATCAGTGCCGGAGACTGAACCTCGATGAACCGCTGAAAGATTCTTTGGATAACCCGCGCTTCTACCGGCTCAACAACCAGCTTCTTGTTTTCCACCCGGTAGCCCATTGGAACACTGCCGCCGACCCATTTGCCTTTTTTCCGGCTGGCGGCCATCTTGTCGCGAACCCGCTCGGTGATGACCTCCCGCTCATATTGCGCGAAGGTGATAAGAATGTTGAGCATCATGCGCCCGGCGCTGGTGGCGGTATTGATTTCCTGCGTCACCGCGACGAACTGTGTGCCCCATTCGTCAAATTTCTTGGAGAGGTCAGCAAAATCACAGATGGATCGGGACAGTCGGTCGATCTTGTAAACCACGATGATGTCGATCAGCCCGGCTTCACAGTCGGCAAGGAGCTGCTGAAGCGCAGGGCGTTTCATATTGCCGCCGGAATATCCGCCATCGTCATAACGAGTCGGGAGGCAGACCCATCCGTTGGCTTTCTGACTGGCGATATAGGCTTCGCCAGCCTCCCGTTGAGCATCCAGACTGTTGAATTCCTGATCCAGTCCTTCCTCAACGGACTTGCGTGTGTAAATCGCGCATCTCTTCTTTGGAATCGTTTGCATCACCATCACTTCACCCCGAAAAAGAGTTTGCCGTTCCAGCGAGTCCCGGTAATTTCGCGGGCGATGGCGGAAAGCGATTGATAGACCGTTCCGTCATATTCGAATTTTCCATTCCCGAGAGCCGTCACTTCATATTTTTTCCCTTTCCAGACCCTCTGGTAGCGAGTTCCGCACACATGGGAAACTCCATTTTTTCCATACCGGAGGTTTGCCTGGGGATCGCCGTCTGCAATCCGCTCAAGAAGTTGCCGGTCCGCTTCGGAGAGGCCGCCGTAATAAATCTCTTGAATTCGATATGCAAGACGGCGGCGCAGGTTTGCAATATTGGTCTGCCCCGGTTCAAAGCCAAAGAGTTCACAGAATTTTTCCCGAAGTTCTGCCTGATTCATCAGATCCAGCAACTCCAGCTGCCGTTTTACCTCAGATTCATTCATCATGCCGTAACCCCTTTGCTTTTCTCTATATACAAGCATTTATCCCTGCGTTTATCCAGTTCTTTTGCCTTGATTCTGCGAAGAACTGCGGCAATCAGATCGATCGCCTGACGAATATTTTCGGGGAGTTCCCGTTTATCCATTTTTCTGCCTCCTGAGTTCGGAAAGTTTGAGTCTGCCATTCGGGGGAATCCCGCCAAGGCGTTTGTCGGAAAGGCGGATCATCGGCTTGCGGTCGAGCTTCGCAGGAAGCGTCTCGGGCAGAGACGCGCCGAGCATGGAGCCGCAGACCGCACAGCCCGCGACACAGTCCAGAAAGTGGTTGTCGTGCGACTGCGGTTTGAGTTTCCACTCGTCGACCGTGCGGCCCCTCCCCTGTGTTTTGACGCGGTATTCGGCGGTCAGATGCTCCGCGAAGAGCTGATGAGCCCCGGGGATCCGTCCGTAGAGGGTGAGCGACCCCTTGTCGCCGACGGGAACCGCGAGCCGCGCGTGAATGAAACTCTTCCAGTAGTTCGTGTCGTAGATGACGTGCCGGATCGCCCGTTTCCCGGCGACATTCGGAATCATCCAGTTGAATCCGAGCCGGTCGCCCTGCTGTTTGCGGTATTCGGTCATGGGTTTCGAGGATGCGCCGACGTATCTGCCATGCGACGGCAGGATCACTCCGGCGTGGGAACTCTGACGGCAGAACTGATAGACGACATCGGTTGACTGTCCCCAGTTCGCATCCACGAGAGCGCGTTCGATTTTCAGGACAGCCCCGTCCTCGCGCTCCCACTCGCGCCCGAGGCATTCATCGGTCAGCGCGGACAACGCGGCGTACAAGGCCCCCTCGAAGCCCGCTTTCGGGAAGAGCGTCTGAATGCTCGGATTCGCATCGGCAAGCGAATACTCGTGCCGGTGCTGATCCGGCCATGAGCCGTAGTCGATGACCGCGCCGGTGAAGTCCTCCGCCCATGCGATCACCACATAGAAAAGCAGCGCTTTCTGGACGTCGACAAACATCGTGAGGCGATCGCATTTCAGCGGGACGCGCCATCGGGCAAGTCCGTTGATCTTTGCACAGATCCCGTCCATGGAAAGGAGCGAGTCATCCGCCGTGTCATCCGGGAGCGGGTCGTTCTGATACTCGCTCATAAAGGCAGCTTCATCCTGAAACTTCAGATTCATCGCGTGTTGAAGCGCCGATACTTCATCGTGATTGAAGCGGGCTTCCCAGCTCACTTCCGCTCCGGCGTCCATCGCCTCCCGGTTCGCCAGATAAAACTCCGTCGCCTTCTGAAAATTGCCCTCCGTGCGCAGAGCTTCCGCCCGGATCTCGGCATATTCCTCCCACAGTTTCATATTCGTGGGGAAGCGGTAGACCATTCGGGTCTTTTCGCCGTTCCAGTCCGGATGTGTGTTTCGGTTGAGGATAATGTCGGCCATGTCACCCGGGCGGATGATCGTGCAGGGCATGATCCCGGAGATTTTCTGCCCCGGACCGGCAAGTCCCAGGATGTCTCCGGCAAGCACACGAACCCGCTTGCGTGTCTGTTCCAGCGATCCGGCGGATTCCGAGGTCTGCGGATCGTCGATTACAACAAGTGATGGACGCACGTTCCGACCGTCGCTCCGCTTGAACTTCATACCACGGATACGTCCGGTGATGCCGGCAACTCGGACGATGATGCCGGAAGCCCTGCTTCCTTCGACGGTCGGCAGAACGATCTCGTTGCTTGTCCAGGTGATGCGGGTACGCTCGCCCTTGTAGAGCTGTCCGGCGCAGCGGTTCGCGATCCCCTCCAACTGTGCCACCGGATAGCACACCTCCGGAAAGTCTTCGGCGAGACGCTCGTTGACCTCCAGCTCGGTCTTCAAGGAATCCAGAAGCTCCAGAGCCGCTGATTCAGTCGCGCCGATCAATACCACGAATTCGCGGTGACCGTAGAGCATCGACCAGAGCGCCGCGCTTTCCGTGATTGTTGTCTTCCCGGAACCGCGCGGGAGCGCCAGCGCAAAGAGTCCGCCTCGCAGAACCGCCGTTTCAATCTTCTCAATCACCTTCAGATGATCCGGCGACCATGCAAGAGAATAGGTCTCCGGGAAATAGCTCTCGCAGAAAAGCTGGAAATTCCGTTCGCAGGCGGCTTTCCTGTCGGGATTCACAACCTCCGGGAGCGGGCCGATGTCGCGTCCGGCGAGCGACTGTTCCGCCTGACGGTCGCGTTCGGCGTTGCGCCGATCCTCATAGCTGCGCGCGCCGGACGTCTCCTCCGGAGTGTGTTTCCGGTCGAACATCCAGGCAATGTATTTCAGGAGGTTGATGTTGCGCGGATTCTCCGAGGAACCGATCCGGAAGCCGACGCGGTTGAACTCGCGGTAAAGCCGCGCCTGCGCCAGAACAAATCCGAACGATGTGGAGTTCAGAAGCCGCGCGACGTCCACCACGCGCATGTTGCTCGGATTGATCATAGAATCCCCCCAAAGTTGCCACCCTTCGGCCACGGGCCTCGGGTCCGCTTCGCGGCTTCGGGTACTTTGCGGGGACCCCGGCTCTCCGATATTCCGTGCGGCTTCGCCGTACTCATATCTGCGAGCAAGGTATTTTTACAACTCATCATTTTCCTCCTTCGCCAGCCAGGCGGCATATTCAATCAGGTTGATCGTGCCGTCCGGATTCCGCGGCGCACCGGAAGCAAGATCCTCGGCAATCATCTCCGGAGAAGCGGTCCGGGATCCGGCCTGTTTCAGCAATTTCACCAGCACTTCAGGCTGCAATGCAGTGATTTTCAAAGAATTATCCATCTATTTGCCTTTATTTTCAGATTGCGACTGGATAAGTGGCGCAAGTCATGGTTGTATATGCACCAGCGAAGCAAAGAAGTCGCAAGTCAAACAACCAGAAGGAGGTAAGTATGTGCGACACGAGCAACATCACAGTCGGAACCATCGTCATGGTGAAAGTCGGACGCAATGAGATCGAGGTTGTCGTAACCGAGATCACCGCGAACGGCTGGAAAGTCAAAAAGGTCGGCAGCGACCGCGAGTTCATCGTCACCAGAATCGAACGGGTCATCGCCGAACCGGGAGCGCCGGAAGCGGCTCCCGCAACGGAACCGGAGGCGGAATCCGCTGCGCCGGAAGCGGAAGAGGAAGTGGACACGCCCAATCCCGCGCCGGAATCCGGCGGATCGCCGGAGAAAAAGCTCTCACTCCTGAATGCGGCTCTGCAGGTTCTCAAGCGCAGCCGGACACCGCTCAATACGAAAGAGATCCTCGCGCAAGTCATCGAAGAAGGTCTCTGGAGTCCGAATGGAGCAAAGACTCCGGAACAGAGCCTTTACTCCGCATTCTTCCGCGAGATCAAGGAAAAGGAGACGCCGCGCGCCCGCAAGAGTGCCGCCCGCCGGGGAGCATTCGAGTTCAACAGCTGACAGCAAACTGAAGAGGGTACTCACAGCATGAGTACCCTTGCTGATTCCCCTCCTTTTTCCAAAAAGTGCTCCGGGTTATGGCTTCGGAGGTTCCCCAAATAGCCCCACCACTGACATCGTCGTTCTTCAACCTTGGGGTGCAATCCGCGCCCCCCCATCCTTGTAACATTCCTTTCGTTGTGGGATTTATTCTTCGACCGCCGGAGTAAGCGCCTGCCAGTCACAGCCCTCGCCATGGACGAACTCCGCCCAGCGGCGGCGGATCACGTCCACATATTTCGGATCGAACTCCATCGTGCAGTTGACGCGGTTTGTCTGCTCGCAGGCGATCAGCGTGCTGCCCGAGCCGCCAAACAGATCCAGCACAGTCTCGCCCGCCTTGGAAGAGTTGAAAATCGCCTTGATCGCCAGAGCGGTCGGTTTCTGCGTCGGATGCACATATTCCCGCGTGTTGTCCCGCTTGATGTCCCAGACCGTCGTCTGACAGCGGTCGCCGAACCACTCGCAGTTCTCGCCCTCATGACAGCCGTAAAAGCACGGTTCCGCCGCCCAATGGTAATCGCTGTGACCAAGGATCATTCCCTTGTTCCAGAACAATACCTGTTTGGATTTCAGTCCGGCATCAATGATGGCGTGTTCAAACTGCAAATGATTGCTGCTGGCATACCAGATGTAGAACGCCCGCTTTTCCCGGAGGCTCGCTTTCAGATTTTTGAATGCGGCAAGCAGGAACTCCGAAAGTTTTTCCCCGCGCAGATCGTCGTTTTCAATGACCTCCCACAGTCGGCCGCCCGGATTGTTCACTCCGCGATAACTGACTCCATACGGCGGATCGGTGAAAACGAGATCCGCTTTCCCTCCGCTCATGAGACGGGCGACGTCTTCCGCCTTTGTGGAATCGCCGCACATGAGCCGGTGCTTGCCGAGCTGATAGATTACCCCCGGCTGACTGACCGGTTCTTCCGGGACATCCGGGACGGCGTCGGCGTCCGTCTCTCCCTCGGCAACCACATTTTCTTCGGAACTCCCGTTCAGCAGACGGTCAAGCTCGTCGGTGTCGAAGCCGAGGAGCGACAGGTCAAAATCCTTTTCCTGCAAATCGCGCAGTTCGATCGGCAGAAGGTCGTAGTTCCACTCCGCGATCTCGCCGGTCTTGTTGTCCGCGATCCGGTATGCCTGCACCTGTTCCGGCGTGAGGTTTTCCGCGATCACCACCGGAACGTCCGTGAGGCCGAGCTGTTCCGCCGCTTTCAGGCGGGTGTGCCCGACAACCACAACGAAATCCTTGTCCACGACAATCGGCTGCTGGAAGCCGAACTCCTTGATCGAATTGGCAACCGCCTCCACTGCGCCGTCATTGAAGCGCGGGTTTTTCTCATATGTATGGATCTCTGAGAGTTTCATGTTGATGATTTGCATCTTTTTCTGTCCTTTCTGTTAGTTGTTTGCAATTAAAGTCCTTTAAAACTTTATTTTTTGTGGAACAAACTCTTTTTTTCCTTGTTTCATGCTTGAATTTTTCTAAAATCACGTTATTTTAGGAATGAAATCCAAAAAAAACATGCGTTAAAATGGAGTTATCAGCACATGACTTATATTGCTCGCCATTTGGAGTCTGACATCAAAGCACGTCTTTTTTCCGGCAAGGCGATAATCGTGTACGGTCCGCGGCAGTGTGGAAAAACAACCATGCTGCGGCACATCACCGAAGAATGGTCAAATGATGTCCTCTGGTTGAATGGAGACAGCCCGGATACTCGTGATGAACTTGAACGAGTAACCATCGCTCGTTGGAAGCTGATTCTCGGCAAGAAAAAAATTCTTGTTCTGGATGAAGCGCAACGAGTTTCGAATGTCGGACTCGCATTGAAACTGCTTATCGATGAATTGCCTGAAATTCAAGTAATTGCATCTGGATCATCTTCTTTTGAACTGGCTGATAAAACATCAGAGCCTTTGACGGGCAGAAAATTTGAATATCGCCTTTTGCCATTTTCTTTTCATGAGTTGACTGAACATGATGGTCTTTTAGACGAAAAGCAGGCCCTTGAGCAAAGACTCCTTTATGGTGCGTATCCGGATATCGTAACTCATCCGGAAGATTCGGAGCGATTGTTGAGTGAATTGGTCAACAGCTATCTCTTTAAAGATATCTACGCGTTGGAAGGGCTGAAAAAAACAAAGATTCTCGACAATCTAGTTAAAGCTCTTGCCATGCAAATAGGTTCTGAAGTCAGCCTAAACGAACTTTCCGGGTTGACCGGTACTGACAGAAAAACAGTTGAAAACTACATTGACCTCCTGGAAAAAAACTATGTTGTGTTTTCTCTTCCGGCTTTCAGCGGAAACATGCGCAACGAAATTAAAAAAGGCAGAAAAATTTATTTTTACGATCTCGGAGTCCGCAATGCGGTTATGGGGAATTTTTGCAGAATAGACTCACGAACTGACAAAGGCGGAATGTGGGAAAACTATTTGATCCTGGAGCGGCTTAAAAACACGTTGAATCAGCCATTTCAACCTCAACGTTTTTTCTGGCGCACCGCTGCGCCTCAGAGCAAGGAAATTGATTATCTGGAGAAAACTTCCGATGCGCTGAGGGCATGGGAAATCAAAATAAATTCTACATCAAAGGCAAAAATTCCATTGTCATTCCGCAACGCTTATCCTGACGCAATAAGTGAAATTCTAACCCCGGAAAATTACGACACGTTTTTACTACCGGACTGATGCCCAACACAGCCCCGCTGTCGCGTTCGATTCCGACCCGCTATACAGCCCCGGTGAACCTCCTGTTGCGCGCGTAAGGGGCTGTCCGGGGGCGTGCCGGCGCTCTGTCGGAGCGGATCGCAAGTCGTTGAGAATCAACGAGCATAAAAATTTTATCACCTGCAAGCAAGTCTGCTTATAACGCCGACTCCTTCCGCGCGCCCTCGAAAAATCCCTTTCAAGGGGGGAACCGTTGACTCTGGAATGTGCATAAGCCTCGGGGCCTCATTTTCGACCCCTCGAACTTTCTGTGCTTCTATGAGGCTGGAAATACCCTTAAAATAAGTGACGGATTTCCCCGTCACTTTCCCGTCACTTTTCGGTCGGAGCGGTTCGATTCACCACCGACCAATACTGTCTTTCCGTTTTCCGCACGGCATGCAGCCATGAATCGCCGGACGTGTAGTTCTCCATGATTTTGTCGACGGCGTAGCGCCAGCAGGGAAGATAGGCGTTCTCAATGAGATTTACGACCGATTCCCGGTTCGGAAAGTGCTGTCCGCTGCAAAAGAGAGCGGAACAGCCATACAGACATGGGTAACAGCGTCCTTTCCGGGGAATCCTGTTGAACAGACTCATAACCTTCTCCTCAAGTCCGGCGTGTTCGGCAAGAGAATTGAACAGCCGGTCAGCAATGTCGATTTGGTGATTGTATCTCACATCGAATCTCCAATATCCGGACGGTGTTCTGTGCAGACGCACGGTCATTACGGGTGATTCGGGACCGATATCCGCGAGCGGATACCGCAGAACTTCGTTATTTTTCATACTTTCTCCTCAAGTCAGTTGGTTTTGTGTGTCGGGGAATCGTCCGCAAAACACTTTCCATGTTTGACAGTTTGACGTGTTGGACGCGATTTCCCATACTCCCGGTATTTCCGCCATTTTACCATCATCCCCCCTACAGGTGTCAAACCGTCAAACATATGAGGTAATTTCAAAAGTTTTTAATTTGGGGGGATGAAAAAAGAGGCAGAAGGTTCATCTTAACTCTGGGACTATCAAACCTGGAGGAAAAATGAACGATCTGCCGAGGCTTTACTTTACAATGGAAACATATCTTTTTCCACTGCTGGAAGAAGAATTTGGCGAATTAACCGCGAAGATGAGGGAATTTTTGCGGATTGTCGAAGTGGTTCGGCCGTCCCGGTTCATCACCAGTGCGCTACGCTGGTGCGGCTTGGGCCGACCGATGAAGGACCGCGAGAAAATGCTTCGGGCGTTTTTTCTGAAAGCGGTATACGACCTTCCGACGACGAAGGCGCTGATTGAAAATCTGAAGACGAATCCGAGTTTGCGACGGCTTTGCGGCTGGGAATCTCGTTGTGAGGTTCCGTCAGAAGCGACGTTTTCCCGAGCGTTCAAAGTTTTTGCAGAGGAAAAAGTTCCGGATGCCGTTCACGCGATGATTGTGAAGGAAAACTACACGGGAAAGCTGGTCGGACACGCAAGCATCGATTCCACGGCAATCGTCGGAAGAGAAAAGGCTTGCCGCAAGAATACGCCGAAGATCAAGCTCAAAAAGAAGCGGGGCCGGAAAAGCAAAGCGGAAAAAGCGGCACTGGCGGAACAGGAACTTTCCGAAACCAAAACCCGGCGTCTTGAACTCCAACCGAATCGGACGCTTGCTGAAAACGTCGGCGATTTGACGCAAGGCTGTGATTGGGGAGGTAAACGGGACAGCAAGGGGAAAACAAGCTTTTGGTGCGGATACAAGTTGCATTTATCGCTGGGAGACGGCGGAGTTCCATTGGCGGCGCTTTTGAGTTCGGCGTCCATGCACGACAGTCAAGCCGCAATTCCTTTGATGCAAATGGCTTCGGAGCGCGCAACCATTCTGTATGACTTGGCCGATTCGGCTTATGATGTAGAAGAGATCAGAGCGTTTTCGGAAAAGCTCGGTCATGTTCCGGTGATTGATCCCAATCCGCGCCGGGGAGACAAGGTTGAACTTGCCCCGGCACGAAAGATTCGTTATCGGGAGCGTTCGACGGTGGAACGCGGCAATTCGGATTTGAAAGACAACTACGGTGCACGTCATGTCAGAGTGAAGGGACATTGGAAAGTTCTTTGCCACCTGATGTTCGGCGTGATCGCCATTACCGTGAAACAACTATTCAACATGCTTGAATAGAACTTATTAAGCTGACGTAAACAACAGGATATCGAGAACATCCCGCGTTGACGGGAGAGGAGGAAAACGGCCCGAAATTTGATTTTTTGCCGTTTTTTGTGAAAAAGTCTGGATTAGTGTGCCGAAACGGTTTTGACGCACGAAAAAACAAGTGATTAACACGAGAGAGCCAATACTTTTGAAATTGGCTCATATATGTAAATATTATTTTTTGAGTGTAAATTGTAGAAGTTAGATGTTGGACACCGAGGCGTCCAACATGCGTCCAACCGTCCAACATGTTGGACGATTTCGGGGGATGTTGGACGTTTTTCCGGGATGTTGGACGTTTTTCCGGGATGTTGGACATTTAATTGTCCGACCATTCCGGGGGGCAATGATCAATCCGGTATCTGCCATCACCGAGAGGGACTACAATTCCCCTGTCAATGAGTTCGGAAATCGCATCGCGACGTTCTTTTGCGTTGCTGTTCCGTATGCCTGAAACGGAGATATCCCGGATCGTAACCCCGTTTCCCCGGTCAAGGCGTTGAATTTTCCTGCAGACTTTCTCCAGCAGGGTTTCCCTTGTCCGGATTCGTGAGTCCACGTTCCGGTCTTCGATATTCAGCAGAAGTCGTTCCGCGTTGGCGAAGAACCATAGAACGAGCTGTTCCGCGCGTTCCCAGTCGATGTTTTTCAGTTCCGTCTCGCAGCGTTGCGTTGCCGGATCATCGGTAAGCGACAATAGAAAGGCGAACCGGGGGTAGTATTCATTGATGAGCCGTTTCCAGGTAAAATCAATTTCCTCCGGGGCTTTTTCGCTGAACATCTTTCCGAGGCTGGCAGAATAGCCTTTCTCAATGTGGATGATGCCTTCCTTGCGTTTGAACGCTTCCAGCAGCAGGGACATTTCGTCAATAGTCTTCTGCAGATCGAAGCAATTCGGCTGACAGAGGACGTGAACCATCCGGGCAAACAGAAACCGGCCGAGGAAACCATTTTCAAGATCAGACTTGTCGGCTATTTTTCGAAGCACATCCGGCTGGACGCACGCGAGGATATTCGGGTAGCAGTAATCCGCCGCACGAATATTCCCGTGTCCGTTGCGGGAAGAGAACGAACTCTTGAAGAATCCCTTGTTGAAGGCTTTCGTGAGAAACGGAACGGCATTGTGCTGCCAGCATTTTGCGTCAAGCCACGGCTGCAGCTCCGAAATGGAAAGGATTCCATTCGGCAGTTTGATGAACGCATCCGCAAGTCCTTCTGCGGACCCGGCATCGCCGATGTACCACTCATGTCGGGCGGCGAGCTGCTCTAGAAGACCTCCGATATCCTTTCCGCTGGACGACGGCGCGACCAGAATGGAATAGAAGTTGGGAATCTGTCCCCCGCCCGTGTCGATCATATTGAGACCGAGCAGCGGACCGATTCCGATCTGTCCGGCGATGTTCCCTTGTGCTCTCATTTTTGCCATTGCCGAGGGCGACGCCGAGCGCGGACGGCTCAAGGCCGCGCCGCACAGTGTCAGAGATTTCGCAATGCCGACTGCAATTGGGAGCGCGGGTTCTGACACACTGCAGAAGTAGCGGCACAGACGCCCGAATAGCGTTCCGTCGATTGCTTTCAGCACATCGCCGTCCCCCAATTTGCGCCACGACGGTTCGGAACTTTCTACGGGCTCCGCGATTTCAACAAACGGAATATTTTTCGGCTTCTGGGAGAGAATGCCGGAAATGTCCACGTCCGGGAGTGTGCTTTCATGCCGTTCGCAGCATCCGGGTTCGCGAAGTTCACGCAAGGTGCGCCAGTCGTTGCCCGAACAGCCGTTGTGATGGCATTTGAATGCCACCGCCCCGGACGGTTCCTGAATCAGCACGGCGGACTTGTTTGTGTGCGCCTCATTGAACGGGCAGACGGGAAAAATCCACTTTCGTCCGCCCTTCCACGGCTGCGGTGAACCAAGCTCGGGGCAGTACTGCGCGATCCAGGAGTCAAGCTTGAAATCTGATGTGACGGCGGTATTTCCCAAATATCCGGAATCCGTATCATCCCATGCGGCGACATCCAGCAGCTGCGTCTCTGAAACCGCCTGAAGATTGTCGGGAGCTTCCAGGAGCTTTGCCATGCGGTGCGGACGTTCGGGGATGGAGTCGCCCTTGCAGTTCATTGTCCCGAGAAGCCGCCAGATCCGCGCCGGATTGTGAACTGATGTGTCAATGGAAACAGCGTCATCCGAAGCCCGTGCAAACGCGTTGGTGCATTTTTGGACGAGACCGCCGTCTGTTGCCGGGAGGTCGATCCGGTACATGAGCTGCGCACCGTTGCCGGAATCGGTCATGATGGGATCTGGCCAGCCAAGCGAGAAGAGGTCACTGCGGATCTTGCGAGCCTTGGCCAGTGCGGATTCATGTTCGGCCTTGGTACTGGAAACGCCGGAGGCGCGTTTGGGATCGCAGTCGATCAGGAGCCAGCGTCGGGCAAGGACTTCCGAATCGGCGGTCGTCGGTTCTTTGAGAACCGGGCGAATCCGGTTCCAGGCGCGGGCCAGCAACTCCGGTTTGACCGGATTGACTGTCGCATAGGCTCCGCGATAGGCACGGAGTTTCCCAATGGCGGCAGCTGCGTCGGGAATATGCTCGTAATCAAAGTAACCGGATTCCGTGTGCGGCCGCATCCAGTCGGCGGACACCGCGTCCAGCACACGCACCTCGAACACGTCCCCTGCCTGAAACCAGAGGCGCAGAGCATGTGTGATTTCATTTGCGTCGGTCATTGCGTTCTCCATGGTATTTGTCGGCGAAATACTGTTCCGTCATGAGTGTGTGCATCGTGGAAATGAATCCCACGATCAGAGCTCTGACCTGCGCCGTCGCCTTCTCCTCCGCGTCCAGCCTGGGAAATACTTCGTTCCTCAGATAGCGTTCCAGAAGCAAAGCCTTGTGTCCCGAGTTTGCGGCAAGCAGCTTCTCGACGTCCGCGCGCGGAACAAGCCGGACGACCTGCAGTCCGCCGGGAGTCCTGATCCGTTCATAAAGCGGAACGTTTTCGGTGTGTTTTGCCAGTTCCCGGTTGGGATTGCTCCAGCCGAGAATGTTGCAGATGTCGCGGATCACGAAGAAGTTTTCACCATTACGTTCAACCGCGCGTACAGGCATCTTCCTGAATGTGAAAATACTTACGTTATTCATGAGTTCCCTTATCGTTGTTGTTAAGACGTTTTTGAGCTTGCGCGATTCGTGCCCGTGCTATTTCACAATATTCGGGATCTACCTCAACTCCGATAAAATTGCGTCCGGTTTGCAGACAGGCGATCCCTGTTGTACCAGAGCCACAGAATGGATCTAACACAAGTTCATTATGAAATGAAAGCAATTCAATCGCCAGTTTGGGTAATGCGACTGGAAACGATGCAAGCGTGAGCGAACAGGTATCCGGACGAATACGCCAAATTCCGGAACAGCCGTGAATGAAATCGGCCCGTGATATGGTATCAATCCCCTTTACCAGTTTCTTTCGTTCCCCCTTGCAGGCAATGATTACTACCTCGCATGGATTGTAAATATACGGGCATGACGCACTGCGCCAAGACCCCCATGCGGTTAGACGTCCCTTGTGTGCATCTGCCCAGAGCGGAACTCCATACACGGTAAAACCGGCATACTGGATGAGGTCAATAAACTCTTTGGCCGGAAACACGCGAACGCTGTTTTTTTCCAGGCCCATCTCAAAAAGAACATTTACAGCAATCCTTCCGCCGCGTCGACAGACTCTATACAACAGAGAAAGCCAATCGCGACACCATGAAAGGTATTCCTCCCAAGGACGCGAATCGCAATATGTACGATACGGCATACCGCAATTATATGGAGGAGAGGTAACAACGAGATTGATGGAATCTGGGGGGAGTGCTTTCAAGTATTGGATGCAGTCTGCATTGACGATTTCAATCATTGCTTTCTTCGATATTTTTGAGAAACCGGATCACACTTGCCGCCGTGTGGATGGCTTCCGTGATCAGTCGTTTCAATAGTTGCCTTATATGGATTAAAGGTTTTTCCGGAGCTTTCTTATAGCAAGGAATAAAATTTGCTCAAGAGGAATAATTCCTCTGTAAGTTTTTTATGAAGAATGTGCGAGTCTTTTTGATTATCTTGTTTCGTTTCCATTTTTCTTATTTGCGAGTCTCCCCAAATAATGTTATATTATTGAGTTTTAACACTATTTCATTTTCACACAAGAGGCAATTTTCATGTTTGATTGGGATTCAAAGCAATATTTGAAATTTGCAGCGGAAAGAACTCAACCATCTATTGATCTGGTCCATCGGCTTACAACGGCAGCACCTGCGCGAATCCTTGATCTTGGATGCGGACCGGGCAACAGCACGGCGGTGTTGAGAAAATATTTCCCAGCGGCTGAACTTATCGGAGTGGATAATTCTCCAGCAATGATTGAGCAGGCAAAACAGGATTATCCAGATTTGTCATTCCGGTTGTTTGATGCAAATGACTCCTTCCACAATTTAGGTCCCCAATGGGATGTGATTTTTTCGAATGCATGTCTGCAATGGGTTCCGGATCACCAAACGCTTCTGGTTAAATTACTGGACGCCTTGACAGACGACGGCGAATTAGCTGTTCAAATTCCATTACAGAAAAAAACTCCGTTTCATGCTCTTCTTCGTCAAATCGTTACCTCTGAACAATGGAGTTCATTTTTCCCTAAAAAGCGTAATTTTTATACCTTGGATGAACTGGAATATTGTGAATTGTTGCAAACTCATGCGCAAGATTTTTCAATGTGGGAAAGTGATTATTTTCACATTCTTGAATCACCGCAAGCCGTTCTGCAATGGTACCAGGGATCAGGACTTCGGCCATATCTGAAGGCTTTGCCACCGGAAAAACATCCAGAATTTGAACAGGAAATTCTTTCCGGGATAGAATCCTTGTTTCCGCGATTGCATAACGGATCCGTAGTATTTCAATTTCCCCGTTTGTTTTTTATTGCCAAAAAAAAAGATCGTTCTTGTTGACTTGCCAATCTGCAAATGCCAGTGTTAAAGTGTGACAGTTACGGTCAGAGTGGCAGGAGCAAGCCAGTATGCCATGTGATTCCAGTCGGGATGCAGTTTTTCGGCTCTCTCGACCTCGGAAAAGATTTGCGCCAGCGCGATTTCAATCTTCATAGACCGTCTCCGGTTCCGGCAGGGCTCCGAAGTGACCGTTCATAAGATTAACGGGAATCTCCTCGAACAGTCCCGGAGAGTCGGATTTTCCCTCAGAAGCGAGATGTCGCGCCCGTTCCGTGCGAGGTAACAGCCGCGACGGAACTTGTTTTTCGGCAATCCGGCGCGGTTGAGATCGCCGGGGTTGCCGTTGGGCAGAAAGTTCCGGGCCAGTTCCAGACGTGCGCGGTACTGTTCATTTTCGCGGATAATCGGCGTAAGAGCGGCGCGGATGGCTTCCACAAGATTCCCGGCATGCCGGAAGCGTTTCTCCACTTCGATGAAATACTGCCTTGCCTGGCGGCCGCGTTCGTTGTTTTCCACCATGGCAAGTTCCTTGGCCATATCAAGGCTGATGAAGTATTCATTGGCGGCGAAGCGTCCTTTGTTTTCGCCGTTGATAATTTTATCAACGGTAAAGTCCGGTCCCTCCTTGAAGCCGTATTTGCGGATCCTGTCTTTAATCCAGTTCGCAAACTCCTGCTTGGATTCCTGGAATTTCCACAAATCACGGGCATTGACCGCGGTGATTTTGTCCCCGTTCAGAGTGATTCCGGTTGTTTTGATGAGTTCCGTTGTCATGTTTCTTCTTTCATGGGTTTAGTTTCTATTTCGATTTCAGCTTCCTGGGAATACGCAGACCAGCTGGAGTGTGAATCGGTGTGTCGATTTACGTGTGTCGCAGCCTTCACAATGTGGCGGCACTGGAGGACAGATAGCGGAGCGTCAGCTCCCGGCATCCACAAGGCTCACATTCAAACCATTGCTCCGCCCGTTTGCCGCGTTCATCTTTGGGAAGCCATTTCGTTGGCAGCCATTTCTTGCATCAGGAACAGTAGGCCGGCGGTTCACCTGGCATGAGAGTGCGGTGCCTTGGAACAACTCCTTCGGGATGCAAGCTATCTTCTTTTCGTGACTGTTTTACATGCGAAGCGGTAAAATGGAGCAAGGGGGCAGTCTTCCGGACACATATGCCCCAAATTAACGTTTTCATGCGTTCTGGCGCGTCATAGTCCGGAATATGATCTTGGCGGAATATCAGCCACGTTCGTGACTGATTTCGAACAATGTTCTTCCATAGGCGTATTAACCAGTTATCCCGGTGTTGTCGCTGGAACTGCGAAAGTCTTTCCATCACGCAACGTTATGCTCACGGATGACGAGTATCCCACTCTTTATGATGTTCCTCATAATAATAGTCCAGATTTTCATCAAGATCCGTTTGGGATGCTGAATATTCTATTGCGCGGTCAGCTTCACCGGTTTTACCTAGACGGCAGATCAGGTCGCGATCCAGCCCGCGTATTAGCTCCACTCGAAGATCTCCCCAGCCGAACTTGTGCATCTCACATTCACGGAACGGATCGTGGTATGTTTTCAAAAACTCTTCATAAAGTTTCGAGATTTTTCGGGAAAAATTCCGGTAAAGAAAGAAACGGTCCAGATGTCCGGCCGTGTTGTTTTTCATTATTTTTTCGGCCTGCTCAAGACCCTTCTTCCGGCGGTCGTCCAATTTGACAATTTCGTGTGCCTGATTAATGGAAAGTTCTTCCTTCCTCACCGCATCAATCAGTTTGGGATCCCCATGCCGCGTGATCCGTTCGATTTTGTCCACAGTCCCTCGTGTTGATCCGAGTGCGTCGGCAATCACCTGCGTGCTGCGTCCTTGAGGAACCGGTGTCAAACCTTTGACACTCCGTTCTCTTTTTCCGGCTGCAATCTTTTCGCGCAGCATCGTAACGCACTTCATCAACTCCGCCTGCGACAATGAGCGACGGACTCTCTGTGCTGTAATTGTATGTTGAAGCGCAGCTTCTTCGTCACAAAAAGAACGAGACACAACAGGAACTGTTGCATAACCAAGCTGTCTTGCCGCAATCAGGCGGGTGTGTCCATCCACAACAACATTGTCATGCCCTTCCCAGACAACAATCGGGTAAAGAGTATCAAACCCGTTCTTTCGGATTGCATCCATTACCTGCCGCAGGTCCGTTTCCCTGATCTCGAAGACCTCGCAAAACGGCTGCGCCATCTTGAGTTCATCAATAGGCATCTGGATGACTTTGCTTTGTACGAACTTGTCCGTTTCCATGCCGGATTCTCCTTTCCAAGAGTTTGTTTTCGGGGATGCGTTTTATATCTTCCTGCCGGGAGATAGCGGCATCTCCGGCTTTTTCCGGGTCTGTTTCTGCCTGCCGTACATGAAAAAGCCCGTGAGATTGACTCCCACGAGCTTGAAATGAATACCAAAAAATAATTGAAAAAAGTTTTGTTCTCCGACTTTTCTCCGGGTTAGAGCGGCAGTTTGTCTTTCGGAATTGCCCGGGCATTGATGGCGTCCGCAATCTGGATGTCCGTCACTGTTTCCCGATTGGTCTCCTGAAAAGCCCTGATGATCTTCGGGACCGGATAGAATTTTCTTCTTTGGCGCCCGGTAACAGCCTCACCAAGTTCAACACCGCTTTCGGCGATACGTTTCCGCCAGGCGTCGGCTTCTCTGTCCACATTGTCATGATCATAGACCGTCCGAAGTACAGCCCGCGCGGCATCCGCAACCGTGATGAAGCGCTCTTTCAATGCCTCGGCGTATTCCTGATTTTCCCTTGCCAGATGTGCATTGGCTCTCTGGAAGGCTTCGCGCAACTCCTTTTCATGCGACCACTTCTCCTTATAAAACGCCTCCTTGTCCGGCCATTCCCGCGTCAGCAGATAATACGTCCAGCGCGACAAAAATTGCTGATAGGATATCAGACAGCCCGATATGCACACCTGAATATAATCATAAACGACACTTAAAACGGCTCTCAGTTCATCGTCATAAACATTTTCCAGTTCACTCCGTACTTTCTCGCCATATCCCATCTCCCATGTCACCAGCAGATTCCGTTCCGGCGCGATGTATCGTACCGGGTCCGGGAAAAGATCGTAAAATATCCTCGGAAAGCAGTTTCGTAACGAGTTGCGGTACTCCTGCAACGGCAAGCTTTCTGGCGAAACTCCCGGTGTGTCAATACTGCAGTCATAGACATTGCACATCACGATGTGGTAATAGCGGGCGAAATCCAGTTGCGGCAGTGTCCCGTCAAGAAGGGCGTCCAGTGTCCTGGAAAGATGTCCTTGTCTGGACAACAGTTCCCGCACATACATCAGCAACGTCCGGACACACTGATCTCCATAGTCGCCCTTCACGTCCGTTTTTGCAAATATTTCCATCAAGTGCCGTTGCGGAATGGTAAGTTCAAGATGTTCAATGTTCATGGTCGCCGCCTTTTGATGTTATGTACACTCTATCGCCGCCGCATCGCAGATCGCTCAACTGCGGACGAAGTTTTTCATAGATGCTTTCCAACGTTTTGCGCAATCCACGTTTTGTTCGATGAAGAGTCCGTGCTGTCGTTGCATAATCATATCCGTTGGCAGAGTAGAAGAGCATCCTTATAATGCGAAGTTCATCGTTTGACAGGGTCATAAGCGCCCGTTCCATCCGTTGTTCCAGATAGCCGCTGGCATTGCTGCGGACGATCCCGATGGAATCCGGGTCTACATCCTCGTCGCGTTCCCAGGTGATGTGTGACTTCACACTGGCATATTCGGACCGAACGATGATCTTTTTCATGTACGAGGAGAACCGAACTTCCTTGTCAGGATCAAAATGATCGAAGTATTTGACAAGCATCAGATTGCCGATGCCGACAAAGTCCTCCATTGAAAGCCCGTAATAACGATGGATGGTGTTGACTGCCATTGTCAGCACCATCCCAAGGTGAGAGCAGATCAGTTTTTCCCTTGCGGCCTGGTACACGTCGTTTTTCTCCGGCTGTTTCAAGTCAGAAATGATGGCATGATATTGCTCCTTCGTCAGTTCCGGATATTGACGCAGTTCTCGTGCATAGCGATGAAGACCTGGATGTTTTACAGCATTTATTTCAATCATTTCTTATTCAACGCGAAATTTGACCTGCGTCATATTGAGTCCCATGCATTCAGTTTTCGCAAATTCCGGTATGGTCATCAATTTATTATTTGTCGGCAAAGCCGTCCGATTTCCCACATAATACGCCCATAAACATGACTGGCATGAACCTCATTCAGTTCGTCCGTGAGATTCTGCGCTTTTGCAGGAAGCAAGCTGGCCATATCTAAAAGTTCCGTCAAAATCAGCTTCGGATGAAAACCGCAGTCTTTGGCCATCTGCTCAAAATGTTCTTTATGAAGCATCCCGCTTCTTGATTCTCCCCCAATATTCATTGCAAGCCGTCGAGACATACTCTCATATATGACTGTTGATAAAAGATCATACGCCGGAGCAAAAGACGGTTTGTTCCCATGGTAAAGAATCGCATAATTTTTGGCATGGGCATCACAGTTTCCAATCAGAAAATTGAAAATGACCAGTCTGATAAAGCTAAGTCTGTCAACAGCAGACAGATGCATCTCATTCATTCTCTGTATGCAATCCTCAATGCCTGGACCGCCGTCCTCCTGATATTTCAGTTTCGGCGGTACATTCAGGATCTGACAAAAATCCTCCTGGTGCAGGCGCATGGTAAAACCATCCTCTTCCTTACGGTCAAACCGTTTTACAACATAAAAACATTCATCGTTCAGAAAGAGAATGTCACATTCCGAAGCAGACAGTCCGACTTCTTTTGCCAGTCGCATGCAGAAATATTCATTGAATACGCTGTCCGGGAAATTGGGAATCGCAGGTTTGATAATATGAGTTGACGGCGTCCCATAAAGAGGCAGTGCAATTTTCCCATTCCGGAAACAGGCAACCAGTTTTTCCTGGGAACCAGCTCCGGAAATGCGAACTCCCTCATCACCCGCATCCAGTGGACACTGGCCTAAATTATCAAGAATATGACATGCTTCAGCGTCCGAAAGTTCCCGGTATACTGGGGCTCTTGCCGATTGCGGTGTTTGTCCGGGGGGATAAAAAGATACCGCACCGGCACAGTCTGCTCCAATATGTTTTAACAGTCCAAATGTGTTTTCGGGGGACACTCGCAAAATCATTGCAACAGTCGTCCGGATACGTTCATCTGGCAGAAGATTGGAAAAGAAGTTCTCAACCACCGGATCATGGAATATTCCATCCGTCAGCGGAAGGTTCTGAGAAAGCGGATAGGCTTCTTTGTTTTGCAGATATTCCGGCGCATACTTGAACGAAAGTGCTCCGTTTTCCTGCAGCAATGTTCCAACCTGCGATTCATTCAGAAATACATTGAGTACATCCTGCTGCATCGGCTATTACTCCTTGTCATAGGGACTGTAAATGTACATTCCGACTCCGAGAGCCGAGAGTACTTGGAGAAGCTTTCCAATATGACATGTTTCTTTGCCGTTTTCCAAATCGCCGATAAATCGGATTCCGGTATTTGCCAATCCGGCAAGTTGCGCCTGCGTGACCCCTTGTTCTTTACGCAGTTTACGTATCAGCGTCCCGATTGCTTCGCAGGTTTGTAATTCTGTTTTTGCCATTTTATCTCCAACTTATAATTTCTTACCGCTCGGTATAAATATAGCGTGATTTCAGCTTTTGTCAAACGAAATCTTACCGATCGGGGATTTTTTCAAAGAAGCTTCACGCCCCAAATACTCATATTCAACTGCAACCCTGGTTGATAAAGTGAATTCGGATATTTTTTTGCTCTCCGGCAGGCCCTTGCTCATATTCCGAATCGGATGCCCAAAATCCGGCGGATTTTGTTGTGCGTCCACAGGCAGAGAACCTAAGCAGCCAACCATACTCCATGCGAATGACTCATTCAGGAAATAACATTTGAGCATTGTCGTCCGCTATCTGGTAACCAATTGCGCGGTATCCGGCGACCCGGCGTTCAAACATCCGCATCGTCATCATGATTTTCATGTCTGCGTAATCATAGATGAAAACCTCGGTTTTCCGGTCGTACAAACGGTGAAGCCGTCCGGCATATTGTGCGAGGGTTCCCTTCCAGGAAATGGGCATGGTAAGAAACAGTGTGTCCAAACGAGGATCATCAAAGCCTTCTCCGAGGAATTTTCCTGTTGCGAGCAACAGCCGGGGAGTGCCCTCCGGGACTGCGGAGAAGGCCTGCAGAATTGATGTCAACTCCTTACGGCGCATTCCTCCGCGCATTACAAACAGCGGTTTCACATCGGCAAAAGCATTCTCCAGCCAGAACAAATGTTCTTTTCGTTCCGTAATCACCACAGGATTGCGACCGTGTAACAAAGCTGCCCGGACATCTTCCACAATCATCCGGTTTCTTGCATCATCATGAATACCTGAATCCGTGAAATAATTGGTGAAATCGACGATAAAATAGAAGAAAAAGATG
>URVC01000001.1 GCA_900551245.1 uncultured bacterium | reverse complement strand
AAAACAACTGGATGTTTGAGGATTTTACTCAATTCAAACTCGTAAAAAATTGAGTTTTTCCCGGCATCGAAGTGGAATTTTATCATAGGAGACGGCACATGATATAACTTATTTTACCCAAAAAGATAAGGATATATCATGAAACTGTCAAAAAATAAGATGACAATATTGTCGCAAAGTTTCAAGTTGATTCCGCGAAATTTGATTCCGAAAATTGACAATGTTTTCGGAATTTACAAGCAATCGCGGGGATTCAGCCCGATGGGTCATGTCCTGGTTCTGATCTCCGGACAGCTGATGCATGCACTGGGCAGGAACGATATTTGCGATATACTTCGAAATCATGACGGGCTGATGAACTGCGTTCCGCTGAAGCGTAATGATCTGTCCCACGCAAAACGGAAGCGTGACGCCGGCATGGCGGAAAAACTGTTCTGGAAAACTTTTACTTATTGCGATGAGATCAGTCTGACCTTCCGGACTCAAGGCTGGCGATACGGTGCGTTGCCGAAACGTTTCACGCGAATAGGGCATGTGGCCGGTTCAACAACGATTCCGCTGATCTTCAATAGGCAGGACCGGGCGAAACATTGCCGGCGGAAAGCCGTGGCGAAAATGCATTTGCGTCTGGATTTGCGTTTCTTTTCATCGAATTTCATTCTTGTAATAACAGTCGGGACTTACGATTCGGCAGAAGCGGCGGCGCTTTGCAAGGGGAGCCATTACGGTGTAATTGTCAGTTTTGACAAGGCGCATGCCAACTTCAAACATCTCCGGCGGCTTTCGCAATACGGCGTTCTCAGGAGTATCTGTGCCAAGGACTGTATGAAATATAATGGAGTGGGACTGCATCGCATACTCAAGCTCAATATTCTTCGAGATGTCGTTAGCAAACTGACCAGAAAGTGCACTTTCGTCTGGTACCCTGAATCCCTGCATCTGATTGGGGCAATCGTTGATGTCGACGGAAAGCTTAAACGAATGACCTTCATCACCGACAACTTCATTGGGGCGGCACATTTTATTTGCAATCTCTATAAGGTACGCCGGGCCATAGCGGTTCTTCTCAAGGAGATCAAACAGACTCTTCAGGTTATCGACTTTATCGGCTGCAACGAGAATGCGGTGTGTCGGCAAATATGGACGAATCTTCCGACATATATTTTGCATCGTTTTATTGAATGGCAGAAGGAATGGAAACATACTTGTGCTGGATGGTTTTCCGTCTTATGCGGAGTCATCTGGCGCCGTCTGTATATGGGAAGCTTTTTCCCCCGGTGTGGAACAGCAAGTGATCCAGACCGTATACGAGGTGTCCCCGGATTCGCTTCAGTATAACCCAGCTCAACAAAAAGGAAAAAACAGAAATGGGCAATTTCAGCAAACAGGCAACGCAAGCTTAAAAAGGGTAAAAAAAATGACAATTTCAAAGATTTATGGGACGGTGATGATAAAAATCCTATTATCCTTCGTCTGTTTGTGGTCGGTCTGCATTGTCGCCTTCGCCTGTGAAGCTGTTTCAATCTCATCAAAAGGTTCCCTGAAGCTTGGAGAGCTGACGCTGGCCGCAACCTGTTATGAGGCGGTAAGCTGGAAAGCTGTTTCACAGGAAGACAGTCGGTTTCGTATCGTCAACCGTTCCGGAGAGGCGGCGAATTTCCAGATGTCGGGCAGTTTTGTTCTTCCTGGGCTGCCGGAGAACAGCTTTGAGGAATCTGTGGGCCGGAATTCTTCCGGTATCTGGAATTACCAGGCAAAAATCAGGTTCTGTTCTCCGGCGAAACTTGCGCAGGTCGGACTCGCCACCCGACTGCCGGTCGGAACATTCTGCGGCAGGAGGCTGCTGGCTGACGGCAGGGAGATTGTTCTTCCCGAGGAATACCGTCAGGAAAACACACACACGATCTTCAACAAGCAGGTATCGGAGGTGATTTTGCCGCTGACAAATTGCCGGATTATACTTCGCGGCAACTTCGGCCTGCTTCTTCAGGATGACCGTGCGTTTGGACACGACAATTACACGTTGCGGCTCCTCTTCTTTCCTGCCCGGGGAAAAATGACAAAGTCCGTGATCAAAATCGAAATCGAAACGGCTCCTTACCACAGTGCACCGCTTGATCTCTCTCGCGCCGTCAATATGGGTTTTTCCGACGAAACGGAAGGAGACGGCAGGGGCGGTTGGACTGACCAGGGACCGGAGAACGACCTGCACATGATGCCAACCGGAATGCAATGTTGGAACGGTGTCAATTTTCGTATCATCAATCCGGCGGAGAATTGTAACAGAAGCTGCATTGTTCTCTCTGCCCGCCCCGGTTCTCTCTTCCCCGCCGCTGCTTCTGCAGAACAGCCGGAACCGGTACACGGTCGCTGGCTCTATCTGCTGCACGCGCTCGCCTGGCCGGATGCCGGTCACACGGTCGGTACTGTGATACTGACTTATATTGATGGTACTTATACTGAAATTCCGATCGTCGGAAACGTCGACGTCGGGAACTGGTGGGAACCGAAATCGTATCGGAACAGTTCCGTCGTCTGGGCTGCAGAACATAAAAGAGCCTGTATCGGCCTATATCGATCTGCTCACCGAGTCGAAGAAAAACCGGTCAGACACATTTCGTTCCGTGCCTCCGGAAAATCGGTCTGGGGAATTGTTGCAGCATCGCTCTGCTCTGACCGGATTCCAGAGGTTTCGCATGTGCCCATTATCATCGCGGCGGGGAGAGAGTGGCAACCAGTCCGTTACAGCAAGGACTTTCGAAAAGGTTCTGTTCTCGATTTTTCCAGCCGTCTTGATGCGCCGGCTGGAAAATACGGTCCTCTAACAGTGCAAGGGGATCGGTTCGTGTTCCGTGACCGTCCGGAGGTCCCGGTGCGCTTTTACGGTGCCAACCTCTGCAAAACCGCTCAGTATCTTAATCGCGAGTGGGCGGAACGCCTCGCAGACCGCTTCGCCGCACAAGGCTATAACGCAGTGCGCATTCACCATCACGATAACGACCTTGTGTTGCATCGCAATGGCAGTTCGACCGAACTTGACCAGAAGAATGCCGAACAGTTGGATTATCTGCTTGCCTGTTTCAAAAGACGCGGTATTTACTTCACCACTGACCTCTATGTGTCGCGCACAACGGAACGGGGCGAGATTCCGGAATTTCCACAGAAACGCTTCTCGAACAAGACCTTCAAGCCGCTGATCTTCGTGCTCGACTCAGCAATGGAAAACTGGAAATCATTCGCCCGTAACTGGCTTACGCATGTAAATCCCCATACCGGTCTGGCGCTTAAGGATGAACCGGCATTGCTCTCGCTGTCGTTGGTCAATGAGGATAACCTCATCTCCTGCTGGGATTCCACACCCGAAAGCACCCGACTCTATCTGAACCGTTTCGATCAATGGAAGCGGGATCGGGGAGTAACTGGAGGACGTGCACAGGCCGGTGATGTATTGTTTTCGCAGTTTCTCGTCGAGACCTACCGCCGGGGATATGATGAAATGCTTCAGTTTGTTCGCAAACTCGGTGTTCAGGTTCCGCTCTCCGATCAGAATATGGCGACCCAGGTACTGCTTGCCTCCATGCGCAATCGGTATGACTTTGTGGAGAACCACTTCTACTGGTCACATCCGGCGTTTCCCGAAACTCGCTGGCGACTTCCATCCGAGGCTGTCAATACTTCCGCTCTGAACCGTGAAGCGCGCATGCCGGCACAACTTTTCCCTTCACGGTTGCTTGACAAGCCGATGATGATCACCGAATTCGATTTTGCCGCTCCGAACAGCTTTCGCGCAGAGGGCGCGGTGCTGACTGGAGCGTATGCCGCCCTGCAGGACTGGAATGGTCTTTTTCAGTTTGCTTATGCACACCGGCGCGAGAAGGTGATGCGGGACGATGTGGCGGATGGCTACTTTGACACTTCTGTGGATGTGGTCAAATCGCTTTCGCAACGGATTGGTCTGCGCCTTTTTCTCGACAGGGAGCTGAAACCTGCTCCGGTCGTTTTCGCGGCACTGCTGAAGGATGGCAATGAACTGAGCTTCAGCGACAAATATCCTGACGAGTTGCTCCGGCTCGGATTGATCGCAAAAATCGGGACGTTGATCCGTCCGGATGCCGCGTCCATTTTGCTCCCCGAAGGACTCGCAGGGCTGCTCAACCTGGGGAAGGGGTTTCCCGGAAAAACTCCTGGAACATTTCCCGTTTTCCGGGCCGACGACCGGAAGTTGCTTGACCGCATGACAGCCTCCGGCATGCTCAAACCGGAATGGCATGATGGGAAGAAAAGAGTTTTTCACGCTTCGAACGGTCAAATCGTGTTGGACAGCGATAAAAAAACATTTCATGTCCGAACTCCGAGTTGTGAGGTGTGGATTCTGCCGCCCGGCGAAAAGGGAGATGGTGTATTTCTCCGAGTCGACAACCGGATCGGACACGGTGTTTTCGCAGTTATGTCGGTCGATTGTCGGACGCTGACCGATTCTTCGCGCATCCTGTTGCTTCACCTGACCGATTCGCATGGTTCGGGAATCCAGTTCGGCAACAGCCGGATGACTCGGCTGGAGCGGTGGGGAAAGACACCGTTGCTCGCCGCCCGTGGAGAAGCTCGGATCAAATTGAACACTGCACCGGGAAACGCCTATGCGCTGTATGCCGTCGACACAGCAGGGGAAAGAGTGGCGGAAGTACCGTTCAGCAGAAGCGCATCCGGCTCTCTCAGCTTCCCTGCACGGATTTTCACTTCGGATGGCGTGGTTTTTGCCTATGAGCTGGTTAAAAAATAAAGATTGGCACTTCTGTATGCTTGAGCTGCACTATTTCCGTTTGATAAAAACAGATGGATCAACAAATCCTGCATGCGGGAAAGGAGGAAATCTCTGAGACTTTTTATGGGAAAATTTGTGGGGATGCGTCAGAATCAGGTCGGCGTATATGAAAACGAATTATCGAAAAAAACGGGTCTCTTAAATTTGACTCGAATAATGAATTTAAGAATCGGAGGATGAATATGAGAGAATGCGTACAAGATGTTTTGGTGAAAATTCGAATGAATCATGTTGAAAATCAGAAGGGACATAGAAGAATTTTCACTCTGATAGAACTCCTCATCGTGATTGCCATTATCGCAACTCTGGCGGCAATGCTGCTGCCGGCGCTGAATCAGGCGCGGGCGCGCGGACAGGCGGCCGCCTGCATCAACAATATGAAACAGTTAGGGCTGGGCATTCTCCAGTACGGCAACGACTACAATGACTATCTGGTGCTGCCGATCGCTGTCACCTATCCGGATAAACCGCGCTGGACATCGCTGTTGATGGGGCCGAATTCGGCCGACCCGGCCAATCCCTATCAGAGCGGACTGCACCATCTGCAAGGCAAGTACGCCAGTGTCAAACTGTTCCGCTGTCCCGCCACCGCCTATCCGGTGGATCTGACTGGTCAGGTGTCGCTCGCATCGGTGAGCAATGACGAGACCCGTTCCTCCTCATGGTGGAAGAAATATTCGTTTTACGGCATGAACTGGTTTTTGCGCCCCGACGCGAGCGACAAGAGCGATTGCACGGTGAAATTCAACCAGTTGAGAAATCCGGGGGCAAAGATTGTTCTTGCGGATACATTTGCCAGTCGTTCCAGTTCGATGGATTTTGACGACAACTATGAATACGGAAGCTGTCGTTTTCAGACCAATTACACGTCGAATACCAACGGCAATCCGGCGGCGCGGCACAGCAGTGCGGTGAACACCACCCAGCTGGATGGCAGCGTCAAGGCGCGCAAGGTCGCCAATCCGCTCACCGTGCGCGCCTTCTCGCCGTTTCGCAAGAATGCGGATGACTACCCCTTTACCCGGTATGGATTTTGAGTTTGCATTCAGGGTAGAAGGCATGTATCGTAAAGGATGACGTAAAATTCAAATTGAGACAGGAAGTTTGTATCATGACACTGTTCCTTTCGCATCGCGGGGAGTCGGATGACGCCCCGGAAAACACCTTGAACGCCTTTTCGCTCGCCATGGAACGCGATTCGGACGGCATTGAACTGGATATCCGCCTTTCCGCCGACGGGGAAGTTGTCTGTGTCCACGATGAAACCCTCGAACGGGTGGCCGGGGCGAAACTTGCCGTCGCAGAGGCATCGCTTGCGGAATTACGGAAAATCTACCCGGTACCGCGGCTTTCGGAGGCACTTGCCGTGCTCCGGCCCGGCAAACACTTGCAGATCGAATTAAAGGGAGTTCAGCCGCTTGCCCGGCCGCTGAAAACGGTGCTGGAGCAGTGGGGCGGCGACCGCCGTTCTCTGGCACTGAGCTCGTTTGAGGAAAGTACCATCCAAAGTGCGGCGGAGCTCTTTCCCGACCTGCCGCGGCTGCTGCTGATCGACCTGAAGGAGCGCTTCGGCGTGTTTCCTGCGGTGGAACAGGTGATGGAGCATCTGCGCAAACTGCACTGCACCGGAATCAGCTTCAAGGCGACCACGGAGGCGGATGCGGCGTTTGTCGCGGCGCTGCACGCGGAGAAGTTCCGGGTGGTTGCGTGGGGCGTCGCTTCGGATGAACTCGGTCTTGCGATGGCCGCGCTCGGCGTCGACGCCATGACCTGCAATCACGCGGTGGCGCTCCGCCGCCTGTGGCGTGAACGAGCGTAACTGACGGCGGGACGTTTTCCGGAGCGTCCCGCTGACTCGATTGCCCGGAAGTTCACCGCTCTTCCTGAACGCCGACCCGGTCGGCGATCCGCTGTTCCGGGGATTGCAGAGCTCCGATGTAACGGAACTGTTCCGGTGCCCCCGGAACCGGGACGGCCGGTTCAAACTTTACCGGCAGAAAATCGTTTTCCGGTCCGTCGAGCAGCAGTTTTTCCTGTGCTGGCCGCAGCTGGTCGCGCAGTGCCGGGATGTCCGAGGTCCGGGAAGCTTTCCAGCAGAAACGGTTGTTGACGAAGCTGTAGTGAGAGGCGCCGCCGTCTCCGTCGAGCGCGCGGGGATGCCGTATGTTGGCCGCGAGCGCCAGATTGTTGTAGAAGGCGATGTTGTCCAGCTTCTGCGTGGCGCCTCCCAGCTCCACCACCAGTCGAGTGCCGGGGTCGATGATCGTGTTGTTGAAAACCAGCAGACCGGGCAGCGAAATATGTGCCGGATCGATCGCTTTCATTTTTTCCCTGAGTTTGGGAAAATTCCATTGACGGGACTGGATTCCGATTTTGAAAGCTCCACCACCTCCTCCCCAGATGAGATTTTCCCGTGTACGCGAAAAGAGGTTCTGGTAGACATAGACCGGTCCCGGCCACGGCGGTCCGTCGAGTGGCTGCACCGAAATGCTCTGGTAGACGTCGACGAAGCGGTTTCTGCGGATATGGCAGTTTCTGGCGTGATTTTCGGTTTCGATGGCGTTGTCGACGCAACGTTCGAAGAGATTGTTTTCAAAGATGGTGTTTTCCCCATAATTCAGGTTGGCTACTCCGTCGAAACTGTCGTGAATATAGCAGTTGCGAATTGTCCAATTCCGTCCGACCTGACGTACAATACCGGTCTCGTAGGAGTTGGCGACGCCGTTGGCGCGGCTCTTGTGCACCCACCAGTGAAACAGTCGATCCTTGGGTGGAACTGTCACTTTCCCTGTTTTTACCTCTTGGATCAGTTCTTTCACGTCATCGAAAAGCGGGAAGGAGTGCCATTCGCAGAACTCGACCGTAATTTCATTACTGGCTTTTGTCAAATCCGGCGCGGTTGCATTTACCACTCTGCCGATCACACCGCCCGCCTGACAGCCGAGAAAGAGCGAGTTGCGGACCGTGACCCGGTTGCCGGAGACATAGATCGCCGTGCGTCCCGGCGTTTCGAATGTCAGCCCGTCGATCACCACGTAAAGATTTTCACCGGGCCGGCCGAGCAGGGCAAAATTGCAGGCGCGGGAATTGGGGCGCTCTTCATCCCCATAGGGTGCAGTCGCGGGCGAAACGGCCATGGTGTGCCGGTTGGGATCAGCTGAGCCATATTTTCCGTCGGCGCGCAGGCGGACGAAGAGTTTTCCGTCACACTGGAAGAACCCATGCTTCGGACCTGGAATTCCCGGTCGCGCTTCAAATTTCATGAGCGCTTCCAACGAGCGATAACCGAACAGGTCTGTCCCGCTGTAGAGGATTCGCGCGGGAGGATAATTCAAGTCGAGAACATAGGTCTTGGTCGCGCGATCATATCGTTTCCATTTCCGGCTGCCGCGGCGGATTTCCGGCTCTGCGCCACTGATGATGACCCGGTTTTTGTGGATTTTATCTGCACGGAAGGTAATCGGAGCATTTTCTCGCCCGAAGCGGCGAAGCCGGACCGTCTCGAAATAGACGCCCGGCGCGATGATGACGGTGTCTCCCGGTGAAACCTGATCGGCAGCCTGTTGGATGGTTTGAAACGGCCGTTCAAAAGAACCGTTGCCGCCGGGTCGTGCGGCGTTGTTCACATGCAGCGTGGCGGCTCCACAGCAGAACAGCGGCAGCAGAGAATACAATATGGATTTCAACATGATGTTTTTTCCTCCGGAGATATAAGAGGTTAAATTTTATAGTGTTGCCATAACCATGTTTCATGGGCGTCCAACGGCAATCGGGTCGCTGTTGCCGCGATTTGATGCGGTATGCCCCAGCGGTCCAGCATCCGGGCGATGTGGAGTCGAAACAGTCCATCGACTCGGTGGCTTTTGCCTTTTTGGCCGTTGAGAGGTTCCGTCAGCATCCAGGCCGGATCCTCTGCAAGCCGGCGCAGAAGCTGAGCAGCAGAGGCGCGGGTATCTTCCCTGCTGTCACTGATTTTGAGCAGTGAAGCAATCAGAAAAGGCGTGTCTGAATCACAACTCTTTTCTTTCAGCATGCGTTCCAGTAACGGTGCAGCTTCTGCCGCCCGCAACCGGCCGAGCAAATAGATTGCCGCAGTTCTTCGAGTGTGTGAGTGTGCCATGGCTGGATTCAATACCTCGGAATCCCGGTCCATTGCCAGCTTCATCAGTTCCGGGAGTGCCGTTGAATCATTCAGCAGAGCGAGTCCCATGGCACAGTGGCTGCGCAGCAGAGAACCGGGAGCCGCCTGCGCGAACCACTCCCGGAGTTCCTCACTTCGCCCCTGCTGGCGGGCATTCCACAGGGCGAGCCCCGGGGCGGAACTGGCCAGCTGAGTCCGGATTTCCTGAAGCGGCATTCCGTACCAGGCCCGGTTTGCAGCCGGGACGTCTTGGGATGGCAATTCTGCGGCAAAAGCCGAATAGGGAAGGGTGTCTGGCGGTATTTCCGCCCGGAGAGCATGTGCAGCGATCATACCGGCAGCTTCTCCTATTGCCGCCATTGCAGGAATCATCCGGACTGCGCAACCGAGTTCATGATCAACACCGAGGTGGCGGCCTGCAGCGATCAATCCGGAAATATGGCGGGGAAACAACACGCGACGTGGAATCGGAATGACAAGTTTCTGTTCCCAGAGGGACGATGCCACAAGCCAGTCCTGAAAAAGTTCTTGTTCCAGCGCCGGATCGTTGGCATGGGTATCCAGATTGGAGAAAACGTGAAAAAGCGGCTCGGGAGTCTTGCCATGTCTGGAGAAAAATTCAGACAGAGTATAGGGGGCTTCCGGCAAAATTCGTTCCCCCTCACGAATTCCCGGCAGATCTGATGGCACGATGCAGACCGGCAGTTTGCGAAAGTCATCGCGGAGATGACAGAGAAAGCCCGAGAGATAAACCCGGGAAAAATTCTCCACATCATATTGCGCGATTCTGCCTGCATCAACATTGTCCACACCAAAATTCCCACCCCGGAACACGCCCATCGAATTGGTATAACGGTTGAACTCGTGGTCGGAGTTTCGACCTCGATTCAACTCACATCCTGCCAGACGGCAGACCACGGCTTCCGCCGTGCCATCGATAATTGTTGTTGTTCGGGTGGTATGTACATTCCCGTCTGCATCGAGCCATTGCATGCCGCAAATCTGTCGATCCTCCTGGAGGACAGACAATATTTGCGCCCCGTAATGGATTTCAACTCCGCATGCATCGGCCGCGCGTTCCTGAACAATTTTCAATGGTTCGGTGATGCCGAAGCAGTCTTTTATACGGCTGGCGGCTTCCTGAAATTCCTTTGCAATGCCAGTGGGCTCTTGTAAATAACATTTGGGAACGAATCCGCCTGTCCAGGTTCCTCCTGGACAGGTGTTACGCTCAACTACCATAACCCGCAGTCCTCGGCGAGCTGCCGCTACTGCGGCAGCACTGCCTGCGGTACCGAATCCGGCGACAATGAGATCACAGGAGTCGGGAACCTTACGTTGGTGCAATGGCTGCGACTGACGCCGAGTGCGGTTCAGAAGTCCGGCTTCCAGCTCCGCAGCTGCATTTCTATAGTTGCGGCGACTGAAACGGGATGCGGTCAACAGCAGTTTCAGCTGCCTAAGGCTTTCGGGTCTCTTTTGCCACAGGGAGAAAAAACGCTTCCGTGCATCCTGCAGGGAACAGGCTTCTTCCAGACGCATCATTGCATAATAGATATGGTCGATGCCGGAGAAACATAGTTCGAATTCACCGTATTTGCCTTCCTGCGCAACTTCGGGAGAAACGAGAACGGCAGTAAGGAACTTTTCTCCTTGAAGTGTTTCCCTGGCATCAATAATTTGCTCTGCGCAACATTCGATACGGTTTCCGCAACAGTCCAGAAACTGTGCAGAATGGTCGTCACGTGCAACGAGTCTTACTCCCAGAAGCAGGGGGAGGTTTCTCCGGAGACACCAGGCGGCGAAGACTGGAGCCAGTGCGCCGGTGAGCAATCGTCCTTCCGGAGTGAGTGCGTGGCGTTGGAGAAGTTCCTGGCGGAATTCTTCGGCCTCTGGATGCGTTAAAGGTTCTTGCCAACCGGTACCCGGCTCGAATCCATAGACACGGTTGCTGCCCGGTGCTATTGATGATTCCATTATCAGAGCATCCGGCATGTTGCGGGCCAGCCCGCAACCGTAAAAGGTTGCGCCGAGGATCAGAGTTTTGACTTCGAGGTGATTCATGATGGGATTCCAGGCGTTTCCAACGTATTCAATCCATTTTGTAATACCAGAATATTTTAAAATCCGGCGCATTGGAATTTACGCTGGGGCCGGCAAGTTGCCGCGTATCTGCCGGTTGTCCTACATGCCAGTCAAGATAAAGTACATTAGGCTTGTTCTGATGCCGGAGGGCGCCGTAGAGCAGGTATTGGCGATAGGCTGCGGAAAAGCTGATGAAATATGGTGCTCCACTGTTGTCCGCGGGATCCAGCGCGGAATCGCCGATTACACAAAGACGGGACGGATTTTTGAGTTTCCCGATTTTACGATAATCGAGTGTGCCGTTGTAGCCGTAACTGTAGTAGCCGGGCGGATCGTTCAGACCGTTTGGTGCTGGAGAGGCGTCAGCTGGGCAGATCAACAGCGATTCTATAATCTCCCGGGAGACGTTCAGACCATTGACCATCGGATTGCTGTCATAACGGACCCAGATTCGGGTCCCGGATAGCAGGGAACTCGGCATATTGGTGGCGAAAAGGCGACCATCATAGTTGTCGGTGTAGAGATTGCTGTAGAATCCGAGCTGTTTCAACTGGCTGACACAGGCGATTTTTCTGGCTTTTTCCCGGCTGCGCTGCAATGCCGGGAGAAGCATGGCCGCCAGAATCGCAATGATTGCAATAACAATAAGAAGTTCTATGAGAGTGAAAAAAATACACCATCTCCTCCGAGCTGTATTCCGCTTGGAATAACAGAGGGGAACGCGATTAGTGATTCCGGTCATGAGAGTTCTCCTGTTTATGGTAAAAAGGGTTGTATTCATAACGGATAATGGTACGCAGAACATTGGCCACTTCACTGGTTATTTTTGCCGGCGATTCCTGATGCAGCCAGGTATGCGGCAATGCATGATTGATCAGGGTTTGAAGTTCCGGCCAGGCGAAATGGTTGAGGGGGTGAATCTTGGCCATCTCTGAGAGAAACACCATGTCGCGAGGATCGTGCTCGTTGAAGCTTCGGATTGCCGAACTGCGCCGAATAGGGATACCGTATCCGAGAGCTCCGAGACGATCTTGCAGCTGCTGTGAAAAAAGGTATTTGAGTAACTTTTGGACAAGGTGGAAATCATTGACGATACGACGAACGCAGAAGAGATCTCCTCCTATGCGCATACATTCTCTGCCGCCGGGTATCACTGGCAGCGGCACACATTTCCAGGGGTAAGGGTTATGAAACGCCGCATCCTGCCGGGTGCCGACAATCATTGCTGTCTCTTTTCTTAGAAAAGCTTCCCGATAATTGAATGACGAATCGTTTTCCGGGCCAACGGCATCATGGAGTTCCTGCAATCGGTTCAGGGCGGCAACAGAAGCCGCTTTGTCAAGTAATATGGGATAACCTTCCTCCCGGGTTCCCATGATTTCTCCTCCTGCACGGAGAAAGAAGTTCATCCAGACAGAGGAGGAAGGCACAAACCGAAACGATAAGGAGGAGGGGAGATTTCGGCGCAGGAGGCGAATCAGGTTCAGAAACTCCTCCCAGTTCCAGCCGGGATGAGGTTCCGGGGCGCCCGCTGCAGCGATAAGATCAGGGTGATAACAAATGACCCAGGGAGAGAAAATCAGCGGTATGCCGAATAACTTACCGTCTCTCGAACGAAACTGCTCAATTTTTTCCAAAAAAAAGTCATTCTTATCAGGGAATTCCGCCTCGAAGAACTCCGTCAGATCAAGGTATTCCCCTGCATGAAGCTGGGTATCATTGCTGAAACGGATTTCAAATGCTCCCTCACGAAAACTTTTGCTCAAAAAAAGTTCCGGTGTCTCTTCTTTTAAAGGTTTTAAAAGGTCCAGCCAGACAGGTCGGTAGGTTTGGATACAGCCGGGGAGAATTCGATTCCGCCAATCCTTCCGTACAAAAGTTCCCTGGCGGGGGATACTGTAGAGTATGCCGTCGCGGATCAGTGAGTTGTATGCAAGTTGCACAACGCCGAAAGAGATGCCGGCGGTTTCGCTGTATTTCATTGCCGCCGGCAATTTTGCTTCAGCGGAAAATTCACCGCGTTCAATACGATGAAGAATACTTTCTCTTGCAAATTGCAGTTTATCCATCGGTTTTATTGTCTCCTGCTGTTGTAATTAATTATAGTGATAATCGTAATAATGTCAAGCATAAAACTAAAAAAAACAGCCTTTTTTTTTGATTTTCAATAAATAAAGATCTTACTGTTTGTAAAGCAATGATAAAAAATGACAATTTTTAAATCGTAACATTGTTTCAATGTTGACAGAAGTTCACCATCGGAGCTGATTTCCCGGTAATCAATAGACGCTGGCGCGCCGTTCGAGGCGGTAGAGGCTCGCTCCTTCGCCGAAGGCGGGGCCGACCGAGAGCCAGTAGGTGAGGCAGCGCCGGTTGAGATCGAGCGTCGCCGCGGCGTAGCCCGGATTTTCCCGCGTTTCCGCCGCAACGGAGCCGTCCGGCAGAAGGATCTGCGCCGGGGTCGGCTCCTTTGCCTCCCCCTGGGAGATCGAGGAGGCGAGAATAATTCCGTTGTCCATCGCCCGCGCCGGCCAGATGTGCCGCCAGTGGGTTTTATCCCCGTCCCCGGCCAGCGGAAAGAGCACCAGTTCCGCACCGTTGAGCGCGAGGTGGCGAACGCTTTCGCTGAACCAGTTGTCCCAGCAGGTCGCGATTCCGACGCGGACGCAGTCCAGCGGAAACACCGGGAACTCATTCCCCGGCAGGAAGCCCGCTTCCGCTTCGCTGAGCGTCAGATGAACCTTGCGGTATTTGCCGACCAGCTCTCCGTTCCGGCCGAGAATGATTGCCGTGTTGTAAAGGTCGTCCCCCTCCCGTTCGGCGAGGGTGGTGACGACGTAGGAGTGGAAACGTTTCGCCTGGGTCGCCAGAAATTCGCTCCACGCTCCGGGGATCGTCTGCGCTTTCCGGCACGGGAGGCCGGGCGTGCTGCGCGTATTGAGATTTTCCGGCAGAAGAATGAGATCGGGATGCTCTCCCGCCGCCGCCAGACGGTCGAACAGCTGTTCCGCGAGTTGGAGATTCGCTTCTTCGGTGGAGGGGCGCGGCGGGTCGATTTTCGTCGCAATCAGCCGCAGTGTACGCGGCGGGATGACACACCCCTCCATCGCGGGGTGGAAAAAACGGACCGGCTGATTCATCCAGCGGCTGAACATCCGCAGTTCCGCCCGGACCGCTTCCGCCGGACGCGGAAGAACCCGGTGAAAACGGCGCTTCTGCCCGGAAATTTCCCGTTCGAGATAGTCCCGGGCGATGAGTTTCCCGCCGGCAGTGAACCAGTCCGCCACCACACCGACGCTCTCCGGCGGCGCCGCGGAATCGACCTCCGCTTCGGCCTGAAAGCGGAACGCCGGACTTTCATCGAGTGAGAATCCGGCAATGTGTGCCGCCATCACGGCTGAGGAGCTGTTCCGGCTGATGACAAATGCATCCCCCGACCGGTACAACTCCGGTGCCGGGTGGACATCCGGCGGAAGAAAGGTGGAACAATACTCCGGTTTGCGCATGGCGGCCTCCTGTCAGCTGAAATATTTTGCGTATAATGTAGTTTCGCTTTCGAAGGATGGCCAGCACAGTTTCCCGGAAAAGATACAAAAAACCCGGATTCCTGATTCCAGGCTCCGGGTTGGAGGCCGGAGACGGATTTCAGCGTCGTCCGCCATGTCCGCCCCGATGGGGGCCATGCGGAGGAGCCGGCGGGCCCGGGGCGCGAAGATACCGCGGCGGCGGAGCTGTCCAGACCGGCGGCGTCACTACCACGGGAGCCGGGGCGGTCACTACCGGCGGCGTCACCACCACGGGTGCCGGGGCGGTCACCACCGGCGGCGTCACCACCACCGGGGCAGGGGCGGTCACTACTGGCGGCGTCACCACCACCGCCGGCGGCGGGGCGAGGATCGTCTTGACCAGCCGGACAATGTCCGTCGCCAGTCCGACTCCCTCATTGTGATGTGGCGGGCCTCCTGCCGATACCGGCAGAGTGAAGAGTGCTGCGGCTCCGAGAATCGACAGAATTTGAATCGTGTTCTTCATGATCGTTTCCTTTCTCTGTTGTTGATCCGTCCATCCGGATCGCTTCGAAAGAATAACGAATTGAAAAATAATTTTATTATCCTTAATATATGGAAAATTTAAATAATTTGCCGTAAAAAACTCCGGCGCGGAGAAGCCGGCCGGAGCGGGGAACGTGTGAATTATCCGCGGTTGGCGTTGGCGCGGTACCAGGCGACGGTTTCCGCCATGCCCGCCGTGAAGTTGAAGGCGGGCTTGAAGCCGGTTGCCATGAGTTTGTCCGGTGCCGCCATCGAATGCTTCACGTCGCCGGCACGTTCAGGCCGGTAAAGAATTTCCGAATGGGAACCGGTGAGGCGGATGATCTCCTTCGCCAGATCGTTGATGGTAATCTTGCCGCCGTAAGCCACGTTGTAGACGCCGGTGAAATCGTGGGTCGCCATGAAGACGTTCGCCGCCACGATATCCTTGACGTAGATGAAGTCGCGGGTCTGCTCGCCGTCGCCGAAGATGGTGAGCGGTTCGTTGGCCAGCGCCTTCGCCAGAAAGATCGGCACCGCCGCCGCGTAGGCGCTCTTCGGGTCCTGTCGGGGGCCGAAGACGTTGAAATACCGCAGACAGGCAGTCTGGAGGCGGCCGGTTTCGGTGAACATCCGGCAGTAATATTCGCCGTCAAGCTTGGTGATCGCGTAGGGGCTCTTGGGTTCGGGGAACATCGTTTCCACTTTGGGAACAACCGGATTGTCGCCGTAGATCGCCGCGGAGGTGGAGAAGCAGAGCTTCTTCACGCCCGCTTTCGCCGCCTCTTCCAGCGCGACGATCATGCCGGTGTCGTTGATGTCGATGCATTCGGTAATCCGGCTCATCGACTCCGGCACGCTGATCATCGCGGCGAGGTGGAAGACGTAATCGACCCCCTGCATCGCCGCCGCGACCGCCTCCCGGTCGCGGATGTCACCCTCGATGAATTCCACTTCCAGTCCGTCAAGATTCTTCCGGAAACCGCTGCGCAGGCTGTCGAACACCCGCACGTCAGCTTTCCCCTGAAAATATTCCGCAATATGGGAGCCGATGAATCCGGCACCGCCGGTGATGAGAACACGCATTATTTCACCTCTTCTGCACGTGTAAAGTCAAAGTTTTTCAAATGTTCCGGCAGCGGCGGCACTGCGACCGGCATTCCGCCGGAACGGATCGATTCAGCGCCACAGCATCCTGCCGCGACGCTGTTGCGCGCCGCCTGCGGCGAAGACCAGACATCGTATTTCCCCCGGATGGCATCGAGGAAGCTGCGCACGATCAGCGGATCAGCGCCGCCGTGCGGCCCGTCGAAAGGTTCAATCCGGTAGGTGATGTCACCCTCCAGCCGGAAGGTGTCCTTGCGGCGGGTCCACACCTGAATGCTGCTGGTGTAGTCGCCGTAGTTCTCCAGCCGTCCTTTCGTGCCGATGACGGTGTAGTTCCGCGTGACGTCCGGCGTATAGTGGCACTGCTGGTAGGAGGCGAGCACGCCGTTGTCGAGGCGCATGTTGATCATGTTGAGATCTTCCACCTCGATTTCCGGATACATGTCCTTCTGCTCCATCGGCGGCCAGTGGTAGTTGGTCCAGACCGAGGAGATTCCCTCCTTGATGCGGGCTTCCGAAGCGGCGCGGCGCGGAAGTTTGTCGTAGACCGAGAGGTTGCCGAAACCGACGGTCAGGTTGGTGTAGCCGCCCGCCAGCCAGTGGATGATGTCGATGTCGTGCGCCCCCTTCTGGAGCAGCAGGCTGTTGGAGTAACGTCGTGCGGCGTGCCAGTCGCGGAAATAGGCGTCGCCGCCGTAGCTGATGAAGTGGCGGCACCAGACGGTCTTGACTTCACCGATCGTCCCGGCGTCGATGATCTCCTTCATCTTGCGGGTGAAGGCCATGTAGCGCATGTTGTGGCCGATGACCAGTTTTGTGCGGTGGCGATAGGCGGTCTCCAGAATGTGATCGCATCCTTCGATGGAAATCGCCATCGGTTTCTCCAGATAGACCGGGATTCCATGCTCCAGGGCGAACACCGCGTGTTCCTCGTGCAGGAAATCGGGGGTGGTGATGATGACGCCGTCGAGATGCTCCTTTTCGATCATTTCCCGGTAGTCGGAGTAGACATGGGGAGTGTTGTGAAGCTTCTCCTGCCGTTTGAGGAAGCGTTCGCGTCCCTCCGGATAGAGATCTGCCCCGGCAACCAGGGTGAATCCCTCATCCGGAATGTGGGCATAGTCCGCGATGTTTCCACGGCCCGAAGCTCCGATCACTCCGATTCGCCGCATATCCATGGTGAAATCCTCCTGTTTGAGATATGGTTCAGTGCTTAATATAGCGGGATTCAACAACTCGGGAATGGAAAAAATTCCGAATTTTATGGATTTTTCGGCAATCAGCCGGGAAAATGTGAAAATTGGGTGAAAACTCGTTCAAAGAGTTGAAAAAATCACGAATGTGGTGTAAATTCAGTAACATTATTTGTGAAGGCATGATTTGTATCTATACCTTATAATAAGGGATCGACCTTTACTTTATTAACCAATGGAGGAATCATGGCAAAGAAAATGCAGACCATCGACGGCAATTACGCTGCGTCTTACGTAGCGTACGCCTTCAGTGAAGTCGCGGCGATCTACCCGATCACCCCGTCTTCGACGATGGGAGAGTACGCTGACACCTGGGCGAGCCAGGGCCAGAAGAACATGTTCGGCGAAACGCTTCAGGTCGTCGAAATGCAGTCCGAGGCCGGTGCCGCCGGTGCAGTGCACGGCTCTCTCTGCGCCGGTGCGCTGACCACCACCTACACCGCCAGCCAGGGGCTGCTGCTGATGATTCCGAACATGTACAAGATCGCCGGTGAAATGCTCCCGACCGTCTTCCATGTTTCGGCCCGTGCGCTCGCCGCCCAGTCGCTGTCGATCTTCGGCGACCACTCCGACGTGATGAGCTGCCGCGCCACCGGCTTCGCGATGACCTCCGCCGCGAGCATCCAGGAGACCCACGACCTCGCGCTGGTCGCCCATCTGGCCACGCTCGAAAGCGAAATCCCCTTCCTCGCCTTCTTCGACGGATTCCGTACTTCGCACGAATTCCAGAAGGTTGAGCTGCTCGATTATGCCGACATGAAGTCGCTGCTCGATATGAAGTATGTCGAGCGGTTCCGCAACCGCGCCCTGCGTCCGGAAGCGCCCTACGCCAAGATGGCCGCGCAGAACCCGGATGTCTACTTCCAGGGCCGTGAAACCACCAACGCCACCTACGACGCTCTGCCGGGGATCGTCCAGAAGTACATGGACAAGGTCGCCGCGCTCACCGGTCGTCAGCTCCACCTCTTCGACTATGTCGGAGCGCCGGATGCCGACCGCGTCATCGTTGCGATGGGTTCCGGCTGCGAAACCATCGAAGAGGCGATCGGCTATTTGAATGCGAAGGGCGAAAAGCTCGGTCTGCTGAAGGTCCGCCTCTATCGCCCGTTCGCCGCCGACGTCTTCGTCAAGGCGATTCCGGCGACCGCGAAGAAGATCGCGGTGCTCGACCGCTGCAAGGAGCCCGGTTCGCTCGGCGAGCCGCTCTTCCTCGATGTCAAGGCTGCGCTGGCCGACCGCAAGGACGTCACCGTCATCGGCGGCCGTTACGGACTCGCCAGCAAGGAGTTCACTCCGTCGATGGTTCTCGCGATCTACAAGCACCTCGCCGGCAAGTGCACCAGCAACTTCACCGTCGGTATCAACGACGACGTGACCCATCTCTCGCTGCCGATCGATGAAGTGATCGTCACCGAACCGGCCGGCACCACCGCCTGCATGTTCTGGGGCCTCGGCGGCGACGGTACCGTCGGCTCCAACAAGAACTCGGTCAAGATCATCGGCGACCACACCGACAAGTATGTCCAGGCCTACTTCGTCTACGACTCGAAGAAGTCCGGCGGCATCACGGTGTCGCACCTGCGTTTCGGCGACAAGCCGATCACCAGCGAGTACACCATCACCGCGCCGAATTTCGTCGCCTGCCACAACTCGGCCTACATCGGCCGGTATGACATGCTCGCCGGCATCGTCGACGGCGGCACCTTCCTGATCAACAGCGAACTCCCCGCCGACAAGGTGTTCGAGAGCTTCACCCGCGACATGCAGGAGACGATCCTCAAGAAGCATGTCAAGGTCTACACGATCGACGCTCTGAAGCTCGCGCTCGAAATCGGCAGTGCGAAGTATGTTTCGACCATCATGCAGACCTGCTTCTTCAAGCTGGCCAACATCATTCCGGCCGATGACGCGATCAACTACATCAAGGCTGGAATCGAGAAGAAGTTCAAGAAGAAGGGCGACGAGGTCGTCAAGCAGAACCAGATGTGCGTCGACCGCGCGCTGGCGATGCTCCAGGAGGTCAAGGTTCCGGCGTCGCTCGACGGCGTTGCCGCTTTCGAAGCGGTTGAAACCATCACTCCGGAAATGGGAACCTTCGCCAACACGCTGATGAAGCCGATTCTCCATCAGCAGGGCGACAACATTCCGGTTTCGGCGATGAGCTACGACGGCTCGATGCCGACTGCCACCTCGCAGTATGAAAAGCGCGGCATCGCTCCGAGCGTGCCGAAGTGGGATCCCTCGAAGTGCATCCAGTGCAACCAGTGCGTGATGGCGTGCCCGCACGCCGCGATCCGCGCCAAGCTGATTCGCGAAGCGGATCTGGCCGGCGCACCGGCGACCTTCCAGGTGGTCGATGCGAAGGCGGTCAAGGAGCCGGGGCTGAAGTTCCGTCTGCAGGTCTTCATCGAGGACTGCACCGGTTGCGGCGTCTGCGTCGAGACCTGCCCGGCCAAGGAGAAGGCGATCAGCATGACCCACACGCCGGACGAGCGTGCCGCGGGGCAGGATGCCAATGTCGAATTCTTCCTCTCGCTGCCTGACAACGTGCTCGGCGGAACCAATCCGGCGACGGTCAAGGGCTCGCAGTTCCTGCGTCCGTACTTCGAGTTCAGCGGCGCCTGCGCCGGCTGCGGTGAAACTCCCTACGTCAAACTGGTCAGCCAGCTGTTCGGCAACCGCATGATCGTGGCGAACGCGACCGGCTGCTCCTCTATCTACGGCGGATCCTTCCCGAGCCTGCCCTACTGCAAGGACAAGCAGGGCCGCGGCCCGGCGTGGGCGAACTCCCTCTTCGAGGACAACGCGGAATACGGCTTCGGTATGCGGATCGCGGTTGACAAGAACCGGGAACAGCTGATGAGCAACATCAAGCGCATCCAGGAGCTGGGCGTCTGCTGCGACACCATGAAGGGGCTGCTGGATTACGCGGTTGCGAACTGGGAGAGCACCTCCGACGAAGCGATCGAAAATCAGAAGAAGATCGGCGAACTTCTGCCGACCGCCATCGAGAAATCCGAAGGCGAGCAGAAGGCGATCTATCAGAAGATGCTCGAGCTGAAGGACTATTTCGTTGACAAGTCGGTCTGGATCCTCGGCGGCGACGGCTGGGCCTATGACATCGGCTTCGGCGGCCTCGACCACGTCGTGGCGCAGAACCGCAATGTCAACATTCTGGTGCTCGACACCGAAGTGTACTCCAACACCGGCGGTCAGGCTTCCAAATCCACCCCGATCGGTGCGGTCGCCCTCTTCGCCAACAGCGGCAAGCGGCTGACCAAGAAGAACCTCGGTTTCATGTGCATGAGCTACGGCAACGTCTACGTCGCGTCGATTGCGATGGGAGCCAACCGTCAGCAGGCGCTGACCGCCATCCGCGAAGCCGAAGCGCACAAGGGACCGTCGATCATCCTGGCCTATGCGCCCTGCATTGCGCACGGCATCAACATGACCAAGAGTCAGACCGAGGCGAAGCGCGCGGTGGAAGCCGGTTACTGGCCGCTCTATCGCTACAACCCGGCGAACGAAAAGCCGTTCACCTGGGAGACCAAGGAAGCGATCTCCAGCTTCCAGGACTTCATCCGCAGTGAAAACCGTTACAAGGCGCTCTACAAGACCGCCCCGGCGGATGCGGAAGACCTCTTCGCGCGTGCGGAAGCCGATGCGAAGCGCCGGATGGACTTCTACAAGAACCTCGGCGAGGTGATGAAGTAATTCGCCTTTCGCGATACTTCAACCCCCGCTCCGGATTTCTGGGGCGGGGGTTTTTTCTTGGAAGAAGTTTGCGCTTGCCGGGGGGAGGGGCAGGCGGTCCAGTTGACGACACCGTTCCGGGGCACGGGGGCGCGGGGGGGGGCTCCTGCCGCAGCAGAAAAGTTTTTCCGGATTTCTTTCCTGCGAAGAAAACGGAGGGAGCCCCGGTCAGAGCAGGTCGTCCTGAACGACGGCGTTGGGAACATGGTACGCTTCGTCGTTGACGTCGGTGAATTTGAGCTTCCCGCGTTCGATGATGGTGCGGACCAGGGTCGGTACCGGCAACGTGGTCACGATCGACAGGATGATGATCGCATTGAAGAACTGGTTGTCCAGCATGCCGAGATCCTTGCCGATGGCGGCCGCGGCGAGGGTTGCGGAGAGTTGCGGCACGGTCATCAGACCGGCGCATAATCCGTGTCCGTTGCCGTAGCCGGAGAAGCGCATGGCAAGCCAGCCCGAGAAAACCTTGCTGCAGACCAGCCCCAGCACCGTGAGCAGGATGATCTCCACATTGCCCGGGGCACCGAATGCGGAAAAGTCGGTCTCCATGCCGATCGATACGAAGAGGAAGGGGATCAGCAGGCCGTAACCGATGCTCTCAAAGCGGTTGATCAGCGAACCGCCGTGACCGAGTTCGGATTTCACCAGGCGGGAGAGGGCAAGGCCGGCGATGAAGGCGCCAACCACCAGATTGATGCCGAGAAATTCTCCGACCAGCACCGTGGCGAGGATGACCAGCAGCAGAATGGTGATGAGCATGTCTTCCCCGGGTTGAAAGTGTTTCAGCAGTTTTCGCCCGACGCAGTACACAATGACGATTGCCGCAAAGAGGTAGATCAGCACCAGCAGCAGGAAGAATGGTGTGAAAAACGCTCCGAACATGGCCGGATCAACGTAATCGAAGATCGACAGCGTGCGCCGGGCCCCCTCGGTCGGAATGCCGATGCTCTGCCGCTTGAGCTGGACGCTTACGGCAAGCAGAATGATGCTGGCAATGTCGGTGATCACCGTCGAAATCAGCACGGCGGCGCCGAATTTGGTCCGGGTCAGTTTGAGCTCCCGGATGACCGGGAAGACGATTCCGACCGAGTGGGAGGCGAAAAGCGAGGCGTAGAGCAGTTTTCCGGGGAAGTCTTCCGGCCGGAACCAGGCGTAAACCGCGTATCCGGCAATCGCCGGCAGCAGAAAGGTGAGCACACTGAGTGCCACCACCGGTTTTTTTGCCGCGGCAATCAGTTTGAAATCGGCCTCCATGCCGGCAAGCGCCATCAGCAGCACCAGACCGAGAGAGCCGAGGGAGTCAACCAGGGATTCGAAATGCGAGGCCACCACCGCCGGTGAACTGCCGAGAAAGCTGAGCGATTCGGAGATCCGCGGAATCAGGTCGAGACAGTTCGGCCCGACCAGCATGCCGACGATCAGAAGGGAGATCACCGAGGGAATGTGAAAGCGGCGCAGCAGCAGCGGCCCGATGCCCATCAGGGCGATGAAGGCGATGAAGAGAATCAGAAAGGCATCGTTGTTCATGAGACGGTTCGGAACTCCCTGTGTTCTGTTTTTGGAAATTGATCTAACCTAACGCATTCCCCCCGGGTTTTCAAGTCCGCCGAAGGGGAAAGTGAAAAGATTCCCGCACAAGACAGGAGAGGCGCAGCTATTTCAACAGCCCCGCCGCGTCCGGCAGCCAGAGCGAAAGCCACGGCAGGAAGGTGATCGCCGCGAGTGCGATCAACATCGCAAGAAAGAAGGGCAGCATCGGCCGGGTCACCCGGGCGATGGTAGTCTGCCCGATGCCGCAGCCGATGAAGAGACAGGAGCCGACCGGCGGCGTGCACAGACCGATGCACAGATTCGCGATGATCATGACGCCGAACTGAATGTCGCTCATGCCGAGTTCCCGCACGACCGGGAGGAAAATCGGGGTGAAAATCAGGACCGCCGGCGTCATATCCATAAAGGTTCCGACGATCAGCAGCAGCAGGTTGAGGACGCAGAGCAGCACCACCGGATTGTTTGAGAGGGAAACCAGGCCGCTGCTGATGGTCTGGGGAATGTTCGATATCGTCATGATCCAGCTCATCGCGGAGCTGACGCCGATCAGCAGCATCACGACCGCCGTGGTGATGCCGGTCTGCCGCAGAATATCGGGCAGATCGCGCCACTTCACCTCCCGGTAAACCAGCATGGAGAGCACCAGAGAGTAGGCGACTGCAACAGCGGCCGCCTCGGTTGCAGTGAAGACGCCGCCGAGAATTCCGCCGATGATCACCACCATCAGAAAGAGGCTCAGAAAGGCCCGCCGGAAGGTGAGCAGAATGGTCCGCAACGACGATTTTTCGCCGCCGCGTGCGCCGCTTCTCAGCGCATGGATGACGCAGACCGCCATGATGCACAGGCCGAGCAGGATTCCCGGCAGCACGCCGGCGATGAACATCGCCGCAATCGAGACCGTGCCGCAGGCGACGGAATAGACGATCATGATGTTCGACGGAGGAATGATGAGACCGGTGGTTGCGGCGGTCGTGGTGACCGCCACGCTGAATTCTCGATTGTACCCCATGCGGGTCATCTCTGGAATCATGAAGCCACCGACGCTGGAAACCGCCGCAGTCGCCGAGCCGGAAATGGAACCGAAAAGCATGCAGGTCAACGTGTTGACGTAGGCGAGTCCTCCGGGGAACCGCCCGACCAGCGCCGCCGCGAAATCGATCAGGCGTCGCGCCATGCCGCCGCGCCCCATCAGAATGCCGGAGAGGACGAAAAAGGGAATCGCCAGCAGAGCGAACGAACCGACGCCGCCGATCATCCGGTCGGCGACGATCACCTCCGGCGCAATCGAACCGCCGTTGGCGAATACTGCGGCGAGCGAAGCGATGCCGATCGCCGTTGCAATCGGGACATTCAACAGCAGCAGCGCAAAGAAGACTACAGTCAGAACAATGGCGACTTCAGTCATGTTGGTGTTCCTCTCCCGGTTCGGTTTCCCGTCGTTTCCAGTCTGCGGAAAGATTGGCGAGCTCATAGATCAGAATGAAGACTCCGCTCACCGGCAGCGGCAGATACATCACCACGTCGGAGATCTGCAGCGCGGGGAGAATGTTCCGATGGATCAGCGCCTGGCGCACCAGAATGGAACCGCCGAGCAGAAAGGCGATGACGACGAATCCGATGGTACACAGATGGGCGATGAGCTCCGCCTTCCGTCGGGCGGAAGGGGTGAACCGTGCGGTGAGAAAATCAATTCCGAGATGGGCGCGCGCCTCGAAGGCCGCGGCCGCCCCGAGAAAGCTGACCCAGATGAGCAGAATGGTCGCCAGCTCTTCGGTCCATTTGACCTGCGCTCCCCAAAGATAGCGGGAAGCGACGCCGAGCAGCACATCGAGCACCAGCACGGCGACGGCCGCGATCAGAATCAGATTCAGAAGCCGGAGCGAGCCCTGTTTCAACTTCAGCAGCATCTTACTTCACCTCCTGAATTTCCCGGATGAGCTGTTTGACCGCCCGGGGCTGTCTGCCGTAGAGCGGGCGGAGTTTCTTCGCAAAGGCCGCCTTGTCGACGGAATAGAACCGGACGCCGGCCTCCTCCGCCCGCCGACGGGACTCCTTTTCCGCCTCTTCCCAGAGTTTTCTCTGGTAGAGACTTGCTTCGTGGGCGGCCTCTTTCAGCCACTTGCGCTGTTGGTCGTTCAACTGATCCCATGCGGCGTTGCCGATGACCAGCATGTCCGGCACGCGGGCGTGTTCGCTCAGCGTGAAATTTTTGCAGACTTCGAGATGCCGGCCGGTATCGAAGCTGGGCAGGTTGTTTTCCGCACCGTCCACCGTCCCCTGGGAGAGGGCGGTGTAGAGCTCGCCCCACGGAATCGGTGTCGGCGCTCCGCCGAGCGCGCTCACCATGTCCATCGCGCACCGGCTCTGCTGGGTGCGGATTTTCATGCCCTTGAGGTCATCCGGATTCCGGATCGCCTTCTTTGTCGTGTAGAAACTGCGCTCTCCGGAGTCGAAATAGGTGAGACCGCGCATCCCGCCGGGCAGTTCGGCAATCTTCTGCCCGAGCGGACCGTCGAGCACCTTCCAGAAATGGTCTTTGTCACGGAAGAGGTAAGGCATGCTGAAGGCGGTCATCTCCGGCACGCTCGACTCCAGCACCGCGGTGGAGGTTTTGCTCAGGTCGAGCTGCCCGTTCTGCGTCTGTTTGAGACACTCCGCTTCGGAACCGATCATGCCGGCCGGATAGATGGCGATTTCAAGTTTCCCGTCGGAGAGCTCCTTGACCCGCCGGGCCATGAACTCCATCGCCTTGTGGACCGGGTGTTCCACCGGCAGTCCGTGGCCGAGCCGGAGGACCCGGGGGCGCACTCCGCCGGAGAGTTCCTGACCGGAGCGCACCATCCAGGCGAATCCGAACGCGGCGATCAGAATGCCGACCAGGACGCCGGCGATGAAGTTGGAAATTCCGGAAGAAAACTCTTTTGCCATGGAAAATACCCCCCTGTTTCTCTCTCTTTCAGAGAAAAGATACCGCATCCGGGCGGAAAATCAAGTCCTGTCCGGAAAATTCCCTGCGCGATCCGGAGTTTTCTGGAGGAAACGGTTATTTCCCGCCTTCGAGCCGCTCCGGCGCCTGCGGCGGTTCATCGGGGAGATCGACCGCCACCACGTCGATGACCGCCTCGCTGGCCGGAACATCCGGTTCCGGCTCCGGCGCGGGGGAGGGGGGCGGCTGAGGCCGGCCGCTTCGATGAAAACGGCCGACGAACCGGCGGTCGATCAGCTTTACGCCGAAGAATGCTTCGACCAGCATGCAGAGAATCCAGAGAATCAGAAGCGGCAGGGCGAAGGCCAGGAGCAGCCCGATGGCGAGCACTCCGGCGACCAGATAAAGGAGCAGTTTGACAAAATTCACAGCAGGATTCCTTCGCGGTTCTGCCGGAGCGCTTCGTAAAGAACGATGCTCGCGGCGTTGGCCAGATTCAGACTCCGGTGATACTTGCCGGGCATCGGAATCCGGTAGAGACGGTCGCGGTAACGGTTGTAGAATTCCGGCGGCAGTCCGCTCGACTCCCGCCCGAATACGAGGTAATCACCGGGGCGATAGGGCACATCCCAGTAAGAGCGTTCCCCCCGGGTGGAGAGAAAGTGAAGCTCCGCGCCGGGATTGCGTTCGAGAAACTCCTCCCAGTTCTCGTAGACCGACGGGGCGAGATGCTCCCAGTAGTCCAGCCCGGCCCGGCGGAGAAACTTGTCCTCCAGCGAAAATCCGAGCGGTTTGATCAGGTGCAGCGACGTATCGGTCGAGACGCAGAGGCGGCCGATGGTGCCGGTGTTCTGCGGAATTTCCGGCGCGACCAGAACGATGTGAAATCGCTTCACTTCTCCTCCTTCCGCCGCATCCGTGCAACGAACATCGAATCGCAGTCGCCGTCGAAACTGCGGATTTGGAGCTGGCCGGAGGTGGGTTCCCCGGTGAGCGGATTGGCGAACGGCTCCAGAGTAAACTCCGGATGTTCCGCGAGAAACTTTTCCACCACCATGCCGTTCTCCACCGGAAAGAGGGAGCAGGTCGCATAGACCAGCACGCCCCCCGGACGGACGGCCGGAGCCGCCGCCGCCAGGATGGTCTGTTGAAGTTCCGCCGTCTTTGTCAGTTCCTCCGGGGGGAGGGTCCAGCGGCCGTCGGGATTGCGCCGCCAGACGCCGGAACAGCTGCACGGGGCGTCCACCAGCACTCCGTTGAACCGGCCCGCCTGTTTGCCGTGGAACGGTTTGCCATCCCACTCCCGCGTGACGATGTTGGGGAATCCGGCCCGGCGGGCGCGGAGCCGCAGATCATCGAGTTTGTAACTGCGCACGTCACAGGCGACCACGGTGCCGCGCCGTTTCATAAGATCGGCGAGCTGGAGGCTTTTTCCGCCGGCTCCGGCGCAGGCGTCGAGCCACTGTTCCCCCGGCCGGGGAGCGGCGACCAGACCGATGCACTGACTGGCGAGATCCTGCACTTCAAAGTCGCCGCGGCGGAAACTCTCAAGTGTGTGGAGATTCACCCGGGGATCGTTCACGCGGAGCGCGGCGGGGATCCGTTCGTGACGGTGGACCGTGAGCCCGGCCTCCGTCAGCTCTTCCGCAAGTCTGGCGGGGTCGTCGCACTGCGCCCGCAGCCACATCGGGGGCCGGCGGCGGAGATCGGCGAGAAACCGGTCGAACGGAAAATCCGCGGGGAGGGCGCCGGCCATCCACTCCGGCACCAGATCGGAGAGGTGAAACTCCACGGGAACTCCGAAGAGTTTCGCCAGAGCGGCGGCCCGCCCGATCAACGGTTCGGCAGCGGGGAGCGGCTGCGGCCACCGCAGGTTCAGCTCCCGGGCCAGAAGTCTGGCGGTCGGCAGATCGTGCGCATCAAGGTAGAGGGCGCCGAAGAGCAGGGCGTCGAGTTCCGCGCGGCCGAGCCGGATTGTACCGGATTCTATTTCCGCGAGCCGTTCTGCCGGCAGGAAGCGGCGGAGCAGCCCCCAGTTGCGCAGCAGAGCGTAGATGCTTTCGCTGATGAAGCGGCGGTCGCGGGAGCCGCAGCGGCGATTATCCCGGAACCAGGTGCTGAGCACCCGGTCGGCTGGTCTTCTGCTGCCGAACACGGCGGCGAGCACGGTGCGTGCCGCGCTGCCGGTGGATTTCAGCAGCGAGTGAAATTTTTTCTGATCGAGCTCCAAAATCTCTCTCTTCCCGAAATTGATGTATTTATGGTTTTCCATTCTTATAAAATAACTCCAAAACTGCGTTTTTTACAGGCCGCAATCAGGAAATCTTCACGCTTTGTTTCGTCCCCGTCGACCGGGGAACCCCCGGGGCGGATGGTTGGTGACTCTGTGCATTTGCCTGGGCTCCACCGGAGGGATGCCGCTGGAGGGGGGGCCATTCGATGCAACCGCCCGGTTCCTCCCGGGGATGGGAATCCTCTCCGCTCCGCCATGGACGGGTTGCGGTGAAGAACGTCGAGGCTCCGGAGCGGAATCGGAACGCTCTTCCCTGTTGTCACGAATGACTCTTCCGGTACTGGAGCGGCGAATTGCCGAAATATTTCCGGAAGGCGGTCGAAAAGTTCAACGCATCCGAATAACCGACCGCACTGGAAATCTCCTTGACGGATAATTCCGGGTGTTCGAGGAGAAGTTCGGCGGCGCGTTGCATGCGCTTGCCGTGGAGATAACGGCCCGGAGTGGTGCCGAAACAGCGGGCGAATTCCCGGATCAGATGGTTGGGGGAACACCCCGCCCGGCGGGCGAGCGTATTCAGATCTCCGCTCTGCCCCGGGTTTTCCGCGAGCGACTGCGCAATTTTTTCGAACCGTTCCGGTGTCGCATGTTCCGGTTGTGGGAACTGCAGAAAACGGAGCAGTTCGTAACTCAATGCCCCGTTTTTGCGTCGGATCATCCGGTCCGGTTCGGTGGAGAGCACCCGGAATCGTTCGAGCAGCGCTTCGAACCCGGCATGGTCGATTTCGCTGATTTTATCGACCTGATCCAGGCCGCTGGCGTGGAGAACCGCCGGCAGCAGAGGGCCGTGTAATGCCAGGGAATTTTTCCGGCAGTGCCCTTCCGGACCCGTATGGATCTCGCTTTCACACCCCGGCCGCATCAGAAAAATTTCTCCCGTGCCCACCCGGTACTCCCTGCCATTCTGCACGGCGTGGAGCGATCCCTCTTTCACATATTCCACTCCCAGCGTATTCAGATTCTTCCGCCGGTAGTCGGCCATCCGCAGCCAGTGCACTTCAAAAAGACAGCTGCAGTAGAGCAGTTCGCCGGTGTTCTCCAGCGTCGGGAAGAAGAAGAGGCGGTGCGAACTGCGGTGCGTGATCTGTTCAAACGAACTGCCGTCTTTAACGACCGGCGGCACGATTTCAAATTCGATTTCTTCCGGCATGAGTTGTCGTGGTGATTTTTCAAATATGTTGATTTATTTTTACAATGAAAAATATCACCTTCCCTGTTGTTTTTCAAATGCATTTGAAGTATAATGTTAGAAGAAAATATCGGAAAGGAACTGCTTTGATGATTCAAAACGACATCCTGCGTCAAGTTCGTGAGACGCTCTACTGCCCCGAGACCGGGCTGATTTATGATTACGTTACTTCGCGCGAGCCGGCGCAACGCTTTGCGCACCTGCCGTGCCGTGCCGAAGTGGAGGCCAATCTGCCGAATCCCTGCGGTTGGGGAACCGGTATGGAGGATTGCGCGATCAACGCCGGGACGATGCTCGATACCCTCTGGCGCATCGACGGCGATCCGCTCTGGGCGGCGCGTCTGGTGGACGGGATGGAACGTTGCATTACATTGCACGGGAGGAACGGTTTTGTCGCACGCGGGTTTTCGGTGCGCGCTCCGGAGGTGTGCTACAGCAATTCATCGCGCGATCAGTTTACGCTGACGGTTTACGGCTTGTGGCGGGTGCTCCGCTTCTTCCCGTCCGTGCCGGATTCGACGCGGGAGAAAGCCGCTGTACTGCTGAAGGCCATCGCCGAGGACTGCCGGACGCATGTGACCCCGGAGAACCATTTCAACCTGATGCGACTGGATGGACGCGAGGCGCTGGTGTCGAAAATGTGGGAGTGTGACGATCATGAGGCGCTCCGGTTGCCGATGATCTATGCCGCTGCATTTATCGCGACCGGAGAACGGGAGTGGCTCGAGGAGGCGAAACGTTTCCTGGGGCCGGGCGTCGAACAGAGTATGAGGATGCATAACCGTGACTCCTGGTGGGACCTGCCGATCGCGCAAATGCAGTTTTCGCTGTTGCTGTTGCGCGAATGCGGGCTTTTCCCCGAGAAGGAAGCGCAACTGGATCAAGTGCTTGCACGGACCGGGGAGTTCGGGCTGAGCCATCTCGAATCCACCATTGCCGAGGCGGAGAAGTTCACCGGAGAGTGGGGAGTGCTCAACGCGAACTGGCGCCGCGGCCGGTTCAGCCTTCATCCGGATTCGATTTCGGACAATGGATTCTGCATCGCCTGTCAGGGAAATATGTATGCCACACCGGTGTTTCCGCTCTCTTATCTGGAGCCGAACACACTATTGCGGCGCCTGGGGTGCTCTCTTGCGATTATGGCGGCCGGCCGCCTGGCACTTCCGGATGAACTCCGGCACCGGCTGAAAACTTTGTTGAACAACATTGATTTTTCCCGTTGCGGCGGCGACGGCACGGTCAAGCTGCTGCACGGCCTGGTGGTGGCAGAGGTGTCATGCGATACGAAAGATATGTTCATACGAGAAAGGATGCATCATGAAAACTTATCAACAGCTTGTTTCTAGGCAACCCTGTGAGGAACGTGGCGGAATGTTCCATTCATACCGCAGATTACCGGTACGATGTGAACGGTTTACGCTGATCGAACTGCTTATTACGATCGCGATCATCGCGATTCTTGCTTCGATGCTGCTTCCCGCATTGAATCAGGCGCACGAACGCGGGCGGTCGGCAAGCTGCCTCAATAATTTGTCGCAGATCATCAAGGCGCAGACTCTTTACAGCAGCGACAGCAACGGTTTTATGGTCGGTTACCTCAACAAAGGCGGCAACAAAACCTGGGGGCGGATTCTCTCTATACGGAGAAATATCTCCCGCATTGGAAAAATCTGAGTTGTCCGGCGAATACGAATCCCGCGGCAGCGGCGAATCTCAAAAAGGACTCCGATGTCTGGGATTATGTCACCTACGGTGTTTACGCCGGAAATCTCAGTGCCGACGGCTGGGATTATGCGATCCGGCTGAAACCGCTCCTCGGCAATTACACGATCGGCGCTGCGTTTGAGCCGGCCGGTCTGACATATGTCGTACGGCGGCTGAAAAATGCTTCTGCTGTTCCGCTCATCGTCGATAATGCGAAGCTCGATTCGGCTGAACCCTTCTGCTTCTTCCTGCCGCGGGCGTTCTATCAGGATTCGGCCGTACACCTCATCCATAACAATCGCGCGAATGTCGGTTTCTTTGACGGTCACGTCGATGCGCTCGGTATGGGGAAACTCAAGGAGAATGTGTTGAGCTTCTCCGCGGCGGTTGATGTTAACGGGCAGCGGATCACCTTCTAAAATAACCAGGAGTGAGAAAAGATGAAAAAACAATCCTTTACCTTGGTGGAACTTTGTCTGATTGTCGGCATTGTTCTATTTGCAGCAATTTTGTTTGTGCCAGGACTTTCGGCCGCGTCGCGCCAGAGTGACGAGGAGTTGTGCCGGAGCAATCTTCGTGATATCGTGATGGCGTTTCAGCACTATGCAACGGATTATGCCGGATACTACCCCGGATTTTTCAAAACTTCCGGCAAAAACCGGACCTGGAGCCGAATTCTGGTGACGGATACCAATTATCTTCTCGGACCGGCAGTTCTGAGTTGTCCGGCAAATCCGAGTCCGGATGGCGCTGCGCGCCGGAAGACCGCGTCGGCAATCTGGGATTTCTGCTGTTACGGATTGTATGCCGGTGACATCAGCGCCGACAACTGGGATTACGGCAAACGCGTCCGGGGAACGCTGGGGAATTTTGTCCGTGGCGCGGTGTTCAGCGAGAGCTATACATTGAAGCCGGAACTGATGAAACAACCTGCGCAGACGGTTTTTCTCGCTGACAGTGCGAAATTTACCGGCAGCCATTCGCCGAACTCCTACTTTGCGCCGCGCGCGTTCTACCAGGAGAGCGCGGTCAACACGCTGCATGAAAACCGGGCCAACAGCGTCACCGCCGACGGTGCGATCACGGCGCGGAGTGCGGCAGAACTCGCGGATACGGCGCTGCAGTTTTCCGCATTCGTCAACGGGAATTTTGAGAAGGAAGAATTGGCTCGATGAAAACTGTTCTCCAGCTGATTTTTGCCGCGCTCTTTCTGGCGCCGGCACTGGCCGCTGCTGACGCAACTCCCTACGGGATGGCCGCACATTTGAGCCGGATGTCACAGCCGGAAATGATTCGGGAACTTGAGGGCATGCTCAAGTCCGGTTATGGATTCATCCGGTTCGACGCGGACTGGGGGGTGATCGAACGCGAACCGGGGAAGTGGGATTATTCGCGGCTCGATCCGGCGATTGATGCGTGCGTGAAACGCGGCGCTGAGGTGTTGCTGATTCTGCCGGGGACCATCCCTTCGCATGCCCGGCCGCCGTTCCGGAATCGCGACAAATGGCGTAAATTTGTCGAACGGACTGTCTTGCGTTACAAAGGAAAAGTCCGTTATTACGAAATTTTCAATGAAGTGGATTGTGCCGGCCCCTGGGGCGACACGCCGAGTGCGGAAAATTATACGGAACTGCTCCGCGAAACCTACGCGCAGATCAAGAAAATCGATCCCGATTCGACTGTGCTTTTCAGCGGGCTTTCGGATTTCAACGATCCATTCCCCTTCTGGGAGCGAGCCTTCCGGGCCGGGGCGGGCGGCAGTTTCGACGGGATCAATATGCATCCTTATCAGATGAAGAATTTTCCGGAGTCCCGTCTGATCCGTCAGATTGCCCGGTTGCGCGCGTTGATGAAGGAATACCGGATCGATATGCCGATCTGGATTACGGAATTCGGCAATTCAACTTCGCCCTTCCGTGAGGGGTTCACCCGGGCGGTGGTCGAAGCGGGATTGAAGAAGCTCGGCTTCAAGCCGGAAACGCTCAAGTATGCGGTGATCGTCGATGATGAAATGATGTTTTACACCGATGGCGTCAACTTGCGCACCTCCGACTACATGCCCGCGGGCGCGACGCGGCGCGAGGTGAGTTTTGCCGGGCTTGAAACACTTTCGCCCGACGAGTGTCCCGTGCTGGCGTTGCCGGGGTCGGAGGAGTTCCCCGGAGTGAAACTTCCGAGCATCCTCAATTGGCTGCGTCGGGGAGGAACGGTGATTCTGCCCAATTCATTGCCGTTTTATTTTGACTTGGTTCAGCGTGAGGATGGATACTTTGACCGCATACAGGTCAACAAGAAGTATATTGAACCGTTTCACATTGACTGGTTTGCCTTCTGGACCCGTCCGGGAACGCCGCAGCTGTTGCGGAAGATTGTTCCGGCGCCGGAGTTCCCCGACCTTAAAATCCGTCAGGTGGACAGCATCCGTTTCATCAGCAACGCCAATTGCCGGGGCAATGACCGGATGATTCCATTGGTTTATGCGCAGGCGGAGGGGGGATTTCAAGCTCCGATTGCGGCGCTCTTTTGTTTCGACAGCGATTTGAAGGGGAATTTTCTCTGGCTCACCAACAACCAGGGGTCGGTCTCCTGCAGTGAATCGTTGCAGGCGGCGCTTTTCGTCCGGCATTATCTGGTGGCGCTCGGGTGTGGCGTGCAGCACGTCTTCTATTACCGCTATCGGGCGGGGGAGAACGACAAGGGGCCGGAAGCGCATTACGGCATTCTGCATCAGGATTTTTCACCCAAACCCGCGGCCGTGGCCGCCGCCGAGTTGACCCGGCGGAATCCGCCCGGCGGAACACCGGTGAAGCTCGAACGTATCGGACGGGGCGCTTTTCGCGCCGACTGGAAACGTCCCGATGGAACTTCGGTCTGTGCCGTGTGGGCGATCGGGCATCCGGTGCAATTGAAGTGGTCCGGGCGGAAAATAGACAAGGCGATTTCTCACCTCGGGAAGGCGGTTCCGGTTCCGGAAAGTTCGTTTACGATCGACATCGCTCCGGTTTACCTGGAATCCCTCCCGGGCGAAACGGGAGAGCTGTTTCTTGCAGAAGTGAAGTGATGGTCGTCCGAAAATCACAGCCGCGTCCGGCGGCGTGCAACGGCAGATCGTTGATTCAACTCTGTTGAAGATTGCCCGCGAGAAGGACGAAATTCCGCCGGGTTCGTTCACGAGTTTCGTCTTCGAGCGGGAATGGTTTCCGCTTTTTCGGCAAGCGTCACATGGCGAGTAAGCTGAAACACTTCGGCGGCAGTGGCCGAATGGAATGCGATTCCTTCACTGCCGCCGCCGCGCATGGTGCAACTTCAGCTCCGCAACGTCGAGGTGGCGCAGGGGGCAATGAACATATGCCGTGCTCTGTGCCGCAGTCATCGGGTGGATTCCGGCTGAAACCCGAGGCTGAATTTGCACATCGTTGTGTGAAACGTGGAATGAGTTGCCCGGATGTCGGCGTGCCAGCCGCAAGCTTCCGGCGCATAATCGATTCGGACATTGCGGAACTCAATCTCATCGGCATGGTTCAATTCGAATGCCGCATCGGTCGAAGCGTGTCCCCACGCTCCTTTGAAATCCAGTTCCGGCGCGGGGCCGTTTCCCCGGCAGTTCAGGCGGATGTCGTCGAGCGTGATGTCGTATAATTTACCGGCTCCGTTGCCGCGCAGCATGTTCGACAGTTCCATCGTGCCGCGGACGTGTTGGATCATAATGCCGTGAAGCGTTGCGGAGGTGTGCGCGTTTCCCTCCGGTGCGTTGTCGAGTTTGATCTGCAGAAAGCGGCGCGCATGACTGCGGATGTTGCGGAATTCGATATCGTGAATTTCCGCTCCGACACAGCTGGCCGGGTCATTGCTCCAGTTGGACACCAGGGAAATTGCCGTGCGGTACCCGGGAACGATGATATTTTCAAAGAGCGCATCATGAATTTCTCCGCAGCCGACGCCAACCCGGATTGCATTGGCGTAATGGCTCTCCAGAATGCAGTTGGTCACGACGATTTCGCAGCAGTCGCGTTTTTGTTTCAGACGGCTGTTGTTGCCGCGAAGCGTCAAGGCATCGTCGCCGGTGGAGATGATGCAGTCCGAGACGGTGACACGCCGGCAGCAATCCAGATCAATGCCGTCGTCGTTCAATACGCGAGGATCACTTTGAATGTGGAGGCCATGAATCGTAACCTCTTCACATCCATGTAGAAAACAGGTCCAATAGGGTGCGTTTTTTAAATTCAGGTCCTGAATGCGCACATCGGTGCATTCGCAGAGAAACACCATCTGCCCCGGGCGCGCAATTCTGCGATACATAAGGGGGCATTCCGGGTCGGTTTCATTGAGAAACGCCGGATGATTCCCGTCGATCGTGCCTCCGCCGCAGAGAACGATGTTGGAACATTCGACGGCGGCGATCAGATGGCCGCCGGAAGTCACCTCCGCTTTGCTGGCGCTGTTCTGCGGTACGAAATCAGCCGGATTGTAGTCCGCAAGGTTCGGGCTGCCCCGCAGGATCGCGCCCGGAGAAAGCTCCAGACCTCCATTGCTGCGCAAATACAAAGTACCGCTCAGATAGACGCCGGGAGGAAAATAAACCAGCCCGCCCGCATCAATGGCCGTCTGGATGGCGACGGTATCCAGAGTTGTTCCGCCGCCTGTGGCGCCGAATTCCTTGACATTCCTCGTTCTCATCGACAGAAGCCCCTTTTCGTTCTATGAGGATGCAATGTGATATTATACCGGCAAAGGAGCTCATTGTCAATAGATAAAAGTGATTATTGAGATTTATTTAAAACATACGCCGTGGTCTGCTGTAGGATCCAACCGTTGCCGCGGAATTTGCCGATGATTTCTTCGGCCTCGTTGCAGATGAGACACAACCTGAAATCGAATTCCGCCCGGAGCCAGGCCACCTCCCATTCGGCCACATCGAGGTTGCCATGGCATGACGTGCGGAGCAACAATTTTCCATTGCAGCTTGTCAGTTTTTTTCTCCCTGCACCTTTCTCCTTCGATTCAGCGGAGGAATTCCCGGTAGAAGGTGATCGGAATCAGAGCGGACCAACCGCAGAAGTCTCGGCAGGAGCGTTCGGGAGGGCGTCGACACTGTTCCGGAGAGTAGTTTTCCCAGATGGTTCCGGTGATTTTCCAGAGCGTTTCGGCTGCGTGGTAAAGCCGGGCGGCGAGTTCGCCGGCGAGTTTCTCCTCCCCATACTTCAGCAGCCCCTTCAACACCATGTAATTGGTGTGAGCCCAGACCGGGCCGCGGGCATAACCGCTTTCCGGAAGATAATCCGGATCGTCGGCAGGAAGAGTCGGAATTCCGCAGGGACGGCCGAACGTGGCGGGATCGCGCAGGAACCGGATGATTTCTGCCGCCCGCTCCGGTGTCGCCACTTCACTGATCAGCGGCCAGAATCCGCAGATGGTACGCCGGTTGAGTGGATGATCGCCGAGCCGATCGGCGTAAAAATGAGTTTGGGGATTAAAACACAGTTCGTTGACGGTGGCGGCGATCTCGGCATGTTCGGCGCGCAATTTCTCCGCTTCTTCCGGACGGTCGATACGATCGGCAATTCTGGCGAGATTCAGAGCGTTGAATGCCATCTGACAGCTGGTGTCGCACCAGCCGAGCTGGCGATTCCAGTAGAACGGCATCTCCATCTGGCTTTCCAGCCACAGGAAGAACGCATCCGCTTCCGGCGTGGTCGCCGTGAGCATCTCCCGGGAGGGGGGAATGCCGCCCGCCCGGGTTACCTCATCCGGTGTATCCCATCGGGGGAGGTTGTCCATTCCCGAACCCCAGCAGTCGGTGAAGAAGAGTCCGTCCGCCCGGCGGAAATGGGTCGTGTTGAATCGGTGTTGGCGCAGCAGCGGTTCGAATACTTTTTCCAGCCTCCCCGGAATAAAAGGAGCAATTTCCAGTTCCGCCCACGCCAGCAGCGGGGGCGCGAACCCCAATGTGGATTCCGGAGACCATTTGCTGATGCCGTCAGGTCGAATCTGACGGCTGATGAAACCCTCCTGCGTCTGGCAGCGATAGAAATTGTCCAGACTCTCCGCTACCGGGAAACGGTCCGCATGATAGCGGGCCCAGAACGTGGAGAACACGGTGTCCCAGAGAAAGATGTCGACGAAGGTGCCCCCGGTCCCCAGGCGGGGTGAGGCGAGCCGCGTCGGCCTGGGATCGCGGAAGAGTTTTTGTTCGGCAATATCGAGAGCGCTCTGATAGAAGGAATTCATGGCTGTGCCTCCGGCAGAGTTGCCCGGGGAATCGGATCGAGAATGGTCCCTGCGGTGAATTGAAAATAGAGAAAGTGCGCCCCCCAGGCATGGCAGTCGGAGCGCTGCCACCAGTCGTTGGGGAACAGTTCCGGCATGGTGCGCAATCCGGGCGTTTCCGCCGCCTGAAAGTAACGCTCCCGCCGTCGGGCGAAGAGGTCATCGAGGCGATGGATGCGGCACGCTTCAAGGTAGTAGAAGGAGAAGGCGATGCCGCATTCATCCAGCGTTCCGGAACGCAGTACTGGAATCACCGCCCGTTCGTTGAGAGCGAGCAGGGCAAACACCTGGGCGTGCTCCGAAACGTAGCTGCGGGCGCTGTCTTCGGCGAAGCAGTTGCGTTCGTCGATCCAGTAGGTGTGTCGGATCGCCTGTTTGAGACGCGCCGCCTGTTCCTGCCGGAGCGCGGCCTGCCGGGCGCTCCCGAAACACTGTTCCAGATCGGCGAGCTGCTGCAGACTGAGCAGGTGGATCAGGTTGAGGGTGCAGCCTTCGCCGTAACGACAGCCGGGAGGAATTCCTGCCTCCCAGTTGTCCAGCCAGTCGATGAAGTTCCAGCCCGGCGCATGGAGCAGCTGATCCTCTCCCAGCGTGGAGTTGAGGTAATCGGCGGCTCGTCTGGCCACCGGAAGCAGTTCACAAACCAGGGCATCGTTGCGCCGCAGCCGGGCAAAATCGTGGAGCAGCTGGATGTAGAACGAAGTGAACGATGGAATGTGAAGCTGATAAAGTTCCCCCGGGGTGGCATGATATTGCGCATGTTCCCGGGTCGGGTAGCGGCAGGGGAGCATGCCGGAGGAATACTGCCCTTCGGCGAACTGCCGCAGGGCGTTTTCCGCCAGGCGGATGTCGCCGGAGAGTTCATAGAGGGAAAGCAGGTCGAACCGGCTGTCGGAAATGTATTGAAGCTGTTCGTAGTAGGGGCAGTCCATCAATGTTTCGAAGGTGCACGCCTGCAACGTGTTCCATGAGTGTCGCAGCAGCCGAGAAAGTCGCTCGTCGCCGGGAATGCTCAACGTCCGGCGCAGCTTCCAAGGATATCCGGTGCGGAAGAATCGCGCCGATTCGAGTTTCACGTTGCCGTAGAGGGTCGTCTCGAGCGTCCGCCCCGCATGCCACCAGTAGTCGCACCAGCGGACACGGCCGCCGGTGAGGCGGAAACGGTCGCCGGGGCCGGAAAAACAGGGGTAGGGATCCCCCGGTTTGGCCAGATCGGCAAATCCGGGCGGCGGTGTGTCGGAATCGCATCCGGGCTCCGCCCAGCGGAGCCGGACCTCCCCGGTGCCGGAGAACACGTACTCCCCGTATACGCAGACATAATCGTCAAAGAAGAAGTACGGACCGCACTGCCGGTAGTTCCGGATCTCCTCGCGGCACATCGGGGGGAGCGGCGACGGCTCGAGGGGGCGATTGTCTTCGAACCGGGCAACCGGTTTCCATTCACCGCCTTTCCCTTCGAGAGCATTCCAGTTGAATGCCTCGTCGGTCAGCAAATGGGCGTAACTGCCCCAGTCAGTTTTGCTGCTGGAGAAGCTGCAGCCCATGCAGACCTGATAGTCCCAGTCGGGGGAGAGCAGGCCGCTTTCGTCCTGCACGAATAGGCCCGGGGCGATGGACATCTGCCCGCGGGCGGTCAAGGCTGGACCGAAGGCGAAGAGACGGGCGGTGAGCACATGCTCGCCCGGTTCCAGCGGCAGATCGACGACGGCGGAAAACCAGCGCTGCACCGTGCCGCGCGGCGGACCGTCGGCGATGGCCTCGCCGTCGCAGAAGAAGCCGGCGCGTTCGTCAGCGCTGTAGGTGAAGCGCAGCTGGGCGGGGGCGGTGGTGGTGAAACGGTTGCGGAACACCGCGAAGAAGGGCGGTTCCACCGCCCGTTCCTGCGGTCTCATCCAGAGACGGGAAATCATATGTAGTTCAGCTCCTGCGTTACTTGTCTGTCAGAATTACCAGAGGCCACAGATCCGGCCGGTCATTCGGCATGATCGGCTGTAGTCCCCAAACCAGGCGTGAACGCGGCATGGGGGTATTGGAATCCTGATCGTTCAGCAACACTCCCAGACCGAACTTTTGGCCCGCGGCAAGCTGGAGCGGCATCAAGCTGTGTTGCGGCAGGGCAATTTCATAGATGTAACCACGGGATGTGCGTGTAAAGGCACATTGGATTTCTTCTGCTTTGGTTTCCGCTTTTGCGCCGGAAAAGCCTGCCGTCAACTGAATGTCCGGCACATGGTGACGGTATGCATACCATGCTTTGCCGTCCGGTTCCGGATAGATTCCGTATGACCAGTCATCCCTGCCAATGCCGGAGTGCCGCGGATCGTGTCCGTCTCCGAGTGTGTCGAAAAAGAGTTGCAGCGAATCGTTGCGCCAGCCATTGCCCGGTCGCGCTTGCGGGTTGGCGACGAATTTGTCATCTGTCACCTCCACAGCCAGATAGAGAGCTTTCGATGACCAGGCGATGCGCATTTTTGCAGCGAAATCTCCCTCGACTGGAGGAGTCCCGGCGGCGAGCAGCTGCTGCCCCGGAAGACGCTGATCAATTTTCAATGAGGGAATGCCCCGCCAGTCATCGAGAGAGCCGTCGATACGGATTGCAGCCTTGCGGGCGAGAACGCCGCAGAACTCCAGCTGGAGCGGAAAGTTGCCGGGAAACGGAGTGTTTTGTTGAAGTTCCGCCCTCAGTCGTTCGAAACAGAGCCTGCCCGCAGTTAAAACAGCAGGCATCGGTGCGTGGAGAGAAAGATTTCCGCCGGGGGGGAGGGTAAGCTGTCTGCGCATTCCGCCGATCTCAATTTGGCCGGTGAATTTTCTTTTCCCCTCGTTGGCGAGCGTGAGCGTGAATTGCTCCGGCGAGGTTACTTCAAATCGGGTGCTTACTGCCGGTGTATTGTCGCGGAGGAGGTCCGCATTCTCCAGCAGTTTTTTCATCGTGGCGGTTGAACCGGCACTGCCGCGCAGAAAAATCGGGAAGGAGGTGAGACGGAGTTTTACGCTGCCGTCCGCCGCCGGCGCAGGAAACGCCAGTTCTGCCTCCATGAGATCAAACAACTGCGCGTGTGGCACCTGGCGGAGAAGGAGTTCCGGCCCTGCTTCCTTGCCTTGATCTACTTCGGGCGAACAGCTCCAGAGAGCTGCAACCGGCCGCTGGGAGCCATCTTTGAAGAGGTAGCAACGGGTTCCTGCTCCCAGACGGATCTCGGCTACGAAGGAGGCGTCACCGAGCAGGTTGCCGAGTGTATTGGAGATCTTCTGATTGGCGAATGGCGTCAGGGCGCAGTCCATCTCAAATCCCCAGAAGTTGGTGCTGGAATTCATCAGTTTGACCCGGTCCTGATGTTTCAGCCCGATCAGCCACTGCCGGGCCCGCCAGGCTGCGGCAATCCGTTCCTGATGGCCCATATCGTAGGTGAGCGGACCCCAGGGAATGTCGACCCAGTTGACCGTGAAGAGTCCCGGCATGCGGTAGGGTTTCCAGTGCATCCCTTCCGGGCAGTAGATTGGCGTGTCAATATAGCCGTGTCGTGCCAGCATCTTGTACAGGTCGTAAAAATCCTTGTCGAGATCAGGATATTCGGGCGCTTCCCGGTAAGTGTGGATGATAAAACAGTCATAGCGGAACCGGTCGCCGATTGTGGTAAGCAGTTTATCCAGCGTTTCGATCCGGTCCGCACGCAGACAGGAGGTGGAACTGTTGCCGATCATCGCCTTGGGATTGCCGCGCCTGAGACCTCGGGCGACGGCAAGTTCGAGTTCGACGTACTCTCGATAACGCTCCTCTGTGGCGAATCGGCAGTGGCCGAACTCCGGTGCGGAGCCTTCCACTTCATTGATCGCCCCCCATATTTTGACCCATGGAGATTCCGCGCTCTTGCGTGCGGCGGCGTTTTCTATCGTCTTGAGTGCTTCCGGGGTTGCGCCGGGCAGGGTGATCGTTGCATAGTCGACCCGTTTACGCCCTACGGAAGGTGTTTCATACCAGACGATATTGTTCAGTACCGTGTAACCGTAACAGGGAGCGGGAAGTCCTTTCACCAGGGAGCGGTCCGGACGCAGCAGCATGGTACTGAAACTTTCGACGCCATATTTTGCCGCCTCGTCAGCAACCAGCTTCTCGGTATTGACAAACGCGGCACGAGCGCCGATTCCGATCTCGCGATAGCGCTCCAGCACTTCCGGGTAGTATTGTCGCACACCGTGCGGATCGATGTAGGAGTCCGCGAAGAGATTTTTGTGGCGGTGGAGATTTTTCAGAAAATTCATGACTGCCAGTCGGGTGAACTCGTAGCGTTCGTCATCTTTGAGTTTGTAACGATTCTCCACAGTGAAAATACCGGAGGGGATTCCTTCGAACGGCAGCGGAAGTTCCGTTGTGCCGTCCGGGCCGGTCTGAAAGCGGCCTGTCGCCTGCCGCACCACTTTGCCGAAGAAATCCCGCAGCGTGGTGTGGAATGTTCCGGAGATGTTCGGTCTGGCGGTGATGATCTTCAACCGTGCCTTGATAGGGCTCCCTGCGGGGAGAAAATTGTCCGCAGAGGCGGTGAGGAGCCGCCCCTCGACAGAGGCCGGCTGGTACTCTGTGGCAGCGGAATTGCGCTCGAGTTGCATTGCATCAATCCGGCAGACGGCCGGTTCGTCGGACAGGGATTCGAAAAGAAAATACTGTGGGCGGGTTGTCGTCACCCGGAAGGTGTGCTGGTATCGTTTCCAGCGTCCTTCCAGTGTGAATCTGCGGTTGACCCGGGTCTTGGGATCCCAGTAGTTCGCCCCCGGCGGCAGCACGGGGATGGTAAGTTTCAACTTCTGTCGACCGGGGCGATCGGTTTTGGCGTAGAAACTGAAGGTATATTCTCCCGGAGAAAGGATGACCGAATGGGTTGCAATGTTCTGGATGAGTTCTGCCTGCGGGGCGTCGGATTCTATTCGCAGCGATGATTTTCCGGAGAAGGCTTCCTCCTCATCAATCCGGATTGGTTTGCGGGTCCAGAGTTTTCGGCTGAACAGACCGCCTCCGTGCGGATACCAGAGAGAGGCGAATCCTTGTTCGAAGGAGCTGTTGGAGAGCAGATTTTTCGAGTGCCGGTCCGGCAGCCGGAGGCGATCGACACTCCAGAAATCGTATTGGCCGGCCCGAACGGAGAATCCTTTCGGTGGCTGGTTGGCCGCAACAGCCGTGGTGCCGGGAGTCAGGAGCATTTCGATGGTGTTTGCCTGAGAAGCCGGAAACAGTTGCAGTGACAGACCGTAACGGCCATCTGCCGAGACCAGCCGAATCCGGTTTTTCTGCGGCAGCTCAATCGTGAAACTGCGTCCGGAATCGCCGGCAAAAAATACGATACGGCCTGCCGTGCCGTCGTGCAGAACTCTGTGAAAACGGCTGCTTTCACGGTAAGGCGCGATCTGCGCGCGTCGACCGTCAATTTCAATGGCTGAGCCTCCGAAATATTCGCTGATGAGAGAGAACGTCCAGAAGATGTCATCAAGTGAACGGTTTGAATCAGTAAGTTTGATGGAGATCCTGCCGTCCGGGAGCAGGGTGAAATTCTGCTCCAGATGTGGCAATGCCGTATATCGAAAGGCGCAGCTGCCGTTGTGGAGTTCTCCTCGTCGGCCGGAAAGGGATTTTTTCCCCTGCCTGACGACCAGACCGCCATAACGGATTTTGAGGTCTGGCGAGAGGAGATTGGCTTCTCCGGTGGTAAAGAGGCGCAGCGCGAGCCGGGCGCCTTGAAAGGTAACGGAATATTTCCCGACATTCACCCGGGTGTCGCTTCGTTGTTCGGTCGTCGGAGCAAAGGGGGGAGCATACGGGACATATTCTGTCGGAGCTGCGCCGAGGACCGTTCCGCAGAGGATGGAGAAAAGAAGACAACGAAACATGAAATTACTCTCCTTTGAATTGACGTGATACGCCTGGAATAATGACAAAATTGCTGGAATTCCCGGCTTGATTCAGGCGGGATGTGAAGGCAACATCAGATTGGACAACCAAGGTGGTGAGACGGCCGATTGCGCCAGTTTCAAGCTGCCGCGCGAGAGCGTGCACCGGATCGTCTGCGTTGCCGGGAGGCAGAGGGGAGGGCGTATGATTGCAGCTGCCGGCAGAACAGAACATAAGAGTGAGAAAAGTCTTCATTGTACTTTACCTGGTAAATGTATCATGGCATATCGCGTGTCAGCGCTGAGGTCGACCATAGACATCAAGGGTTACGTTGGCAGAGAGATTTTCCGCGTGACCATCTTTGAACAGCACATTGGTGCTGTTCCCGTGACGGCGAAAGTTAGCTCCATAGGCCGTGCGACTGTTGAAATGGTAGATCGTCTGATTCGCCGTACCGGGGGAGAGCGCGATATACTTGCCCGTTTCATAGGCGTCTGTGGTAATCGCTTCCAACATCAGAATGGAGCCGTCAATCACCCGCTCCAATTTTTTATGGTTCAGGGGAACACTGTCGCCGTCTGTGCTGCTGCTGCGGTCTGCACCTCCGCCGGTTCGCCCGCGTAACGTGTTGATCGCCGCCGGGATTTCACTCACAAGCGGGACATAGATCGGATAAAAATAAATCGTCTTTGAGGAGCTGATACCGGCGTCATAGAGGCCTACCGTTTCTTTTTGTGCCGGGCAGGAAAGTACTTTATGGATCGGAATGTTGTCCACCTTTGTGTCGGGATCGGGCGCTTCAGGGGCGTCGGGCCGTGTCAGACCAAGAGCGTGTCCTATTGCGTAACCCCAGGACCAGCGCTTGTATTTGCGGGGAAGAAAATCCTGATTGTCGTTGGTATAGAAGGAGACGCCGCTTGCCATAGTTTTGAGATTGTTGAGACAGGAGCTCTTCTGAGCGGTTACTCTCGCCCGATTCAGCGCAGGCAGCAGCAGCGCCGCAAGGATGGCGATGATCGCAATGACTATGAGAAGTTCGATCAGGGTAAAAATTCTTCGCATGGTCTCAGATTCCTTTCTTGTCAGAGTTGAATTTCAGTTCAAAGAGGAGAGTTTCACCGCCTCGGGAGTTCCATTCGAAAACGCCGCCGTGCATCCGGCGGCCGGAGAAGAGTTCCACTGCGCCGTCCGCTCCGCCGGGAAGCGTGATTGTGATGGTACCCGGTTCGGCGAGATGGAGCGCCAGCATGCGGGAATCGGCATAGACCACTGCTTCCCGGGAGGTGATGAGGAGAACTCCGGCCTGCCGGGCAAGATCGCGCAAAATGGCCGCCGTCAACTTCTCCGGGTGGGCGAGATAGGCCTTGCGACAGGTTGCAAATTCCGTGAGATGAAGTCCTTCACTGCCGTATTCCACGCCCGCCCAGCGGCGGACACGGGCCGGATCGAGGGAGGTCCCGTCGCTGAGCCCCGGGGCGTACAGTGTCAGAACCGTCCGGTTGCCGCAGTAGAGATATCGCTCCAGAAGTTCCGCTTTTTCCGGCGTGATCTCGATCTGGTTGGCGAGAATGACCAGCTTGTAGCGGTCGAAATCCGGAATCCGGCCGAGATCGTCGAGCAGATAGGTGTCGAAGGGGGCGCCGATGTGATTGAGCATGGTACGCGCATGACGCTGAAAATGCGCCTGACGTGGGGAACGCTGATCCAGATAGTACGCGGAATCGGCGTCGATGATCAAGGCGATCTCGTCAACTGGAGTTCCCGGCTGCCCGGCAAAGCGGCAATAGAGCTTTTGCAGGCGGCCCAGCTCTTCCAGCAGTGCGGACTCTTCATAGAAACCGCCCCACATGTCGAACCACCAGAGGGAACTGTCGCTGATCATCGCCAGCACGGCTTCGCGCCGGACGCCGGCGATATCTTCCGCGGTATTCTTCCAGCATTGGAACTTGAGCTTGACATGGGGCGAAAGCGACGGATTGTAGGTGTGGGTGCGCTGGTCGCATTCGTGGAGATGGCGCTTGCCGGCCAACCGCTCCGAGCCGGAAACCGACTGCCAGCCGGAACCGCCGCCGATGGCCCGGTCGATATAGCAGCCGGGGGAGATCAGAAAATCCACTTCGGGCGCATCGAGAACCCGTCGCAGTTCGACATGACCGCTCTCCGCCGCGCCGAGCCGGGTGGTGAGGTAGCCGTAGAATACACCGATTTCAGCCTCCGGACGGATTACTTTGCGGGAGAAACGGGCAAAGCGGAGGATGCTTTCCGCGACCAGCTCATTGCAGAAGCGGCGATAGGTGATGACGTCGTTGGAGCGGGCCGGATCGAAAACCAGTCCGTCAAAATCGGGAGAATTGAGCTTGCTTGCCGACGGGGGCGTTTCCGGCGGCAGGCCGTTCCGGGCACGATATTCCTGATAGGCCCGTTCTTTGGCCAGCCCGCAGAGTTCTCCGTTGTGGTCGAACCACTCGTCGGTGTTACCGCAGGCCAGAACATAGGCTTCAATCTTTTCCGCATAGTTTTTTTCGCAGTAGGAGAGAAAGGCTTCCAGATAGTGTTCCGTATCGCACAGCCAACGGGGATTGACCAGCGTTTCCGAAAGGTGTGTAGTGCTGTCGCCCGATTCATGGCTCAGCGCAAGCTGTCGGGAGAGCCATTCCGGGGAGTTCAAATCGACAATGACGATGAAATTTGCACGCGGATTATGCTCAAGCACATCGTCGAACTGCCGGCCGACCACGGTGAAATCCCAGGTGTCGAACCAGAGCCGGTTTGCCGGATAGCGGCAGTACGGTTGTCCCAGAGAGTTCGACGTATTGGCTGGGAACAGCGCAATCGTGTTCACGTCGATTGCGGCAAAGCGTTCCATCGTCGCGAACTCCGGTTGAAATGACCGATAGGCGTAATAGTGTTTATGCTTCATTGTCTCACTGTGTTTTGGGTTTTCTTCTATTAATTATACTTCCGGACTTTGATAAAAACCTTTGCTGAAGTGACAAATTATAGCATTCCAGTGCCGGGTGACGAAACGCAGCCTTTCGTTTTTTTAGGAAAACCGGGAGCGTATGCATTTGCAATTTCCCGTCGGATGCGATATTATAGAAGTCGAATGGAAACATGGATGAACCGGTATGGCAAGTTTTCTGACAAATGGCCTCGAACGTTACCTGCCGCCTCACGCGATTCCGCTCTATGTGGAAGAGGTGGCCGCGGGAGCTCATCCGGAGCGGCGGTTTCACGGCCATACCTTCATGGAGATCGTGCTGATCCTCGCAGGGGAGGGGGTGCATCTCATCGGGGAGAAAGCGGTGCCCATCCATGCCGGAGATGTGCTGTTGATCCACCCCGGCATCTCGCACGGCTACGACCGCACCTCCACTCTGGGGCTGGTCAATCTGGTGTATGATCCCCGCAAACTGTCGCTGCCGCTGCTCGACGGCCAGCAGATGCCGCTGTTCGACCGGTTGTTCAATCCGCGGCCGCGGGTCGACGAGGAGACGCTTTCTCTGCCGCTGGTGCATCTCGATTCCGGAGAGAGTGCGAAGTTGGCCGGGAAGATCAATCTCCTGGCGGCGGAACTCAACTCGAGCCGGCCCGGACGGAATTTCCTCAGCCTGGCGATCTTCATGGAGATCATCGCTGAACTCTGCCGCTCGGCGGAGGCGGCGGAGAAACCGGTCGTGTCGGAGTTCCTGATCGGCGATGCAATCCGCTACATGCACGAGCATCTCGATGAACCGATCGAGGTCAACGGTCTGCCGCGGGTGGTCAGCATGTCGCGGCGGAATTTCTTCCGCCACTTCCGCAACGCCACCGGCAGCACGCCGCGGGAGTATCTGCGCGATTTGCGCATGCACCGGGCGCTGGATCTGCTGCGTCGCACCGATTTGTCGGTGACCGAAGTGGCGCTCAAGAGCGGATTTTGCGACGGCAACTATCTCTGCCGGCTGTGCCGGGAGCTGACCGGTATGACGCCGCGCCGCTTCCGGGCGGCCTGCCGTACGGAAGCAACGTCGCAGAACGGCGGAGATCTCTCCGCAAATTGTACGCCGGCTTTAAAAAACTGAAATCAAAAAAAAGGAGGTTGAAATGTATGAACGCATTGTCATTGTGATACTTCTAGTTCTTCTTGTCGTGGCGATTCTGCTGCCGCGCGGGGCGGAGAACGCTGCGGCACCGCCGGATGTGCTCACCGTCATCCATCAGCGCAAGAGCGTGCGGAACTACACGGCGGAACCGGTTGCCGGGAAGGAGCTCGATCAGCTGGTCCGGGCCGGATTTGCCGCCCCCTCGGCCCGCAATCTGCAACCGTGGGAGTTCTATGTCATCACCGAGCGCGGCACGCTGGACGCCCTCGCGGCGTCACTCCCGTATGGTAAGATGCTCGCCAAAGCACAGGCGGCGATCGTCGTCTGCGGAAATTCCCGACAGTTCGGCGAAGGTGCGACCCGCGAGATGTGGGTGCAGGATTGTTCCGCCGCGACGGAGAACATTCTGCTCGCCGCCGAAGGAATCGGGCTGGGCGCGGTCTGGATCGGTGTCTACCCCTACGCGCCGCGGGTCGAAGCGGTTTCCAAGGCGCTGAAACTGCCGGAGGAGTTCATTCCGCTCAACGTCATTTCGATCGGCCGCCCCGACGGGAAAGATATGCCGAAACAGAAGTACCGGGAGTCCAAAGTGCACTGGATTTCGCCGCGTCAGTGAGTTGCCGCACGCTCCGCTCCGGGGGAGCAACCGAACGCTTTCCGGTAGGCGCGGATGAAGTAATTCGCATATCGGTAGCCGCTCTGGCGGGCGATCTCTTCGATGGTGAGTTCCGTTTTCGCCAGCAGGCAGCGGGCGTAGCTGAGCCGGGCGGCGTTCAGGTATTCGCGCAGTGTCATGCCGCTCTGTGACCGGATTCGGCGGGAGACCGTCGCCGGCTGAAGGCCGGCCGCCGCCGCGATTTCATCGCGGCCGATGTCACGGGCCAGATTGAGGGTGATGTACTCCTGCAGCCGTTTCCATTCCTGTTCCCGGCGCGAGAGGCGGCCGGCGGCGGTTTCCGCCCGCAGCTCTTCCGCCAGCGCATCGAAGAAGGGGGCGAGCAGGTGGCGGCAGAGAGGCGTGTCCCGGTCGGCGGCCAGAATCGCCTCCAGAATCAGAGGCAGGGCGCGGCAGCGGACCGCGGCAGTGTGGTAGACATGTTTCTCCCCTGCACGACGCCGGATGAACCGGAGGCATTCCGGGAGCAGAACTGCGGAAAAAAGATCGGTGGATTCCTCCGGAGTCTCCTTGACCCATGCTCCGGGGTGGGCGAACAGCAATGTGCCGGGTTCGAGCAGTTCCTGCTGAATCTTTCCGGCTCTGGCGAAGCAGACCTTTTCCCGCCCGGCCAGCAGAAACAGCATCCGGGGGCAGGGGTGGAGGTGGACGCATTCCGGCGGCGGGGGCAGGGGGCGCGCCTCCGCGAAAAGCAGTCGCTTCGCCGGCAGTTGCTCCGCCCGTCGAAACGTCTCCTGCATAGCTTCGAATTCTGTCATGATGCCTCTCCGTTGCCACCTGCCATGGCCGCCGTTATCCGGATTCTCCTCGTAATATATCACCGCACCGGGAAATTTGCCATTGTTCCGGCGGGGAGGACCCCTCTTCCTGTATGTTGTTGAATGACGCTCCCCGGAGCTCAGCGCGGAAAGAGAATAAATCAAATCTGTGATTTTTCAAGAAAGTTTGATAAAAAAACAAAGGTAATTTTCTTTTTTTGCAGTACGGTAATCCGACAGAGAGAATTCGATTTTCAAATCCCAAAGGGAGGATGGTTTCATGGATTTCTACACCGAACCGGAACGGAAAATTGAGATTGCCGATCGCGCCGATGTTCTTGTCGCGGGGGGCGGGCCAGCCGGATATTCCGCCGCAATCGCCGCCGCCAGAAACGGGGCGGACACCATTCTGGTCGAACAGTTCAACTGCGTCGGCGGAATGGCCACCAGCGGCATGATGTCACACTTCACCGATGGATGCGACTCCCCGCTGTTCGACGAGATGATGGACCGGGTTCATCGTGAAACGGCGGGGATTTTCTGCCCCGCACAGGGGGCGGGCCGTCACCAGATCAGCCACGAGCTGTTGAAAAAAGTGCTGCTCGATATGCTGACCGAAGCCGGCGTGCGGTTGAAGCTCTACACCTTCGTCTGCGATTCCATCTGTGAGAACGGCAGAGTGCGCGGCGTGGTCACCGAAAGCAAATCCGGGCGGAAAGCTCTGCTCGGCACCATCACCGTGGACGCCACCGGAGACGGCGATGTGGCGGCGCGTGCCGGGGCGGAATTTCAGCTCGGCCGGGAGGAGGATTCCCGCTGTCAGCCGGTCACGCTGATGTTCCGCATCGGCGGCGTGGATTACTCCCGGGCGCATCTGCCCGGCAGTTTCGAACACCTGCTCGATGTGCCGAAAGGGGAGATTCAGGCGCTCGCCCGGGAGCATCTCCCGGCGCCGGCCGGCCATGTGCTGGTCTATCCGACCTGGCTGCCGGGCGAGGTCTGCGTCAACATGACCAACGTCACCGGGATTGACGGAACCCGTGCCGAAGAACTTACCCGCGCCGAACTTGTCTGCCGGAAACAGATGCCGGAAATCGTTCTCTTTCTGCGCGAGTACCTGCCCGGATTTGAACACTGTTATCTGGTGACCTCCGCGCAGAACGTCGGAGTCCGCGAGACTCGTCACTTCAAGGGGTTGTATACGATGACGGCGGAAGACATCGTCGCCGGACGGGTGTTCGACGACTGGATTGCCACGCACAACTGGTTCAACTTCGACATCCACAATGTGGAGGGCGCGGGGTTGGACAAGGACGGGGCGCAGAAGCATTTTTCCGCCCGCGGTCAATACACCATTCCCTACCGGGCCTGCGTGCCGGAGAAGGTGGATGGCCTGCTGCTTTCCGGCCGCAACATCTCCGGTACCCACAAGGCGCACTCCAACTTCCGGGTGATGCCGATCTGCATGAATATCGGGCAGGGGGTGGGAACCGCGGCCGCAATTGCGGTCCGCGACGGAGTGGAGCCGCGCCATGCCGACATCTGTGAAATCCAGAAAGCGTTGAATCAGCAGGGAGTTACTGTCTAAATTTTTGTACTCATTCGGCGAAACGGGTTCCTGTCGTCCCAGGGGCCCGTAGGAAAAATATTCTGCGAAATCGATGATTGAAAAGAGACAGGGGAAAATTTACCGTTCATTCAGCTCTTTCGGCCAGGCAAATAACACTAATTCTGAAGCAATATGAAGGAGTTTCAGAGAAAAACAGTAATCGAGATTCCATGATTTCAGCGTTTTGTATACTCCGAAAAATTCTTCCCGGCTGTGATAGATGCATATACTGAGCACGGGCCGGTTCTGTTCGATGACGGTCCGGGCTCCCTGTAGCATATCCAACTCCATACCTTCTATGTCGGCTTTGAGGAATTTTACATTTGTGAGATTATGTTCGGAACAGAATTGGTCCAGTGTGGTAATTTCTGCTTGAGTTGTTCCTCCATGAACGTTTTTCAGAGAATTACCAGATCCTGATTTTTCGCAGTAATAAATCGTGGAATACTCTTTCCCCAGCCCGAATGAACTTAATTCATATTTTGACTCCGGTATGCCGTTTTTTTTCATGATTTTGCGATAAATTCTTCTGTTGTCGGTAGATGGCTCGAATGTTATGACTTTCTGGGGCGCATAGTGATTCAGAAGTACGAGAGCCGAATCGCCATAACATCCGCCGACATCCAGAAAAATTCCTTCTCTCAGATATGCTTTCACCGGTTCCGGGCAATCATACAATCCATGGTGGTAAACCAGAGATTCCGGGCCGCCTAAATAAAGTCCAGTATCAACCTTGTATTTTTTCAATTCCTTTCTGTGCCTGCGTTGCATATCTTCAATGGCATTGATTTCTTTTTTGGTAAACATCCGATGACAGTTGTAAAAAAAGAAGGTTTGATTCTGTGGGGTGATGAGAACATCTCTCTGGCGGCTTACATATTTCTGGGCATTGGCAATCGAGGCTGAATCCAATCCAGCCAAGGACGAGAGAATCTCTTCATCAGAAACATCACAAAATTCATGATGAAAGTCGGATTCAAACAAATTCCTGAGACGCCAGTCGTGCAGCAGGATGTTGGCAATCATGACAAGCTTTTCAAAGAGAGAGCTTTTGTATAGAGTAATTGCAATTTTTTGGCATTTTTTTTGCAGGCTCATTCTGTAACTTCCCCCGTTGCTTGATAGCTTTTTTGGAAATTATTTTATGCTCTTTTAAAATAGCATGAGAAATTTATTTTTCTAATTAATATTTTTAAATAATATAACCAAAAGTCGGAGCATCGGAATCCGGGGTAATCCGGAACAACGTTGATCCCTGTGTTAAATTTGTATCATCTGAATTTGAATTTTATCATTGACGCCTGCCGCTGTTCCAGTTATAGTAATCGAAACACAGGGAGGTTTGCAATGGCCGTTCAGAAATATTTCATCAGTCGGGACCCGGTTCTTTACGAGGCGTGGCCCGACGTCGCGTTGACGCCCGGAGGAAAATTGATCGCGGTCTTCAACGAATGCACCCATCATATCGATCGCAGCTATACCCGGATCATGCTGACCGAATCCACGGACCGTGGACGGACCTGGTCTGCGAAACGGCCGCTGACTCCGGCGGCCCGGAAGCCGGAGTGTTACTACAATTGCCCGCGCATCACACAGTTGCGCGACGGGCGGCTGGTGATCATCTTTGACCGGATGGAGTGGGGGGCCGGCGGCGAGCAGACGCAGACGGCCGAAAATTATCTCTGCTTTTCCAGCGATGACGGCGCCACCTGGAGCGAGCCGGTCAAGACGCCGCTCCTCGGCATCGTGCCGGATAAACTTCTCGAACTCGACAACGGCCGCTGGATCATCTCCGCACACCATGCGCAGGATGGCGCGCTGGCGCAGTTTCTCCGCTGGTCCGACGACCAGGGGAAAAGCTGGAGCGAACCGGTCACGGTGGCGAAGGATCCCGCGTTTCAGCTTTGCGAAGTCTCTCTGCTGCCGCTTGGCAACGGCGTGATCGCCGCGTTCCTGCGCGAAAACAGCGGGCGCGGGCTGGACTGCAAGAAGACGCTCTCCTTCGACAACGGCGAAAGCTGGGGGCCTTTGATCGACTTCCCGCTTCCCGGCTGCCATCGTCCCGTCGCCGGGATGCTGCAGGACGGCTCTATTTTGATCACCTACCGGTTCCACCAGGGCGGCATGGGAGGATTCGGAAACAGTACACAGAACTTTTTTGCCGCGTTGACCGACCGGGATTCCGTCCTCTCCTCTTCGCGGTGGGAGGCGCGCGCCCGGATTCTGCCGATCGATTACGATCGCTCCTCTCACGCCGATCTCGGATATTCCGGCTGGGTCCAGTTCCCGGACGGGGAGATCTACATCGTCTATTACATCGTCGATGACGCGGTGGACCGGGGGCAGATTCGCGGTTGTTCGCTTCAGCCGTCGGATTTTTTCCTCCCCTGAGCAACACCAGAACGTGATTTCATTTATAGGAATTCAAGGAAGCATATCATGAAAATCGAACATCTTTCCGGATTGATCGCCGCTCCTTTCACGGCGTTTCATGCAAACGGTGAACTCAACTGCGAGATGATCGCCCGTCAGGCGGATTCTCTCGTCGCCGACGGCGTCAAGGGGGCCTACATCTGCGGAACCACCGGCGAGGGAATCTCCTGCTCCGTCGCGGAACGCATCGCGATCATGGAGGCGTGGACCGCTGCCTCGCGCGGGCGGTTGAAGCTCATCGCCCACACCGGTGCGCTTGCGCTCGGTGACGTCGAGGTCCTCGGCCGCGAGGCGCAGCGTCTGGGATTTTACGCCACTTCGGTGGTTCCTCCCTGCTACTTCAAACCCGGCAGTGTCGAAGCGCTGGTGGAGTTCTGCGCGGCGGCGGCTGCGGCGGCTCCGGAACTGCCGTTCTACTACTACCACACGATGAATTCCGGCGTGAATCTTTCGATGGTGGAATTTCTGGAGAAGGCCGACGGGCGGATTCCGAACCTCGCCGGCATCAAATTCAACCACCACAATCTTTACGAGTATCAGAATTGCCGCTGGGCCTGCGACGGCAAATACGATGTCATCTACGGTGTCGACGAGTTCTTCGCCGGAGCGCTGGCGGTCGGTGCGGAGTGCTTCATCGGCAGTACCTACAACTACTCCGCGGAACTCTATACCGCCGTATGGCGCGCCTTTGAAGTCGGCGACCGGGCCGCCGTCCTCGCGGGGATGCACAAGATCTGTCAGGGGGTTGATCTGCTCAACCGGCATGGCGGCCTCGCCGCCGGCAAGGCGATGATGCTGGTCAAGGGGATCGAGTGCGGAAATCCGCGGCTGCCGTTCCTGCCGTTGCCGGAAACGGAACGGCGGGAGATCGCCGCGGCGCTGCGGGAGATTCTCGAACGCTGAAACAGTCCGGCGCTGTCGAAAAAAAGCCCGCTCTCCTTTTCCGGAGAACGGGCTCTCTTTTTTCTCAGTTGTAGGTGTTGCGCAGATCGTTGACGGCAAGATCCTTCTGCAACTCCTTCAACGAGGTTTTCCGTTTCGGGGTAAACTCCAGTTCCACCGGAACACCCGGGAGCAGCGTCACGCTGTTGTCGCTGAAGATACCGGGAATTCCGGGCGTATCCAGCGTGACGAAGAATGCGGGCTTGTCGGTGGTGAGGCGGCAGAAATAATGACCGTCCTTCTCTTCGACCTGGACCTGGAGAGCCGCTTTGTGCAGATCGCACCGTTTGAAGGGGGAGAAGAAAAAGGTGTTCTCATGCCGGAAGCGTCTGCCTTCGGCCGTTTCCGCGACGGTGACCAGCTCGATGAAGCAGGCGTCGGGATCGAGATCGGCCAGTTCGGAAGCCTTGAAACTTTTGAGCCGGCGGTTTTCGTTCGGGCGGAGCGAAGCGGAGAGGTCGAAGCGGCGGAGCTCATTCCCGTCGAAGTCGTACGCCACGGCGGTCACGGTTGCGGTGGCTTTGACCGGCAGATCGCTCACCAGATGGAGCTGCAGCACCTTCGCCTCATCCTGGTAGAGAACGCCGATGACCGGGGCGAAGAACCGTTTTGCATGGTACTGAAGCTGTTTCCACTTTCCGCCGTATTCGATGCTCGCCCAGGAGGCGACCGGCCAGTTGTCATTGAGCTGCCAGAAGATGGTTCCCATGCAGCGCGGCTTGAGGCTCCGCCAGAATTCGACGCCGGTCTTGATCGCCAGCGACTGTTGCACCTGCGACAGATAGAGGAAGTTTTCGAAACTCTCCGGCATGCGGAAGTATTTGCCGAACATGCCGATGATCGGCGCATTGCCGCGGACGCATTTCTGGTGATGGTCCATCACCGGCGAGAAGACGTTGAACTGTTCCGGCGGGCAGAAGCGTTTGACCGTCTCAAACGACGGGAAGGACTGGTAGCCGAACTCCGAACAGAAACGCGGCTTGACCGAGTAATAGGCACTGAACTCCCTGCCGCCGTGCCAAACCTCCCAGTAGTGCATGTCTCCGCAGGAGTCGTCGTGCCAGCCGTCATTGAAGTTGTTGGGGCCGCCGCAGGGGGAGCTCGGCCAGAACAACCGGTCCGGATCGAAGGTTTCGACCATCCGGGCGAGTTCCCGGTTGAGACGGTCGTAGTGGATGGTGTTGACGAGACGTTTGTCTTCTCCGTACCAGCGGGTGGCGCCGATCACCTCGTTGTCGCCGCACCAGAGGGCAAGGCTGGGGTGATGACGGAGGCGGCGGATCTGGAAGTTCAGTTCCTGCCGGACATTCTCGATAAACTCCTCGTTGGAGGGGTAGAGGCTGCAGGCGAACATCATATCCTGCCAGATCAGCAACCCCTTGCGGTCGCAGAGGCGGTAGAACTCCTCGGATTCATACTGGCCGCCGCCCCAGACGCGGAGCATGTTCATATTGGCGAGCCGGGCGGATTCGAGCAGATCGTCGAGCACTGCCGGTGTCACCCGGGCGGGCATCGCGTCGGCGGGAATCCAGTCGGCCCCCTTGCAGAAGACATCGAATCCATTGATGCGGAAATACATGGAAACTCCGTATTCGTCGGGCTGGTTGACGACCTCCAGCGTCCGCAGCCCGATCTCCTGCTCGACGGTTTCGTCATCGGTCGAGACGGTGAGCAAATAGAGTGAGGCTTCTCCGAGGCCGTTGGGCCACCAGAGTTTGGGATTGTCAACCACGAAGAGCGCCTTGACCCGGTTTTCGCCTTTTTTCAGCGAGGCGATGACGGTTTTCGTTTCGCCGTTGAAGGTGAAAGTGACGGTTTTGCGGCCGGAACGCAGTGCGGAAAGTTCCGCGACGGCGGTGACGGTGACACGCTTCTTCTCATGCATCTGCTCGGTGTGGACGTAGTCGATCCGGGCGAGGTTGACGCCGGTGAGGGTGAGCGGCGCATAGACGCCGGTGACCATCAGCGTGATGCCCCAGTCCCAGCCGCCGTGGCAGTGGACTTTGCGGATCAGATTGAGATGTTCCACCTTGGAGCATCCGTTCATCGGGATTTCCCGTTTCTGGCGGAGCGCCTCTTTTTTCGCTTCAAGTTCCGCGGATTTGAAGTGAATCCGGATGACGTTGCGCCCGGGTTTGAGCGCCGGTTTCACCTCCGGGCGGTAGCGGCGGAACATGTTGTTGCCGGTGAGCACTCGGTGGCCGTTGATGAAGATGGTTCCGAAGGTGTCGAGCTGTTCGACGTTGAGGTAGACGCTGTCGTATTCGAGCAGGGAAGCCGGAACGTCGAACTCCCGTTCAAACTCCCACTCATATTTGCGGAACTCCTGCACGAGGGTTTCGTTGCAGCCGAAATAGGGGTCGGGAATCGCTCCCGCTGCCAGCAGAGCGGAGTAGTTGTCCCCGGGCAGTTGCGCCGGGATGGTCCGCCCATGTTCCCAATCCGCACTTTTCAGCGACCATTCGCCGCTCAAATCGATGAAATTTTCCATTTTTGCTCAGTTCCTGCAAAATTCATGTTGTCCTGGTTTTTCATAGAATATATTGGCCGGTGAGGCAAAATCAAGGGGAGAGCGGAGCGATTGTTTGCAACAAAAATAGAATTTATGCAAAAAATGTAAAAATCAATTGCAAACGGATTGTTTCACGCTATATTGAGGAGGAAAAGGAGACGATGAAATGGCACATCCCACACAGAAGGAGATTGCCGCGCGGACCGGTTTTTCGATTGCGACGGTGTCGCGGGCGCTGGCGGGGTCGCCGCTCATTTCCGCCCGGACCCGCCGCGAAGTGATGGCCTGCGCCCGGGAAACCGGTTACCGGGATGAAGTGTGCCGTGAAGTGGCGGTCATCATGCCGGATATCCCTTACGGCGCCTATTTCGGGACACTGCTACATCAGCTGCAGGAGGAGCTGCGGCGGAATCGCTTCGTGCCGGTGATCTTCTCCACGCTGGAACTGCATGTGCTGGAGAAGATGCCGTTCTGCGGCGCGATTTCGCTTCTGGCGCACAACGGACTGGAGGCCTACTGGGGGGCGCGGCACACGATTCCGCTGGTGTGCATCAACACCCGGCCGCGCCATCTAGACGGCATTTTCACGGTCGGTTCGAATGACGTGCAGGGGATGAGGCGTGCCGTCGGTCATCTGATTCAGCTCGGCCATCGCCGGATCGGGCGGCTGGGCGGGGGGTATTCGTTCGGCGACCGCACCAACTGGAACAGCTATGCCCGCGATCTGGCTTTTCGCGATCTGATGGCCGAACATGGACTCCCGGCGGAGTTGCGGGTTGCGGTCGAGGCGCAGAGCGTCCCCGAGGCGGTCCGTCAGTTGCTCGACATGGGAGTGACCGCGATGATTCTGCTCAACGAGGGGATGGAGCTGGAGGCGATGCACGCGCTCCGGCTGCTGAATGTCCGGGTACCGGAAATGCTTTCGGTGGTCGGCTGGTCGAGTGATGCGGTGGCCTCCTTTCTCGAACCGTCGCTCACCAATCTCGAACAGAACTACACGGAGCTGGTCCGCTGCGGCTGTGAAATCTTTCAAAAACTGCTCAACGGGGAGCCGGTGGCGGGCGATGTTCTGGTGGATTACCGGTTCCGGGTCCGTTCCAGCACCGCTCCGCCGCCGGAGGCGTGACGCTCAGCGTTTTTCCGGATAAAGGATCTCGAAGAACGGAGTGCCGTACTGCAGCTTCGCGGTGTCGAGTTCCAGTTTCATACCGTCCGCCGTCTGGCGGACCGGGAGTTGTTCCGCCCGGCTGCCGTCGAGGTGGAGGGCGTAGACGGCGGGGGGCGTCGCGTGCCGGTTGGCCAGCGAAATGGTCAGCTCCCCGGTGCGCATCAGGAGGGGTGCGCCGCCGAGGGCGAGCAGCCGCTTGCCGTCCTTCGTGGTGGCCATGCCGCAGTTGACCGCGTCGGTGGCGAAGACCAGAAGAAGCCGGTTCGCGTCGGAGAGTGTTTTTTCTGCTTCGAGCGAAACGAGCGTGACCGAGGCGGGGACCGAACAATTTTCAATCCGGACCGCTCCTGCGGTGACCGGCCGGTTCTCTTTGAGGACCGCTCCGGCGAGCCGTGGCGTGACCACGCGGAGCGTGCCGCGGTCCGGTTCGAAGAGGAGTTCGCCGGTGTCGCTTTCGAGGATGGTTCCCTTTTCATCGGTCCGGTTTGTTTTCGGCAGGACCCCCTGTTTTCGCAGACGGCGGATCATGTCGGCGTAGATGGCGGGGCGGTCGCGCCGGGCGTCGGAGGTGACCGCCTCCACACTGGTGCCGTAGGCGCGGGAGAAGATCTGCGGAGTGAGCGAGAGGTTCGGCGAAACGTTCCCCACCGGGTCCAGCGGTTTCACTCCGGTGGCGCGGACGCCGATCCGGGTGAGGAAGCCGAGCATGGTGTACTCGGTAGCCAGCGCGTCGAGCCGATGGGCTGAGCGGAGGATTTCCGGCGTGACGGTAAACTCCACCGAATGCGGGCTTTCGGCGACGTCGCCGCGCAGGAAAGCAAAGGCGCTCACCGCGTCGCTCGCCCGGAAAATCGGGTCGCAGAAGTCGGCGTAGTTGTGCGGAGCCACCGGACGGAAGTTGTCACCCGGTAACAGCTCTCCGTGCGGCAGCAGCAGGCTGATCCCGTTCAGTGCCGCATAGCCGGAGAAGAAGAGCCCCATCTCATGCCGGAAGGAGTTCGGGGCGCAGTCGGCGAATTCCGTGACGACCACCGGCCGGTTGAGACTCTGCTTGGCGAGGATGCGGGCGAGGTAATGGCCGCCGGAGCGCAGTGAACTTGTGTTGTTGCGGAAAACCTCTCTGGCGCCGAATGCGGTCTGGACCGGATAGCCGGGAACGCTTTTCGCCGGAAGCGGCAACCCGGCATGGCCATGGTAGGTGTGGAGGGTGGAGACTTCGAGAAGTTCCCGCCCGGGGGCGTCGATCATGCGCATGTAGAGGTCCCAGTTGGTGAGCAGGGCTTTGCAGCCGGTGGAGCGGACGACGCCGTGGTAGAAGCGGGTCAGCTCCTGAATCTTCTTCTGCATGAACTCGCCCGCTTTGCGTCCGGCAGGGGTGTCGCTCTTGAAGAGTTTTTCCGAAAGTTTCGGCGCGCCGGGGCCGTAGAACTTCTCCCATTCCGACGAGAAAGCCGATAGATAACTCGGGGAGACGCGGAAGTCCTGTTCGTTCATGAAGAGCAGAAAAGCCAGAACAGGATCATCGGCATAGCGCTTGCCGTTGACGGTGTTGACCCGGTTCAGCAGATATTTCACCCCTTCGGCCCAGTTGCGCCGGAAGGTTTCGTTGACGTAGAGCTGGGCATGGAACTCTTTGCCGAGCAAATCCTTGCCAACCCAGTGACCGGACTGGTTCGCGTCGGTCCAGCCGCAGAATCCGGCCATCAGGTCGCTGAAGATGTAGATCCCGTTTTCCGCAAGGCGGTTCAGCGCATAATCGAAGGCGCGGAGTTTCTTTTCATCGAAATAGTTCCGGAACTCCTCCTGCGACTGCGGAATCAGTCTTGCCTGATCGATGGTGACGCCACTTCGCTTGTATTTGTCATTGACGAAATCCGGGCCGTGGAACCGGACCAGATTGATGCCGAGCCGCTTCATCTGTTCAATATCACGGTCGATTTTCCTGAGATCGGTAGTGACTCTCATCCCCGCTCCACGGAACCGCAGGGGACGCGATGGATCCCGCCGGAGCGCGCATTTCCCCTCGGCGTTGATGATGAGGCGATCTTCTTCGCCGATGGGAGAACGGGGGGCAATTCGGGAGAAATCGAGGGCACTTCCCGCCTCAGGTATGCGAATGGCGTGTGTCATTGCGACGGGTTTCCAGTCTCGCGACGGGTAGTAATTGACGATTTGCCCCTCCTGCGGCCGGATGCCGTTCCGGTCCTCGAAAAGCCGGGGCGCTTCCAGCTGTGCAGAGCCCGTGTCGATCGTCAGGGAAAGACGCAGTTCTCCGGCGTCTTCCACGACAAACGGAATTTGCACGCGGGAGAACTCCTGCGAAAGACGATTCCGGCAACCGAAAGGCAAACGCAGTTTACGGTTCGCGGAGAGGGTGAGGCAGCTCCCGTCCCGGCTGGAACCGGAAACGGTATAGAGATAGACTTTCCCCGGCTTGAGCACTCCGGCTGGAACGGTGCAGGAGAAGCTTTCCCCGGCGGAAACAGAGAAGAGCGGGCGGCCGTTGGGAGAAATTTTTTCCGTTTTCGGAACCGGTTGCAGCTGTTCAAAAGTCCACTCCGTGAGCGGGTTCGCCGGGGTGCCCTGCGGGAGGATGGCAACGTGCGGAATGCCGTACATTCTGCCGTCAAACCCGTCGTGCGGCGGAATGTCCACCACGCCTGCCGGAAAATCCTTCCGGTAGACGGTATCCGGCGTCATGAAGCCATGGCCGGCATGCCCCCAGTAGAGAATTTGCGGTGTGCGGATCCATCCGGCGGGAATGGTGGGTTTTCCGCGTCTGTGGACGGCGATGTAGACCGTCGCCGGGCGGTCGATGGTAAAGCGGTATCCCATGCCCGGCTTCCCCGAAGGACCGCGCGGGGCGACGACGTAGAGGGCGTTTTCAAACTGTTCCGGTGCCTGGATCTTGATGTTTCCCAGAATCATCCGGGTGGGCGTGCGCATGACCTTCAAGCCCGGCGAGGAGAGAGCGGTGACATTGACCGTCTCTCCGGCAGCGAGAGCCAGCGGCAGGAACCATGCGAAAAGAGGCAGAAAAAACTGTTTCATCAGAAAATACCCTTGTGCTTATTTTACCGTGCTGGGAATGAGGGCGAACTGTTCGCTGAAGCTGTAGATGACGGCGGAAGCGGTAATCCCCATCTCCTTCCACGAGATCCCCTTGACATAGTTCTCGGCAAATTTCTGCATTTGAAGTGCTTCCACGTGCCCATCCAGCATGGCGGTATTGATCCGGTTTCCATGACGGGCATGTGCGTGCCCCTGATTGCTGTTCATATCGCTGTTACGAAGATCTACCCCCAGACACCACTGCTGAGTGATCTTGTTGTAGATCCGGAGCGAATCGAAGAAGATGGGCGCAGAGGGTTTCCATTTCTGGCTGCGGAGCTTCAGGAAATAGGCATCGGAATCGCCGCTGATGTTGATGTTGACGTTGCCGTCCCAGCCCCAGGTGGTACTGGGAAACGCATAGATGACGCCGTAGGCTTCGCGACTGTACATATCCTCTCCCTGCTTCATGGTGAGTTGCAGCTTGGGGCAGTATGTCACCCCGTCGCTCAGGTAGTGCCGGTCTGCGAGGTATTCCCGATAGGACTGATTGGCGTCATAACGGACGATGAGGTAATCCTGATAATCGGTCGCATAGAGCTGGGCGCCCGACATGCACTGCTTGAGATTGCTGATGCAGCGGACACCCTGTCCCCGTTCCCGCGCCTTGTTCAGAGCGGGCAGCAGCATCGCCGCCAGAATCGCGATGATGGCGATCACCACGAGGAGTTCGATAAGGGTAAAATCTCGTGTAATTCTGCGATGACAAGATGCGTTACTTCGCTGCTTCATAAGAAAACTCCTGTGTCAGTTGTGAACTGGGAATGCGCATGGAAACCACCGAATTGCCGGCGTCTTCCGTCCGGCGGTGCAGATAGGTGACGGCGACGACTGTGCCGTCCGGCAGAAGTTCCAGACCGGGATACCCGCAGTCAAACTGGAATTTCGGTTCGGCGGGGCGGTTGTGCAGCAGCTTCAGCTGAAGTTCCCCCGGGGTGCCGTTCATCAGATCCTCCCAGCGGCCGACCCAGCCGCAGAAGTGACCGAAGCCTGCGGTGTCGGGAGCGACGTTGCGGAAGACCGCGAGAATCCGGCCGTCGGGCAGATAACGGGCGATGTGGCGGTCTCCCCGCAAGCCCTCCGGCAGCGGGCGCGGCACACTCCAGGTTGCCCCGTGATCGCGGGAGAAGATCACCATCGAGGGATACTCCCGGTTGTTCGCCCGGAGCAGACAGGCCCACTCCCGCCCGTCGGGGGAGGGGAGCACCCACGGCTCGCACAGATTCGCCTCGGGAAGGTGGGTGACCGGTTCGGGCGGAGTCCAGCTCAGCCCGTTGTCGCAGGAGTAGGAGCGGATGATCCGGTTGCTGAGTGGCTCTGCACTCTCCGGATCGCGGGCGTTGGTCAGCCCGACCAGCCGCCCGTCTCCGGTCGGCAGAATCGCGGTCCACGGCATGACCGAAACGATGTCGCCGCCGCAGGGAGCCATCGGGGGCCAGTGATTCCCGCCGTCCTCGGAGAGCGAATAGACCATCCGGCGGCTCTCCGGCTCCTGCGCGTAGACCACCAGCCGGAGCGGTGCTTCCGGTGTCGGCAGATGCCAGATGGTCGGGCAGTTGACGTGGTCGCGCCAGTTTGCCGGTGTCGGCAGAAGTCCGCTCCAGCTCCGGCCGCCGTCGGTGCTCTTCTTCAGGGGGCCGCAGGGGCCGCCGTGGCCGATGGTCCAGACGCAGAAGAGCGTCTTCCCATCCGGCATCAGCACGGTGGTCGGATGGCCCTGATAGGTTGTTCTGCCATCGGAAATGATGGTTTGCATCTCCGTATGACTTGATAAATCTAGAAGCGGCGGAAGCATGGATTCCCTTTCATAACAGTTTGAAAATTGAGGTTCTCTGCTTATATTATACGATAATCGATGCCGGTTGCAAAGAGTAGAATTCTGATAAAAATGATAAAAAAATGACAAACAGCGAAAGTATCGCATTTTTCCGGGGGAAAATCGCCCTCGCCGCCGCCGCTACGCGGGGGCATCCGCGTGTCCTGCTCTGTCGAACTTTTCCGCAGCAGGTACATCCCCGGATCACCCGGACCTTTTTTCTGCGGCTGGTGCTGGTTCTCTCCGGCAACCGCCTCTGCCGGTATGGGGATGGGAAACAGCTTGTCGACTGCCGGATCGTGCCGGGCGACGTCCTGCTGGTCGAACCGCGTGCTGACCTCTGGAACGAGGAGGAGGGGGAGTACGAGCTCTTCTCGGTGGTGGTGAGCTACAACTTCATCCGGCTCGTCTCCAAGAGGCGCCGGGCAGGGGATCCCGTGCGATATGACCCGGATGCGGTGCTCCATTGCGGAGCGGCCTCCCGCGACTCCCTCGAAGAGCTTCTGCACGCACTTGCCGCAGTCGTCGACATCGGCAACGAGGAAACTGCCGGCGACATCCTGAACGCGGTCTGGAGCCTTGTCCGATTCGCGCTGGAGGCTCCCGGCGAACAGCCCGGCAACGCGTCGCACCGGATGCTCGAAGAGGCGCTCGACTATCTCGAGCGACATCTGGGGGAAGCGGTCACCTGTGCGGAGGTCGGCCGCCATCTGCGGGTGAGCGGCAACTACGTCTCCCAGCTCTTTGCCCGGCACATGCACTGCGGTTTTTCCGAATATCTGACCGGCCAGCGGCTGGAACTCGCCCGCCGCCTGCTGCTGCAGTCGGATATGAATGTCGGGGAGATCGCCTCCTGCTGCGGCTTCCGGCAGGCGAACTACTTCATCCGGGTCTTTCGCGGGCGCTTTCACTGCACCCCGCTGCATTACCGGATGAATGCGGCCGCCCGGCGGGGGGTGGATGAGGAGGAACGGCGTTTTTTCGGCAATAAATTTGCCCGCTGACTTTAAAAAAACAGAATGTGGCGCTATCTTATGAACATGATGAAAATGATCGTAAAAAAACACTGGTTGTGCGTCGCCGCGGCGTCGCTGTTTCTCGCCGGGTGCGGCAAAGAGCATCCGGCGCCGCCCACCGAACGCAATGAGCTGGTCATCCGCTTCTTCGACAGCATGAAGAACCACGATGCCGCCGCCGCGTCCGAACAGGGCAGAAAGCTTCAGGCGATGGATTCCGGCAACGATTACGTGGCGAAGCTGGTCACCATTCAACAGAGCAATCTCTATGTGGACCGGGCGCAGAAAGCGCTCAACGCCGGCGATGTCACCGGCGCCATTGCCGCGCTGGAGGATGGGCTGAAACTTTATCCGCTCAATCACTCCCTGTCTCAACTGAGGAACCGGTTGAGGATCCTGAAGCAGGCCCCGGGGCTGATCCAGGCGATGCGCAGTGCCGAAAGTTCGGCGGCGAAGAGCGCGGCCCTTTCGGCGGCCACTACCACGCTGGCCGGGAATATGACGCCGGAGCTGATCGCCTATTTCGACGCCTATCGCGCCGGCATCGCCGCTCAGGCGGAGCAGGAACGCAACAAGGCCGTTTCGGAGCCGTCGGTCCCCGCGCCGAAAGCGCCGGCTGTTTCCGAACCCGCCGCGCCGGGGAAGAGCCCGGCCGCGCGGTGACGCCATGTGGCGGAGAGGCGTTGCGGCTCTCGTTTTCTCCTTTGCCATAGTTTCCGCCGGAGAGCCCGGCGGCGGAATTTGGGGTTTTCTGCCGGAAGTGGTCGCGACCGTCGACGGCAAACCGATTCGCCGCAGTGAGCTTTCGGTCCAACTTCCCCCCGGAGCGGTTCCGGACCGTGCGGCGCTGATTCCGCTGATGCGGCGTGCGATTGAAGCGAAGATCTGTTTCGCCCTGATCGATGAATTGCTTCGCTCCGCCGGAATCGTTCCGAGCCGTGAGCTGGCGCTGGAGTATCTCAAGCAGTTGAATTCCCTGCTGCCGCGGGGAATTCCCGGTACTCCGCCGGAGCGTTTCCCCCAGCTGGCTTCTCAGCCGCAGTTCCAGCTCAACGCGGCGCTTCACCGCTGTTTCGCCCGGATGGCGCCGGACCAGATCAAAGTAACCGATCAGGAAATCGAAACCTTTTACCGCCTGAACCAGCCGCAGTTTCTGCTGCCGGAACAGGTCGACCTCGGAATCATCCAGTTCCCCGCGTCCCGCCCAACGGCGCGGGAGGAGGCCGAGACGGTGCGTTCCCGGTTGCTGCAGGGGGAGGCGTTCGACCGGGTTGCCCGCGAGGTGAATCCGGAGGGCGTCACGCTCGACGCCGGCGCCATTGTCCAGCTGCTCCGCCGGGAACAGCCGGAGTTGAAGGTTAACGGCATCAGCCGTCCGCTTCGGGCCGGGGAATTCTGGGTGGTTGTCAAACTGCGGGGAAAGACAGAACCCGCTTTCGTCCCGCTGGAAACGGTCGCCCCCTACATCCGCGAACAACTCGCCGCCGCCAAAGTCGGGCGTGCATTGGAGCTCTATTTGCGCGAACGGATGCAGAAGATGAAGATTGAATTTCACCTCGAGCCGGTCGCGCCCGGGAGCCCGGCGACGGGCGGTCCGTCGGCCGGTTCCCGGTGAGGAGGCTCAGCGCCAGAGCGCAAGATCGAGCGTCGACTCCATCGCCTTCAGTTTCGGCTTCAGCTGTTCAAACGCCTTGCCCGGTCCCCATGCTTCGATGAGGAAGAGCTCTCCCGCCCCCCAGAAACCGGGGTTGAACGGTACGATCAGCAGCTGGTAGTGAAAATCCTCTTTCCCGACACTCCGCCGGGCGGAAATGCTTTGGGCCTCCAGCCCTTCGGCGGTCCGGATTTTCTGGTTTTCGGTGATGACGTAGTTGTTGGTCTCCGTGAGAGCACGGCGGATGAGCTGCTCCCAGAAGGCGAGTGAGCCGCCGGAAAGATTGTCGCGCCGGGTGAGCCGGATGACGCAGTCATTGGCCGAGACGGCAACCGCTTCGCGTGCTTCTCCGTTGGTTCCAGCATAAACGGTTACGAAATCTGCCGGCAACTCCAGATCGAAGGGGAGGGCGGATTGCCCGTTCACCGGAATCGAGGATTTTCCGGTGGAACTGCCCAGCTGTTTCACCCAGTCGAGCGGAATCACCGGGCCGCTCTGAACCGGGCGGGAGCCGGAGTTCTGGAAGGTGACCGTCAGCGTCACGTAATTGGTCCGGTTCTCCGCCTGCTTGAGGCGGGTCTGAAGCTGTTCGATTTCCGTGGTGACGCGGGCGAGCTCCTGCTCCACTTTGAGCAGTTCCTCGACCTTGGCGCTCCGCTTGAGCAGTTCGGCAAGGCGGAGCCGCAACTTCTGCAGATTATCCAGCCGGATGCCGAGGTCGGAAACCTGTTCGGTCAGATCCTCGCCGGTGATGCGGCGCGACAGGACCGTGCCGAGTTTTTCAATCTGATCCACCGCCGTTTCCGCTTTCGCGGCGGGAATCCGGAGCACCACCCGGTAGTTGCTGATGTCCTGTGTATAGCCGCCGCTTTTGCGGACGATCTCCTGCGACTGAGCGAGCGCGGCTCCGGTGTCGTCGACATTGAGCGTGAGCGAGGCGGTGTAGGCCATCTGCCGGCCCGCTTCGCCACGGAACTTCCGGGCCGATGCGCCGGATTCGTAGGAAACCGCTTTGTTCATCGGGGCGGTCTCCGCCAGAACCATCGGTGCGGCGGCCGCTGTCGGAGCGGCACGGTCGGCGACTGCGGTTTTCATGACCACGGCGGAAGGGGCGGAGCATCCGCTCAGAAGCGCGGCGGAGGTCAACCCGAACAGGAATGTGTGATGGTGTTTCATAAGGACAACTCCTCTGATTGCGGTGTTTGTTGCACTATAACCTGTTTCTTTGTTTTTTTCAACGTTCAAAGAAAAAAAAGGGCGGAACACCGGAGTGCGGGTTCCGCCCTTTGAGGAAAACGACTGGGTCAGTAACAGTTCTTGCCGCGCTTGACCCACTCCCGGATTCGCTGGAAGAAGGCGTAGAGCGCCGGGATGAATGCGATACCGATCAGTGTGGCAAGAAGCATTCCGTAGAAGGTGGTCACACCGATTGCCCGGCGGCTGCCCGCACCGGCTCCGGTTGCCACCACCATCGGGTAGACGCCGATGATGAAGCTCCAGGCGGTCATCAGCACCGCGCGGTAGCGCTGTTTGAACCCTTCCAGCGCGGACTCGTTGACCGATTTCCCGGTGGCGCGCTCCTGTTTGGAGAACTCCACCATCAGAATCGCGTTCTTGCTGGCCAGTCCGATCAGCATCACCAGGCCGAGCTGGGCGTAGATACTGAGCGAGAGGTCGCACAGATGCAAGCCGATGAAGCCGCCGAGCACCGCGATGGCGATTGAGGTGATCACCGGCAGCGGAATGCTCCAGCTTTCGTACTGGCCGACCAGGAAGAGGTATCCGAAGATCAGCGCCAGCAGCATCAGGCCGACGATTTTGCCCTCGTTGCCGCGCTCCTGATAGCTCATGTCGGTCCAGCTGATCTGATAGTCGTGCGGAATTTTATCCCGGACGATCTGTTCGATCCGTTTCATCAGCGCGCCGCTGCTCACGCCGGGCATCGCCTGCGCGTTGACCGCGGCGGCCATCGCCAGGTTGAAGCGTTCGATCTGGCGCGGTCCGATCATGTAGGAGACGCTGGCAATCGCGCTCAGCGGCACCATTTTGCCGTCGTTGGTCTGTACCTGAATCTGGCTGATGTCGGTGAGACGCGACCGCTCTTCCGCCTCGGACTGCACCTTCACTTTGAAGCTGTAGCCGTAGAGGTTGAAGTCGTTCACATAGTAGGAGGCGAGCTTGCTCTGCAGCGTGGTGAACACCCGGCTGATCGGAATGTTCATCGATTCGGCCTTGCTGCGGTCGAGATCAAGATAGAGCTGCGGCGTGTTCGCGTTGAATGAGCTGAACGCATAGAGCGCTTCCGGTGCGACCTGCTTGTTGTTGAGATTGGCAAGCAGTCCGTTCAGGGTGCTCGCCAGCTCCTGCGGCGTCTGGTTGCCGGTCGCCTGCAGCACAAAGCTGACACCGCCGGTGACGCCGAGGCCCATGATCGCCGGCGGCAGGAAGGCGTTGATCTTCGCCGACGGGATCGAGGCGGTCTCCTGCAGGATCTTCTCCTGAATCGCTTCAACCGACAGATCCGGCGTGGTCCGTTCCGACCAGTCTTTGAGTTTGGCGATCATCAGACCGACGTTTTCCCCTTCGCCGCCGATGAAGCTGAAGCCGCTCACCGAGAGCACATCCTGCACCCCGGGGATCTTGGAGATCTTCTCATACGCCTCCTGAATGGCCTGCTCCGTACGGTAGAGCGTCGCCCCGGGCGGGAGTTCGATGTCGCACATGATGGCGCCCTTGTCCTCCGGCGGGAGGAAGGAGCTCTCGGTGTTTTCGAAGAACCAGTAGTTCGCCGCCAGCACGCCGGCGAAGAGGATCAGCATGATGATCACCCGGCGGACCAGCAGTCCGGCGAAGAGCATGTAGCCGCTCCGGCTGAAGTTGAGCACCCGGTTGAAGCCCCGGAACACGACGTTCTTATCCGGATTGTAGGGGCGAAGAAGCAGCGAGCAGAGCGCGGGGCTGAGGGTCAGCGCGTTGATTGTGGAAATGCACAGCGCGATGCACATCGTCACCGAGAACTGCAGATAGATCGTTCCGACCATGCCGCCGTAGAAGCCGACCGGTGCATAGATCGCCACGATCACCAGCGTGGTGGCGAGAATCGCCCCGGTGATCTGCTGCATGCTCTTGATGGTCGCCTCTTTCGGCGGAAGATGCTCCTCTTCGATGATGCGCATACAGTTTTCGACCACGATGATGGCGTCGTCCACCAGGGAGCCGATCACCAGAATCAGCGCGAACATCGTCAGAACGTTGATCGAAAACCCGAGCGGCACCAGCACGACGAAGGTGCCGATGAGGCTGACCGGAATCGCCAGCGTCGGAATCAGCGTGGCGCGCCAGTCCTGCAGGAAGAGGTAGGTCACCGCGACCACCAGGATCAGTGCGACCACCAGCGTTTCGACAATTTCCGCCATCGTCGTACGGATGTATTCGGTCGGGTCGTAGCCCAGCTCGTAGCTGATTCCTTTCGGGAAGCGTTCGGAGAGCTCCTTGAGCCGCGCGTTGGCCGCATTGATGACGTTGAGCGCGTTGGCGTCGTCGTTGCGGTAGATCGCCACGGAGACCGATTCCCGGCCGTTGAAACGGCTGTTGTTCGAATAGTTTTCCGCGCCGAGTTCCAGACGGGCGATGTCGCGCAGTTTGGTCAGCTGACCCTTGCTGCCGACCTTGATCACGATGTCGCCGAACTGTTCGGTCGTCTTGAGGCGGCCAAGGGTGTTCACCTTGAGCTGGAGATATTCGTTGCTGCTTTCGGCGCCGACGGTTCCGGCGGCGGCCTGAACGTTCTGCGATTCGATGGCGGAGATGACATCTTCCGGCTTGATCTTCAAGGCGGACATGCGCATGGGATCGAGCCAGACACGCATGGAGTAGTTGCGCTCACCCCAGATGGCGACATCGCTGATGCCGTCGATTCGGGCGAGTTCATCCTTGACGTGGATTCGCACGTAGTTGGAGAGCTCCAGCTGCGAGACCTCCGTTCCGTCGGTGGTGAAGGCGTACATGCCGAGAATGTCGCTCGACCGCTTCTTGACCTGAACGCCGAGCGCTTTCACTTCGGCGGGGAGGGAGGGTTCGGCGCGGCTGACGGCGTTCTGCACGTTGACCTGCGCGATATCGGTATCGGTCCCCGGCTTGAAGGTGATGCTCAGCTGATAGCTGCCGGAGTTGTTCGATTGCGAGGAGAAGTAGATCATATCCTCGATGCCGTTCGCTTCGGATTCGATGACCGTCGCGACGGTTTCGGCGATCACTTCGGCGCTGGCGCCGGGATAGCTGGCGGAAACCATGATCTGCGGCGGCGCAATCTCCGGATATTCGGCGACAGGCACCTGGAAGAGGCAGAGCACTCCGGCGATCACCGTGACGATGGAGATCACGAAGGAGAGCTTCGGGCGCTCGATGAAGATTCTGGAAATCATGATCGAAAACCTTTCCCCGCTTTACTTCGCCGGAACCGGATTGACCTGCGCGCCCGGCGCCGCCTTGTGAGTGCCGTCCACGATGACGATTTCGCCCGGCTTGATCCCTTCGAGGATGGTCTGGAGGTTGCCGATCATCGCACCGAGCCGCACGTCGCGGCGTTCGACCTTGTTTGCCGGAGTGACGACGTAGATGAAGTTGCCTTTGGCGTCGGTCATCAGGGCCGAGAGTTTGACGGCCGGGTATTTTTTGTCCGCGACTTTGGAGATCATGACGGTGACGAGACCGCCGGGCACCAGCTTGGCGTCGGGGTTCGGGAAACGGGCCCAGATCTGCATGGTGCTGGTGTCGGTATCGGCTTTGTTGTCCACCAGCGCGACCTTGCCATCCAGCGGATATGCCGTGTCATCCGCCAGTTTCAGGCGGATTTTCGCTTTCTGCTTCATCGTCTCGATATCGCCGAACATCGACTGGAAATCCCGTTCGCTGATGGCGAAGTTCGCGTAGATCGGATCGATCTGGACGATGTCGACCAGTTCCCCTGTGGAAGGGGTCACATAGTTGCCCACCGTGAGCGTCACCTTGCCGATCCGGCCGGTGATGGGGGCGTAGATGCGGGTGTAGCTCAGGTTGTTTTCCGCATCGAGCAGCGAAGCCTCCGCTTCGGCGAATTTCGCCTTGTTGAGATTGTAGAGACGCTCGGCGTCATCGTAGGTGCTCTTCGAAACCGCCTGCTGCTGTTCCAGCGTTTTCTGGCGGTCGTAGTTGATCTTCGCGTAGTTGAGTTCCGCCTTGCACTGATCCACTTTGGCTTTGGCCGCCAGCATCTGCGCGCGGTAGGTGGTATCCTCCAGCTCGTAGAGAAGCTGCCCCTTTTTGACCATGTCGCCTTCGTTGAACTTGATGGAGTTGATGTTGCCGGAGATGCGCGGAATCAGCGAAACCTCTTCGATCGCCTCCAGCCGCCCCGGAATGGTCCGGGTGGTGGATTCCGAGATTTCGACCGCCGGTTCGACCAGGACGCTGGCGATCGGCTGAGCGGGTTTGCCCGCCGGTTTGTCCGCGGCGGCGGCGCTCAGGGAGAGCAGACCGGCCATCCCGAGCAGGGCGGCTTTGCAGTAGGTTGTCTGGAACATGATATGGGTCTCCTTAATTGGTTTGCAGTTCACTGTTAAATTGTTCGAGCAGGGCAATCAGCCGGGCGCTCTCATCTGCCGGATGGCGGGCGAGAAAGCGGCCTGTCATGTCGCTGAATCGCTGTTCCAGCTCCCGGATGAGGCGGCGTCCGCTTTCCGAAAGACGGATCCGGACCGCCCGGCGGTCCTGCTGATCGGTCCGGCGCTCCAGCAGCTCCCGGCGGACAAACATCTCCACCATGGCCGAGGCCGCGCCGGAGGTGAGGGCGAGGGACGCGGCGAGCTCTTTGAGGCTCACCCCCTCCGGTTTCGTCTCGGTGAGGATGCAGATGTTGCGCAGCAATTGCTGCTGGCGCAAGGTGAGATTCATCGCCAGTTCGATCTCGTGCGGTTGCTGCTGATCCAGTGCGGACTCGCGCAGGCGGTCCACAATCTGAAAGAGCAGCCGCCAGAGCGCGGCGTCGAATGACTGGTGTTGTTCCATATGATTTTGCGTTTCTCCTGTTTGACAGGCATATAAAATATCCCCTTTTTAATATTTTGCAAATCCTAATTACTTCTAATATCTAACTTTTTTATTTCGGAAGGCGTTCTGAAACCGAAAGAGGCGGAAAGGCTTTCGCCGGCCGGCGAAACGTGCCGGTTATTTCCGGGAAACAGGCGGCCGGCAGGAGGGTTGCAATGGATTTTTGCAAAAACAGCGCCATCCGTTCCTTGCAAAGCGGGAAAATGAGGATATATTATCAGGATTATGTGCGAATGGTTAAATTGAATGAAGGTTTTTTGAAATCATCAGCTGAAGGAGCAAAAAAGAATGTATGCGATCATCAAAACCGGCGGCAAGCAGTATAAAGTCAAAACCGGCGACCTCGTCGAAGTCGAGAAGCTCGATGCCGAAGTCGGCGGCAAGGTGACCTTTTCCGAAGTGCTCGCCGTCGGCGAAGAGGGCGGCGAACTCAACGTCGGTTCTCCGCTCGTCGCGGGCGCCTCGGTCGAGGCGGTGGTCAAGGATCAGTTCCGCGGCAAGAAGATCGTGGTCTTCAAGATGAAGCGCCGCAAGGGCTATCGCCGGACCAAGGGACATCGCCAGGGGCTGACCCGCGTCGAAATCGGCGAAATCAAGGGCTGAACTCAAATGCAGTACGATGCCAACGGCGCCCTGATGCAGACGGAACTGCCGGGGATTCCGCTCGTCAACCGCGGCAAGGTGCGCGATGTCTACGACCTCGGCGATGCGTTGTTGTTTGTGGCGACGGACCGGCTGAGCGCATTTGACGTGGTCATGCCCAACGGCGTGCCGCGCAAGGGCGAGGTTCTGACGCAGATTTCGCTTTTCTGGTTCGACCTGATGCGGGATGTGCCGAACCATCTGATTTCCGCGGATGTCACCACCCGGCCGGAACTGAAGGCTTATGTCAAGGACCTGCAGGGGCGGTCGATGATTGTCCGCAAGGCGAAGGTGATTCCGGTGGAATGCATCGTCCGGGGCTATCTGGTCGGCAGCGGCTGGAAGGACTATCAGAAGAGCGGTGTCGTTTCCGGTATCCGGCTCCGTCCCGGTTACCAGCAGGCGTCGAAGCTGGATGAGCCGCTCTTCACTCCGTCGAGCAAGGCGGCCGTGGGCGAGCATGACGAGGCGATCTCCTTTGAGCAGGTTGTGGCGCTGATCGGTGCGGAGAAGGCGGCGGAAATCCGCGATCTTTCTCTCAAGATCTACACCACGGCGCGTGATTATGCGGAAAAGCGGGGCATTATCGTCGCCGATACCAAATTTGAGTTCGGCGAAATCGACGGGAAGGTGATTCTGGTCGACGAAGTGCTCACGCCGGATTCGAGCCGTTTCTGGCCGGCGGACCAGTACCGTGTCGGTACCAGTCCGGTCAGCCTCGACAAGCAGTTTGTGCGCGACTATCTCGAGACGCTCGACTGGAACAAGACCGCCCCCGGGCCGGTCATTCCCGCCGATGTGGTTGAAAAGACCAGCCGGAAGTATCTGGACGCATACCGGATGCTCACCGGGCATTCTCTGTAAGGGAGAGAGTCGGAATTCGGGCGGCGGCCGTTGGCCGGCCGCCCTTTCTGTTTCAGGAGTTTTTGACGCATGCCGGATCTCTTCAATGAATTTACTTTTCTCCAGATACTGACGCTGATCGTCAGTGCTGTTCTGATCGGAATCAACAAAACGGCGATTCCCGGAATCGGCGTTCTGCCGGTAGTGCTGTTGACGATGGCGTTTCCGGCTCGTTTGTCGACCGGGCTGCAGCTGATTATGCTGGCGATGACCGATCTTCTGGCAGTCGCCTGGTATCGCCGCCATGCGGACTGGAAGATCGTGCTCCGGCTGCTGCCGTGGGCATTTGCCGGGCTGGCACTCGGCTCCTGGACGTTGCGTTACATCAGCGACGAGGCGATGCGGCCGCTGCTGGGGGCGATTGTTCTGATTCTGGCGGCGCTCAACGTGCTGCGCGCCCGGCTGGCGCCGGAGAAGATCCCGTCCGGTTCGGCAGTGGCGGCGGCCTGCGGTGTGACGCTCGGCTTCACCACACAGGTGGCGAATGCGGCGGGGCCGGTGGCGGCGATCTATTTTCTGGCGATGAAGCTGCCCAAGGAGAAGTATATGGGGTGCAGCGCCTGGTTCTTTCTCATCATCAACTGGACCAAGCTGCCGATTTTCCTCTGGGAGGGACGGATTACGATGGAGGCGTTGAAGATCGACCTCATGATGATTCCGTTTCTGCTGATCGGCGCCGCGCTCGGAATTCTGCTGCTCTCCAGGATGCCGCAAAAGCTTTTCGAGAACATCATTCAGGTTCTCGTCGTGTTGACAGCAATCAAGCTCTTCTTCTGAGCGCTTGCGGAGTGGAAAGCGGCAGATCCAGCAGTTTTGCCGCATTTTTCCAGAAAATCAGCTCCTGTTCCTGCGGTGTCAGCGGCAGGGAGCGGATGAATTCAAGCTGTTTTTTCTGGTCGCACCACGGGCTGTCGGTGCCGAAGAGAATGCGTTCCGCACCATGGCGGCGGATGATCCGGACCAGTCGTTCCGGCTCGATGTAGTCCGGCGTGACGAAGGCAAGATCGAAATAGACCGGCAGACCGAGCAGATATTTCTCCACATCATCCCACAAGGTCATCGAACCGAGGTGCGCCAGCACCAGTTGCAGTTCCGGGAAACGGCGGTGAAATGCCGCCAGTCGCTCCGGGTCGGTGTGCCATGGCGGCTGGAACATGATGTCGTACCCGGCATGGGTCACGACGAAAAGCCCGAGTTCACAGCACCGTTCCCAGAGCGGGAAGAGCCGCTCTTCACGGAATTCGAACTGCTGATACTCCGGGTGGAGTTTGATTCCTTTCAGTCCGGATTTTGCAATGAAATCCAGCGTCGTTTCCGGCATCGGGTCGTCAGGATGGAGGGAGCCGGTGAAGAAGACCGGGGCATGGTTCTGTTCTGCCGCCCAGCGGTTCACACCGAGGCTGTTCGCCGGATTGGTCACCAGCGCCAGGGCAAGAGAATAGTCGATTCCGGCTTCGTGCATCGAGGCGATCAGTCCGTCGCGCGTGCCGTCCGTCGCCGGCTTGAGACGGCCCTGGACCGCGCTGAGCGCCTTGGCGACGACCTTCTGCGGATAGCAGTGTGTGTGAAAATCAATGACCATCATGAAAAAAGCGGGAACCGTTTTTGCGGTCCCCGCCCGGGTTCTATCTCAATGTTCAGCAGTGCGGCTCGCGATCCAGCGGCGCATTGGCCAGTGTCTGGAGCCATTCGACGTTCGGGAAGTAGTCCTTGTAGAACGACCGGATCAGCGTCTCCAGCCCCTTCTGCCCGTATTCCCAGTCGAGGATCTTGTCGCCGAGCGCCTTGCGCACGTTGCTCTGGTCGAAGATGATATCCGACGAGAAGTAGGGGAAAAGGTCGCCGAGGAAGCGGGCCATCAGTTTGTTGTCCATCGTTTCCGCGACCGGACCGCCGTTGACGGTGGTTCCGTCGAGACGCAACACCCGGCAGATGGAGTTTTCAATCTGGTGGGTCGAAAGCGGGCTTTCACCGGTGATGTGGTAGGCCTGATTGTTGACCGGCTGCTGGAAGAGGGCGGTAATCGCCTCTTGCACATAGTCGATCGGCACGAAATAGACATGTTCGGAGGGCACCGCGGCGAAATTGATCTGCAGATTGGCCCAGCCGGTGTGATCGATCTTGTGCTTGGTGCAGTAATGACTCTTGAGTTTGCCCAGAAATTCAAGAATGCGGTAGAACGCCAGCGGCTTGCGGATCCGGCCGTCCGAACGGCGGCCGGTGATGATCGCCGGCCGGTAGATCGTGAAGGGAATGCCCGAATTGCGGACCAGCATCTCCGCCTTGAATTTGCTCTCTTCGTACGGATTGTTGAAGCCGTTGTCGATAGGCATGTTCTCAAAGGCGGTCCCCACCAGTTTCCCGGCGATGTAGGCGGTTCCGACATAGTGGAACTCCTTCACCTTGAGAAGCTGGGCCAACTTGACCATGTTCACGGTGCCGTTGTAGTTGATCCGATAGGTGCGCCCGGTGGGGTCCTTGCCGAGATTGACGTCGGCGGCGCAGTGGAAAATGATCGTGGTGCCGGAGAGCAGCGGATTCTTCGCAAGTTCTTCCGGGTCGATGGTGGTCACGTCTCCTTCGATCACCTTGACCGATTTCAGGATCCGGTCGGCCAGTTCGGGGCACCCGTCGAATTTGCATTCATCGCGGATGATCTCTTCGGTTCTCTGCTGCGCGCTCTTGACTGCTGTCTTCCGGGCGAGGCATACAATTTCGTAATCCTGCCGCTCACGGAGCAGCGCAACGACGAATGCACTGCCGACCAGACCGGTGATGCCGGTCAGAAAAATCTTTTCCATCAGACACCTGATTTTGTTTTTTTTGCGAATTCATGTACAAGGAGTAAACTATACACCTTTTTCATGGAATTGCAAGCAGTTTGGGCAAAAAAAGCGTCATCCGGCCGGTGAACCCTTGACATTGTTCTCATTCCGGGGTATTTTATTTCAATTATCATCTGGTATTATGAGGGAGAGTTTTACTATGACTTTTTTCCGTTGCCTTGCCCTGCTGCCGGCCGTTGCTCTGCTTCTGCTCTGCGGCTGCGGCGAGGAGAGTGCTCCCGCCGCCGGCGAACGTTTTGCCGTGAGTGCGGGGCTGCCGCCGATCGCCTACCTGGCCAACCGGATTGGCGGAGAATTCATCCACGCGAAGTCTGTGCTGCCGGAGGGGCGCAGTCCGCATGATTACGCTCCCGGTCCGCACGATATCCGGGCCGCTGCGGCGTCGAAGCTGTTTCTCACCACCCGCATGCCGTTTGAACACTCGCTTCTGCGTCCGCTTGCGAACGGGAAGGTGAAGGTGATCGATGTGTCGGAGGGAATTCAACGGATTCCCTTCGGCGCCGATTGCGAACATACGCACAACGAGGATCCGCATGCCGGCCATGCGCACGGGCCCGGCGAACCATGCAGCGAGGATGGACTCGATCCGCATGTCTGGCTCTCGCTCGACAATGCCATCCGGATTGCGGAAAATATTGAAAAAGCATATTCGGCGCTCGATCCGGCCCATGCCGCCGTCTACCGGGCCAACTGCGAAACGCTCACCCGGGAACTCGCCGCGCTGAAAAAAGAGGTGATGCAGGAACTCGCCCCGTATGCGGGCGGAGAGTTTTACGTCTACCACCCGGCGTTCGGTTATTTCGCTCACATGACCGGGCTCGGGCAGGCCGCGATTGAGCTCGGCGGCCGCGAGGCGACCCCGGCCCATCTCGCCGGAATCATCCGCCGGGCGCGCGAACATGGAGTACGGGTGATCTTCGTTCAGCCGCAGTTCAACCCGGCCAGCGCGCGGGCGCTGTCGCAGGCGATCGGCGGCGAAGTGGTCGGCATGGATCCTCTGGCCGCCGATCTTCCGGCCAACATCCGGGAGATGACGCGGGTTCTCAAGCATGGATTCGCGGCACAGAAAGAGAAGCGGGAAGCCGATGAACGACGTTGAACCTATCATCGAACTGCGGAACCTCTGTTTCGGATATGAGCCCGGCCGCCGGGTTCTGGAATCGGTCAACCTGACCGTGCGGCGCGGGCAGTCCGGCTGTATCGTCGGCCCCAACGGCGGAGGGAAGAGCACATTGCTCGGTCTGCTTCTGGGGCTGCTCACGCCGGAAAGCGGGGAGATTCGGATTTTCGGTGTTTCTCCGGAGGAGGCGCGCCCCAAGGTGGGATATATGCCGCAGTTTCATCAACTTGACGGAGCGTTTCCGGTGACGGCGCTTGAAGTGGTGCTGATGGGGCGGCTCCGTCGCGGATTCTGGGGGCGCTACTCCGCGGAAGACAAGCGGATTGCCCGTGCCGCGCTGGAGGAGATGGGCATTCCGCAGGTGGCGGAGCGCAGTTTTGCTGCGCTCTCCGGCGGGCAGCGGCAGCGGGTGCTGATCGCCCGTGCTCTCGCCTGCCAGCCGGAACTGCTGCTGCTGGATGAACCGACGGCCAATATCGACCCCGGTGCGGAAGAGCAGTTCTATGCGACGCTTGAAATTCTCCGCCGCCGGATGACGGTGCTGACCGTCTCCCACGATCTCGGGTTTGTCAACCGTGAGGTGGATCTGGTGATCTGCGTCAACCGTCGGGTGACGGTCCACGAGGCGGGGCGGTTCGACGCCGCCGCCGCCAACGCGGTGTACCATCACGAAGTGAATCTGATCAAACACGATCATGACTGTTTCTGCAACTGCAAACATGCCGAATGCGGCCGAAAGGAGGCGCACTAGATGGAACTGTTGCGTGACTTCTTTCTGCCCGAGATGGTGTTTCTCCGCTACGCCCTGCTGATCGGGGCTCTGTCGAGCATTGCGCTCGGCGTGATCGGTACGATGGTGGTGACCCGCCGGATCTCGTCGATCGCCGGAGCCAGTGCGCATGCCGCGCTCGGCGGCGTCGGCGTGGCGCTCTTTCTGCAGCGGGTCTGCCTCTGGGGATGGTGTTCGGCGACGCTCGGCGCCGTTGTGGGTGCGGTGGCGTCCGCCCTGCTGGTCGGCGTGGTCAGCATCTGCGCCCGCGAGCGTGAAGACACGATCATCAATGTGGTCTGGGCGCTCGGCATGGCGATCGGTCTGCTCTTTCTCGACCGGACGCCGGGCTATGTGGACTGGCAGGGGTATCTGTTCGGGAACATTCTGCTGTTGTCGCAGCACGAAGTGTATATGACGCTGGTGCTGGATGCGGTGGTGTTGATTCCGACGCTGTTTTTCTACAACAGCCTTCTGGCGATGTCGTTTGACGGAACCTTTGCGGAGCTGCGCGGCGTGCGGGTGAAGCTGCTCTATCTGGCGCTGCTGGCGCTGACGGCTTTGACAATTGTACTGCTGATCAACGTGGTGGGGATCATTCTGGTGATTGCGCTTTTGACGCTGCCGGCGGCGACGGCGGGGTGTTTTACGCGGCACCTCTGGTCGACGATGGTGCTCGCTACCGTGTTGAGCTGGCTTTTTGTGACGTTCGGCCTGCTGGCGAGTTACTGGTACCGGATGCCTTCCGGACCGGCGATCGTATTGCTGGCGGGGGTGGTTTATGTAGCCGGGCTGGCGGTGAGTGCGTGGCGCGGCCGCAACCAACGGAGATGAGGCGAAAATGAGACGGTTTTTCAAAGGATTGGCCGCGACGGTTCTGGGGGTGATCTGTCTGCTTCCTGCCGGGTGCGGCAGCCGCACGGCGGACGGGTGTCTGGTGAAGGCAAAGGAATATGCTGATTCCGGGGAGTGGAAAGAGGCGCTGAAGCAGGCTCGACGGGCGGTGGAGCTCGAGCCGGACAATGTGTCCGGGCTGGTGTTCCGCGCGGTGGCCAGTGAGAAGTGCGGGGAACGTGATCTTGCGCTGGATTCGGCTCTTCAGGCGGTGAAGATCAATCCGGAGAGTTTTGCCGCACAGTATACGCTGGGGAGGATCTATGCCTCTGATCCGGCCCGCTATGCCGATGCGATGAATGCGCTGGAGCAGGCGCTCCGGCTCAAGCCGGACGACACGAACACGCTCGTGGCGCTCTGCAACGTCGCGGTGGCCATGCGTTCCCGGCAGGCGGTTCCCTATCTATTGATGCTCAAGCAGAAGCCGGAATTCGCGAAGAATCCGGCGTTGGACAATCAGCTGGGCATCTCCTATGTCCGGGCCGGGAACTTCAACGCCGCCAAGCGGGCGTTCATGGATGCCTGCCGCAATTCGAAGAACAATCCCGGCATGCTCTACAACATGGGGGTGTTCATGGATCGCTACACCTCGTCGAAGGCGAATGCCCGCGGCTTCTACAAGTTCTTCCTCAAGCAGACCCAGGGCAAGCCGGAATATGCCGCCGCCCGCGCCCGCGTGGAAGCGCGGCTGCGGCAGATGAACTGACCATGGCGTTCGGCGTATCCAAGGAGATCATCGAAGACATCAGATCCCGATGCGACATCGTGGAACTGATCGGCATGTTCGTGCAGCTCCGGCGGGCCGGAACCAACACCTACAAGGGGCTGTGCCCGTTTCATCAGGAGAAGACGCCGTCGTTCCATGTCGATGCGGCCCGGCAGACCTTTCACTGTTTCGGATGCGGCAAGGGGGGCGATGTCTTCCGCTTCTTCATGGAGAAGGAGAACGTCGGTTTTGTCGACGCTCTTCATATGCTCGCGTCGCGGGTCGGCGTGGTGATCCCGGAAAACGCTCCCGGCGGCGATCCGGGGGAGGGGCGGCGCCGGGCCGGCGAACGGGAGCGGCTGTTTCAGGTGAACGAAGCGTTTGCGGAATTTTTTCACCGGGTTCTGGTTTCGAATCCCGCTTCTCCTGCGGCGCTTTACTTGCAGAAGCGGGGAATTCCGCCCGAAGTGGCCGAGAAGTTCCGGATCGGCGCCTGTCCCGATGACTGGACCGCCTGCCTCAACTATGGGCGGAGCATCGGGTTTACCGACGCGGAACTGGTCAATTCCGGCATCGTCAGCCGGAAGGCGGAGACCGGACGCTGTTACGATCACTTCAAGGGGCGACTCACTTTCACCATTGAAAATGAACAGGGCAGGGCGGTCGGATTCAGCGCCCGGGCGCTGGAAGCCACTCCGGCCGGAGGGAAGTACATCAACACCACGGAGACGCCGATTTTCAAAAAGGGCAATCTCCTTTACGCTCTGCCGCTCGCGCGCCGGATGATGAGCGAAAAGAATATGGCGATCATCTGCGAAGGGCAGCTTGACACGATCGCGTTTCACCGGGCCGGGTTTGCGTGTGCCGTGGCGCCGCAGGGAACCAGTTTCACCGAGAATCAGGGGCGGATTCTGCGCCGCTATGCGGGGCGGATTTTTCTGGCGCTCGACTCCGATGCGGCCGGTCAGAAGGCAATCCGGCGCGATCTGGAGATCCTTCTGCCGATGTCGTTCGATATCCGGGTGATCCGGATTCCGGGCGGAAAGGATCCAGATGAATTGTTCCGCAACGGCGGTGCCGAGGCGGTTCAGCAGGCGGTGGCGGGAGCGGTCTCCTGGCTGCAGGTGCTCTGCGACTCGCTGCCGGAACGGTACGACATGAGTTCGCCCGCCGGCCGGGGGCAGGCCGCCGCCGAGGTGGCGGAGTTCCTCGGCAAGGTGACCAATCAGGTGGAGCTGGAGCTGTATGTCCGCGAGGCGGCGACCGCTCTGGGCGTGAGCGAAGACGCCTTCTGGGCGGAATTGCGGCAGGTGCGCCGGAAACTCCGGGGAGAGGAGGAGCGGCGGAGCCGCTTTGCCGGGCAGGAGCAGGAGGCGAAGCCGCCGGTCCGTCCGGTGGAGGAGCGTTACCCCTCCGCGCTGCTCACATTGCTCGCGCTGGCGGTCAACTACGAGGAGGCGGCCCGGCAGATCGCAGAACTTCTGCCGCCGGAAGAGCTCTCCGGAGAATCGCCGCCGGAGCGTGCGATCAATCTTGCGGTCAACGCCGCTTTGAATGGAGAGTTCGATCAGGCGGGCAGCGCGATTTCCGACATGCTGCTGGAACACCCGTCGCCGGCGGTCAGCCGTCTTCTGGTGGGCGATCACCAGTATGCCGACGTCAGCCGGGCGGTCCTCGATTCGGTCAGGGAGCTGCGCCGGATTCGCCGTGAAGAGAAACGCCGCACGCTGACCCTTCGCCTGCGGCAGGCGGCCACCGCGGAGGAACGGACGGCGATTCTGGGACAGCTGGTGGAATTGAATCGAAAATAATTCCGGGAGGTATTCTTATTATGAAACTTTCACACTGTTTTCTGCTGGCGGCGGCCGGTATCGTTCTGATGCAGACCGCCGGATGTGTCCGTGAGGTGGAAAAACGCGAGGAGCTGGGGGTCGGTGTTGTCGCCGAACTGCCGGAGTACCCGCAGCTGGCGCGCTACAAACTCTCGCTTCAGCTGGTCGGCAGCCGGACGCTGACGGCGGGCCGGCCGGGCCGGGTGACCTTCTCGCTCCGGAACACCGACGACCGCCCGCTCCGTCTGGTCGAGTGGTACGCCAACGAGCCGGACAATCTGCTGATCTACTGCCAGCCCTGGCTGCCGGGAACCACCGAGCCGGATGAAGGGTTGTGGATTCCGCTCTCCTTCGACGTCAAGCGCCCGGCCACCCGTTACCCGCTGGAGATTGTTCCGGGGAACAATGTGCTGGTGACCAAGGAGCTTCCATTCGTGGAAAAGCTGGTGGTTTCTCCGGAGGGGGAGCGGCGCTACTTCATCAAGGCGGTGCTCAATCTGCATTCGGTCAGCGCGGAGAGTCCGGTTGCGGCAATCGCGGTGGAGTCGCCGCAGCGGGCCGCTTTGCGAGAGAAGGAGGGGAAATAACGCCGGTTTCTCCGGAAATGGGATTGCATCCGCGCGTCCGGAGGGGTATGGTAAAGGGAGGAGGAGGCTGGTATGCGATTCAAGGCTCCGTCGGAGATTACCCGCGATTATAAATCATTCAAACGGTTTCTCGTCATTCTTGAAACCACGGCAGCATATGGATTTCACGATCTGGCCGAGCATATTCATCCTTTGAAGAAGCGGCTCTGGCAGGAGCATGTTCTCACGGGGAAAAGCCGGCCGGAGAAACTCCGGATGCTGTTTGAGGAGCTGGGCCCCACCTTTGTGAAGCTGGGGCAGATCCTCTCCACCCGGCCGGATCTCATCACGCCGGAATATGCGCGCGAACTTTCGAAGCTGACCGAAAAGGTCTCCCCCTTTCCGGTGGAAAAGGCACGGGAGACCATCCGCGCAGAGCTGGGAAAGGAACCGGAGGAGATCTTCCGGGAGTTCTCCCCGGAGCCTCTGGCGGCGGCCAGCATCGGGCAGGTCCACGCCGCGACGCTGATGGATGGCACCGCCGTCGTGGTCAAGGTGCGGCGGCCCGGCGTTGATGCGCTGATCGCCACCGATCTGGAGATCATGCTTTACATCGCCCGGAAGCTGGAGAATTTCAACGAATCCCTGGCCCGGCTCCGCCCGGTGCGGATTGTCGAGGAGTTCGCCTATTCGCTCCGCCGGGAGCTCAACTATCAATTTGAAGCGGCCAATCTGCTCCGTTTCACCCGGAACATGGCCGGCAGTGAAGGACTGGTCATTCCGCGCCTCTATCTGGAATACACCTCCATGCGGGTGCTGACCATGGAGCGTCTGTTCGGCGATTCCGCCACGAAGGTGCTGGCCGAAGAGGAGGTGCGGCGGAAATATGATCTGCCGCGCATCGCGGAGCTCGGCGTCAACTCCCTGCTGGCCCAGATTTTCGAATACGGGTTTTTCCATGCGGACCCGCATCCGGGGAACATTTTTCTGCTGGAAGGAAACCGGTTTGCCTTCATCGACTTCGGCATGATGGGGCGGGTCAGCGAAGAGGAGCGGCAGGATTTCGTCAAGATCATCGACTACATGCTGCGCGGTCAGATCTCTCTGATGACCGACACCGCGCTGCGCATGACGATTTCCGGCCGCTTTACCGGAAGCCGGCTGGAGTTGGAACGCGATGTCGGCGACCTTGTCGACGAAAACATCAATCTGCCGCTGGATAAACTGAGCGTTTCCCACATCCTCGAAGAGCTTATGGAGATGTTCAGCAAGTATGAGCTGTCGCTCAAGCCCAATCTCTACATGATGTTCAAGGCGTTGATCACCATAGAACATCTCGGCAGGACCTTCAACCCGCAACTGCGGATTGTGGAGATGGTCAAGCCGTTCGTGCAGAAGCTCAAAATGCGTGCGCTCAATCCGGTCCCCTATGTGCGCCGCTTCTTCGATACGCTCGGCGAAAACATCACGTCGCTGCAGAATCTGCCGCAGGCGCTCCGGAACATCGGCGGCAAGCTGGAGCGGGGCGATCTGACGCTCCGGGTGGAACATCACCGGCTCAACGACATCGAGGAGACGCTTTACGTGACCGGGGAGCGGATGTCCCGTTCTCTGCTGATTTCGGCGCTGTTGATCGGGTCGGCGCTGATCATTGTGGCAAAAATTCCGCCGTTCTGGGGGGAGATCCCGGTGATCGGCACGCTCGGATTCTGCATTTCGGGGCTGTTGAGCATCGCGGTTCTGCTGGATGACTACCGGAAACGGAAGCTCTTTCTCCGGGAGCGGTTGCGCCGGAAGCGGCTGGAAGAGGAGGAGAAGAATCGATGACGGTTCCATGGAAAACGATTGCCGGCGGATTCTCGATGCCCGTGCTCGGGCAGGGGACCTGGCGGCTGGGCGGTGTTTCGGAACGCGACCCGGAGAATGACGATGCCCGCGACATCACCGTAATCCGCCGGGCGCTCGACGCCGGTCTGACCCATATCGACACGGCGGAAATGTATGCCGGCGGCCATGCCGAGGAGCTGGTCGGCGAGGCGATTCGCGGCGTGGAGCGCTCCCGGCTCTTTCTCACCGGCAAGGTCTGGAAAAGCCATCTCGGCGGCGACGGACCGTTGCGCGCGGCGGAGGCGAGCCTGCGCCGGCTGGGCGTCGATGCCTTCGACCTCTATCTGGTTCATCAGGTGAATCCGGAGATTCCGTTGAAGGAGACGATTCAGGCGATGAACCGGCTCCAGCGCGAAGGATTGGCGCGGAACATCGGGGTGAGCAATTTTTCCCTCGATCGGCTGAAACAGGCGCAGGCGCTCTCCGAGGTGCCGATCGTCGCCAACCAGCTCCACTACAATCTGCAGGTCCGCGAAATTGAACTCTCCGGACTGCTCGACTTCTGTCAGAAAACGGGCGTCATGGTGATCGCCTGGCGGCCGTTGCGCGGAGTCGATTGCTCGGTTCCGCTGCTGACGGAATTGGCGGCGCGATATGGCCACACGCCCCGGCAGCTGGCGTTGAACTGGCTGATTTCCCAGCCGGGCGTGGTGACGATTGTCAAGGCGTCTGATCCTCTTCACCTGGCGGAAAATGTCGGTGCCGTCGGCTGGCGGATGGCGGAAGAGGATGTCGAACGCCTCCGGGGGGAATATCCTGACCGCCGCGCGGTTTCGGAAGCGGTTCCGCTGATTTGAACTCTTCTGTTTCAATATTTTCATATTTCCCCGGGTTTGTTTCAATGTTTTCTGTATAAAGGCGGAGAGCTCCCCTTGTTTTGCACGGTTTCCCGGATATACTAGAAAAAACGGAGGAAAGGGTGTGCAGATGCTGGAACAAGGGACGATGACGCTCGGGGTGAACTACTGGGCGAGCCATGCCGCGACACGGATGTGGTCGCAGTGGGACGCTGTGGTGGTGGAGCAGGATTTTGTTGCATTGGAGAAGATCGGCTGCCGGTTGTTGCGGGTATTTCCGCTCTGGCCGGATTTTCAGCCGGTGATGGTGTTGCGGAGCAATTGTGCGAAAGGCGGGTATCCGCGCGGGTACGCCTTTACCGGCGAACGGCCGCTTCCGGCGACCGAAGCGGGCCGGGCCGGGGTGGATGAGACGATGATGGAGCGGTTCGAGACGCTGGCCGATCTCGCGCAGAAGCACGGCATGAAGCTGATCGTGCCGCTGATCAACGGCCACATGACCTTCCGGATTTACTGCCCGCCCGCAGTGGACGGGCTGGACGCCTTCACCGATCCGGAATCGCTCTTCTGGCAGAATCGGTTTGTCCGGTATTTCGTCGGGCGGATGAAACACCATCCTGCCATTCTCGCCTGGGAGCTGGGCAACGAGAGCAACTGTCTCTCCGTGGCCGACACCCGGGCGGCGGCGTGGAACTGGGCCGCTCAGATTTCCGCGTCGATCCGGCAGACGGATCCTTCACGGCCGATTTTTTCGGGGATGCACTCTCTCCAGCTGCACGACCGGCAGTGGGAGCCCCGGCCGAACAAATGGCTGATCGCCGACCAGGCGGAACTGTGCGATGTGCTGACCACGCATCCGTATCAGATGTGGCGAAGCTACGTCAACTGCGATCCTGCGAACACACTTCGCTGGGTGATGCTTGCGCCGACGGAAAATCAGCTTTACCACGATATCGGCGGAAAACCGAGCATTGTCGAGGAGATCGGCACGCTCCGGCGCACCTTTTCGGATTTCCCGGCGCTGGGTCGTCAGCTCCGCAACATACTCTGGCTGCTGTGGGCGTCGGATGCGCGGGCTCTGCTGTGGTGGTGTGCGTTTGACCAGACCGGCATGGAGTTTCCCCCTTACGACTGGGATGAAGCGGGCATGGAGCACGGCATTCTCACCGGCGACCTCCGGTTGAATCCGACCGGAGAGGCGATTGCGGCATTCGGCGAGTTTCTGAAACGTGCTCCGGTGCAGGCGCTTCCGCCGGCGGCGCACACCGCGGTCTGCATTCTGGGGCGCGATCAGGAGCATTATGAACTGGTGAACGCGGTCAACATTCTGGCCCGTCAGGCGGGACTTACGTTGAAATTTGCGTTCTGTGAGGATGAGATTCCGGAAGCGCCCTGTTATTTCCTGCCGTGCATGAAGCGGAAGGGGGGATTGAACCGGGCCGCGTTCCGGGAGCTTGCCCGGCGGGTCGAGGCCGGGGCGACGCTCTGCGTGACGTTGGACAGCGACGCCTGCCCGGTGGAGATGGCGGAGTTCTTCGGCGCGGAGATCGTCAGCCGCCGGAAAGGGAGTTCGGTCCGGGAATACGCTTTGAATCTGGGCGGAACCCGGGTGAAGCTGCCGCTTGCTCCCGCCTACGAGTTCAAACTGGCGTCACGCGGAGCGGAGCCGCTCGACGACAGCGGGACGTTCCTGGAGTTCCGGCGGGGAGGGGGGCGGGTGATCCTGGCCGCGCTGCCGCTGGAAAAGCGGATGCTGGAAATCCCCGGCTCCTTCCAGTCGATCCCGGCCTGTGAGTTCTACCGTTACTGCGGGGCAGGGGCGCTGGCCGGAGAACGGCTCCATCCGGAGTGCCGGGAGGTGCTGTTGAGCGAACACCCGGCGTCGGATTCGCTCTGTTACGCGGTGGTGACCAACTGTTCGCCGGACGCCCGCGAAGTGGCGCTGCATCCCGCGGCAGGCTGGCGGATTGCCGACTGCTGTTCGGATTCTCCGGAAACCTGCCTGCGGGATGAGGGGATTTTCCTGCCCGGCAACGGCGGCGCACTCCTGACGCTGGAACGCGTGTGAGGTTATTGCGGCTCGCCGATCACCGCGGCGGCGGCCTGTTCGAAGGCGCCGAACATCGCATCGATTTCACTGCGTGAATAGGTGTCCGGCACCTCCGGCAGTTCGTCGCGGTCGGGCTTTTGCGCGAGCAGAGCATCGGTCTCCGCGCGGGTGTAGTAGCCGGAAAGATCCACCTCTCCGGTGGAGAGATCGGCGAACCGCTGATCGAGTTCCGCCGCGGAGGGGAGTTCTGCCAGCTTGGCTTTTTCTGCGGCGGAGTAGTTTTCCTCGGTGGCGACCAGAGCGGTCCATTGACCGTTCTGCCTGCCGTAAAGGGCGTCGTCGGCGGGTGCGTCGCTGAGAAATGCGGAATCGTTTTCAAGCTGAGAGAGTTTCTGCGGCAGTTCGCTTTTTTTCGCATATTCGCTCAGGTCGGGCGGCTCTCCGCCGCCGGAAATCTGCGCGAGTCTGGCGTCCACTTCTGCGGCAGTGTAGTAGCTGGTGACCGGTTCGGGCGGGGTGCCGGAGACGTTGACGCGAGGCGAGCATTCGATCCAGTCCTGAAGGAGAATCCGGTCGGAGCCGTTCTTTTTTTCCGCGATTTCCAGATAGAGTTTCTGATGGAAACTTCGGCATTTCTCCAGAAAGCTCTGATTCATGGTGTCGATTTCGAATTGAAGTTTGCGCGTGCCGGTACCGATGCCGGTCGCGAACAGCATCGGTTCGCCGGACTGGAGCGGCATACTGTCGCCGGAGAGGGTGTGAAGCGCCTGCGCATCGAGATCGGAATCGAAGGTGAACTCCACCGTTTCCCGCACTCCGTATTCGAAGACCGGCCGCGCTCCGCAGGGAAGTTGACGGTTGCCGCAGCGGGAGAAACGTTTGTCTTTTATTTGAAATTCTATCATGGCGTCTCCTTTGTTGATGTTCGCGGAAGCTCTTTTCTTTAAGGAGTAATGTAAACCCTTTCGGTTGCATTTTGCGCTTCGAAGTGGTATTGTATGCAGCAAAGGAGGATCCCCATGGGGCTGATGAAACGATCGCTGGCCGAACAGGCTTATCTGGAGCTGGTCCGGCGGATTATGGGCGGGCGGCTGGATGGCGGCGTGCGCCTGACCGAGGAGGGGCTTTCGCGGGAGTTCGGAATCAGCCGGACTCCGGTGCGCGAAGCGTTGCGACGTCTGGCGGAGGAGGGGCTGATCGAGTCGCTGCCCCGGCGGGGATACCAGGTCTGCCGACCGGAGCCGGAAGCGGTCGAGGAACTGTTCGCCTGTCGCGCCATGATTGAACCGCTGGCGCTGGAGAGCGCCATTTCCCGCATTCCCGAGGCGAAGCTGACCGGTTGGAAACGGCGCCTCGAAGAGGCGGCTCCGGAGGAACGGATTTCCGTCGCGCTCGCCGCGGACGCCGCCCTCCACTCCCTGATTACGGAATACTGCACCAACCGCTGTCTCGGCGAAATTGCCGCCCGGCTGATCCGGCGGACTGCGCCGTTCCGCAACCTGCGCAGTTGCAGTGCCGCGCCCGGGGACGATTTTGACCCGGTGCGTGAACGGCTCGAACTTTTTGAGCTTCTGCTCAAACGCGACTATGGACCGGCCGCGGCGAAACTCGCGGAGCATATTCGGGGCGGAAGTTCCGTGGTGAGGCGCGGGGCGCTCTGACGTAAGGGGAGGAATTATCTGATAAAAAAAGTTGTTTTCCCTATGGAAAAATCGTTTTCTCTGGTTATATTAAACATTGTGAAACGGTTTCTTTTTTTCAACATTGTCACCATTGTGAAGACAAGGAGAGAAAATAAAAATGGCGGATCGGATTCGCGTGGGAGTCTGGGGACTCGGTCGGGCCGGGAACGGCATGCATTTTCATGAACTTGGGTTGTATCCGGATTTGTACGAAGTGGTTGCCGGGTGCGATATCGACGTGGAGCGGCGGGAAGCGGCCGTGAAGAAGATTCCGTCGCTGCATGTCTACGACAACAGTGCGGATTTTCTGAAGAACCCGGATATCGAGCTGGTGACGATTGCCACCCGTTCGCCGGATCATGTGAAACACGCGATCGAGGCGGCGGAGGCGGGCAAGTATGTGATGGTGGAGAAGCCGATCGCCTGCACCTATGCCGACGCGTTGAAGCTGAAGGAGGCCTCCGAACGGTTCCCCGGCAAAATTTTCATCCGTCACAACCGTCGTTTTGAGCCGGCGTTTGCGCATATCCGCGAGATCATCGCCACCGGCAAGCTCGGTACGATTTTTGAGATCAAGCTCTGCCGCCACAGTTTCCAGTGGCGTGCCGACTGGCAGACCATCCTTTCCGAAGGGGGCGGCCAGCTGCTCAACTGGGGGCCGCACCTGGTGGACCACGCGCTGCAGTTCCTGGAATCCCCGGTCAAAGAGCTCTGGAGCGATCTGAAACTGGTCGCCGCCAAGGGAGATGCGGAAGATCACCTCAAGATCATCTTCAAGGGGGAAAACGGCCGGATTGTCGATGTGGAGATCTCCGGCGGCATCAGTATGCCGGACCCGGTCTATGTGGTGCGCGGCAGCCGCGGTTCTCTGGTGAGCTACGACGAGAAGAAGCTGAAATTGAAATATCTCAATCCGGCGATTCCGCTGCCGGAGATCCACGCCACCAGTGCGAATCCGCCGCTGGATGGCGGATTCGGCGGGCAGGTGAGCCCGGTGTGGGTGGAGGATGAACTCGGTGTCGCGCCTTCCTCCGGCGATACCACGGAGAAGATCTGGTACTACCTCTACCAGACGATCCGCAATCATGCGGCGTATCCGATTACCATGGAACAGGCAGTTGAAGTGGTCCGCGTGATCGATCAGGTCAAGCAGGGCGCTATCGACGTGGTCAAATAATATCTGAAGGAGCAGAAAAAATGAAGATGCCCGATTCTCAAATTGCCGTGACGCTGTTCAATCTGCGGGATTACTGCAAGACCGAGAGCGATCTGGACCGCACCCTTGACCGGGTCTGCGAAATCGGTTATCAGGCGGTGCAGGTTTCCGCGGTGCCGCTTCCGGCGGAAGTGATCAAGAAGCAGCTCGACAAACATGCGCTTTTCTGCTGCGCCACCCATGAGAACATTGCGACGATTTCCGGTGAGAGCGCTCCTCTGATCGACCGGATGAAGACGCTGGAGTGCGATTTCGTCGCGCTCGGAGCGCCGCCGCCGGAACTGCGCGGCTCGGTGGAAAATGCGCAGAAACTTATCGATATCTTCAACGAAAAGGGGGCGGAACTGCTCGAAGCCGGAATCCGTCTCGGGTATCACAACCACAATTTTGAGTTTGAACGTCTGCCGGGGCGTCGCGAGACCTTTTTCGAATATTTCTACGCGAACACGGATCCGAAGACGGTGTTTGCCGAAGTGGACGTGCACTGGGTGACCCGCGGCGGCGGCAGTCCGGTGAGCTGGATTCACCGGCTCGGCTACCGGATGCCGGTGATTCACTTCAAGGACTTCACGATCATCGACAACGACAAGCCGGTGTTCTGCGAAATCGGTGAAGGAAATCTGGACTGGGGCGGCATTCTGCTGGCCTGTCGCGAGACCGGTGTCCGCTGGTATTCGATCGAGCAGGATGCGCTTTTCAAAGATCGTGACATCTTCGAATCGATCAAGATCTCCTACAACAACCTCCGCGCGATGGGGGTGAAGTAAAGATTCCTGACGACACGGAATGGAAGGGGCGGCCCGAACAGTCGGACCGCCCCTTTTTCATTCCGCAAACTATGAATCTTTTTATTTTTTTTATAAAAAGACTTGACAATACTGTATCAGTCTGATATAATATTAGAGCAGAGTTTCAAAATCCGGAGAGTGTTCTGATGCCGAAAGTCTCAGTGAAAGCCGATACAATTCTGACGGAACTTAAGCGTCAGATCGCGATTGGGAACTTTGCCCGCGGGAGTGCGCTTCCGTCGCAGTATGAGCTGGCGAAGCTCTTTCAGGTGAGCCACATGACGGTGCGGAAGGCGATCGCCGGATTGACGGCCGAAGGGTATCTGCGATGTGTGCCGCGGGTCGGTTTTTTCGTCAACGACACGGTTTCGGAAAAGAAGATGCAGCGGCAGGTGGGGTTGATTCTGCCGGCGTTTGCGACGCCTGAATTCGTGGACTTCATCGTGCACATGCAGCGGATGTGCGATGAGAAAAAGCTGTTGCTCCGTCAGGCGTTTGCCCGCCATTGGGACGATCGAACCGTGGATGAGACCATTGCCTGCTGTGACGGCATCATCGCATGGAGTCCGGAAGATTTTGCCAAACTTTCTCCGGTCTTTCTTCAGAAACTTCAGCAGAGCGGGAAGCCGCTGATTCTGATTGGAATCCATGAGACCGGCCGGGGGTTTGATTCGGTTGTCGGCAATACCGGCAGCGAGATTCAGCTTCTGGTTGAAAATCTGGTCCGGCTGGGGCATCGCAATATCGGTCTTGCCGCGCAGATCCAGCAGATGGAGGACGACAAAAATCATTATTACTCCTGGCGAAAGACGTTGCAGAATTATCCGGAGTGCAGCCACGACTTCGATCGGCTGGCACTGTTGCTCGATGTGCCGCTCTACCAATCCACCCAGCATGCGATCTACCGGCAGTTGCGCGCCATGAAGGGGAACTATCCCTTTTCGGTGCTGATTGTCAAACCTGCCGATTATCTATCTGCGGTGGCTGCGGTTACTGATGATGGATTTTCCGTGCCGGATGATCTTTCGCTGGCGGTGATCGGCGACCGGATTGAGATGCAGTATTACCGCCCCGCCGTATCCTACGTGAATGTTTCACTCGAAGCACATGCCCGGGAAGCGCTCGCTCTGCTTTTGCGGCGGTGGGAAAATCCCGATATGCCTCCACAGGAGATATTGATTCCAAGCTGTTACGTGCCAGGAGATTCTGTAAAATCATTGGGATTGTGTTGATGTCCGCGAAGAACTCGACTGAAAGAAAAACGGTCATCTGCGTAAAGAGCAGAGATAAATTTACCCCCTGCAAGGAGGAATGTAAATGAACCATCATGTCTTGCCGAAACTTCGCTTTGGTCATTCATCTGCCTGCGGCCTCGGGCGTATCTCCCGCGACAGGGAAAGGGGGGTATGGAACGCTCCGCCTCATTCTGTCGACGTCGCCATGACATTGCGTCCTGCTCGATTTACTCTGATTGAACTCTTGGTCGTAATTGCGATCATCGCCATTCTGGCGGCATTGCTGCTGCCCGCACTGAATCAGGCGCGGGGGAAGGCGCGTACCATCAAATGTGCGAATAATCTCAAACAGATTACGACGGCAGTGGAACTCTACCGCTCCGACAGCGACGCCTACTACCCGATGATCAACAACAGCGGTACGGAAAACGTCAATCGCGGCGGCTGGTGGAGCAATGTTCTTTCGGTTTATCTGCCGATTGCTGAATGGCATACCAAATCGATTGGACGGCCGAAATACAAGGCGGATTCGGTCTGGTTCTGTCCGTCGCTGAATGAGGAGATGGTTTTGGCCGGTGACGGCAATTTCGGTTATGCACCGTATGCGCAGATGGGGCCGATCAGTTGGGACCCTGACATACAGGGATATGGCATCGGCTGGACCAAGGGGCAGAATCTGACCGGGAAGAAAGAACAGATTCGCCGCCGTGTCATGATTTCCGAGGGAATGCGTTTCAAGAACGGTATGACGATTCCGCAGTTTGAAATTCGCCTCAATCAGACTTGGAACTGGACGGGCAGCAGCGGTCGCGGTTGTGCGAATTATCACTCCAACGGCTGCAACGTCATCTTCATCGACGGGCATCTCGAGTGGCACAGCTGGCAGGAATTGTATACCCGGCAGAACCCTTACTTTCAATGGTGGTGATTCTTATGCGAAAAATATTTTATGTCCTTCTCCTCTTCTTTGCAGCAGTTGTCGTGTCAGCGGAGAAACGTCAGGTCTGGCTGGTCGATCTCGCATTCATTGATCCGGTCATCGGCGGAGGCGGTTCGACTTTCGGACATCAGAATAAAATGAACAGCAACGACCTGCGTAATTTTCCGCTGCCGCTTGCTCAAATTCCGAAAAGTCAGCCGAAAAAAGATTCAGCCGAGGTGCGGGCGCTGGTCAATAAGTTCGCCCGGATTCATCTGGAGTTGATGAAAAAAATCGGTGTTGATACTGTGCTTTATGACATGCTGCCGGTGCCCGATTACGATCCGACAAAGCCGCTGGACTCCTGGAATACCCCGTTTGCGCGTTTCCCGCTCTTCCTGGATCGTTTGAAGATTGCCGGAGAGCTCGGGTTGAAGATGGCGATTTTTGCCGATGTGGCCAATCTTTCGAGCCGCTATCCCAAGCGTCGTGTCCTGACCGTCGATGAATGGATCAAGGTGCTGGATTCCGCATTGAAAATGAGTGCGAATCATTCCGCGTATCAACAGGTTAATGGACTTCCACTGCTGGTCCACTTCGGGACGGATTCATTCTATGAGAACTCCGATGCCCCGGATAAAACGGCGCCTCTGCCGGATTGCGGTTGGCGTGAGATCCTCGCCGGATTGCGTAAAAAAGAACAGCGGTTCTATTTCGTCGCCGACATCCGTCCCTCCCGGATCGACTGGATGTGGGATGATATCGCCGACGGAGCCTATCTTTTTTCCCCCTCCGGTCCGACGGAATTCCTTGTCGAATACCAGCGCCACACGATGAAGCGCTTGAAGAAAATACCCTTCTTCTGGAGTGTCAGCAGCGGGAGCATGCGTGAGGGAAAACACTATACTCAGCCGGACTTCGGACGGATTCATGCGATCTATGATGCCGCCATCCGCGCCGGTGTTTCAACGATGATCCTCACCACCTGGAACGACCTGAACGAGGACCACGACATCTGGCCCTCCTGCAACAAGGGATCGGAACTGCTTGAGATCTTCCGCTTTTACAACCGCTGGTTCAAGAGCGGAACGATGCCGGAAATCGAAGAGGAGAAAATCGTCCTCGCCTGGCCGCTGCGTTCCCCGGAAAAGATCACCAGCTTCTCCGGCCAGTTGTGGTCGCGGCTGCTGCCGGAATCTCCGGGTTCAAAAATCATCACCGAGGCGGCGCCTCCGTACAACGTCTACCGCAAGGAGCAGTTCTATCCGCGAATCTTCTTCTGGTCACTTTTGAAGAAGCCGCGCACCCTCGAACTGTGCGGGCGGAAATATGCGCTGCCCGCCGGGGTTTACTTCGGCAGCTGCGTGTTCGATCTCGGCCGGAATCCGAAGAGGATTCCGGTGACGGCACGGGTTTCCGGCGACACGATTGAGCTTCCTGCAATTCAGCGGGTTCCGGTGGAATTCAAAGATGGCGGCCTCGAACATCGTTATTTCGATCTGCTGCGCAAGCCGGCCTGCAACCTGCTGACCGGACGCCGGCTCGATGTCGCCAATGCCGCCGCCGCGAAAGGAAAACTTCTCCGGGATGGCAAGAGGGTGAAATTGCAGTTTCAACTCAACCCCGGCAAACATAACTGGGTGTTTCTCCGCTCCTCTCTGCCGGAAAACGCGGTGCCGCGCGACGCCCGTTTCGTGAAGATCTCCTATCGCGGAGAGTTGCCGTCGGGACTGAAGGCGGAAATGGTGTTTCAGCAGAAACCGGGCGATGAATCCTATGTCTGTACGCTGCCGCCGCCGGGCAGGGAGTTCCAGACCCGGCTGATTCCGTTGAATCATTTCAAGCCCGCCTCGTGGAACGCTGGATTGAAACAGCGCATCCCCACTCCGGGTGAGATCCGTTACGTCAATTTCGGAGCGGGCGGCACGCCGGAGCGGGCCGGTTCGGCGGAACTTGAAGTGAAGGAACTGGTGTTCCTGCAATAATCATCGGGGGAGGATATGCGTCTTTTTTCTTTGTTGTTCTGCTTTTTCTGTCTGATCTGCCAGCTTGTCGCCGGAACAGCTTTTCAGCTCCGGTTTACTGATGACATCGCGCAGATCTGCAGCCGGTACGTCAATTCCGACTGGCCGGTGGATTGCCGGATCATATTGGAACCGGCAAAAGGGACACTCGATCTGACGAAACTGCCGAATTATCCCGCGGGAACGAGATTTGCCCTGCTTGCTGCGGAGTTGAATTCTCCGGCGGAACGCCGTGTTCTGCTGCATGCTTCCGCCGACTGGTGGTTTGACTGTTACGTGAACAATGTCCTCGTATACAGCACCATGGGGCGTGGCAACGGCGGGGCTGCGGACAAGGTGCGCCATGCTTTCTCCTGCAATCTGAGGGCAGGGCGCAACCGGATTGTCTTCGTGGTGGAACGCGGGGTGGATTCAATGAAATTCTTTTGCGATATCGCCGAAACCGCAACTCCGGTCCGGACGGCTGCCCCTCCGGCGATGGAACGCGATCTGCCGCTGCCACCGCCGGAGGAACCACTGAAATTTCACCCGGCGATCACCCATATGACGCCTGAAAGTATGCTGATCCGTGTTGTCACCACCATCCCGGTAGCTCTGGGGGCGGAGGCGATCTTCTCCGGCGGCGAACGTTTTACCGCTCCCGGAGACGGTGTGAAGCGGACCTGTCACACCATTGAGCTGGGCCACCCGGCAAAACGAACGCAAGGAAGTTTCCGGCTCTTTGCCCGGGACGGGAAAAAATATCCCGGTCTGACGACCTCCTGGCCGGTGCGCTGTTTCGGTAGTGACGGTCCGGCGAAGATCCTCGTATTCGGGGATACCCAGCACAGCACACTCTTCCGGCTCGATCTTCTGAAAAAATATTCCCGTCTCGCAGAACGGGAGGATACGGATTTCGTCATTCACCTCGGTGACGTGGATTCCACGACGGATAACTTTGAAAACCGGTATTTCGGTGCGTTTCTCGATCCGTTTGCCCGCATGTTTGCCGGCCGAAGCCTGATGCCGGTCCGAGGAAATCATGAGTTCATCGGCAGGGAGAAGGAACGGTGGAATGACTTCTTTTCCAGCCGAAAGCGGAAGACATTCGACACCTTCCGGTGCGGCGGGATCTTTTTTGCGGTTCTTGATTCCGGAACGCAGTCACCAACTGCCGCACTGGCGGAAGAACAGCGAAAGATGCTTGCAGAAGCTCTCCGCAGCTCCGCCTTTCGGCAAGCGGACTATCGGATTCTGGTGATTCACGGCGCCGATATCGCACCGGAAAATTCTCCGGACAAGATCGGCCTTACGATGCGCCGCATACTGGCTCCATTCCAGAACGGCGCGGATTTCGATCTAATGATCGCCGGACATGTTCACCGGTATCGGCGAATTGAACCGGGGCGTTACCCATTCCCCATCGTCACGCTGGATGGGCCCGGGGGAATACGGGAAAACTCCGCCCTGGTGGTGCAATCCGGACGCGATGGTTTGACACTTCGCGCATTCACTCCGGAGGGGGTGGAGTTTGACCGGTTCACCATTCCGGGACGGAGGAAGTTTCCCGGCTTCGGAACGGAATGACCGGCGAGCGGGCGTTCGAGGGCTGACACAGTCCCTCAGGTGCGGGAGATGGTGTTGCGGCTCCGCGCGAGTCTCCGGTGAAGGCCGCCGTCGGCGATGATGGTGTCGCCGCTGATGAAGCCGGATTCCGACGAGGCGAGGAAGACCGCCAGGGCCCCGATGTCTTCCGGCTGACCGACCCGCCCGAGCGGAATATCCGTCGCCACCGCTTCCCGGTTGTAGGAGGGTGATCCCTTGAGCCGCTCCACTTCAATGAAGCCGGGGGCGATGTTGTTGACCCGGATTCCGAATTCGCCCGCCTCCAGTGCCAGTTCACCGGTGAGCGCGTGAATCGCTCCCTTGCTCATCGCGTAGAGCGTCCGCCCCGGCACCGTCGTCTCCTGCTGGACCGACCCGATGTTGATGATGCTGCCGCCGGATGGATTGTGTTTCATCAGCGCAATCTCCCGCAACGACGCGAAGAGCGTGCCGCGGATGTTGACCGAGGTGAGCTTTTCGTAGATCTCCGGCGTGACCTCCTCCAGCGGCACCATGCCGGGATCCCATCCGGCGTTGTTGACCGCCGCGTCGAGTGTTTCCCATTCCCGTTCGATCGCATCGAACATGGCGTCCAGCTCCTCCAGCTTCCCCAGGTCGGCGCGGTACAGGTGCACTTCGGTGCCCGTCGCGCGCAACTCCGCGGCCAGCGCTTCCGCCGCCGCCGGGTCGGAGCGATAGTGAAGAAACAGTTCCGCTCCCGCCGCCGCAAAGGAACGGGCGATTCCGGCGCCGATTCCCCGGGCCGCCCCGGTGATCAGCGCGCGTTTCCCCTCCAGCGCCTTCATCGGATGAACTCCGGTTCGAGGTCGGCATAGAGTTCGTCGAAGAGCCGGTCGTAGACCGCGTCACTGCGGAACTGCGGCGAACGGCAGCGGGCGCTTTCAATTAGTCCGCGCCGCTGGAGAATCCGCTTCTCGAAGTGGATGATCATCTCGACGTTCTGCCGGATGTGGTTCAACAGCGCGTTGAGTTTGGCGTGGACCCGGAACGCCTCCGCATCGTTGCCCGCTTCGAGCGCGTCCCAGATCTTCCGGTAGACGTCGAACATCGACGGGCCGGGCATCACCCCCTGTGCACCGCGCCGGAATCCCTCGATCATCTGGAATCCGGCGTTGCCGACGAAGATTTCCGCCTGTTTGCCCTTCAGCAGTTCGGTGAGGCGTGAAATGTAGGCACCGGGCGGCTTGCATTCGATCTTGAAGTAGTTGAGATTCTGGTGGCGGGCGGCGAGGTTGGCCAGCGCTTCCGGCGGAATCGTCACACCGGTCTGTTCCGGCGCGTACTGGAACATCACCGGAATCGAAACCGCATCGCAGACCGCTTCGACGTGGCGGGTGATCTCCGCCGCTCCCGGCTTGAGAAAGAAAGGCGGCAGCAGCATCATGCAGTCCGCGCCGGAGGCCTCGATCCGCTTCGCCCATTTCGTCGCCGATTCGGTCGAATGGCGGGTGTTGGAGATGACCGCCGGGGCGTCGTTCGCGTGGCAGACCTCGACCGTGACCGGGATCAACGCCTCCTCCTCTTCGCGGTCGAATTTGTAGTACTCCCCGGCAATGCCGAAGAGCGCCAGCGCCTGCGCTCCTCCCTTGAGCATCGCGTCGCAGCAGCGGCGGTAGCCTTCGAGATCGAGACTGCCGTCGTCATGAAAGACCGCCGGAGCGATCGGACAGACTCCGTGAACTTTTTTCATCGCAGAAAAATCCTTTCTGAAAAATACTTCAACTTATTGCAGATAAGCAAAATCGCACCCTTCGTCGGCCTGAAGAACCGCTTCGGTGTAGTGTTTGATGAAGCCGCGTTCGAACTTCTCTTTCGGTTCGAACTTCGTCTCGGCGAGCCGCCGGGCGATCTCCTCGTCGGAGAGTTCGACGTTGAGCGTCCCGGCATCGACATCCATCGTGATGATATCGCCGTCGCGGAGCGCGCCGAGCGGACCGCCCGCCGCCGCCTCCGGGCAGACGTGGAGCACCACAGTGCCGAATGCGCCGCCGGACATGCGCGCATCGGTGATGCGCAGATAGTCCTTCACGCCGCGCCGGTAGAGTTTGGGCGGAATCGGCATGTAGTTGCCGAACTCCGGCATGCCCGGCGCCCCCTTCGGACCGTAGCCGCGCAGAATCACCGCCTTGTGTTCATCCATGTCGGAGTTCTCGTCGAGCAGGTATTTTTCGGCGTCGGCGAGCGTGTCGAACACCCGCGCTTCTCCTCGGAATTTCAGCAGTTCCGGCGAAGCCGCCGCCCGCTTGATCACCGCTCCGCGCGGAGCGAGGTTGCCGAAGAGCGTCGCGATGCCGCCGTTCGGGGAGAGCGGGCGGTCGATCGGCGCGATCACCTTCGGATTGCAGGAGCGTTCGACCTTCGCGAGGTTCTCGCCGACGGTCCTGCCGGTGACGGTGAGGGCATCGGTGTGGAGCATCCCCTCCAGCTCCTTCATCAACGCCGGAATGCCGCCGGATTGTTGAAATTCGATGCCGACCGTGTAATCACCGACCGGTTTGGTGTTGACCAGAAGTGGCGTACGGTCGCTGATTTCGCGGAAGAGATTCAGCGGCAGTTCGATTCCCGCCCGGCGCGCGATCGCGGTCAGGTGGATCAGCAGGTTGGTCGACCCGCCGGAGGCCATCAGCACGGTGATGCAGTTCTCCAGCGCTTCGCGGGTCACGATGTCACGGACGCGCAGATTTTCCTGAATCATTCCGACGATCCGGCGGCCGGTCATTTCGGCAATGCGGAACTTTTCCGCCGAGACCGCCGGGGCGGCGGCGCTCCCCGGCAGGCTCAGGCCGAGGGATTCGGTGGCACACTGCATGCTGTTGGCGGTCCCCATGATCGGGCAGGCGCCGACACTGCCGTAGAGACAGCCCTCCACATTCGAGAGATCTTCCTCTTTGAGTTCTCCGGCGAGGTACTTTGTCCAGAGCTTGAAGCTGTCGGTGCCGCAGGCGAGCGATTCGCCGCGGTAGTTGCCCGGCAGCATCGGACCGCCCGGCAGGTAGATGGCCGGCTTGTTCGCCGAAACCGCCGCCATCAGCTGGGCGGGTACATTCTTGTCGCAGCTTCCCATCAGCACCACGCCGTCGAACGGATGACGCTCGATCAGCTCCTCTGTGGTCATCGAGAGCAGGTTGCGGAAGATCAGACTGGAGATGTCGAAGAACACTTCGCAGATCGACATCGTGTTCACTTCCAGCGGGAAACCGCCCGCCGCCCAGACGCCGCGCTTGACCGCCTCCGCCAGTTCCCGGAAGTTGTAGTGCCCCGGGTTGGTTTCCGCCCAGGTGTTGATGATTCCGACAATCGGCTTGTCAAGATCCTCATCGGTGTAACCCATTGTTTTGACCAGGGCACGCCGCAGCAGAACCTGTCTGGTTTTGCCGGATAGCCAGCGCTTTGAGGTGGATTCCTTCATTTCTGCATTCCTGTTTTATCGTTGTAAAAAAATAAGAATAGATTTACAGCAATAAAGTGTACTTCAGAAATGGAGGTTTTGCAAATTAATTTATGATAAAAAATAAAAATAATTTTACAGCAAAGCGGCGCCCCCCATGGTTTATGGAGGCGCCGCAGGATGGAGAAATTACAGCTGATTTTCCATCGGATTCTCTCCGCCGGAGGGAGAGGCGAGGTGAAGTTTCCCTTTGATCCACTCGCGAATCCGCTGGAATGCGGCGTAGAGCGCCGGGGTGAAGACGATGCCGATCAGCGTGGCGACCACCATGCCGGAGAAGGTGGTGATGCCGATGGCGCGGCGGCTGCCGGAACCGGCACCGGTGGCGATCACCAGCGGGAAGACGCCGAAGAGGAAGCTCCAGGCGGTCATCAGCACCGCGCGGTAGCGGAGGTTGGCGCCGTTCATCGCGGCTTCGAAGACGCTCTTGCCGCTCTCGCGCTCCTGTTTGGAGAACTCCACCATCAGAATCGCATTCTTGGCGGCGAGTCCGATCAGCATCACCATGCCGAGCTGTGCGTAGATGCTCATGGTTTCGCCACTGATGAGCAACCCGAGCAGAGCGCCGAGAAGGGCGAAGGTGACTGCGAACATGACGGGAACCGGAATCGTCCAGCTCTCGTACTGCGCGACCAGAAAGAGGTAGGCGAAAAGCAGCGCCAGGAGCATCAGATAGACGATTTGTCCATGGTTCTGCTTCTCCTGATAACTGAGGCCGGTCCACTCCACGTGGTAGTTGGAGGGCAGTTCCGTCCCCTCGACCAGTTCAAAGAGCCGCTGAGAACTGACGCCGGGGGCCGACTGCGCGTTGAGTTCGGCGCTGGTCATTTTGTTGTAGCGGGTGATCTGACTGGGGCCGACCATGTAGCGGAGTGTGCCGAGTGAACTCAGGGGAACCATTTCACCGTCGTCATTCGGCACCTGAATCTCGCGGACGTTGTCCAGCGTGGCGCGGTTGTTCGCGGTGGACTGCATCTTTACTTCGTAGTTCCGTCCGAGAAAGGTGAAGTCGTTGATATACAATGAAGCAAGTTTGCTTTGCAGTGTGGAGAAGATCGTTCCGGTGGCGACGCCGAGCGTTTCCGCCTTTTCCCGGTTGATGTCCAGGAAAAGCTGCGGCGTGTCGGCGTTATAGGAGGTTGTGGCGTAACGGGTCTCCGAACTGTTCGCAAGGTTCATGGCAAATTTTTTCGCAATTTCCGCAAGCTCTCCTGGATTGATGTCGCCGATGCCGCAGAGATGAAAGTTGGCGCCTCCGGTGGAGCCCAGTCCCATGATCGCCGGCGGCGTGAAGGAGGTGATTCTGGCATCGGCGATATCTTCAGTCTTCTGCTGGATCAGAGAGAGGATGGAGTCGAGCTGAAGTTCCGGCGTTTTGCGCTGATCCCAGGGATCGAGCCGGATGATTACCCGGGCAACATTTTCCCCGGTCCCGGAAATCATGCTTTTTCCGGAGATGATCATTGTGGAACGGATTCCTTTGATATCGGCAATTTTTTTCAGAAATTCATCCAGAACCGCGTCAGTTCTGCTGATGGAAGCGCCGCGCGGCAGTTCGATATCACACATGATCTCCCCTTTGTCTTCTTGCGGCAGAAAAGAGCTGTCGATCTTGCCATAGAGGAGCCAGACTGCGCCGCAGGCGGCGGCGAGCAGCAGCAGCGTGAGCAGAGCCCGGCGGACCAGAAAGGCGACGAAAAAGCTGTAAAGTTTCCGGCTGCCGTCCAGCACCCGGTTGAAGGGGCGGAAGATCACCGGCACGTGGCCATCCGGCTTGCGCAGCAGAAGGGCGCAGAGCGCCGGACTCAATGTCATCGCCACGACAGTCGAGAGGCAGAGCGCAATGCACATGGAAACCGCAAACTGCATGTAGATGTTCCCGACCATGCCGCCGTAAAAGGCCAGCGGCGCGTAGCAGGCGACAGTCACCAGCGTGGTCGCGATGATCGCGCCGGTGATCTGGCTCATGCACTTCAGCGCGGCCGCTTTGGGGGAAAGCCCCTCGCGTTCCATCAGCGCCTGGCAGTTTTCCACCACCACGATCGCGTCGTCGCAGAGGGAGCCGACCACCAGAATCAATCCGAACATGGTGAGCACGTTGATGCTGTAATCGAGCGCGTACAGAAACGGAAAGGTTCCGAGCAGAGCGACCGGAATCGCGATGGAGGGAATCAGCGTCGCCCGCCAGTCCTGCAGAAAGAGCCAAGTGATCAGCACCACCAGCAGCAGCGCCGAAACCAGTGTGGTGACGATCTCCTTCATCGAGACTTTGATGAATTCGGTGGGGTCGTAGGCGATGGCGTAGCTCACCCCCTCCGGGAGAAGTTTCCCCCATTTCTCCAGTTCCGCCTTGATCTTGTTGACCGTTTCGAGAGCGTTGGCATCCGGGGCGCGATAGACGCCGAGCCCGACGGACTCGCGGCCGTTGAACATGCTTTTCCCCGCATAGGAGCTGGCGCCGATTTCGACATCGGCGACGTCCCGCAGACGAACGATGCTGCCGTCGGTGTCGTGCCGGAGGATGATGTTGCCGAACTCCTCCGCCTGGATCAGACGCCCTTTGACGTTGAGTTTGAAGTTGATGTACCGGTTGGAGTGTTCGGTGCCGATGGAACCGGCGGCGGCCTGAATGTTCTGGGATTCCACGGCGGTGGTGATGTCGGAGGTGGAGATGCCGAGGCCGGACATCCGCAACGGATTCAGCCAGATGCGCATTGAGTACTCCTGCGAGGACATCACTTCCGCGGAGGAGACGCCGTCGATCCGGCTGATTGCATCCTTGATGTTGGAGTCGACATAGTTATTGAGCTCCATCAGATTCATTTTCTTGCCGTCGGTGAGGAAGGCGAACATGGCGAGAATATCACCGCCGCGTTTCTGCACGCTGATGCCGTTTTTGGTCACATCCGACGGCAGTTTCACTTCGGCGCGTTTGACTGCGTTCTGCAGGTTGACCAGTGCGATATCGGTGTCGGTACCGCTCTGAAAGGTCACCTGACAGGAGTAGCTGCCGGAGTTGTCGCTGGTGGAGGAGAAGTAGAGCAGATCGTCGACACCGTTGATCTCGTCTTCGATCGGCATGGCGACGGTCTGGGTGATGACTTCGGCGCTGGCCCCGGGATAACTGGCCGATACGTGCAGAGTCGGCGGGGTGATCTCCGGATACTCCGCGACCGGGAGTTTGCCGAGGGAGATGATGCCGGTCAGCACCATGACCAGACTGACGACGAGCGCCAGCCGGGGGCGTCCAATGAAGATTGCGGAAACCATGATCTTATTTCTCCTTGTCGAATTCCGGTTCCACGGTCATTCCCGGCAGAACTTTGTGGGTGCCCTTGGTGACGACGATCTCATCTTTTTTCACCCCGGAGAGGATCATCTGCTGTTCAGCGGTGGCGTTGCCGGGAGTGACGTAACGCTTTTCCACCTTGTTCGTCGCGTCCAGAACATAGACGTAGGAGCCGTTCGAATCGTGCATCAGCGCCGACGGAGTGACGGCGGGGAGCATTTTGCCGTTGGCGCGGAAGAGAGTTACCGTCAAGGTGTTTCCCATGACAAGTTTGCGTTCTTCATTCGGGAAGCTCGCGTAGATCTGGATGGTGTCGGTTCTGGCATTAGCTTCGTTGTTGAGCAGTTCGATGGTGCCGCGTTCGGGAAATTGGGACCCGTCGGCCAGCTTGACCTCGACGCTGCCGTTCTGCATCAGTTCCCGGTGGGAGCCGAACATGCTGAAAAGGTCGGCGACGCTGATGGAGAAGCGGACCCGTATCGGCTGGGTCTGGATGATGGTGAGCAGTGTGCCGGAATTGGGCGTGATGTAGTTGCCCGGCGTATAGGCGGTGACGCCGACGATCCCCTCCTGGGGGCGGTGATGACGGTGTTTTTGAGGTTGTCCTTTGCGGTGATGAGTTCCGCTTCGGCGGAGAGCAGGGCGGCCTTGGCGGCGCCGAGGGTCGCTTTGGCACTTTCGAGTGTGTCGAGACTGGTTGCCTGCTTCTCATACAACAGGTTGAGCCGGTTGTAATTGCTCTGGGCGTAGGTGAGTTCCGCCTTGCACTTTTCGATGCTGGCCTCGGCTCCCTTGACGGCGGCTTCGTATTGGACCGGATCGAGTTTGTAGAGCATCTGCCCTTTGCGGACGACTCCGCCGTCTTTGAAACCGACTTCGAGGATTTCGCCGGAGACCCGCGGAACGATGCTGACGACGGAACGGGAGACCACCTGTCCAGTATAGTGCCGGATGTCATGGTCCTCCGCTTCGACAACCTTTTCCGCGCCGACGACCGACAGCGCGGCTGCTTGACCGGGGCCGGCGGCGAAGAGGGGAATTGATAGGCTGCAGACTGCGGCGCACAGCATTTCTCTGAACAGATATTTCATTTTGCTCCTCCTGGCGTTGCAACAGAGTGAATACCCACGGCCCAACGGCGGGCACGGGATTGACCGCCCGGTGGAACTTCGACAAAACTCCAACCGGCTTACATTTCATGTAACGTTCCGGGAGGAAGAATATTGTATCGTCGCACCTCCTTTTCGAAAAAATACGGAGATGGAACATCTGCAGAATTTGAATTTTTCAATAGTGGATATATATTGATATGTCACGTGACATATCAAGGAGGAGTGCATGTCGATTCGCAAGGTTACCGCACAGGATGTGGCGGAACGGGCGGGGGTTTCCCGTTCGCTGGTTTCGATGTATCTCAACCGGAATCCGAAGGTGTGGGGCTCGGAGGAGACGAAACGGCGGATCGACGAGGCAATCCGGGCGCTCGGGTACCGTCCAAACCGGGCGGCACAGTTGCTGCGGGGCGGCAGAAGCCATGTCGTCGGCGTGATTCTGGGGCGGATTTCCGGACCGGTCGCCTCCTGTTTTGCGGAATCCCTGATGACGCGGCTCGAGGATGCCGGCTATCGCGTCATTCTCGGCATCACCCGGTATGAATCGGCGCGGGAACGGGAACTTCTCGAATCCATGATGCAACTCGACGTCGATGCGCTGGTCTACACGCTTCACCCGGAATATGTCGAAGAACCGTTGCGGCGCTGTGCCGCCGCCTGTCCGGTTTTTCTCACCGAATACCATCCGGGGCATCCGTTCCACTGTGTCCGATATGATTTCGGGGGGGCGTTGACGCAGGCGATACGATTCCTCGCCGGGCGCGGCGTGAAGCGGGTCGCGCTGCTCACCGACTCCAGCGGTTACGGCGAACGGGAGTTCCTGTCGGTGCCGGAGGGGAGGGGCGCGGGCATGCGGTTCCGTTCGTTCCGTTGCGGTACGGCGCTGCGGCCGGAGACGGGGATCGTCGCCGAAGTGCGACGGTTTCAGCCGGAGGCATTGATCTCTTTTGCCGGAATCGACGGCGGAACTCTCCGGGAACAGCTGGGCGGTTCCCCGCTCTGGATCGACTCCTGGAGTCTGCCGTTTATACCGCTTGCCCGATCGGATGGATCGATCGTGCCGGGGTTTCAGGAGTATGTCGAGCTTCTGGCGGAAGCTCTTCTTGAGGCGATGGGCGATCCCGGCGGAGCAACGCGCGATTTGCTTGCTCCGGTTCGTTTTCTTGTGCCGGAGGAGCGAACGGCGGTCCGGGAAGCGATGAACAACGATCCTTTTTTTCAAACACTGGGACAGGGGGCAGTCACATGGCAATGTCGATGAATTCCGTTCAACCGATCTGGGGCGCTTCTGCGAAGGAGGCGTTTTTGCGACGCCGTTTTCAGCTGGCGGCGAGGCCGCACTGCGCTGTGCTGCGGATTTTTTCCGACACCGGATACGAGCTTTTTCTCAATGGACGGCTGGTCGCGGTGGTCGATGAGTGGAACAACACCCGCGATTACGAGGTCACGCCGTTTCTGCACGAGGGGGAGAATCTGGCGGCGGTCCACGTCCTCAACCACTCCGGGCACCGGGGATGCTCTCTGGAGCTCTGTTGCGACGGCGCGGTTGAGCTGATTTCCGACGGGAGCTGGCGCGCGTCGGATTGTGAGAAGTGGGGGTGGATTCTGCCGGAGTTTGACGATCGCGGCTGGGCCGGGGCGCGGATTGTACCGCTCCAGTATGCCGGATTGCCGCAGTGGCGGGGACATGCCGGGGATCATCCGGAGCGGGTGATCCCCTGTCTGCAAGGTTCCCCGTTTTTCGTCGGAGAAATTCCGAAAGCAGTCGATTCGCCGTTTTTCCGGATGCGGGAAACGGCGGAGGATGTTCCGCCGGAGTTGACAGACATCGTCGGCGACGGTTATCGCAACAGCTGGAATGCCCGGCCCGCGCCGTTTGCGGAAGTGGCTGCCTATCCTCAGGTGGAAGGGGCTGTCGCTGGTGCGGAAGGCGTGTTTCAACTGGAGTGCTCCGGCCGGTATGAGGGGCCGTTTTTTCTGCTTGACTTCGGGGCGGAGACGGTCGGATTTCTGCGGTTCCGCTGTGCGTCGCCGAAGGGGGCCCGGCTCCGAATCCGCTACGGGGAGAGCCTTGCGGAGTGTCTCGCCGAACCGGCCCGGGATCAGCTGCTTTACCGGATGCTGAACGAGGAGGTTATGCTCGGCGCGGGCGTGCAGGAGTATGAGAGCCGGCAGCGGGTGGGATTTCGTTTCGTTCGAATCGAACTCTTCGACACGCCGCAGGGGGCGGAGCTCTCCGGATTCACGGTGCGCGCCACTCTCTATCCGGTGTCGTACCGCGGTTATTTTCACTGCTCCGACCCGTTGCTCAACCGGATCTGGGAGGCGGGGCGGAAGACTCTTCACCTCTGCATGCAGGAGTACTATCTCGACGGCGTCAAACGCGACCGTTTCCTCTGGGTCGGGGACACCCGGGCGGAGGCGCTTTACAACTACTACCTCTTCGGCGATCAGGAGCTGTTCCGCTTCTCCTGGGAGGAGATCGCCTCGGTGCAATATGCCGACGGGGCGATTCCGTCGGCGATGGGGGAGGGTTCTTCGATCCTGTGGGACTATGTCGCCTGGTGGGTGATCGCGTTTCACGACTACCGGCTGTTCACCGGGGACGATGCGTTTCCTCTGCGGCTGCGGGAGAATCTCTTCGCCGCAGTCGACTGGCTCTCCGCCCGTGCCGGGGAGGATGGATTGATCGACATTCCGGAAAACCCCATGCCGAGCTGGATGATCGTGCTGAACAAGGTGTCTGGCCGCTCTCCCTATTTGAACTGGCTCTATCTGCGGGCGCTCCGGACCGCGCTTGAGGTGGCGCTCCTTGCCGAGGAACCGGAGCGGATTCGCCATTACCGGGCCCTCGTCGAACGGACGGAGGTTGCAGTGGAGAAGCTGATGCGCGAAACATCGATCTTCGAGGAGCCGGGCATGCGGCGCTCCTCCACCAGTCTGTATGAACTTCTGGAACTTCTTTTCGCCCGGGGGGATAGCCGGGAGGCGCTCGAGGTGATCCGCCGTGAATGGGGAGCGCATCTCGATGCCGGTGCGGATACGCTCTATGAGGGATTCTACGCTTCGCCGGGGAGGTATCCGGTCGTAACGGATCCGCAGGCCCGGGCGCTGTATGTCAGCTTCTGCCACGGCTGGACCGCCGGGCCGTGTGCGCTGCTGCCGGCGGAGATCGCCGGAATCAAGCCGCTGGAACCGGGATTCCGCCGCATCCGGGTGGCGCCGAATCCGGTGGATCTCGCGGAGGTGGAAGCGGTGGTGCCGACGCCCCATGGCGAGATCGCGTTTGCGCTCAACGGTTCGGAACTGCGCTTGCTGGTGCCGGAGGGGACGACCGCGGAGCTGGTTCTGCCGGGAGGGCCGACCCGCACGCTCTCTGCCGGCGTGCACCGAGTCGCGCGCTGACGATCGGGGCACATCGGGCGGAAATTCCAGTGGAATCTTTTATCGGGCAGAAGGTTCCATGCTGTCGCGGCTCTGTTCCAGATAGAGCCCGGCGTATCCGGCCGGAATCACCATTCGATGCCGGAAAAAGCTCACCGTGCCGGGGTGCCCCGGAACTCTCAGCGACCGCTCCTTGTCCAGCCGCGGCCGGAGCAGGTCGCGGATGTCCAGAACCGTGATTTCGCCCGTCCGGCGATTGGAGAGAACCAGCGTATCTTCCTCCACCGAGGGGATGCCGCCGAGTTTCACACCCGGCACCCTGGCCCGCTGCCAATCGGCGGGGAGGCCGCCTTGATTGGCTTCCAGCAGATAATAGCCGCCGTTCGCAACCGCCAGACAGCGCGTTCCCAGACTTGCCGCGCCGTCCAGATGCGAGGCGAAGCGGAACCGTTTCCCGTTTGCCGGAACCGGTTTCTGCCCCGAAAGGTCGTACCAGGCGTAGCCGCTGTGATGCCAGTTGAAGAACAGATAGCGGCCGCCCACCAGCTGATGGGTCATGAGATCGGAATAGACGATTCCGACCTGATTGTGGCGAAACACCTCCTTGGCCTTTTTCGGGTCGGAGAGGTCGAGGAAGAAAATCGTTGCTCCGTGGTCGGAGACGATGACCAGATCGCTTCCTTCCGGCGCCCAGACCTGCTGGCAGCTTCGCCCCCACGGCATGGGAACGGCTGCCTTCTGTTGGAGAACGCCGTTCGGAAGAATTTCATAGACCCCAAGTCCATCAAGATCTTCCGCCACATACAAGGTGTTGCCGCGGACCTTTGCGTCGAAGGCGAAATGTTGCGGATAGTGTTGCAGTGGAGTGATTTCCCCCTCTCCGAGCCGGACGCTGTGAATGCCGTCATCCGAGGTGGCCAGAAAGGCGACATCGCCGGAAATGGCCGCCGCCCGGACCATTCCCGCCGGACGATAACCGGCAAATCCTTTCGGCGTCGGAAATTTCTCCGAAACCGCCTTCGCCGCCGGGATCGACTCCTCTTTTCGCGGTGCGGCGATGCCCGGCAGCTCCGCAAGATAGAGGCCGGTCTTGATTCCGGTCAGATAGACGACGCCGTTTCCGACGGCCAGACTGCTTACGGCGTCTGCCAGACGGGAGTTGAGCAGCAGTTTGCCGTGGGCATCATACCGCTTCGGCTCGATGACCTCTTCCAGCCGGGCATGTCCGACGCAGAACGGTTTTGCCGGATCGGCGATGTTCAGAACGAAAAATCCGTTATGGGTGTCGGCGCAGAACGCGTAGTCCCCGGAAACCCGCACACTCCAGTAGTCGTTGCCGAGATTGTAGAAACGGGGAAAGGAAAAACGGGAAAGACGTCGGGGGTGAAGCGGATCTTTGATATCCCACACTTCGAGACCGTGCCCGTTGCCCGGTCGATCCTCCGCCGGACCGGATTTGCGATGATGCCCGGTCGAGGCGAAAACGAGAGTGTCGCAAACATCCAGTCCATCGCCGTAGCCATCCAGCTGCAACGTCCCCTGTGGAATCAGTTGTGCCGGGTTCGAGGCGTCCGCGATCAGGATTTGGCCCGCCGCCCAGTCGCCGATGAACACCCGATTGCCGTAAACTTTGATCGACTGCGCCTCGCGGGTCAGCAGATTGCCGAGATGACGCGGGCGGCGTGGATCGGTGAGGCCGACCGTTTCCACGCCGTAAACGCGATTGCTGACATAGGCGTATTGCGGCGTCAGATCGATGCCGGTTGCCAGCTCGATGGAGTGATAACGGCTCAAAAGTTCCGGACGGGCGGGATTGCGGAGATCCACGAACGCGATTCCGTTCTGGCGGCCGGTTACCGCGGCGATGCCGTTTCGGATTGCCAGCTGGCGGGAGCTCTTCAACACCCGGAGCTTCGAGAGCAGCTTCGGCGCATCCGGGGTTGTGACGTCAAAGGCGAACAGGGTGCCCCGCGAACCTGCCACATAAAGGGTGTTCCGGTACAGTTCCGCCGCCATTGCCCCTTCCGTCACGCCGGGAATCCGTTTCAATGGAATCGGTTTCCCGTATTCGGCCCCGGCGACGGATACGAGCCCGCAGAGGGAGAAACAGAGTATCGCGAGTTTCATTTTGCTTTTGCGTGCTTGTCTCTGGTTCATCTTCAATACTCCAGTCGAAGGTTGCGGAAATGTTTGACCACTTCGGTCTGGCGACCGGGGAAGAGGACGAATCCGGTGAGTGCGGAGACATTTTCCCCGCGCAGCTCCTTGAGCGGAACTTCGAACTCCATCCAGTGGTCGCCGTCGCGGTTGGCGGTGCAGTTGCTGATGATTCCCAGCGAGTGCATATAGAGTCTCGCATGAGAGCCGGGAAAGACCATGGAGAGCCAGCTTAACTGGTGTTTTTTACCGGTGGAATCCCGATCCAGCCGGACAGAGCCGCGCAACATCGCCCGGTCGATCTTTTCCGGCGTGTCGAACAAGGGATGCGGTTTCCCGTCGCGTGTCGCGAACTCCACGTAGCCCTGGTCAGAGCGGAATTCATCCCCGAACCAGCCGTTGCGCGCGTCCGGCTTCGGCTTTTTCAACACCGGGAAAAGCTCCTTGAACGAAACCGAATGTGCATACTCCCGGGTGAAGATCGTCTCCAGCGCGGAGATGGCGCAGATCACTGCGGTTCCATCCCCTCCACAGGAGAGAAGTTCCAGATTGGCAACGTTTTTTGACGGGAATGGATTCGGCAGTTCGTAGAGGAAGAATCCATAACGTTCCTCATCGCTCCATACAGCGGTTTTCCGCAGCGCGGCGGGATTGGCGTCGATCTTCCAGTCGCCGATCTCCACCCCTTTGACGGCGGTTTTCTCCTGAACCGTGCCGTCGGCATAGCGGATGCGGTACTTGAGAACCGCATCGCCCGGTTTGCCGCCGACACAGGTCTGCAGGATGGCGAAGTCGCCGCATTTCCGGCCGACCGGAACGGTCACCTGGGCCGGATATTCCGGATTGCGTTTCGAACGCAGGGCGAGGCAGCTGCGGTTGTCGTTGAAGTCGAATCGGATGATGTCGAAGAAGATGTCGCCGAACCGCTGCGTGTGGAACGGCACGTTGCTCAGATAACGATGGTTCGAGTCGACGAGCGCGGAGTTGGTCGCCCACTTCTGGGCGTTGTCGAAGCCGGAGTTCGCCACCGCCTTGAGGTCGAGCGGAAACGATTTGCGGAACGGCGCCCGCAGACGCTCTTTCCGGACGAGTTGTTCCGTCTCTTTGCGGAGCTGTTCCGGGGACTTCTCCGTCGGCGCGGGGAAGCGTTTCATCCACTTCGCCTTGTCGCCGGCGACCAGCACACGGCATTCGCGATTGCTCAGCCGAACGGTCACAAAACCGTTTTCAACAGGGTAAAGTTCTCCGGAAACCGGTTCGAACACCGTGTCGTGAATTCCCGGCGCCGCGATGCGGAAACAGCAGCTTTCCCGGTTTTGATTGAAGAGCAGATAGCCGTTCAACTCCCCGTGCGCGGTCCGCTTGCGGAAGGGGAACACTTCGATGTTGGGCATCGGTTCCTCCTGATCCGGTTTGAGCACTGTGGCGTAAGGCCGGATGTCGCACTGTTTCAGCAGCGGGTCGAGAACCGCGGTGAGCGCATAGTCGCCGATGTCGGCGTTGAGGAACCACAGTTCCCCCTTGCCGAACCGCTTTCGCAGAACGGCCGGAGCACCGTTCAATGTGCCGCGCACCTCCCAGCCGGGAGCGGTGGAAATCTTCCATTTGAGCGAGGCGGGGATGTCGAACTCCGGAATCCTGCCGTACATCTCCCGGAGCGGAGTGCGCCGGAAATCGATCAGGGGATCGGCAAAGGGTACTCCGTATTCGCTTTGCCGGAACTCCCCGCCCATGGCGACGAGGATGCCGCCCTTGTCAAGATACTGTTTCAGTTGCTTGTGGGTTTCCTCGCTGATGTGGGTGACGTCGCCGAGAATCAGAATTTTGTAGCGATCCAGCTCCGCCGCCAGATTCTCCTCGAAGACGCCGGCAAAGTCGACGTGACGGAAGTGGAGCGCGGCGAGGAACGGCAGTGTGGCGAAGAGACGGGGGGCCTGATTTCCGGTGATTCCGGTGACCCGCAGCGTCGGATAGGAGTAGAGAAAGGCGACCTGCGGCGCGAAGAGTTTGTTTTTCCGGTCGAGAAAGAGGTCGGCGATCGGCGCAAGCGCCTTGCGGAAGCGCGGAATCGCCTCCAGCTCCTGCGGCTGTTGCACCCCGGGGTTGAGCAGGGAAAATTTCGGCATCCGTTTCCCCGGCGGCTCCATGCCGAACCAGCTCCAGAAGAGCACCTGCTGTCGGCCGAGGGCGAGCTCCCGCCAGAGGACCGCCTGAAAGTTGTCCGCCTTGTTTTCCGCGATGTACGCTTCTGTGTTGAGGTAGACCTTGTCCTTCGCCAGCGGGTAGTAGAGGGCGTGGCGGAGCAGGGCAATTTTGAGATTCCGGGACACGGCGAGCGTCTCCCGGAACGGGGTGGCCGCATTGTAATCTTCGGCGGCATCGAAGCAGAAATTCCCCGTGCCGGGGGTGATGGCATCCATGCGCGACTGCAGTTCAAAGATGTTGCAGCCGTGTGCGATGCTCATGGCGTGCTCGCCGCCGAGCAGCTGGAGAATGACCGGTTTCCGGTCGATCGAGCGGACGAGTTGTCGCAGTTCGACGGCGAGATCCACCAGCTGTTTTTCCTGCAGTTTGGCATATTCGATGGCCGCGCCGAAGTGGTACTGCGGTGATTTCGGGAGCGGGGAGGGGGCGCTGAACGATGGATAGGTGCTGTTCCACGCCCGGTTCATCGCCTCAACCGTGCCGAATCTTTTCTTCAACCAGGCGGGGAGATGTTTCACATTGTGCGGGGAGTAGTTGCGGTAGTTCGGTTCGTTGAAAATCTTGTACATGTAGGGATGGGCCCCCTCGTTGCGGAAGAGCTCCATTTCCAGCCGGAAGACCTTTTTCACCGCCTCGCGTCCTGCGGGATGCCCCAGATTGTAGCGGATTGAAAAGTAGGAGTGGGCGCCGGGGTCGGCCAGCGCCTCCTCCGGCAGCAGGGTGAGCGCGGCCTTGCGGTTTGACGTCAGTGTCCCCAGGGTTCCCGTGTGCAGGTCGATGTAGTAGGGCATGGTTTTGAGCGACTTGAGGACCGTCATGAAATCACGGTAGGGTTGAATGCCCCACATCCCTTTGATCGCACCGAGGTTATGTTTGATCAACCCCTCCTGATAGAACTCGAAAATCCGGTTCTGTTGTGCCGGAGTGTAATCGGGGAAAAGCGCGGAGATCACCAGCGGAAAACTGCTGATGTGCAGTGTGTTGAATCCGATGGATTCAAAGTACGCCTGACTGGGGCTGGTTTCATAGAGATAGCGGTAACGCTCCGGGTATTTGCCGCGCCAGAGTTTGCCGTAAAGTTTGATTTTTCCGCCGGCGACATAACTGTATTCGGTTCCGGCGAGAAACTGCGGTGTGCCGTGTTCATCGGTCAGATTGGCGCCGCGAAACTGGACTTCCATCGCAGAAAGGAAAAAGGAGCCGAACAGGAGGTAAAAGAAAAAGAACTTTTTCATGGGGATTCTCTTACAGTTTATTGACATGTTCGAAGGAAAGTCTCTCCCAGGTGAGCGGCAGCCGGATGGCCGCGGCGTGCCCGTCGACGAAGACGAAGTTGGTGGCCTGTCCATGGCGGACGGCGAGGGTGAACTGCGGATTTTCCGGATCGAACGGGGAGTTGCTGGTGCTCGCCCATGCGGAGATGCGGTAACGTTCGGTCGGTTTTCCGGATTCCCCGGCCAGAAAGATTCCGGAAGGACTTTTGCGGACGATTCCCCCGGATGGACAGCTTTCACCGTTGCCGCAGGGCCGGCCGCTGGCCAGATTGTTACGCCTGATGTAGTGCGTGTAGGTGCGGGTGGTCTCTTCGGAAATAATGCTGCGGTTCGCTCCGTAGCTCAGAAAATCGTTGACTGCCGAGGTGCTGACGGTCCGGGGATCGCTGTCGCCGGGATCGAGAAAGACGCCGTGCCGCAGTGTGGAGATCGCCTCGGGATCGGCGGTTCCGCTTGCGCGCAGAGCGGCCTCCTTCTTGCCTTCTCCCAGCACGCCGGACAACAGCAATGCGCGGTGCCAGTATTTGCCGATATGGTCGGAGGTGTAGCCGATCGAGGGGTAATAGTCGGCGTAACTGTCGGCGTAGAGATTGAATCCCATGCCGATGCTCTTCAGATTGTTGAGACAGGCGATGCTCTGGGCCCGGGTTCTGGCCTTGTTCAGTGCCGGCAGCAGCAGCGAGGCCAGAATCGCAATGATCGCGATTACGATCAGGAGTTCGATGAGGGTAAAAATCCGGTTGTCGCGTCGATTTCGTTGCATCATGTTCAATCATCCTTTCGTTTGAGATGTACGATCCGGCAATCCAGATCACCATGTAACTGCATATCGATGCCGAAGACGGCAAGTTGACGCCCGAGGCGCTCCGGGAGTTCCGTCGGAGTACAGCCGTCACCGGCGAGCGCGCCGTAGAGGGTCGATGCGTACCGGGCCCGGTCATCCAGACCGCGAAGCCGGAAAGCGGGGAGCCGCTGCTGAAGCTGGAGGCCGTGGGCGAAAAAGAACACCACCGCTTCGGAACGGTCCGGGGCGACGAATTCATAACAGGCGTACGGGTGATCGTAACAGGAGGCGATTCGATAGTAGAGGCCGTTCTGAACCGTCGGGCGAAGTTTCTTGTAGAGGGCGCCATACCGGCGGAGCGACTCCATGACCTCCGGATCGGCGCGGGTGAGATCCACACCGATGCTGAGCGAACCGAGCATGCCCGCGAAGGCCTGAAAGCGGCGCGGCACCTCCCTTTGATTGAAGTCGAAGAAATAGTGATCGCTGATGTGACAACCGCCGCCCGCCGCCTTGGTCTGATGGAGACAGAGGAATCCCTCGTGCAGTTTGATCATGTCGAGCCCTTCCTGGTTGTCGCTGCGGTTGATCCGGAAGGCGAAACGGTCAAACCCCCAGTCGGAACGGAAGTTGCCGCAGGCGCAGTTCTCCAGCAGCAGATCGGGGTGCTTCCGCCGGATGCGTTCGAAGATTCGATAGAGCGCCTGAACATAGCGGGTACCGAAGCTCTGTCCGCCCTCCGGCAGCGGAACCGGACTGCCGGGATGGGTGAAGAGACGGTTCATATCCAGCTTGAAGTAGTCGAGTTCATTTTCGCAGATGAGCGAGTCCAGCGCCCGATAGAGGTGCTCTTCCACTTCCGGGAGCGTGAGATTGAGCAACATTCTGCCGGAGGCGGAGTCGTCGAGCTCGTCGTCCGCCGGAAACTGGTCGGGATACTGCATGAACCACTCCCGATGGTCGCGAAAGATCGAACTTGTCCGGTCGGCGGATTCCAGCTCCGCCCAGACGCCGAATTTCATGCCGAGCCGGTGTGCCAGCTCCGCCTGGGGGCGGATGGTGCCGTGAAACTTGCTGTGGTGGGCGGTCCAGTCGCCCAGCGTCTCCTGCCATCCGGCGTCGAAGACGAAGAGTTCGGCGCCTAGGGCCGCCGCCTTTTGAATTGCCCGTTCGGTGTTGGCGGCGTTCATTTTTTCGCCGGAGCGAAAGGCGCCATATGTGTTGCAGATCAGCGGCATAACTTTGCCGCGGGTGGATTCCGGTTCGATGTGCGTGCGGATGTGGCGGTGTATTTTTCGGAACATGTCACCGAAACCGTGCTCCGCGAAGCCGAAGGTGAAGGCCGGCGTTTCGAAGGCGGCGCCGGGGAGCAGATTCCACTGAAAGTCGAAATCGTTGATCCCGCCGGAAATGACACTGTCGATGTTGTCGTTTCGCTCCACAACGATCTTCCAGTTTCCGCTCCACTGGAGCGTACCGAAGAGGAGGTCGCCGCTCTCCTCCGTGGCGGAACCGTCGTCCATCGCGAAAAACGGCATGGCGAACGGGCCGGAGAGACCGGTCCGGCTCTCCAGAACCAGCTTCCCCGCCTCGAGGACGGTGTGGGCGATCTGCCCCTCCGCCGCCCAGTACCCATGGAGGTGAGTAATCCGGCCGGGGGTATCGCTCCAGGGGAGGGGAAGCGAGGCGGAGAATGCCTGCTGCAATGTGACCGGCGCAGTGCCGCCGTTGCGGATGACTGCCCGACGATCCAGCAGAGGCGAATCTGCGTAGACGGTGTAGACGAGGGAGACAAAAAGCTGATGAAGTTTGTCGACCAGAAGAAGTTCCAATGTCTCGGCGTTTCCTTCGCTCCGCAACTGGAAGGAATCGAATTCGAGTCTGGTTCCCCGGGAGCCGGAGGAATGGAGCGCCAGCAGGCAGCTTTCCGAATAGAGGGCCGAATGAAATGCCGGATATTCCTGAAAGGTGTGCCGTCGACGGGTTTCCCGGATGTGTGCAATGTTCTGTCGTTCGTCCGGGGATGGCAGCTCGTTCGGGGAATTCAGTTGTTTTCCGAAGTGGAGGTGAATCGGCAGGCCGGTTGCCGGAGAGATTCCCAGACCATAGGAGCAGTCTGTCGTCTGGAGCAGGAATTTCTTACCGGAGCGATCGAGCAGAATTTGTTTCATTTTGTAAAAATTTTTTTTGGTATAAAGATTGTTTTTATCGAAACTTCTCCTTATATTATAGTACACTATCGATAAAACGGCAAGAGAAGAAATGTTTCCGAAAAGTTGACTTATGTTACATACCAATATACACAGCTGGTACACTCATTCCACTTCGTTCGGCAGTGCCCGCCCGTCGGTGGAGAAGATTCCGAATTTGTCGTTGCCGTTTTATCCGCGTTCCTGCGGCTGTTTCAATTACGATGAGGGATTCCGGCGGGAGGAATCCGGCCGACAGAAGCCGATGGTGCACCTTTTCTGGGGAGTGAAAGGGTGGGGCCGGATGGAGACCACGTACGGTACGTTCGATTTCGGGGAGGGGGATTTCTTCTATCTGCTTCCATTCGACAGCTGGGTGACGGAAAGCTGTTCGTCCCCCTGGATCTACCGCTGGCTCACCTTCGACGGAGAGAGTGCGCGCGCCTTCATGGAGTCCTACCGGATTCCTCATCACCCGATCGCCGCAGGGAGATGTCCGGAACGGCTCTTCGACGAATTTGAACAGGGGTTGCATGTCCGGACTGTTTTCGCGTGGCGGAAGATGGTGGCGCTGGTTTGCGACATTCTTGCACATGCGGTGGAGTGCAGCGAACCGGAACCGCAGGCGGAAAAAATTGTGGAGATCGCGATGGAACGCTGCCGCCTTTACCACAGCGACCCGGCATTTAACGTGAATGCGCTGGCCGAACAGCTGCAGCTCAGCCGGGTGACGTTGTTTCGTATTTTCCGTGTTGCGCTCGGCGTGACTCCGTCGGAATATATCACGGAGCTGCGCTGCGGTCATGCGCTGGAGCTGATTCGCGGCACCAGTCTGTCGATGCGGGAGATTGCCGCGCGGAGCGGATTTGCCGACCGCACCTACTTTTTCCGGGTGATCCGGAAGCGTTTCAACGCCTCGCCCCGGGAGCTCCGGATGGGGCGCGCCGGAGGCGGGGCGTTATTGCCGGAATAAGGCGAAGAGCTTTCCTCTCCGGCACTGAAACGAGAGATCGTTATTGTTCCAGCAGCAGCGTCACCGGCTTGCTGTCGGCAAAGACGATGCCGGGGATGGTCAGCGGACCGGACGGCACCTGCATGGAGGTGGTTTTCCCGTTGACGGTCACTTGGATCGTGCTGCCCGGCGCCGGATGGAACTGCTGGCGGCGGCGCAGCGTGACGTCGGCGCGGACCGGATAACGGATTTCCGGATGCGCGGCGCGGAGTGTCACTTCGCAGCGGTTCGGAGTCTCCTTCACCTCGTCGAAGGAGAGTCCCCGGTTGATCCAGCCGACGGCGTCGCCCTTCTTCGGGTCGCCGTCGCCGTAATCTCTGTTGTCACTGGAGTTGCTGAAGGCGACGAATCCGCGGTCGAGCCGGTAGCGGAAAAGGTCGCGGTTGTTGGGACGCATATCCTTCGGACAGGCGCTGGTCATCCCGTGATCGCCGTCGTTCCAGAACACCTGAAACGCCTGGCGTGCCTCGTTGGCCGCCCGGTAGAAGGGAGGATTGTTCACCCAGGGAATGGACCAGTCGTTGCGGCCGTTGGTGGCGAAGATGGGCGGCATGTCGATTTCGGGACGCGCGATGTTTTTCGCGCCGTTGCCGTAATCGAGCAGATCGCGCCCGTCGGGCATGCGGGCCGGATTCTTTGCGGAAAAGGGGCCACAGCTGCAGACCAGCCGGATGGCGCTCGGCGCAACTTTGTTACAGCGTTCCCAGGTATAGCTGTAAACCGGCACATCGGCGCGGACCGCGGCGAACACATCCGGAAAATGGGTCGCCAGCTGTACCGCGCCGCTGCCGCCCATCGAGCCGCCGACCGCGTAGGTGCGCGCCGGGTCGGTCCCGAGATATTCCTGTGCCCAGCGGATCAGGTGGAGAATGATCCGTTCGGAGTAGTTGTCAACGCGGAACTCCGGCCCGAGGTTGCTCTCGCCGACGTTGACGTTGTAACCGAGCCAGAAGGTGGAGATCGCCGGAACCTTGTCGCGGGCGTCGGCTACCTCTTTCCCCTGCATGACACGCCCGATCCAGACCCGGTCGAAGAGCTCCATCTGAACGCAGTCCCTGCGGACCGAGAGGTTGAATTTGACTGGCAGTCCTTCGCGCCAGCCGAGCGAGCGATCCAGGAAAATGAGATGAGTGCCGCGCGCCCGCCCTTTCGAATCGACGCCGGCGCCGCCGCCGCGTCCGTGAAGCTGGACAATCAGCGGCAGCCCCTTGGCACAGCCGGCGGCAAGTTTCCGGCCGCTGATCCGGATGGGAGCCGCTTTGCCCGGTGCGGTGACCGTGACCGGTGAAGCGAGCGGGAGCAGCTGCTCCGGAGCGCCGTGCAGTCCCTTCTTCCAGCTGACGGCGTAGTGGAACGTGCCCGGCTTTTCCGGCGTGTGGACATGCAGACCGGAACGGGGATCGAGCGGCCTGCCGTTCTCTTTGATGACAAATCCGGGGATAATTTTTTTGCCTTTGCCGGCATCGGCGACGTCGCCGGCGAAGATCTCCTCGCTCTTCTTGTCGTTCCCTTTGCGGACGTAGAATGAGTCGACGTCCTGCCACCAGTCGCGCGCACTGCCGGGATTGAGCAGATCGGCGACGGGTTCCGCCGACGGGAGATTTTCCCGGGTGATCGGGGCGCTGCTGCGCCAGACGGTCAGTCGGGCCTCTCGCGGCAGATCGTTCTCCTTCCATTGCAGAAAGAGCTGATTGTCGCGGTATTCCGCGCGCAGGTCGGTGAGTTCCCCGGCGGACAGAACCGCTGAAATGGTTCCGGCGGCGAGCAGGGGCAAGAACACTCTCTTCATGTCTTTTCTATCTCCTTGTTTCAGCATGATTTTTCGGAATCGTTCCGATTTCCCGGCAGTGACGGCGGATTATTCTCCTGTAGAGAACTTTTTAATTCCGCCAAAATAAGTATATCGCAAACGTGTGACATTGTCAATTAAGATAGATCAAAAATGAAACGTTTTTCTTCGTTGTGAAGCGGGAATGGCGAAATCCCCGCTTCAGACACCTCTTATTCTTTCAACTCGAACGCGTAGTGGTTGTCGGTCACGGCGATAAGACCGATCCGGGTGGATTCCCGGGGGGAGATGCGAAGCTTGTGGCGACCGCGGGTAAAATGACAGGCGCTCCGGGTCTCCTGCGGTCCGGATTGCGCCACCATGTACCAGCGTTTGCGGCCGCTTCTCGCTTCCGCAAAACTTCCGGGTATCATCGGCTGGTCGTCAAATCCGTAGAAGAAGGAGTCGTGCGCTCCGGCGGGGGAGGGAACGTCTGCCCGGACGAAGAGACCGTAGTATCCCTCTTCGGGTACGTCAAACTCGAATTCCAGGAGATATGGCGAGCCGGATTTTTCCGGTTTCCCCCGGGCCGGGAATTCCACACAGCCATCCTCTTCCGGGCCGTGAGCCGGATTCGCCCGAGGGAATTTCTTCCCTTTATCCGCCGTTTCCGGATTCAGGTAGATGGCCACATCGCCCGGTTTGTGCGGTTTCAACGGCATTTCCCAGCCGGTTTCGGCGTAGACCGAGACCGGGCGCGAGAGTCCGTTTTCAAACCGGATCAGGAATGCGCCGCGCATCAGGGGACGCCCCCGGAACCGGTCGGGGATGGTCCGCACCGTAAACGTCACCCGGTCGCCGGATTTCACGGTGCCGGAATCCGGTGTGACGGTGAACCAGTCGAAGTCGCTGTTTTTCGCAATCCGATAACGGCCGGAAAAGTTGCTTCCCGCTACTGTCGCAACAACTTTCGCCTGAGTTTCATCTACTTTAAACCGGATTTTTTCGCAGTCCAGCCGGACCGGCAGCGGTCGTTCCGGCAACGGTCGCGGGGAGGCGCTCTGGAAGGCGCCGACATCCACCGGCCCCGGACCGGTGAAATTGGGAATCACTTTTCCGCCGCCGCGGGCCGGGGAATCCGGTGCCGGTTCGTAGCGGCCGCGGGAGGCATCCAGAAACCGTGGCGACGGTCCGCCGGGGAGCAGGTTGTTGGCGGTTTCCGCCGTGGGGCGGCCGGCGTGGGCGATACGGTTCCCCGCACCGTCGAAGATGTTGTTGTACAGAACCATCCGGTGATGTTCCAGCACGTCGGTTCCTCGCCCTTTTCCGGAAAAGGTGTTGTTGAATACGTAGGAGGCGGCATACTTGCCGCTGCGGCGGGAGGCGGTCTTCAGAATCAGTTGCGTGGCGCCCCGTTCATCCCCCATCTCGGAGGTGAGATTTTCGTAGAGGTAGCTTGGGCCGGTCATGCAACCCTGAATGCTGACTCCGCAGAGCGCGCCTTCGAAACGGTTGCGAAAACAACGCACATTCTGTTGGCCTCCATCGAGTTCGATGTTGTCGTCGTTGCAGAAGATCATGAAGTTGCCGTAGATTTCGGCATCGGTGTTGAAGCCGCCCTGCGGATGAAAATTTCCCCAGCCCTCGACCGCGTCGTTGAACCGGTGTTCATCGCTGCCGATGAAGTCGTTGTAGCGGAGTACGGTGTTTTGCACCATCTGCACGGCGACCGCCTCCGGACCGGCGGGATGGGCGTACAGCCAGCTGTTGGCGCGGGAGAGCGGGTCGTGGATGTAGTTGCGCTCGATGACCACGTTCGCGCTGTTTTTTAGGTGAATCGCCGCGTCGAAGTTGATCCCGTAGTAATTCTTCGGTACCGGAACGCCGACCGGGAAGAACCGCCCGTTCCGGTCGAACCGCTGCACGCCGACCCGCCCCCAGCCGGCGATGTCGCAGTTGGCAATCCGGATATGCGAAGAGTTCTCCACATGAATCACATGCGACATTCCGCCGCACACTGTCAAGTTGTCGATCAGAATGTATTCGGCATCGCGGAGATTGATCATGGCGTCGGAGTTGTCGTGGGCGACGGTCTTCTCTTTGTTCGCCGCCTGCCGGGGATTGGTCAGAACGAAGCCCGGCTTCGCAGTGTAGCGGATCCAGCCGTCGGGACGGCCTTTGGCGGTGATTTCCAGATGGCCGTCGAAGTTGGTTTCGTCGAGCACGATGGTTCGCGCAACCGGTACGGTGCTCTTCCAGGTGCGGAACGTGCCGCGGCTCCCCGGTAAAACCATCCCCTTCGTGTCGCGCAGTTCGAACTCGTAGGCGTGATCCTCCTCCAGATGGACGATGCTGCCGCGATACTCCTTCCGGTCACGGTCGTGGACCGGCGGAATTCCGGCGCTCCACCGGGCGGAATTAAGCGGGCGGAAATACGGCGTAACAGCACCGACCGCTTCGCCGCTCCAGTAGTAGGAGCACCCCCGAAAGAGCGGCACCAGCCGCAGAGGGCTTCCCGTTTCGGCGGCGACGAAAAACGCGCAAAACAGGGTGAAAAGAAGAGCTTTTTTTTTCATGGAAATTCTTCCTGTCAAGATGGTCGAAACGTTTCAATGAAACGGATGGTTGTTTTCTGAACTGTCGACAACGCAGTCGATTCCTTATGGCTTCTTATCGCGATTCATAGGCGTTGGTCCAGTTTCCGTTGGTGCCGTTGGTCAGTGGCCGGCAACGGCGGGAGCTGGAGACATTTCCTCCCGCGTAAAGGACATTGGCGCTGGCGGAGTGGCGGTAGTGAATCCGGCAGTTGGCGCTGGCGGGATCCACCCACATATCCGCCTCGTTCATCAGCACATTCTTGGCGGTGCCGTCGTAGAGGTTGGGGAAGCGCGACGGATGACGCAGGCGACTGATCTTAAATGACGGATATTGAGAATCATAGCTGGTCCCGACCACCCCCATCGCATAGGGGACGTTGTAGGAGCTGTAACGCAACAGCGGTCCGTTCAACGGAATACCGATCGGATTGTGCGGCGTGGTGTTGTGCTGGGCGTCCGCCTCCGGGCAGACCAGAATGGTTTTGGCGGTCCGGTATTTCTCTCCCGCGGTCGCCGCGTTTTTGTAGATGTAGGCGTCGACGAAATAGGATTTCTGATCGTAGTAGCAGCACGGGTCGCCGGTCAGCAGATTGGTGACGCCCGCCGCCGCCGGACAGGCATAATCGTCGAAGTCCATCGAATACTGGGCAAAACAGGTCCCCAGCTGTTTCAGATTGTTGATGCAGTTGCTCGCCCGCGCCTTGCTCCTAGCCGCATTCAGCGCCGGCAGCAGCATGGCGGCGAGAATGGCGATGATCGCGATCACGATGAGGAGTTCGATGAGGGTGAACGAGTGTCCGGAGGGGACTGGACGCCGACTGAGGTGAGGGTGGATCTTTTTCATATGGTTCTCCTGTTTCTATGAAGGGCTTGTCGGGTTGACGAGATCTTATTTCGGAATGGGAGCGCGATAGGCGGCGTCGCCGCCGAACCTTCGATACTCCCTTGAGACCTGCCAGAGCAGTACCACGCCGCAGAACGCCAGCAAGGCACCGATGGGGAAGACCCAGCGATAATTGTTATTCAGAAGATCGAGCATTCTGCCGATGACGGGCACCAGCAGCATGGAGGAGACCGAGGCGACGATTCCGGTGGCGGAGGCGAACTGGGCGAACAGTTCGCGGGGGAAGAGCCGCTGAGGCAGTGACGCCGTCAGCGTCATGCAGCTGCCGGAGACCACGCCGTGCAGAATGAGAATCGGCCCGAACGCTGCCGGATTGCCCAGCAAAACCCAGCCGAGGATCATCAGCGCCGCATAGAGCCCGAGGCAGCTCATGCCGGTGCGCAACGGATTGAACCGGTCGGCCAGAATCCCGAGAAAATAGCTGAGGAAAAAGGAACAGGCATAGGTCACGGCGATGTAGAGGCCGTAACGCTCCATGCCGATGCCCAGCTTGCCCGCGTAGAGGATCGAGAAGCTGTTGACCGGTGAAAAGGAGAGCGTGAGAAGGGTTTGAGCCAGCATGATCTTCCGGTAATAGCCGAGGGAGAAGCTCTGCCGCAGGTAGTTCAGTGCGGCCTGCCAGACCGATAGAATCGAGGCGACGGCGGTCTGATTTTTCTGCTGTTCCGGCTGTTCCGGCGGCGGATACTCCCCCTCTTTGACGTTGAAACAGAGGGAGAAAAGGCCGACTCCGTACAGGGTGCCGATGCCGACGAAGATCCAGAGAACGTAGTGTTCCACCTCTTTGAGCAGGAAAAAGTTGAAGAGAATTCCCGCCCCGAGGCTGATCATGCGGAACAAGCCGTAAAACCTGCCGAGAAGCTCCCGCGGCACCACATCGTTGACCAGCGCGTTGAAGAGCGTTCCTGCCAGCGTGGTGCCGAAGTCCAGAATCACCCAGGAGATGCAGAAGACCAGCAGTCTTCCTCCGTGCAGAGTGAGGGTGGGGAAGAGTTCGTGGAGTTTTCCGCCCAGAAGCGGAGTGAGGCCCAGCCCGTACAGCCCCAGCACGATGAAGGGGGTGGTGAACAACAGAAAAGGAATTCTTCTGCCGTGCGGCCCCCGATGACGGTCGGAGAGATAGCTGATGATCGGGGAGAGAAAGATGTTGGTGGAGCAGGGGAAGGCGATCACGATCAGCGCATAGAGGAAGTCCGATACGCCGATCTGCTTGATGAGCAGCGTGGCGGAGGGGCCGACGGCGCGATCCTTCATCGCCCAGGTGAAGTCCCCCCACAGCAGCCAGAAGAAGAGCATGGCAAGGCCGGTCGAGGAGTAAACCAGCGTTCCGGTTTTCCAGAGTTTTCCGTTCGTTTTTTTCATAGGACAGACCGGATTACCATTTGGTGTTGCGGGTATATTTCAAGATGGCGGCCAGCGCCGGCGAAAGTTCCGCTGCGAACTCCTTCGGGGACTGGGTGCTGTAGAGAAAGTCCGCCATCGCCTCCTGGATGAGCTCGTTCACCGTCGGCCAGGCATAATGGGGAACATCGACAATCTGCGGCATTTTCGAAAAGAACAGCTGATCGACGGGATCGGTTTCGTCAAAGGACTGAATCGCCGCGCTTTTCCGGATGGGGATGCCGTATTTGCGATTGCCGATCTCCTGTTGAAGTTCCGGAGAGAGAAATTCCCGGATCAGTTCCCGGACCAGCTGGAAGTTGTTGACCGTTTTACGGATGCAGAGCAGATCGCCCGCCATCAGAGAACCGGCCTTCCGGTCGCCGGGCACCCGGGGCAGGGGGAGATAGCTGCCCTGCAACTGATACGAGGCGATGTCCTGCCGGGTGCAGAGCCGCAACGCACAGACGGTGTTGCGCTGTTCGCTTCGCGGCAGCAGATGGTAGAGCTCCTGAAGACGATTCAAGGCGTCGAGCGTTTCGGGCGAGTTCAACCGGCATTGAAACGTCCCATCCTGTTGCTGTTCGAAAATCTTTCCTCCGAAGTGGGTCAGATAGATCAGCCAGCGGGTGGGATCTTTGTAGCTGGCGAGGATCTGGTTGGCGGGCAGTTTCCCCTGAAGTTCCCGAAGCAGATCGAGGAACTCCTCCCAGGTCCAGTCCAGGCCCGGCATGTCACACCCGGCCTTCTGAAACAGCTCCTCATCACAGCAGAACACCCAGGGGGAAAACATGAGCGGCAGCGCGTAGAGCTTCCCGTCGTGGGAGCGGAACTGCTCGATCCGCGCGTTGAAGAAATCGCTCCGGTCGGGATATTCCTCCTCCAGAAATTCCGAAAGATCCAGATACTCTTTCTGCAGGGAGACTGCGTCGTAGGTCACCCGGATTTCGCAGGCGCCCGCCTGAAAGTGATCGACGGCGAGCAGTTCCGGAATCTGCGGCCGGATTTTCTGGCTGAAAAGTTCGTTCCAGACCGGCCGGAACGAGAGAAAACTCCCGGGGAGAATCCGTTCCGCCCAGTCCTTGCGAATGCAGGTTCCCTGCCGGGAGACGCCGCTTGAAAGAATGCCGTCGGCAATCAGGGTGTTGAACGCCATCTGGACGATGGGAAAGGAGATTCCGGTCCGCTCCGCCAGCTCCCGGGCCGACGGCAGTTTTTCGCCGCCCCGGAATTCGCCGGCATCAATTCTTCGCAAGATGTACTCTCTTGCACTCTGCAGTTTATCCGCCATAAGTCACTTCCTTGTTTGTTTCAGGTATAATTATATTTCAAAATAATGACAATGTCAATAGGGGAATCAAAAAAAGAGCATGTTTTTTTATCAAAGTCGGTACGGTGACAGCTGCGCAAGGGCGCTGTTCATACAGTTTGAAATAAAATAAAATATTGGAAATAAATAATATGAATTCATTTTTTTCTTTGAGGAAAGCCGAAACACAGTACGACTTCATCTTGTTCAGATGAAAAAGGGAAATTTGAAAGAAAATAATTGACATTGTCAAAATATGAGAAGGGAAGTCTGGGCCCGTCGCTTTCTTTTCCGGCGGACCCGCGTTATATTATAGGATGTGAAGTTGCAAATGGTTGGATTGTTATCATGAAGTTTTATCGTTCCGGCCGGGACGCCATGGCACGCCTCGGCCTTGCTGCGCCGGCGGAGATGGCCGGCGTGGAGGCCCGTTTCCCCGTCTACGTCAATGAGTACTATCTTGGATTGATCGACCCGGCGGACTGGAAGAACGATCCCATCGCCCGGCAGGCTCTGCCGGATGTCGCCGAACTGGCCGATCGCTCCTCCAGCTTCGACCCGCTTGCCGAAGAGGAGCAGATGCCGGTGCCGCGGCTGATTCACCGTTTCGAGGACCGGGTGGTGCTGCTCGCCACCGGGCGGTGCGCCATGCGCTGCCGCTTCTGTTTCCGCAAGCGGGAGTGGGCCGACGGCGCGGAGCTCGCCGATATCTCCGAGTGCGAACTGGCCGCGGCGGCACATTACCTTGCCGGACACCCGGAAATCCACGAAGTATTGATCTCCGGCGGCGACCCGCTGATGCTCCCGTTTCCCCGGTTGAAACAACTGGTCGAAACCATCGCCGCGCTTCCTTCGATCGAAGTGATCCGCATCGGCAGCCGGATGCCGGTCGTCTGGCCGGAGCGGGTCACGGCGGAAATCGCCGCATTTTTCGGCGAAGTGCCCGGTCTCTGGTTCGCCACCCACTTCAATCACCCGCGAGAGGTGACGAGCGAAGCGGCGGCGGCGTGCGGCAGATTGATCCGTGCCGGTGTGCCGGTGGTCAACCAGAGCGTCCTGCTCCGCGGCGTCAATGATGACCCTGTGGTGTTGGAGGCGCTGTTCCGGCGGCTGATCGCCATCCGGGTCAAACCGCACTACCTCTTTCATGTCGACCCGGTGCAGGCGGTGCGCCACTTCGCCACCGGCGTGGAGCGCGGGCTGGAGATTCTCCGCTATTTCCGCCCCCGGCTCTCTTCGCTGGCGGTGCCGACCTTCGCCATCGATCTGCCCGAAGGGGGCGGCAAGGTGGCACTTCAGCCGCAGTATGGCTGCAACGGGGAGTATTACGACATCCACGAAACGAAGCGCATCCGCTACGAGACCGCGCCGGGCGAGCTGTCAGAGTGATTCGGGCTCGTCGAACAGCCCCTCGAGCGTTTCGGCGAACGCGGCCACGTGGGCGCCGTCAACCAGCGCGTGATTGAGTTGCAGCGCAAGCGGAATCCGTCCTTCCCGGTCCATACCGCCCCAGGCGAGAATGACGATGGTCTGGTCGAGCCGGAGCGCCGCCTGCGTGAGTGCGAGAAAGTGCACCGACGGCAGACAGCTTGCGCAGAGATAGTCGCTCCGGTGCCGGATGGCCGGGTCAAAATTCCCCTGTTTCGCCGTGGCCACTGCCCCGGCCGCCCCGGGGAGAAAGTCGCTGAAATGCTCCGCGTATTCGCAGAGAGCCATGGTGAATTCCCGGTCCGGGCGCAGGATGGGGCTCAGTGCGGCAAGATGTTCGTATTCCACCAGCCGCCCGTCATCGAGCACCCGCATGCGCATCTGCGGTGTCGCGTCGACCGCGCGCAGAATTGCGTGAAGGGTGCGCAAAAAGAAGGATTCCCCCCGCGCCTTGGCGAAGCGGTGGAGTTTTCCCGCGTGGAACTCCAGCGTAATGTTGAAAAGCTGGTTTTCAAAAGTCCGATAGTAGAGAAACTGTTCCCGGCGCGGCCAATGCTCCAGATCGATCTCGGTAAAACGGTTCATTTCCGCTCCTCCACCGTGATCCGGTTGACGCCGCTCCAGGCGGTGTGCGGTGCAATGGCCTGAAACCCGGTCACCTCCGGGGGCAGGGGGAGGTTGGGGGCATTGACCATCCAGCTCATCGGTTCCGGGCAGAGGAATCCGTCGGCGGGATCGTGATTCCACAAACACCAGTGGCGAAATTCCGGGCCGCTCTCGTAGCGGATTTGCAGAGTGCCGTAATCGAGCAGAGCGCCCCGGAACGGTTTCCCGTCGATCTCTTTCGTCTCCATCGGGAAGTGGCAGGAGATAACCTGTCCAGAGGGATCAAACCAGTTGTCGGGATTGAACTGTCCCCAGGGGAGTTTCCGGCCGTTCGCCAGAAAGCGGGGGCGTTCGATCTCCCAGCGGAATTCCGCCGCGGTCAGCCGCGCCCGGCGCGGGGAACGGAACACCGTGTGAAACCCGATACCGAACGGCATCGGCGTGCTCCCCTCGTTGCGCACGGTTGTTCGCTGGATCATCGTCCGGCCGGAAAATTCATATTGAATTTCCACATCGAACGGCACTCCCAGCCCGGCGGACCCTTCCACACGGCATCCGAGCGTGACGGAACTGGCGGAATGATCTCGCACCTCCCATGCCCGATCGAAAACCAGCCCGTGCAGGTGATTGCCGCGTTGTGGTTCATTGAGCGGGAGCTGATAACGGCGGCCCTGAAATTCGAAGGTTCCGGCATCGATCCGGTTCGGAGGCAACAGCACAGGAATGCCGAAGACAAACTGTCCTTCCTGCAGCTCTTCTTCCCTTTCCGGGTGGCGCAAAAGATCAAATTCATTCCAGCGAAGCCGGATCAATCGGCCGCCGTATCCGGGGGCGAACAAGGCGCTCCAACCGCCCTCTTTCGTGGTGAGTGTCTTCATGAATGCGTGTCCTGTTTTTTACAATATACAGCCGAATTGCAGATTTTTCCAGAGGATTCTGTACTCCGGCGGAGCAGGGCATGGCGTAAAAAAAAGCTCCCGCGGAAATCCACGGGAGCTTGACGAAAAATGCAAATCAATAGTTCTGCGCTTCGATTTCGAAGAACGCCTTCGGATGCTTGCAGACCGGGCAGACTTCCGGAGCTTTTTCGCCGATGTAGACGTGTCCGCAATTCCGGCACTCCCAGCGCTTCTCGCCGGCCTTGACGAAAACTTCACCCTTCTTGACGTTTTCCAGCAGCTTGAGATAACGCTCTTCATGACGCTTTTCAATCGCGGCGACGCGTTCGAAAGCGCGGGCGATGGAGTCGAAACCCTCTTCCGCAGCTTCCTTGGCGAAGTTCTTGTACATCTCCGTCCACTCTTCGTGCTCGCCAGCTGCGGCCGCGGTCAGGTTGGCCATCGTATCGCCGAGGCCGCCGAGCTCCTTGAACCACAGCTTGGCGTGCTCCTTCTCGTTGTTCGCGGTCTCTTCAAAGATCGCAGCGATCTGCTCGTACCCTTCCTTCCGGGCAACAGAGGCGAAGTAGGTGTACTTGTTGCGAGCCTGGGATTCTCCGGCAAACGCAAAAGCAAGGTTGGCGGCGGTTTTGCTGTTCTTGAGATCTGCCATTTTTCATTCTCCTTCGGTTGTATTTTCGTTCCGCGGCTTCCGCGGAGTCGTTACGTTGTTTAACATAACGGCTAAAATAGAAAAAGCAAATCAAAAAATCAGGAATAATTATTAAATTTTAATTTTTATTCAGCATTCTGCCGCAGAAGGAGTGGTATCCCGCCAGAGAGAAAGGCGCCGAGTTCACGGCCCAGGGCAGATCGCGTTTGTCGATCAGACGGTTTTCCGCATAGGCGTGCTCAATGGCTTCATCGATGCCGTCGATGATGCGGTACTCGGTCCCCGCGGGAGTCTTCGCCACGTGAAACGCTCCTTCCGGAACGCCGGTGACCGGGATCGAATCGAAAGCGGCATTGCAGACGCGGGTGTGGCACATGGCAATTTCCGGCGTGCAGATGAAGGCCGACGGATCCTTGAGACGTTTTTCCAGCGCGTCATAGATGTGGACGCGCATCTCATTGCCGGGAGTGGAATCAAATTCCTCGACGATTTCACCGGAGCTGTCCCGCACCGTGGTCCGGCTGGTGGTGTATTCGATCGACCCTTTTTCGCCGATGATTGCGGAATACGGGGTGTCGTTTCTTACACTGCAGTGGGTCACATAAAAGAAAATGGTCTTTCCTTCCCGGGTGGTGATCTCAAGATCTGCGGTGTCGCAGCTCTCAATCGGATTCGCCCGGTACATCGCGCCGCGGATGGATTCCGGCGTGCCGGTGGTGGCAAACTGTTCCCCGGCATAGAAGCAGAGCAGATTCAGAAAGTGGGCAAATGCGTTGGAGTAGGGGCTGTCAAGAATCGGATTCTCGCGGGTTCCGATCTTCGCCACCCAGTTGTTGCGATGATAATAGACGAAATCGCGCGGCCACAGCCCGTAGGATTTGAGAATTTTCACTTTGCCGATCCGGCCGGCAAGCAGCATCTCTTTAATCCGTCTGGTTTCCGGCTGATACATGGTCTGATAGCCGACCGCGACGAATTTACCGGTGCGGCGCGACGCTTCCAGCATCGCTTCGGCGTCGGTGACTGTCGGGGCAATCGGTTTTTCCACGTAGACGTTGGCACCCGCTTCCAGAGCGGCGATGGTCATGGGCTTGTGCAACGCAATGCCGGTCGGAATGAAGCAGATGTCGATCTTTCCGGCAAGATCCCGGAGCATCTCCCGGTAATCGGTGTAGAGCGGGCAGCCGATGCTGCGGAGCCAGGCGCACTTTTCCGGTTCCTCCGCCTGGTTGATGACGGTGGCGCCCACCGGACGAATACGCCCCGCGGCGTGCTCCCGCACGAAATCCTGGTAATGAACCGCTCCGAACCCGGAGACGCCGATGATTGCAGCATTGAACATGATTTTGCCTGAATGGTTGCGAGAATTCTGTTTACAAATTGATTCGTTAAAATAGCATGAAAAGTGCTGTCTTTCAAGCCGCCGGAACGGCTATGTCCCCGGATTCACGTTTTTTTCCTTCTCTACCGGAACCGGTTGAAAATAGCGGGCGAAGAACTCCGCCGCCAGCGGCGCGCAGCTTTTCCCGCCGGAACGGCCCTCTTCGATCATGATGGCCGCCGCATAGGTCTTCCCCTGATGGGAGACGAAACAGATGAACCAGGTGGTCAGACGCCGGTTGCTGCGTGGACCGACTTCGGCGGACCCGGTTTTCCCGTAGAGCTGCAGGCCGGGCAGGGCGGCTTCGCGACCGGAACCGTGGGGAGAGTTGACCACTTCGAACATGCCTTTTCGCACGGTCTCCAGATGCTCCGGGGTGGTCGCAAGCCGGCTGCGCAGAGTCGGTTTGCGCTCCCGCAGTACATTGCCGTAGGGATCGACCACCTGCCGCACGAGATGCGGCTGCCAGACCTCTCCGCCGTTTGCGAGTGCCGCGGCGAAAACCGCCGCCTGCAACGGCGTTACGGTGACCATCCCCTGACCGATGGAGAGCAGCGCGGTGTCATAGGCATTCCAGCCGGTGCGGTAGAGCCGCCGCTTGTTGGCATCGGAGGGGAAGGTGCCGCTCCCTTCCGAAAGTTCCACGCCGGTTTTTCTGCCGATTCCGGCGGAGGCGAGAACTTCGGCGATCCGGTCGAGTCCGGTTTTGAGCCCCTGGGCGATCATGTAGGGGTTGCAGGATTTCTCCAACGCGGAGACGAGGTTCACCTCGCCGTGGCCGCCGCTTCGCCACGAGGCGCAGCGGATGGTGGCGTTGCCCACCGGAATTCCGCCGTCGCAGAAGAGTGTACTTTCCGGATTGATTCCGGCGTTGAGCAGCGCCAGCGCAACCAGCGGCTTGAGGATGGAACCGGGCGTGTAAACCCCCTGAAACGCCCGGTTGATGAGCGGGCGGTCCGGGTTGCTGAGCAGCGACTGATAGTACTCCCGGCGGAGGACCGGTGTGAATTCGCTGAGGTCGTAGGCCGGATTGCTCGCCGCGGCAAGGATATCGCCGTTGGCCGCGTCGAGAAGCACGAAGGCGCCCCGCTTGCCGACGAGCAACGATTCGGCGATCTCCTGCGCGCGGGAGTCGATGGTGAGGATCACGTTGTTGCCATGCAGCGGTTCGATCTTGTCGATCAGGCTCTGACGGATGTAGCCGAGATGATCCACCTGAACCAGCGAATAACCCGGCAGGCCGCGGAGGCCGAGCGGCGATTCCGGAGAGCCTGGAACCACATCGGGATCCCCCGCTCCGGAACCGGGCAGCCGGTCGAAGGCGCGTTCAACACCGTCCCGGCCGACCAGATCCGGAACATAGTAGAAGAAATCCCGCCGGTCGGCGGCGTTCTCTCTGCTTTCCAGACGGGTGGAACCGATCAGATGGGCTGCGAGCCGGCCGCAGGGGTAGATTCTGATTTCACCCGGTTCGATGTCGACGCCGCGGAAGTGGCGGGAGCTTTCCAGCGCCCGGGCGGTCTCCTGCGGTGTGAGCTGTTCGAACACGGTAATGGGCAGGCCCGGCCGGGTGTTCAGATGGCGGATGACCGACTCCTCGGTGAGTGGATTTTTCCGCCCGATGGCCGCGGCGATGGTGTCGGCCGCGGCGAGCATGTAGCGGACCGATTTGGAACGGCGCCCCAGCCGCATCTCCTCCGGGTAGAAAACGAGGTTGTTTTCCGCCTGATTTCCGGCGAGGAGCCGCAGATCGGAGGAGAAGATTCTGCCGCGGCGGGCGGGAATGCGGATTCTCCGGATCGACTGCCGGGAGATTTTCTCCCGATGTTCGTCGCCCGACTGAATCTGTTCCAGATAGAGCTTCCCGGCCAGCAGCAGAAAGCCGGCGAGGAAAAAAGCGCCGATCAGCAGGACCCGGAACTGACCCGGAGCGAGAATGCCGATCAGCAGGGGAGGGGATTTTTCCGGTTTCATTATTTCCTCCCCCGGGCCGGATTGACGGTATGCTCTTTCACCGTGCGAGGCCGGCTGCCCCAGCGACGGCGCTCCAATGGCGGCCGGTTGTCGTCGAGAAAACGGCCCAGATCCAGCGCACCGGAAAGTGCGTCGAGCAGAAAGATGATTCCCGGCAGAAGCAGCAGTCCGACCGTGCCGTGAAAGAGCAGTTGCCAGAGCAGGGTGCCGGAGGAGAAACCGGGCCGGCCGGCCCACAGCAGAAACAGCGCATCTGACAGCGTGTTGGCGATGCCGATGGCCATGCCCGGGAGGGCGGCTTCCAGAAGATGCGTGGTGTGTTTGCGCCGCAGACACCAGCCGGCGGCAACGGCGAACACCAGCAAGAAGGGCGTCAGCAGAATCGGGCGGTGCAGAAGCAGATCCTGCGCCATGCCCGCGAGGACTGCGCCGACCAGGGCGCTGCGCGGTGAATCCGTGCAGGCGATGTAGAAGAGAAGATAGGCGGTCAGCCGGATGGAGAATCCCGCATTGCCGGCGATCACATCCAGAAGCAGTCCGAGACCGATGAGCGTGATTTCAAAACAGACTTTCATCGTGCTTCTCCGCTTCGTTTGGCGACGACAACAAAGCGGATACTGTCAAATCCGGCGGCGGGGCGGAGCAGTCCGGAGAGGGTCAGAGCGTTGGAGAAACGGGAGGGGGCCTCCTCCACGTAACTGATTTCCCCCACTTTGATTCCGCCGGGAATGTTCTTTTCAAAACCGGTGGAAAGCGCCACTTCGTGCAGCGTATAGCGGTACTGGGCCGGCAGATAGCCGACCGGAATGTTGCCCGGCGTCGGGTAGCGCTCCCCCATGTTGGTGATGCCGGTTGCCCCGGTGGCGGGGAAGAGCACGGAGATCCGCAGGCTCGGGCTGTAGAGCGTGATGACGTCGGCGGAGTGTTCTCCGACCCGGTCGATCACGCCGGCCAGAAACGGATGCCCTTCCGGCGTGACGGTCAGGACCGCGTCGCCGGGGGCGATCCCCGCCTGTTTCCCGCGGTTGATGGTGAACCGTTCGTTCCACAGCAGCGGGTCGCGCAGGATGATTTCCGCCGCGGCGTAGCTCCAGCCCGCCGGCACCGGCAGGTTGAGAAGCCGGCGCAGGTCGGCGTTTTCCCGATAGAGCTCGTTTGCGGCAGAGGCTTGCGCGGCGAGCTGACGGTTCACCTCCTGGAGCTGTTCCAGGCGGGCGGCGAGCTGTGCGCGGTTGTAGAGCAGTAACGACTGGTCCGATACCGCGTCGACGCCGGAGCGCACCAGCGCCAGATAGGGGTAAAAGAAATCGCCGAACAGCCGCCCCGCTCCGGTGCGGAGCGAACGGTATCCGGCGAATCCGAACAGGAGCACAATCGCCGCGGCGGCAAGAAAGAGAAGCCGTCTGTCGAACTTGTGCCCTGAACCAGCCATTGTTTTCTATTGCACTTTCCCGGAGTCTCCGCGTCGTTTCAGCAGGAGAGTTTCCGTTTGATTTCGACGAGTTCGCGATCGGCGTCGCGGAGCAGTTCGTCGAGCAGTTCGCGGATGGGAATGACCTTGTCGACCAGTCCGACCGACTGGCCGGCCATCATCGAACCCATTTCCACATCGCCCTCGACCGCGGCGCGCCGCAGAGCGCCGATCCAGAACTTCTCGACCTCCTCCTGCGCCTGCTGGCGGTGGATGGTGCCCGCTTCCAGTTCGCGGAGCAGCCGGAGCTGAAGAGCGCCGAATTTCGCCGTTCCCCGGTTGCGCAGGGCGCGGACCGCCACCACCGGCAGCTTCGAGTCGTACTGCGGCGTCGAAATCGCATCGCGGGCGTTGGCGTGGATGAACGCCTCTTTGAAGGCGGGGTGGACATTGGACTCCTCGGTCATGACGAACCGGGTGCCGAGCTGGACGCCCGCGGCGCCCATGAGCAGCATGTGAGCCATCATTTTCCCGGTGCCGATGCCGCCGGCGACGAAAATCGGAATCTGGTCGCAGAAGCGGTAGAGAACCTGCTGCACCAGTACGGTGGTGGAGACGTGGCCGATGTGACCGCCGGCCTCGCTGCCTTCGAGGATGATCGCATCCGCGCCGAACCGGATCATTCGTTCCGCAATCGAGATGGTCGATGCAAAGCAGAGCACCTTCGCCCCGGTCGCCTTGGCCGCTTCAATCTCCTTTTCCCGCGGGAAGCTGCCGGCGAACACGATGAAGGGGACCTTCTCTTCGGCGAGCATCGCCAGATGGTCGTGGTAGGCCGGCGCGATGGTGATCAGGTTGACGGCGAAGGGTTTGTCGGTGCGCTTCTTCATCTCGCCGATCTGGGCGCGAAGAATGTCGGTGGGGGCGTTGCCGCCGGCGAGACAGCCGAAGGCTCCGGCGTTGGCGACAGCGGAAACCAGTTTCGGTTCGGAAACCCAGGTCATGGCGCCGCAGATGATCGGATATTGGACGCCGAGGAACTCGCAGCCGCGTTTCAGCAGCGGCCGGACATTTGCATACTCTTCCATAAGATACTCTGACACAATGTTTGGTTGTTTCCCTTTTTCCCTGATCCATCCCCTGGACCTTTGCCGACGGGAAGTAAACCGGCAATCTATAATATATCACCCCGGCAGAAAAAATGCAATGCAACTTGGTGACGGGGATTATTCTTCCAGATACCGCTTTTCGATGCGTTCGAGCAGCTGTCCGGCTTTTTCCGTGAGAAAGGGGGGCGTGCGGCGGAGCGCCTCGATCCGGTCCGAGTACCACTCGGCGGGGGAGGCGGCACGGCGGGCGTACTCGTCGAGCTTCTCTTCCAGCCGGGCGCGGTATGTGAAGTAACGTTCGACCTCCGCCAGCGCGCGCCGGAACCGCCCGCAGGCGGAAGCGTAGCCAGGAGCTTCCGGATGGAGCGGCAGCTCCCGCAGCGCCTCGCTCAGTTCGCGGTAGCGGGCGAGGACCTCCGGGGAGTTGCCCGGTGCCAGACGGTAGATCTCCGTGAGTTTCCGGTTGCGCAGAGCATCTCCATCCGGCCGTCCTGCCAGCCGGTCGGGCAGGGTTTCCAGCGGGACGGTTTCCTTTTGGCCGGTCGGCTCGCCTTCCGCGTCGAGCACCGGCAGTTCCAGCCGGTTGATCGCCTGAAAGCGGGATTCGGCGATCTCCGGCGGCATCGGGGAGAAGAGATGCCAGACGATCTCTTCGGCTTTGTTCTCCAGGAATCGCTGGATGTCGATTGTGCTCTTCCTGGAAGCGGGATCCCGTTTTTGCGCATTGCGGGAGGCCGCCTGTTGCAGAATTCGTTCGATCGTGGCGGCACGCACCTGGTCGACGGAGTGACCGGGTTCGGCGGAGAGAAGCGCGTAATCCAGCAGGGCATTGTCGGCCGGCGAACTGAGCTGATAGAGAATTTCGAACAGGAGGCGTGAGAATTCCCGGTACCAGCGAAGCTCACCCGGCGCAAAACGGGAGGGATCCAGTTCGCCGGTCATATACCGGAAGTCCGGCAGGGGAAGATGCGCCGCGAGCAGGGCGCGGGTGATGGGGTAGTGCCGATTGCGGCGCAGCAGCCGCCCGGCGCTCTCCTGTTCGACCATTTCCGCCCGGAGTCCCGCCGCGATCCAGATCGGCAGATAGGCGGGATTTCCCGGCACCGGCCCGCCGCGTTTGGCGAGGAGCAGGATTCCGGCGAGGCGCCGCCATAATTCGAGGTCCTCCTGCCAGCCGGGGAGGGCGGTGTTGAATTCCAGCTCCCAGTTGTTTCGTTTCGCACGGAAGAGCAGGCCGCCCGGCGCCGCGTTCGGCGAGGCGGTGATGCGGCAGCGGATCGGGGAACGGCGGGAGTTCACCCGGAACACCGTGCACAGCTGCCGGTCGAACGCTTTGAGCAGTTCCGCGGTTTCCGCCGCGTCGTCGCCGCTGACGGCGAGTTCGACGCCGTCCGAAGTGACGACGCCGGCCGCGTGGAGCGTGCACGCTGTGAACAGCAGCGCCGCCGCTGTTTTCAAGATATCCGAAATAAACATGGAACCGGGATTTGTTTTTTTCTGTTTGGCGATGTAGTTTATTGAAAATATAATCCTGAAATGCGGCAAAGACAAATCATGAGCAGAAATAACCGGGAAATTGAATTGTATCCGACTGCGCTCACCATCGCCGGGAGCGACTCCGGCGGCGGGGCGGGCATCGAAGCCGATCTGCGGACCTTCAACGCGTTCGGCGTCTACGGGTGTGTGGCGCTTACGGCTGTCACCTCGCAGAATCCGCTCGAGGTGCGTCGGGTGGACCCCGTTCCCGCGGAAGGGGTCCGGTGTCAGATCGAAACGGTGATGGACCGGATTCCGGTCCGTTTCGCCAAGAGCGGCATGCTCTGCAATGCGGAGATTGTCGAAACGGTGGCCGAAGTGGTCGAGGAACGCGGACTGCGTCTGGTCTGCGACCCGGTGATGGTTTCCACCTCCGGCGCGCGACTGCTGTCGGAAGAGGCGGTCGAACTTGTCCGGGAACGGCTCATTCCGCTCGCGGACTGGATCACGCCGAACATTCCGGAGGCGGAGCTGCTGCTCGGGCGCCGGCTTTCCGGACCGGATGATTTCCGCCGGGCCGCGCTCGAGTGCCATGAGCGCTGGGGCGTTTCGGTTCTGCTCAAGACCGGTCACGCCCGCAACGGAGGGAAATCCGCAGTCGACTTCGTCTGCCGGGAAGGGCGGGTTTACCGGCTCGGTTCTCCCCGGCTCTCCGGCGTGGAGACCGCTTCGCACGGGACCGGCTGCACGTTGAGCTCCGCGCTGGCGGCGGCCTTTGCGCTGGAACTCTCGTGGGAGCAGGCGCTCTGCGAAGCGAAAGCGTTCGTGCTCGGTTCCCTGCGCGAAGCGGTGATGATCGCTCCGAAGATTCCGGCCATGTATCCGCCGGTCGAAGACAGCGTCGGAGAGGTCCGGCTCGAACCCGCGGAGGGGCGCTGAGTGGGTGTGCGATTTCTGTGGATTGCGCTGCTTGCCGTCGTGACGGCGGGAGCGGTGGAAGCGGCGGGGGTGCGGACCGTCACCGTTTCCGGCCGCAGTTATTCCAATTTGTATGATGTGGCGATGCGTCACAGCATGCGTTTTGCCCGCACCAAAACGGCGCGGGTGCTCAGTGACCGCACCGACCGGCTGACGGTCTACCAGGAGAAACGGTACATGTTTCTCAATGGCGTGCGCATTTCGCAGTGCTTCAGCCCGATTGTGCGTGCCGGGACGGTTTACGTAAGTTCGCTCGATCTTGCCAAGACCATCGATCCGCTGCTCGGCTCCCGGAAAGGGTTCCGCCATTCGATCCGGACGATTATGCTGGACATCGGTCACGGAGGAAAGGATCGGGGCGCAGCCGGGAGAAGTTCGCTGGAAAAAAACATCACACTCCGGCTCGGCCGCCGTCTCGGTGCAATTCTCGGCGCCTGCGGCTACCGGGTGATTTTGACGCGGAACTCCGACGTCTACCTCGATCTGGACAAGCGCAGCGCTCTGCAGCGCAAGTACGGGGCGGATCTTTTTCTCTCTCTGCACATCAACTCCGCCGCCGACCGGTCGGTGAAGGGGGTCGAAACCTTCTGCCTGACGCCTGCCGGCGCGCCTTCCAGCAACGGCGGAAAAACGATCTGGACGAAATACAACGGCAATGCCTTTGATTCCAACAACATCGTGCTGGCGTACAGCATTCAGCGCTCGCTTCTTGCGCGGACCGGTGCGACCGACCGCGGCGTCAAGCGGGCCAGATTCGCCGTGCTGCGCGACATTCGCTGTCCCGGAGCGCTGATCGAGGTGGGGTTTATCTCCAACCGGCAGGAAGAGCTCAATCTGAACAGTGCCGCCTACATCGAAAAGCTGGCCCGGGGAATCGCCGACGGAGTCATCAAATATCATCGGTCGCTGGTAAAGTAGACGGCGACCGGTCACGGCAGAGGGAAAGGAAGCAGGCGTGAGCCGCAGAAAGACGGAAGTGGGGATCCGGGAGATTGCGCGCGAGAGCGGCGTTTCCCCCGCCACCGTATCGCGGGTGCTCCGGGGGTTCCCCCATGTGAGCGAAGCGGTGCGGCTTCAGGTGCTGACGGCGGCCGGGCGGCTCCATTACCACCCGGAATCGTCGGAGGAGAGAGGCGCGGTCGCGGTGATCCTGCCCGCGCTTGCCGGAACGGCAGTTCTGGGGAACTATCACGATCAGCTTCTGCCGCCGCTGCTTTCGGAGATCCACGGACGGGGATTCCAGAGTTTTCTGGTTCCGCTGGGCGACCTCGGTCTGCTGCGCCGCTGCTTCCCGGTCGGTGCGGTCGCCTGTGCGGCCTACAACGACATCGCCAGAAACTGGGACAACCGGTTTGCCATTCCGCTGGTGGTGATCAACAACCTCGGCGGCGAGGTGCAGAACGCTTTTTCCGTGAGTTCCGACGAGGAGCAGGGGATGTCGCTGGCCGTGGAGTATCTGGCCGGCCGCGGGCATACCCGGATCGGTCTGCTGATCGACGGTTCCCCGGAGGGGACGATCTCCAAACAGCGCCGGCGGGCCGGGTTCCTGCATGCGGTTCGGAAATTCCGCTGTGAAAATGATCCCGCATTGATCCAGAACGGAATTTCCGAAACCTGGCTGGAGGAGATCGGGCGGATCATCCGGGCGGGGGCCACCGCGTTGATCTCCTGCGGGGAGGGCAGCGGTCTGCGGGTCGATTTCGCCTTGAACCTCTTTCGGAAAAAGGTGCCGTCGGAACTCTCCGTCATCTCCTTTGAAAACGGCAGCTCCCGTTTCTGCACGCCGCCGCATACGACGTTGAGCCAGGATTTTGCCCGGATTGCGTCGGAATCGCTCGATCTGCTCGAGACGCTGCTTCACGATCCGGCACAGGGCGTGTCGCGGCAAATTCCCTATCGACTGGTGGAGCGGGAGTCGGTCGCCGGCCGGGAGAGTTGAGAAAAACCCGGCTGTCAACGCTTGAAAAATCCCGGTTTTGTGGTATGGTAGTCGAACGGCCCGTAAGGGCGGATTCCAACCAAATTGAGGAGGGTTTTATCATGTGGGATACTGGAATGGATATCCGTGATGTGCAGGTAATCCGGACTCGTACCGATGTCTACTTCGGTGTGGGCGCCATCGACTCCATCGACGCAATTGCCGGGCAGATGGCCGCCCGGGGAATCAAAAGCGCGCTGATTGTCACCGGCCACAGCGCGTATAAAGTGACCGGCGCCTGGGCAAAGATTGCTCCGGCGCTTGACCGGGTGAACATCCGTTACGCCGTGTACGACGGCGTTACCCCGAATCCCACGACCGGTCAGGTGGATACGGCGGTCGCACTCGGGGCGGACATTGAAGCGGGCGCGGTGATCGCCATCGGCGGCGGCAGCGCCATCGATGCCGGAAAGGGGGCGGCGATTCTGCTGCGGAACCCCGGGAAGACGGCCGCCGCGCTGTTCAACTGTGAATTCGCGCCGAAGGAGGCACTGCCGATTCTGGCGGTCAATCTGACCCATGGGACCGGCTCCGAATCGAACCGTTTTGCCGTGGTGACCGATACGGAGAAGAACTTCAAGCCGGTCATCGCCTTCGATTGCATCTATCCGACCTGGGCGATCGACGATCCTGCGCTGATGGCGACTCTGTCGGAAAAACAGACCCGCTTCGTCAGCATCGACGCGGTGAATCATGTGATCGAGGCGGCGACCAGCCGTTCCGCCAATCCGCTGGCGGTGATGCTGGCCAGTGAAACGGTGAAACTGGTCTCGAAGTACCTGCCGCTGGCGCTCCGGGAGCCGGGCAATCTGACGGCTCGCTATTTCCTGGCTTACGCGGCGATGATCGCCGGGGTCGCCTTTGACAACAGCCTTCTGCACTACACGCATGCGCTGGAGCATCCGTTGAGCGCGGTTCGTCCGGATCTCGCACACGGCCTCGGTCTCTCGATTCTGCTGCCGGCGGTCGTCAAGGAGATCTATCCGGCCCGTTCCGTTGTGCTGGCCGATCTGCTCGCGCCGATCGTGCCGGGGCTGACCGGCGTGCCGGGCGAGGCGGAAAAAGCGGCCAAGGGCGTGGAGAAATGGCTGGTGTCGGTCGGCGTCTCCGAGAAGCTGGCGGATTTCGGATTTACGGCGGACGATGTGGACAGTCTGGTCGATCTCACGCTGAAGACTCCGTCGCTTTCGGGGCTGCTTGACCAGGCGCCGACCGAGGCGAACCGTCTCTCGATCGCCTCGATCTACCTGAATTCTCTGGGGTGGATTTCGTAAGGCGTTTTTGCCTTTAAATAATAGTGTAGCCGCCGTCGGCCAGCAGGTTTGCTCCATAGACGAATCCGGCGTCGTCGGAGGCGAGAAAGAGCACGGCGCGGGCGATCTCTTCCGGTCGCCCGAACCGGCCGAGCGGCTGCAACCGGAGGAAGGATTCCATTCCTTTTGCCTCGTCACCGGTATCGCGTGCTCCGGCGTGAAGTCCCGGGGTGTCGGTGGTGCCGGGGGCGATGGCGTTGACGCGGATGCCGTGCGGCATCAGGGCGATGGCCGCGGCCCGGGTGAATGCGGCCACTCCGCCTTTCGAGGCGTGATAGGCGATGTAGCCGGGGGAGCCGACGAACGCGAACGTGCTTGAAAAATTGACGATGACGCCCGGATGACGGTGCGCGATCATGAGTTTCGCCGCCTCGCGGGTGAAGTGAAAGGTCGCGGTAAGATTGATGTCCAGCACCTTGCGGAACTCTTCGTCGGAGGTTTCCAGCAGTGGCTTGTTGAGTTGACTGGCGGCGTCATTGATCAGAATGTCGATGGTGCCGAGATGGCTGACTGCGGTTTGAAGCGCTTCGTCAGCCTGGCGGCTGTCGGAGACGTCACAGGGGAGGAACAGCGCTCTGCCGTTCAGCGCGGCTGCGGCTGCTTCGCCGTTCCTGCGGTCGCAGTCCAGAATTGCGATGCGGGCGCCTTCTGCGACGAAGAGTTCTGCGACGGCGCGGCCGATTCCGTTGGCGCCGCCGGTGATGACGGCGCATTTCTGTTTCAGTTTCATGGAAAATGACTCCTTGGCGGGTTGTGAAAATATCGAATAATTTAGCATTATTTTCGTTGAAATCAACGGGGGATGGACAATAAACGGATTGTCCGGAACGTTTCTTGAAAAGAATATCGTCCAGTCAGGGAAAACGGAGGTTAAGGCGGATGAAAAAATTTTTGAAACTGTTGTTGGTTCTGATCGTCCTTGCGGCGCTTGCCGCCGGCGGAGTGTGGGCATATCGCACCTGGCTGCAGAAGAACGATATCATTCAATATAATACCGAAAGTGTAGCGCGTGCCGACGTCGCCAGCACCATCAGTGCGACCGGCACCGTCGAACCGGAGGAGCTGGTCAACGTCGGCGCTCAGGTCAACGGGAAAATCGTCACCTTCGGCATCGATGCGAACGGCAAGAGCGTCGATTACGGCTCACCGGTCAAACAGGGAATGGTGCTGGCCAACATCGATGATGTCCTCTATGCGGCGGAGGTCCGTTCCGCACAGGCGGCGGAACAGGAGGCGCAGGCGTCGATTCTGAGCGCGAAAGCCAGCATCAAACAGGCGGAAGCAAAGCTCGCGCTGGCGAAGAACAACTGGGAACGCGCGCAGGATCTCTATCCCAAACAGGCGATGGCGAAGAGTGAATACGACGACGCGGAAGCGGAATTCCTCGCCGCGACCGCATCCAAACTGGTGGCCGAAGCCTCCCTGGCGCAGGCGGAGGCGCAGCTCGCCACCGCCGAAGCGTCGCTGGACAAGGCGTCGCGCAACCTCGGTTACTGCGTGATCAGCTCCCCGGTCGACGGGGTCATCATCGACCGCCGGGTCAGCATCGGGCAGACGGTGGTCTCCAACATGAGTGCGTCGAGCATCTTTTTGATTGCCAAAGACCTGAAGCGGATGCAGGTCTGGGTTTCGGTCAACGAGGCGGATATCGGCAGCATCAAGCCGGGCATGCCGGTGGAGTTCACGGTGGACGCTTTCCCGAACCGGGTGTTCAAGGGGGAGGTGTTCAAAATCCGCCTCAATGCGACCATGTCGCAGAACGTCGTTACCTACGTGGTTGAAGTTGCGACGGATAACTCCAACGGGGTTCTGCTGCCCTACCTTACCGCCAATGTGAAATTCATCCGCGACAGCCGTTCCAACGTGCTCACCATTCCGAATGCTGCACTGCGCTATCTGCCGGAGGTCGGTCAGGTTCCGGAGCAGTACCGCGAAGAGCTCGCCGCCGCCGCAGAACTGCGCGGCAAAAAGGAACGGATCATCTGGGTGCTGGAGGAGGGGACCCTGCGGCCGCTCCGGGTCAAAACCGGCCTCAACGACGGAATTGTTACGGAAATTTCCGGCGACGGTCTGGAAGAGGGCATGCAGATTGTGACCGGCACCTCCGTCATCTCGGCGGAGCAGGCCGCCTCCAGTCCCGGCGGCAGCCCCTTCCTGCCGAAACCGCCGCAGCGGAGAAATCGCAAATGAAATTGATTGAACTCAAAGATATTACCAAGACCTATTTTCTCGGGGAGATCGACGTGCCCGTTCTCAAGGGAATCACACTGTCGATCGACCAGGGGGAGTATGTCGCGTTGATGGGGGCGTCCGGTTCCGGAAAAAGCACGCTGATGAACATTCTCGGCTGCCTGGACCGTCAGACCTCCGGCGACTATCTGCTCGAAGGAGAGGAGGTCGGGCGCGCCTCCGGCGACCGCCGGGCGCAGGTCCGAAACCGCAAGATCGGGTTCGTTTTCCAGAGCTTCAATCTGCTGCCGCGCACGACGGCACTGGAGAACGTCATCATGCCGCTGGCCTATACCGCCGGCGGCCTCTCGCGCCGGGAATGCCGGAAACGGGGGATCGAGATGCTCGAACGGGTCGGCCTTGCCGATCGAATCTATCACTATCCCTCGCAGCTGTCGGGCGGCCAGCAGCAGCGGGTGGCGATTGCCCGCGCGCTGATCAACCACCCGCCGGTGCTGTTCGCCGACGAGCCGACCGGCAATCTGGATTCGCGCACCAGCGAGGAGGTGATGCGGATGTTCAGTGAACTCAACGACGAAGGCATCACCGTCATTCTGGTCACCCACTCTGTGGAGATTGCCGGTTTCGCCAAACGGTCGATTCATGTGCAGGACGGGCAGATTGTCCGCGGCACCTACGAAGGAAAGGCGGTGCAGTCATGAAACTAAGCAGTACCGTCAGTGTCGCACTCAAGGCATTGATGCGCAATCCCACCCGGGCGCTGCTCACGACGCTCGGCATCGTCATCGGCATCGCCGCTGTCATCACGATGATGGAGATCGGCAACGGCTCCTCCCATTCGATCAAGGCTTCCATTGAGAAGATGGGGGCGAACACCATTCTGGTCATTCCCGGGGCTTCCCGGCGCGGCGGCGTAAGTCAGGGTTCCGGGAGCCGGATGACGTTGACGCCGCAGGACTGTGAAGCGATCCTCCGGGAGTGTTCCTCCGTCGGCCGCGCCGTGCCGATGGTGAATGCGCAGGGGTATCAGGCGATTTCCGGCAACGTCAACTACGCTCCCCGGCAGATCGTTGGGAGCGCGCCTGACTTTCTGATTATCCGCAACTGGGAGATCGGGGAGGGGCGCAACTTCACGGAGCGTGAGGTGGAATCCCGGGCCCGGGTCTGTCTGGTCGGTTCGACGATCGTGCGCGAAGTGTTCGGCGGCCGTTCTCCGATCGACAGCGAGGTGCGGCTCAAGGATACCGCATTCAAGGTGATCGGCGTGCTCAAGAGCAAGGGCGCAAATATGATGGGCGCCGACGAGGACGATGTGATTATCGCCCCGTGGACGACGGTCCGGTTGCGGTTGACCGGTCTGAAGACTGGAACCGCGACTGATACGACCAGCACGGCGGCCACCAGTCCCTCCGACCTCTATCCGGCGGAAGGAATCGCCTTTTACCCGGAACCGACGGAGAATGCGGAGACTGACACGCTTCTGGTGCCGAAGTTCATCCAGGTGGATATGATCCTGCTGACCGCGGTTTCTCCGGACCGGGTCGGTGATGTGGAGGAGGAGGTCACAGCGCTGCTGCGCGAACGTCACCGGCTCAAGCCGGATCAGCCCAACGACTTTCGAATCCGCAACTCGGCGGAATTCATGAAGATGCTGTCGAGCACTTCGACGGTGATGACCAATCTGCTGCTCGGCGTGGCGTTGATTTCGCTGGTGGTCGGCGGGGTGGGGATCATGAACATCATGCTGGTTTCCGTGACGGAACGGACCCGGGAGATCGGGCTTCGCATGGCGGTTGGGGCACGTTCGCAGGATATTCTTCAACAATTCCTGATCGAATCGATGGTGCTCTGTCTGGTGGGCGGCATTGTCGGAATTCTTCTGGGGCATGGTTCCGCGCTTCTGGTGGAGAAATACCTCAACTGGCCGATTCAGTCCAGCCCCGGGGCAGTGGTCGCCGCGGTGCTGGTTTCGGCGGCGGTCGGAGTGATTTTCGGGTTTTACCCGGCCTGGAAGGCGTCGCAGCTGGACCCGATTGAAGCGCTCCGTTACGAGTGAAGAAACGGATGCTCAAGAGATTGCGCATTTCTCTCCGCAGCTGCCGGTCCGGCGGCTGCGTTTTTTTTGGAAAAAAATACGATTTTGAGCTTGCAAAGAGGAGAAAATCAGAATATATTATATGACATAGCACGGGAAAATGCGAGTGTAGCTCAGTTGGTAGAGCATCACGTTGCCAACGTGATTGTCGCCGGTTCGAATCCGGTCACTCGCTCCATTTTTTTTGCCTTTTCAGCGGCCTTTTCCGTACGCAGTACTCTTTCCGGTTCGAGGTTTCGGGGGCGGATAGATTTTCATTCGTCTGGGGTATTCCAGATTTGCCTCGCTTTCCTGTTTCAGAAGGACGGTTTTCCCGGTTGAGAGGGCGAGACGCAAAAACAAGATTCCCCGGGGAAATGACGTTCTGGGTGGTTTCCCCCTCGAGAAAATCTTTTACCGGGAGGCCTGTGTGCGCAGACGGGTGAGATGATCGATCAACTGTTCGCGGACATGCCCGAGCAGTTCCACGTGAAGAAGCAGAGCCTCTTTGAGTGAACGTTGAATTCCGGCGAGCCGGTAAAGCTCTCCAGTGAGGTCGTTGAGATCGGCGAGGGAACGTTTGCCGAGGCTGAGTTTCAGCGCCCGGTCATGCTGTTCATCGGTATCGACAAAATCGGCGACCCGTGCCAGCAGTTTGGCATAGGCGCAACTGATGCCAAGGCCGGGCAGCTCCAGATCGGCCCGCAGCTGGGCAGCCGCGAGCATGTTCCATTCCGCAGTGAGGTGATCGAGCTGGTCAACCACCTCGCTGCCGGGGCGGCGGGCGGACTCTTCGTCGTCAAATTCTTCGTCGTCCTCCTCCGGTGAGCCGTGCCAGGAACGCAGAGAATCCGGATTTTTCGCGGCGGGGACCAGATCGGGCCGCGAGAGCAGCGAGCTGAAAATCATCTCTTCCTCGCCGGGGAGGTCAAGACAGGCAGGCAATTCCCGGTAGTAGCAGCTGATCCGGCGCTCGTCGCGGCGGATTTCCTGCTCCCATTGGAATTCATTCCAGTTGTCTTGAGGTCGATAGAGTTCAGCCATGGTCCCTGATTTCTTCAATGTTTTTCCGCCAGAGTGCGGAGCGCCTCCCGGCTGGGAACCTCTCCCCAGAGCCCTTCCAGATTGTAACGGTCGCGCACCTCCGGAAGCATCAGATGAACGATCACCGTGCCGAAATCGAGCAGAATCCAGCCGCTGGTCGTCTCCCCGTTCTCGGAAAGGGGGCGGATTTTGCAGAGATCGCGCAACTGGCGTTCGATGAAGCTGGCCAGCGCCCGGAGCTGCGGCTCCGAATTCGCCGTGGCGATCACGAACCAGTCGGCGACCGACGATTGCGGTCCGACATGAATTTTCAAAACATTTTCGGCCAGCTTCTCCTCGGCAAGTTTTCCGCAGAGTTCCGCAAGTTCGGCGGGGGCCGGTTTTTTTGCATCGGTCATAACGTCTTTTCTCCTTTCTCCTTTCTCCTCCTGGTACAGGTGATGGCGCCGGATATACTCCTCGACCGCTTCCGGCTCCGCGTTATTAATATGTTCCATATTTGTTTTTTTTGCCATTGATTTTCTGATATTCGTCGAAGATATTTCAAAAAAACTGCCCGGAATGATGCCGGCAGTTAGTTTTTCTGCATTTTCTTTCGACCAGAAGCGGGCCAGCTGTTCCGCATCCAGGGGGATGCCCGGACGCGGATAGGTCAGTATTTCATAGGAGTTCACCAGCTCTTCGGCGCATCTCCATTCGTGGAGGCTCATCAGGCTGTCGCCGCCGATCAGCAGCTGCAGACGGTCGGCGGGCCGTTCCTGCGCAAGGCGGGCAAGCACGTCGATCGTATAGGAGGGCACCAGCCGGAGCCGTCCTTCAATATCGCACGCTTCCAGTTTTTCATGGCCGTCGATCAGCAGCTTTACCATCGCGAGACGGTCGGCGAAAGGGGCACGTCGCCTGCCGGTTTTGTGCGGCGGCAGAAAGGCGGGGGCGAAGAGAACCCGGTCGGTTTTTCCGGAGGCCGCCGCGGCCAGCGCGACTCCCAGATGGCCGAGGTGCGGCGGATCAAAACTCCCGCCGAAAAAAGCCAGCCTCATAACGATACTTCTCCTGTTTTTTCATAAATTAAAGCAAATTCCGCGTTTTTCAACGTCATATTCGGGAAAAGTGACGTTTGCGGATTGACGCAGGCGGAAAATGGCGGTATAGTTAAACCGTGCAATAGTTACGATGCAGGGGAATCAAAAATTTCATGGATACGAAAAGAATCGGTGGCCGCCTGCTGCTTTGGGCGGCATTTGCGTTTCTGGCAATTTTTTCTGCCGGATGCCGTTCCGACCAGTACTATCAGGATCTTGCAGTGCGGCGCGCCCGCGCCTATCTCTTGAAACATTCGCCCGAACTGACGGCGGATCAGATCTATTTCGTCAAATACAACAATCCCTTTTTCCTGACTGCGGATGTCCTCGGGAAGGGGGGGCTCTCTCTGGAAGGGGCGATGGAGAGCCGTCAGCAGCAGATCTGCGTGACCTGGGCAATCCCCGGCCGGGACCGCTATTACATGGTGTTCGGCGTCTCCTCCGGGCGAATGGACACCTGGTATCCGAACCGGTTGATCCACCGGGTGTTCACACTTCCGAACCGCCCGCTGGAGAGCGCGGTGAGTACCGCCCGGACCTACGCGCAGAATGCATTGTACTCCCGGATGAATACGGAGGAGTTCAATTCGGTCCGCTTCACGCTGCCTTACCTGCGGCTCACGAATTTCGATCTTGCAATCAATCCGGAGATGACGCTGACTCCGGAAGAGTATGAAAAAGAGGCGCGGAAACTGGCTTCTTCCTGCCAGTTTTCTCTGGTCTGGAAGATGGATCCCGCCTCCGGGGAATCGATGGTCTTCTGCGGAACGGCCGGTCCCAATCTGGCCGGATGGAAGATCAATTTCGCCGGCCGTATGCCGGATGCGGAGGTGGAGGCGCATACGGTTGAGCTGTTGAAGACGCCGAAGGATTCCTTTGCCGATTTCACCCCGGTGGAGCCGCCGTTGCCTCCTGAGGAGGAGCCGATGATGGAAGAGCATGCTCCGGAAAATTCCGATCATCCTGTGGAGTCGGAGAAGGCGGAGAAGGACAAGGACCCGGCCGCCGCCGGAGCTTCGTTCGGTGAAACGGATTCTGAAGAGGAGGAGGCTCGCTGATGTTGCGCAGTATGACCGGATTCGGCAAAGGTGAGGCTTCCTTTGTCGAGGGGCAGCATCTGGTGGTTGAAGTCAGTTCCGTCAATCGCAAGCAGCTGGAGGTGCGCACCGCGTTCCCTCCGGAGCTGGTGTCGCAGGAGATTCCGGCGCGGAAGATGGTGCAGGAGTACATCAGCCGCGGTGCGGTGCAGTTGCGGGTTTCGGTCAACTCGACCGGCGCGGCCGGGCAGGGGGCGGTCAACCGGGAGTTGCTCCGCAGTCTGATTCGGGAATGTCAGGAGATGCGCCGGGAGTTCGGCCTGCAGGATGAGGTCGCGGTTGAAACGCTGATGAGCGTACCGGGCGTACTCGGTGCGACGCCGTTTTCACCGGAAAATCAGCCGGCCGCCGTGGAGGCACTGGAGACGGCTCTCCGTGGCGCTTTGGAGAAATTCCAGGAGATGCGCACGGTGGAAGGCGAGGCGTTGCGGCGGGATTTTGCCGGGCGTCTCGCCGTTCTGGAAAAACTTCTCGGCGAAATTGAACCGCAGGTCTCCGGGCTTGCCGCTTCCATCCGGGAGCGGTTGCTGGAGAAGCTGGCGGCGGAGAAGATTCCGACCGGTGCCGACGATGACCGCCTGCTGAAAGAGGTGCTTTTCTATGCGGACAAGTCCGATGTGACCGAGGAGATCACCCGGTTGCGGAGCCATTTTGCGCAGTTCCGGCGGTTTCTGGATGAGACGAAGCCGGTCGGGAGAAGCCTCGATTTTCTGATGCAGGAGCTGTTTCGCGAGATCACCACGTTGGGGAACAAGGCCGGAATTCCGACGGTTTCGCCGCTGGTGGTCGCGTTTAAGTGTGAATTGGAGAAGTTGCGGGAACAAATCCAGAATGTGGAGTAGATAAATTGAATTCCAATCAGGAAAAACAGGAGTGCTGCAGCAAATCCGCTCCTTCGGCGGAGGAGCTTTCCAGACATCTTTCGGAACTTGAGAGCCGGATCGGCGAAACCTACCGGGATGGGGTGGGCGTCAATCCGGTCGACGGGGAGAATCTGCCGCGCCGAGCGGAGGTGGTGGCGATCACCGGGAAACTGCTGGAGGTGATCTTCCCCGGCTTCGACGGGCGCAGTCAGTATCATCGGGCCCGCATCGGCGAAGATGTCGCGCTGTTGCTGCGGGAGATCTATTCGGAACTTTTCGACCAGATCTGCCGGGCGATTCACTACCATTACAAGGAGGAGGCGTGCTGTGAATTCGGTGTCTCCCGGCGGACCAACCGGGCGGTATTCGCATTGCTCGATGCCCTGCCGGAGATTCGCGAGACGATGAAAATCGATGTGGCGGCCGCCTATGCCGGCGACCCGGCGGCGGTTTCCTACGACGAGATCATTCTGAGCTATCCCGGAATCAAGGCGATCACCATTCAGCGGCTGGCCCATGTGCTCTACTCGGTGGAGACGCCGCTGATTCCGCGGATGATGACCGAATACGCCCACAGCCTGACCGGCATCGACATCCACCCCGGAGCGAAACTGGGGAAGGGGATCTTCATCGATCACGGTACCGGCGTGGTGATCGGCGAAACCGCCATACTCGGCGACAATGTGCGGATTTACCAGGGGGTCACGCTCGGGGCCGGAAACTTCCCAAAAGATGCCTGCGGCATGCTGATCAAGGGGAACAAGCGCCATCCGACCATCGGCAGCAATGTCACCATCTATTCAAATGCTTCGGTGCTCGGCGATATCACGATCGGCGACAATTCGGTGATCGGTGGTAACGTCTGGCTGACCGAGAGCCTGCCTGCCGGAACCAAGATCACCGCCCGGCCTCCGGAACACCGGCTGAAATTTGCGAACGAGCGCTCATGAGTACGGTTCTGGAACAATATCGCGACATCGCGGCCCGGGTTGCAGCCGCAGCGCAGGCGTGCGGCCGGGCGCCGGGCGACGTGGAGCTGCTCGCCGTGAGCAAGACCTTCCCCGCGTCAGCAATCCGGGAGTTGTATGAGGCGGGCGTGCGCCGTTTCGGCGAGAACCGGGTGGCGGAGCTGGCGGAAAAGGCGGCGGTTCTGCCTGCTGACATTGAGTGGCATCTCATCGGCCAGCTCCAATCGAACAAGGTGCGCAAGGCGGTACAGCTGGCCTCGGTGATTCACTCGGTCGATTCGCTTCCGCTTCTGGAGAGGATCGACCGGATTGCCGGAGAGGAGAATCGCCATCCGGTGGTGTTGCTTGAGGTGAATGTTTCCGGCGAAGCGAGCAAATCCGGTTGTACGCCGGAGGCGCTCTGTTCCCTCGCGGAAACGGCAGTGAAATGTCGGAATTTGGAGTTCCGCGGCTTGATGACGATGGCTCCTGCCGGTGCTCAGGAAGCGGAGTTGGAACAGGTCTTTCGCGGATTGACCGGATTACGGGATGGTTTGGAGGAGCGGCTGCACTGTTCTCTGCCGTTGCTGTCGATGGGAATGAGCGGAGATTTTGAAACGGCAATCCGTTGCGGCTCGACGCTGGTGCGGATCGGCAGTGCGATTTTCGGGAGAAGAAATTGATGGAGAAGCTCAAGGTTCTGCTGATCGGCGCCGGCGGGGTCGGGATTTATTTCTGCGGCCGTCTGGCGCAGGGCGGGGAGGCGGAAATCAACGTCGTCGCCCGGAGCGAATATGAGGTCGCCGTGAAAAACGGTTATCAGGTGCAGAGCGTCGCCGGGGATTTCTCGTTTCATCCGGACCGGGTGCTTCGGTCGGCGGAAGAGTTCCCGGGAGGAGCCGATTACATCATTCTTGCCACCAAGGTGTTGCCGGAGGTGGACCCGGTTGCATTGCTCCGGCCGGCATTGGAGCGCTCTCCGCACGGAGTGATCGTGTTGATCCAGAATGGAGTGGAGATCGAGGAGCCGATCCGTGCCGCGTTCCCCGACCGCGAACTCATCAGTACGATCGCCTATGTCGGCGTGTCACGTCCGGCGCCCGGGCGGGTGCATCACTTCGGCAGCGGAACACTGCGGATGGGAGTCTATCCGTCGGGAATTTCCGCCGCGTCCAGAAGACTGGCGGCGGCGTTTGAAAAGGGTGGAATCGTGCGCTGTGAACTCTGTGAGGACATCCGTCAGGTGCGCTGGTGCAAGCTGTTGTGGAATCTGGCGTTCAATCCGGTCTCCGTCCTCGCCGGCGGAGTGGATACCCGGCAGATGGTTGAAGATCCTGAACTGGAGAATCTCTGCCGTAACTTGATGGAGGAAGTGATCATGACTGCCCGTTCCTGCGGAGTCTCTCTGAAGGAGGAGGAGGCGGTCAACACCATGGAGTATACGCGGCGTTTCCCCGCCTATCGAACCAGCATGCTGCAGGATTTCGAAGCGGGCAGGCCGCTGGAGGTGGAGGCGATTCTGGGCAATCCGGTACGGCTGGCAAGACAGCATCGGGTTGAAATTCCGCGCATGGAAAGCTGTTATGCGCTGCTTCGAGCCTTGAATTCCCATCGAAACGGGCTATCTTAAGCAAAGATCATTCCGCCGCCGGAAGGTGTCCTGTTGCGGAGGATCGCTGAACGATGATGCAGAACCTTTCAATTGAAGGAGAAACAAATGGACCAGAAAAAGTTCGCCATCTATCGGGATCGGGCACGGCTCTTTCTCGAGAGGCTCAAAGAGGATCTCTTTTTTGAGTCGCAACCTCTGAAAGCTGAAATTTATTCAACAAAACAACCGGTTGCATTTTCAGATCGCCTGTCCGGGAAATACCGGGAAATCCGGGAAGGGGAGTACTGGGGGGAGGCGTGGGACAGCGCCTGGATTCACCTCACCGGAACCGTTCCCGCCGAATGGGCCGGGCAGCCGGTCTGGTGCCGCCTCTACCTCGGTGGCGAGCTGTTGATTTTCGATGAGAAGGGGGTACCGTATTATGGACTGACTCATATGAGTGTCTACAACAACGGATACCGGAAGGATCTTCTGCCGATTACCGAGGCGGCGGAACCCGGCAGCAAAATCGATCTCTGGGGTGAACTTGCTGCGAATGGTCTGTTCGGAATCGAAGGCATCACCGATGATTCCGGGCTCGGCCGTATCCGGACGATGCGCTTCGGCCATTTCAATACCGCCGCGTGGGACCTCTGCAACGATTTTGCCGTGCTCTATGCGCTGTTGGAGAGCTTGCCGAACACCGATTACCGGGCGGTGCAGGTCAACATGGCGCTCAACGATGCGGTCAGCGCCTATGCCGACAATCCGGTCAACGCTGCCGCGGCCCGGGCCTGTCTCGCGAAACAGCTTTCGCTGCCGGCGGAGAAATCGGCGCTTACCACCATTGCAGTCGGTCATGCGCACATCGACACCGGCTGGCTTTGGCCGGTACGGGAGACGATCCGCAAATGCGCGCGTACCTTCGCCAGCCAGATCTACAATCTGGAACGCTACCCGGATTATGTATTCGGCGCGTCCGCGGCACAGCATTATGCATTTGTAAAAGAGCATTATCCGGAACTTTACGAAAAGATCCGTCAGAAGATCAAAGAGGGCCGCTGGGAGATTCAGGGCGGCATGTGGGTTGAGGCGGACTGCAACATCATCTCCGGCGAATCGATGGTGCGTCAGTTCCTCTACGGCAAGAACTTCTTCATGGACGAGTTCGGCTTCGACGTGAAGAACCTCTGGATTCCGGACGTCTTCGGGTATTCCGCCTCGATGCCGCAGATCATCAAGAAATCCGGTTGCGACTACTTCATTACGCAGAAGATTTCATGGAGTCAGTTCAACAAATTCCCGTACCACACCTTCCTCTGGCGCGGCATCGACAACACGGAGGTGCTGACCCACTTCCCGCCGGAGGATACCTACAACTCCTGGATGCTGCCGGACGGACTTCGCAAAGCGCAGGACAACTTCAACGAAAACTATTTCCTGCCGGAATTCCTCACTCTGACCGGAATCGGCGACGGCGGCGGCGGTCCCAAGCTCGAACACATCGAGTACGGATTGCGGTCGGCGAATCTCGAAGGGGTTCCGCACGTCAAATTCGGACGCGTGGATAAATTTCTCGAGCGGCTTTCGAAGTACGCGGATAAACTCCCGCAGTGGGTGGGGGAACTCTACCTTGAACTCCATCGCGGCACTCTGACCACCCAGTCGCGCACCAAGCGCAACAACCGCAAGTGCGAACAGATGCTGACCGCGGCGGAATTCCTCTGCAGCTGCCTGCCGATGGCGGAGTATCCGGCCGACGAACTGGACGCGCTCTGGAAGACGGTTCTGCTCAACCAGTTCCACGATATCATTCCGGGCTCTTCGATCCACATGGTCTACGAGAACACCGAAGCCGAACACGCCGAGGTGCTCAAACGCTGTGCCGCGTTGATTGAGACAGCGGCGGAAAAACTGCTCAAGCAGGAAAAGGATGCGGTCACCGTGCTCAATACTCTGAGCTACGATTACACTTCGCCGGTCCGGCTGCCGGATGACTGGGCGGGATGCAGTGTGACGGATGAGTCGGGGCGCGAAATCCTGACGCAGACGGAAAACGGCGCGCTGTGGGCGCTCGGCAACTTCCCGCCGCAGAGCTTCACCACGCTGACCCGCGGCAAGGCGGAAAAGCAGGCCAAAACCAAAGTCGACAAGACGCTGGTGCTGGAGAACGATCTGGTCCGCTACGAATTCGATGCGGACGCCCGGTTGTTGCGTGCCTTTGACAAGACCGCGAACCGCGAAGTGATTTGCGGCGCGGCCGGCAACCTGCTCGGCCTCTACGTCGATGAGCCGAACAACTGGGATGCATGGGACGTCGATTTCACCTACCAGGATGTTCCGCCGGTCTATGTGACGGGAAGCCGGGCGGAAAAGGTCGCGGCTGGTCCGGTTCGGCAGGTGCTGGAGTTCGAATTGGCGGTCGGCAAATCGAAGATTCGCCAGCAGGTGGTGCTTGCCGCCAACTCCAAGCGGCTCGATTTCAATACCGAAGTGGATTGGAACGAGCACCATCGGATGCTTCGCGTCACCTTCCCGACCGCCATTCGTGCGGCGGAGGCGCGCTGTGACATCCAGTACGGTTACATCACCCGGCCCACGCACCGGAATACGCTGTGGGACTTCGCCCGGTTCGAAGTGGCGGCGCAGCGCTATGTCGACATCGCCGATGTGAACGGCGGCGCGGCGCTCCTCAACGACTGCAAGTATGGCTACAAACTGCTCGATGGGGTGCTCGACCTCAACCTGCTGCGTTCGCCGGGCAATCCCGACCCGCAGGCGGACCTCGGCCACCACAGCTTCACCTACAGCTTCCTGCCGCACGAAGGCGGCCTGACGGGCTCCGAGGTGATGCAGGAGGCGGCCTGCCTCAACCGCGCGCCGCTGGTGCTGCCGGGCCGGAGCGAAGCGCTGATGCTGCCCTGCCGGCTGGTCGGCGGTGCCGGTGCCTCGCTCGAGGTGCTCAAACTCGCCTACAAGCGGAATGAGCGGATTATCCGCGTGGTCGAAACGGACGGTTGCAATTCGACCGCCCGTCTGGCGCTGGAGCCGGGGCGGAAGCTGGTGGAGACCAATCTGGTCGAGTGGAGTTCCGGCGCGACGCTCAAGCAGGAGGACGGCGTGGTGGAGGTTCCGCTCAAGCCGTTTGAAATCCGGACCTTCCGGATTCGCTGAAAAATCGCATTGCGGCGATTGTAAAACCCCTCCCGGCGTGGTATGTTACCATATCTACGCCGGGAGGTTTTGTGTATTATTTTCTGAAAACAGCAAGAGGGCAGCTGATTGCGCTGCTGATTCTGGTCGGGGCGGCTCAGTTCCCGCTGGTGATGAGCCCGGACCGCTTCTCCTTTGCCGGCGATGTGGATCTCGGCTTGGCATACTGGGAGATGGTTCGCCGGACAATTGTTGAATACTGGGAGTTCCCGTTCTGGGGGGCGTGGAATCACGGCGGCGTACCGCTGTTTGCCAATCCCCAGGTTACGGTTTTCGGGATAGAGCTGCCCTGTCTGCTGATTTTCGGAACTTGGTATGGCTGGCGGATTGCGGTATATATTTATCTGCTGTTTGGAGCGGCGGGCATGTTTCTGTTTCTCGGAGATTGCACGAAAAATCCGCTTGCCCGTTTCTGGGGCAGTGCCATATTTGGTCTGACCAGCTGTGTGCCGTTGCATACCATGATGGGACACTCCAGCATGGTGTGTATTACCTTTCTGCCCTGGCTGCTCTACTTTGAACGGCGTCTCACCCGCTCCTGCCGAAATGCTCTGCTGCTCGGCCTCTTTGCCGGAATGATGCTGAATCAGTCACTTCACTATCTGGCGTTGATCAATTGCATCATGCTGGTGCTGTTCGGTCTGCCGCTCCTGAAACGGCATTGGCGTGAAATATCGTTCTGGCTGAAGGGCGGGTTGGCTTTTTTTACATTCTGGGCTGTCTGCGGTTATCGTCTGCTGCTGACGCTGGATTATCTCATGAGTTTTCCACGGGAGATGGAGGAACGGCTGTCCATTCCGGTGAAAATGCTGTTTGCCGGACTGATCCGGCCGTTTGTCCCATTGGATACTCCGGTGGTGCAACATGAGCGCCTGGGGTTGCAGTGGCATGAAATCGGCTGTTATGTCGGCATTATTGCACTGGGATTTTTTCTTCTCTCGCTGATTCCACGGCGGCGCTGGTATCATTGGGGTGCACTGCTTGCCGCGCTGCTGATTCTGGATTCCACCTCGCAGTTCCTGCCGGGATACTGGCTTCGCTGTATACCGCCGTTCACCAGTTTTTTTGTGATCACCCGCTGGCGTTTCCTGCTGGTGTTCTGCCTTGCAACTGGCGCGGCGGCTGGATTTGCCTGGTGCTGGATGCGCTTCCGGAAGTATCGAAAAATTCTGAAGGGGCTGTTGATTTTCTCCTGCATTGGTCTGATCGGGAATCTTTTATTTGTCTATCTGGGGGGCGATGCGTGGCAATCGGAACGGGAACTTCTGGCCCGTTATCGTGATCTGCCCGGTTCTCCTGCTCAGACAACCGTCATCATGCCGCATATCGGATACTATGTTTCCGTCCGGAAGGGTTTGTGTCAGTTGAATGGATATGAACCGTTGCGCGGCTACCTTTACAGCTCCCATTTCGCCTGTCATGCATTTGGCTATCCGGATTATCGGGGTGAGTTTTATTCCTGGAGCGGAGCGGCGGAGCTGACGGGCTGGTCGCCCAACCGGATTGATTTTCAGACGCCTGTACCGGACCGGGTGAGAATCAACCAGAATCCCGGCAATGGCTGGAGAAATGAACGAGGTAAGCTGTTGTTTCCCGACTATCGGGAGTTTGAGGAGTCGAAACCGTTCTATGTCGATGTTCCGGCCGGGAAGGGATACGTCTATTATCTGCCGCGGCTTCACGAAACCGGCTTGTGGCTGACCTGTGTCTCGCTGGCGGTGGTACTTGTTCTCTGGTTTTACCTTCGCTCAGAAGAGTGTCGGCGACGGCGTTCAAAGTAGTGGAGCAGACCATCTGGACTCGCTTTAATCCAGACGAAATTCTGCTGAATAAAGTCAAGATCGAGGTCAAAACCCATCCGCAATCCTGGCGCGAGAATCAGTGGGGCGTCGGAGTGACGGAGCGCTTCTTTGATTCGGGTTATGTCTTTTTGCTGAAATTGTTCCACCTGACTGAAATCCGCAATGGCGGCGGGCAGTCCGGTTTCCGCGTAATAGAGACCCTGATTCCGGCCGTAGATATTGACCGGGCGTCCCTGCGCCACGGAGCGGATGAAGGCGGCGTGCTGTTTGAGAAGCGAATCTTCCGCGTCGTGGAAAAAGCAGTTGGTCAGAAAATAGTGCAGATTGGTGACGATCCGATTTCCGCCAAGCGCGATGGAGATGACGACTAGTCCGGAGAGTAACAGCGCGGGCCAGGCGGCCAGCAGTGCGGCGGCGCGTTCCGGTTTCCTGCAGCGGGCGGTGCGGAGCTGGTCATCCAGCCAGACGAAGAGGAGCAGAAAGGCCGGATAACTGACCGGCGCAAGATTGTAGGTGTGGGAGCGCCCCTGATAGTAGGCGAAAAGGCCGGCGCCGAGAATTGCGGTGAAAAACATCCACTGCGCTTTCTGTTGTGCGGCTGGCGTCTGCAAGTGCGGCAGGAACACCGCCCGGATTCCCTGTGTCATGGCCGCCAGATAGACGGCGAGAATCAGTGCCCAGGCCGCGGGAAAGGGCTGCATCGGCAGAAGATTGACGCCTTCCTGAAGGAAGAGCCGCTGGTATTTGATGAGCGGAAGAATCGCCAGCGGCGCACCCTGTTGCAGGGAAAACAGCACCCAACATGCGGCAAGAGTGAAGATTAGTGATGCCGTGAACAGAAACAGCAGAAGCCATTTTCTGCGGTTGCCCCGATCCGCGATGGCGCGGAGGGCGATCAGGCAGAAGAATGCTCCGGCGACCGGAATGCCCGAATCGAGATTCCAGCAGACCGCGCTCCCCGCGAGGAGTCCGGCAAACAGAGCTCCGACGTTTTTGCGTTCTTCCGGAAGCCGGCAGTAAAAGGCGGCGCCCAGAAGCGCGGCGGCAGGGAACAGCGAGCGGATCGGGTGGTATTCGTAATAGGGGTCGAACTCCTTCAGCCGGAAGAAGCACCAGATTCCCCCGAGATAGGCCAGAATCAGAGAGAACAGCGGCGTGAGCAGACGGTTTCGGCTCCACAGCCAGAAGGCGCGCAACACCATGGCAAAGGTCAGAACGTGGAGTAGACTCATGACCAGCGAAAGCTTGAAGACCGAGAGCCCGATGAGATGGAACAACGGCGCAAGAAACCGCGGATAGAGTCCGTAGAGATGGTTTTCGAAGCCGCCGGAGACCGCGCGGGATATCGCATAGCAGATCGGTTCAAAATGAAACGTCCACATCTGAATGATGAACTGTTCCGGATAGAGGATGCAGAAGAGTACGCCGGCAATCGGGAACAGCAGCGAGGCCCAGTAGATCCAGCCGTTTCCCCGGAGAACGTGGCGTCCGAGCAGATATCCGGCAACCAGCCCGGTTAAGATGGAGCTGATCAGGTAGCCAGGGTGGTGGAAGGCGTTTGACGCGAAATCTTCGATCCATAGCCCATGGCCGAACAACATCGCTTCGGCAAAGAAGGCCCATGCACCGGCGAGCAGCGCTCTGGTGAGCGGTGTTGCCGGCAGGAACTCCCGGCGACGGACGATCCAGATCGCGGCTCCGGCGAGAAAAGGCGATGCGAACAACGCCAGCAGAAAGGTGTTGCGTTCGCGAGGTTCCGGAAGAAGCTCCCCCTGATAGAGGGAGATGAATTTTCCGGATTGGCGGCAGACCTGCAGTTCCTCCGGGGAAATGTCGGGGAAAAGCAGCCAGGCCACCGCCGCGACTGCGGCAGTCAGCAGAAGTGCGACCCCGATTGTCAATTGGAGGCGGAAGGTCTGCCGGAATCGCTCATCCATTTTGCCGCCTGCGCAGTACCAGGAACCAGAAGACCAGCCAGAGAAGCATCATGCCGGCGGAAATCAGCCAGACAAAGAGATTCCCCTGGGTAATTACCAGCGGCAGAGCCATGGAGGTCCAGATTCCACCGCCCATGAACGGTTCGTGGAAGAGCTGTTTGTAACCGAATGCGGAGGCCGCGACGGTGCGGGATTCCGGGTCGGCGGTGCGAAGCAGCAGCAGCCCGGTTGCGGTCACTCCCATCGACTGGCCGAATTCCGCGATCGAGCGCTCGAACCAGGCTTCACGGAACAGCCGCGGCGCGAGAAACAGGACGCAGAAGACGTTCCAGAGAGTTCCGGCGAGGATGAGCAGCAGCAGCGGCAGCCAGTTCGCCGCGACGAAATCGAGCTGAATCGAGGCGACGGCGGCCACGACCAGGAAGTCCAGCGCCGCTCCGCCGAGCCGCTGGATCTGCCCGTGATCGACGATCACATCGAGCCGGACGGTTACCAGAAGTTTCTGCAGGATCAGTCCGCCGATGAGACAGAGCGGAAAGAGCGGGAAACTTTCAAGCACCTTGAGCTTCTGCACCCCTTCCGGCGAGACCTGATTGAGCAGAAAGAGCAGCTCCTTGAGCCCGTAGCCGATCAGCACGGCGATGCCGAGGACGGCGACATGGAATGCAAGAGAGTCGATCGAATCGCTGAAAACGGTCTGCTTCCCGGCCGGCGGCTGTGCATGGCGCGGATAGATGCCGCGCCGTTCATACGCCTTTTGTTCGGAGAAAAGCCGCACATTTTTCACCCAGCCGCGCCGGACCGCCAGATTGATGAGCGCCATACCGATGACAATGCCGAGCACCATGCCGGCGGTCGCCATCGTATAACCCAGGTCCCGGCCGCGCGACCAGTTGAAATGATCGAACGTGGCGGAGAGACCGGCCACGGTGCCGTGCCCGCCTTCGAAGCCGATTTCCAGCAGTGTGCCGAATGCCCGGTCGACGTGGAAGAGCGGAATCAGCACCAGTCCGGCCAGGGCGAGCCCGACCACATACTGCCCCCAGGCGATCAGCTGTCCGTAGCAGAGCTGGGGCGCGGCAAGCCCCCAGATCTCTCGCAGACGGGGCAGGGCGGAGCCGATGAAGAGCGAGGCGAAGACGATGTTGATGAGGAACCCGGGGACGTCGTTCCAGCTGGCATACCAGTCGGAAGAGAAGTTTTTCCCGAAGGTGTTGATCCAGACGAGCCCGATCAGTCCTCCGATGACGGAAGCGGGCAGATAGAGACGCTGCAACAGCGGAACCGCAGTTCGGACGGCCTTGCCGAGAACCAGCAGCAGACAGAGGCCGCAGAAGGACATTACGGCGGTCATGATTCCGATGCTCCCTGTGGGATGGTGAGAACTTTGCCGGATAAAATCCGCAATCCGCGCCGGCATCCGGTTGAAATTTTCATACGGCGGCTCCATATTATGAATGGGAAATGTTTGATTTCATCCGGATAATATGGCGCAAAACGTCGTCATTTTCAAATGCCGGGCGGAGAAAAGCGGAAGATTTTGTCGAAGGACGGTGCGGAAGGCATGGCATATCAGGAATCACTTTTTTCGCAGAATGTCAACCGGCCGCTGGCGGACCGGCTCCGGCCGACCGACCTCGATCAGATTGTCGGTCAGGAGCATCTGCTCGGCGAGGGGGCGCCGCTGCGCCGGATGATCGACTCCGGCCATTTGACCAGTTTTATTCTCTGGGGGCCGCCCGGCTGTGGCAAAACGACGCTGGCCCGGGTGATGGCAACCCGCACCAGTCTTCATTTTACCGCGCTGTCGGCGGTGTTTTCCGGAATCGCCGATCTGCGCAAGGCGTTCGATGAGGCGGCGAAGCGGCGCGAATACGGCGAGGGAACACTGCTTTTCATCGACGAGATTCACCGGTTCAACCGGGCACAGCAGGATGGCTTCCTCCCTTATGTGGAAAACGGTACCGTAACTCTGGTCGGCGCCACGACGGAGAATCCCTCCTTCGAGCTGAACAGCGCACTGCTTTCCCGTTGCAAAGTGTTCGTTATGAATCCGCTGGATGCCGATGCCCTCGAAAAGATCACGCAGCGGGCCGAAGCGGAACTGAAGCGCAAACTGCCGGTGACGCCCGAGGCACGGCGGACGCTGGCCGAACTGGCCGACGGCGACGGTCGTTATCTCATCAATCTGCTGGAAAGTGTCTTCGATCTGACGCCGGAAGGGGAAACTCTGGATGCGGCGGCAGTGCTCAAGATCGTTCAGCAGCGCGCTCCGATCTACGACAAAGACAAGGAAGGGCACTACAATCTTATCAGTGCACTGCACAAATCACTGCGCGGCTCCGACACCGACGCTGCGCTCTACTGGGCGGCGCGGATGATTGCCGGCGGCGAGGATCCGCTCTACCTTCTGCGGCGGCTGACCCGGTTTGCGACGGAAGATGTCGGCCTGGCCGACCCGCAGGCTCTGCAGATGGCGATTGCCGCGTGGGACACCTACGAGCGGCTCGGCTCGCCGGAAGGCGAGCTGGCGATCGCCGAACTGGTGATCTACCTCGGCACCGCGCCGAAATCGAACAGCGCCTATGTTGCCTGGGGCGAGGCCCAGCGGGCGGCCAAGGAGTTCGGTTCTCTGACGCCGCCGGCGCACATTCTCAATGCGCCGACCCGGCTGATGAAAGAGCTCGGGTACGGAAAGGGATACCAGTACGATCATAAGACAGCGGAGGGGTTTTCCGGTCAGAACTACTTCCCCGACAAGATGCCGCGCAAGAAGTTCTACCGGCCGCCGGAACGGGGATTTGAGCGGGAGATTCTCCGCCGTCTCGCCTACTGGGAGCGGTTGCGCGAACGCAAAAATGCTTCGCACTCCTGAATTGTCCGCATTCCGCCGTCAGGCGGAGAAGCGGCTTCCGGCCACGAGGCCGCCCCATGCCGCGAGAATGCCGAGTGTATTCTGCAGCAAGAGATTGAGCATGGCTTTGCCGGCGGCACCGCGATGGAAGAGCTCCGCGCATTCCAGCGCATAGGTCGAGAAGGTGGTGAAGGCGCCGAGAAATCCCACCAGAATCACCGGAAGCAGGGGCGCGAATTGCGGAAAACGCCCCCGGATCAGGGCACAGACCGCCCCGGCGGCAAAGGCGCCGATGACATTCACGATCAGCGTGGAAAAAGGAAAGGCGGTGGTCGTCAGCACCGTTCCCAGCCGGATGCAGCTGTAACGGAGCAGGGTTCCGACCGCCCCGGCGACGGCGATGGCGGCGAGCAGTTTCAATGACATGATGTGTCTCCTTTCGCAGAGTTCTGCAAAATGTGTTTCAATTGTTCGATTCCCTGAAAGAGGCGCGGACCGAGCCGGCAGACCAGATCGGGATCGGGAAGGGTGCGGACCGGGAGAAGCTTCAGCCATTCCGGCAGTGTCGCAACGGCGTCCGGAATCAGAATGAGGTCCGGCTGTTGTTCCGCAATCCATTCCGGCGAGACGGTGACGTAAGCGCGGTTCAGAGAACCTGCGAGATTTTTCCCTCCGGCAAGTTCAATCATGGGGTGAATGAAGCTTTGCCGCCCTGCCGCGATTGCGGGGTCGATCCCGGCGAGGAACAGGACTTTTACCTTCCGATTTTCGGGAATGGATTCCATCTGATGCCGGAGGTGTGCGAGTCGCTTCTCGGCAAGAGCCGCTTCCCGTTCTCCCGCCGGGAGATTAAGCAGCCGCCCCAGGCGGCGCAGCAGAGCGGGGTAATCGGCCAGGGTGTGGTCCGGCAGCTCTTCAAAACGGATGCCGAGGCTTGTCAGAAGCTGGGCCGTGCCGCGCCCCGGCTGCGGGGTGGAAACGACCAGAGTCGGGGCGAGTGCGGCAATTCGTTCCATAGAAGGGGAGAGAAATTTCCCGACCGACGGCAGCCGGACGACGGAAGCCGGTTCCGTACAGGAATCGGTTCGGCCGACCAGCATGGATTCTCCGCCAAGAAGACAGATCGCCTCCGTCAGGCTGGGACTGAGCGAAATAACCCGTTCCGCCGCAGCGGCACCGAGGGCGAACGCGACGGAACAAAGCAGGAGAAAAAGTTTCATAATCCTTTATGACATTCCGGAATTGACATCGGTATAATAGAGCTCTAATTTCCATGATTTGCAACCGGAGAAATGGAAAAACGGGTTGACACCGACGCAAAAACGAGTATATTAATGGCGAACACATCGAGGGTATTTCATATGGCCACAACCGTTGATATTTCCAGCAGTCTCGAAGATTATCTCGAAGCGATTGCCGAGATCATCGAACAGAAGGGACATGCGCATACCAAAGACATCGCCGACCGGCTGAAAGTAAAAATGCCGTCGGTTACCAACGCACTTCAGGCGCTTTCCGCCCGCGGCCTGATCAACTATCAGTCTCATACGCCGGTCGAACTCACTACCGTCGGTGCGGAAACCGCCGCGGTAATCCGTCATCGGCACAAAGTGTTGAAGGATTTTTTCAGCCAGGTGCTGAAGCTGGATGCGGAGTGCTCCGACTCCACCGCCTGCCGGATTGAACATGTGATCGGGGAAACGGTGCTGTCGCGCATCGTGGCGCTGGCAGAGGCGATTGAAGGGCGCGACGACTGCGCTCCTCTGCGCGAATATCTTGAAACCACGATGCCGAAGATCTGTCCGGAGCCGGGCGAAGAATTGCTTTCTCTGGATCAGCTTCCGGACGGCGAATCCGGTGTGGTGGTGCATGTCGCCGAAAACTTGCGCGGCATCAAGAAATTTGCCGACCTCGGGCTGGTGCCCGGCACGCTGTTGCAGATGGAGGGCAGGGCGCCGTTCGGCGATCTGCTCCGGGTCAAGGTGATGGGCAGCAGCCTCTCCATGCGTGCAGGAGATGCGATGCACATCTGGGTCAAGCTCACCTGAGAGGGTGTGCTTTTTTTTGATTTTAATTTTTAGCTTTCTCTAACTTTTTTACAGGATGTTCCTATCATGAACGAACGTATCTGGCGGGTGGCTCTGGCCGGAAATCCCAATTGCGGCAAGACCACCATCTTCAACGCGCTGACTGGAACCAGGCAGCATGTCGGAAACTATCCGGGGGTTACCGTCGAACGGAAATGCGGAACCTGCCGGATTCAGGACCTTTCGGTGGAACTGGTTGACTTGCCTGGCATCTACAGCCTCTCCTCTTCGTCGCCGGAGGAGAAGGTGGCGTTCCGGGAGCTGTTGCACGGTGAGATCGATATGATTCTCAACGTGATCGACTCCAGCAACGCCCAGCGAAACCTCTACCTCACCACGCAACTCGCCGAGCTGGATCTGCCGATGGTGCTGGTCTTCAATATGATCGATGACGCGGAAAAACGCGGGCTGGAATTTGATTTTGAAAAATTCAGCGGATTTTTCGGCGCTCCGGTCATCACGACGGTTGGATTTTCCGGGCAGGGGATCGACCAGTTGAGAGATATCATCTATCGCATTGCACATGAAGCGAATCCGCCGCGTCCGGTCAAGCCGAAGTACGGGCCGAAAACCGACCAGGCAATCCGGGCTCTGACGGAGAAGATTCGCGAACTGCAGCGCCCGGAGACGCGCCGGATTCCCGCCCGTTATTTTGCCATCAAGCTGTTGGAAAATGACAGTGAAATCTGTTCCCGGCCGGAGTTCGCCTCCCTGCTTCCAGAAGCGGAACAGTGGCGGCAGGCGATCACGACCCGCAACGGCCTGAACAGCGAGGTGCTGATGGCCGACTATCGTTACGGGGTCATTGCCGGTGCCTGCCGGGAGGCGATCCACGTCAGCAATGACGTGCGCCGCCAGCTGTCCGATTCGATCGACCGGGTGGTGACCAACCGCTTTTTCGGTGTGCCGATCTTTCTGCTGATGATGTATCTGGTGTTCATGTTCACCTTCGTGGTGGGGCAGTATCCGATGGACTGGCTGGAAGCGCTCTTCGGTGCGCTTGCGGACGGAATCAACGCCATCTGGCCGGCCGGGCAGGCGGAGTTTTTCCGGCGGTTGCTGGTGGAGGGAATCATCGGCGGCGTCGGCGGCGTGCTGGTCTTTCTGCCGAACATTCTGCTGCTCTTCATGGCGATCGCCTTCCTGGAGGGAACCGGTTACATGGCGCGGGCGGCATTTGTGATGGATGGATTCATGCATATGTTCGGATTGCACGGCAAGAGCTTCATCCCGATGCTGCTGGGGTTCGGCTGTTCCGTGCCGGCGATCATGGCGACCCGCACCATTGAATCCGAGCGGGATCGGCTCACGACGATCATGATTATCCCCTTCATGAGCTGCGGAGCCCGGTTGCCGATCTATTCTTTGATTATTCCGGCGTTTTTCGCGGTGCGGTATCAGGCGCTGATGATGTGGATCATGTATGTGATCGGTGTGGTGGTGGCTCTCTGCTGTGCATTGCTGCTCAAGTCCACCCTGTTCCGCGGGGAAGGGGAGGTGTTCGTCATGGAACTGCCGCCCTACCGGATGCCGACCCTCCGGAGTATCCTCATCCAGATGTGGGAGCGGGCGGTGATGTACCTGCACAAGGCGGGAACATTGATTCTAGGCGCCTCGGTCATCCTTTTCATCATCAATACATTCCCGGAAAAGACCGACTTCGGCGCGACCGGGGAGAAACTGGCCGCGGTGGAGCAGAGCACGACGCTTCCCGCCGCGGAGAAAGAAGCGGCGATCGCGGAACTGAACGGGGAAATCAAGGCACAGAAGCTGGAGTACTCCACCGCCGGCCGGCTTGGCCGGGCGCTTTCGGTGGTCCTTTCGCCGATCGGATTTGACTGGAAGGTCAGCTCCGCGCTGATCGGCGCATTCGCCGCCAAAGAGGTATTTGTCGCCCAGCTGGGGGTGCTTTTCTCGATTGAGGACGCCGAGGCTTCCGCCGACAGTCTGCAAATGCGGCTCCGGCAGGCTTACACCCCGCTTCAGGCGTTCTGCATCATGCTCTTCTGTCTGCTGACGATCCCCTGTATGGCGACGGTGGCGATCGTCCGCAGAGAGACCAACTCCTGGAAGTTGACCTTTTTCCAGATGGGAATGTACACCGTGGTCGCCTACGGATTGACCTTCATCGCCTATCGGATTGGTCTGCTTCTCGGCATCGGCACCACATTCCTGAGTTGAACGATGGATTTTGAGCAACAGTTTGAAGAGGTGCGGCACCGGGTGAAAACAAAACTCGGCGTCGCCTCCGGCTGTCACGACTTCGACCACACGTTGCGGGTGCTCCACAACGCGGAACTGCTGGCGGAGAAACTGCCCGAGGCTGATCGGAAGATTGTCCGGCTGGCGGCGCTGCTGCACGATTTCGCCCGCCCGGAAGAGATGGCGTCGAAAGGGAAAATCTGCCATGCGCTGCTCGGCGCGGAGCTGGTCCGCCCGCTGCTGGCGGAGTGCGGTTTCTCCGGCGGAATGATCGAAGCGGTTTCGCAGGCGGTGCTGACCCATCGCTACCGGGCCGGGCGGCGTCCCGCCACTCTGGAGGCGGAGATCGTCTACGACGCGGACAAACTTGATTCGCTCGGCGCAGTCGGCATTGGGCGTGCCTTCCTCTTTGCCGGGCGAGAACATGCCCGGCTTCATAACACGGCCGAAGAGGCGCTCTCTTCGGAGGCGTACAGCCGGGAGGATACCGCCTACCGCGAGTACCTGGTGAAGCTTCGCAAACTGCCGGACTGCATGCTGACCGCTCCCGGGCGGCGGCTCGCGACAGAACGGGCCGCATTTATGAAGGAGTTCTTCGACCGGCTCAACGCCGAAACCGCGGTCCATTGAAGTTTTTTGTAAAATAAAAAAGCGGGAATTCCGAAATCTCGGGATTCCCGCTCTCTGTTTTCAGAACTGTTATTCCAGTTCGACCAGCACGCAGAGCAGCGCCTTGCTGTAGTTCATCATCGAACCGCTGAAGGTCCAGTCCGTGTTTTTGCCGGGCGCATTGCCGATGCCGCAGTCGGCACGGTTACCGCCGCGGAACTGATTGAACGCGAACACGGTCTGCTTCTCCCGGTAGTTGTGGACCTGCATCGAACCGTAACCGTTGGCAGGATCCTGCCGGCGGTCGCCGAAGTCGAACACGTCGTTGCTGGCTCCCGGAATCGCTTTCTCATTCGGCTGAGCGTAATTCGCCGCCCAGAATTCGATGTTGCCATCCTCAAACTTCCCGGTCTTGACGCCCGGGACATTGCTGGCAACTTCCAGATTCTTCACGATCGTCTGGAAGATCGCACCGGTGCTGTAGACCGGAACACCGAGCTTCTTCGCATCCGGCGAGAATGCATCCATCGACGCAAACACCCACGACTCCTTGCCGTCGTTCCCGGTAAGCTGCAGGAAGTAACCGACCTTGCGGACCTTGCCGGTGAGCGCGGCGGAGTCGTCGAACTCGTAGCTGACATTTTCGCCCTTGACGCCGGTACGCAGATCGCAGCAGTAGAGCGGCTTCATGGCCGCTGCCGCCGGGACCTTCGCATTGACCAGCGCCATGACGGCATCAGCTTTCATGCGGGGACGCTCTTTGACAAAGACGTAGAGCTTCGCCTCTTTGTAATTCCGGGCGGAACCGGAGAAGGTCCAGTCGGGATTCCGGCCGGGCGCATTGCCGATGCCGAGATCGCAGTTTCTGCCCGCGTCGAATTTGTTGTAGGCAAACACCGTCTGACGCGCCCGGTAGTTGTGGATCTGCATCGAACCGTAGCCGACGCCCTGATTCGGCTGATCGCCAAAATCATAGGTGCTGTTGTTGGCGCCGGGAATCCGGGCCGAATTGTTCGTGCCGTAATTGCCGGGCCAGAATTCGATGTTGCCCTCTCCGATGATGCCGGTTTTGATGCCGGGGACATTCGAGAGCACCCGCATATTCTGAATCCGGGTCTGGAACATGGCATTCGCCGATTTGACCGGAACACCGATCTTCTTCGCGTCGTTGACGAAGGGATTCATGGAAACCGCCACCCACTTCACTTTGCCGTCGTTGCCGGTGAGCACCGCCAGATAGGTGATTTCCGTGAGGTTCCCTTTGATTCCGGCGCTGTTGTCGGCGAGGTAATTGACCTTGGTGCGGTCGCCGAAGCCGGAGCCGCTCAGAAGATTGTACTCGTAGACCAGTTTCGAGGACTCCTTGAAGTAGGAGACCAGTTCGTCAAGCACGACCGGAGGCTCGATCCGGAAGGCGCCGAGCGGCAGGCCTGCCTCGTTGGCGAGGGTCGCTTCGTCGGTTTGATCCCACATATAACGCAGCGACTTCGGAGCCTTCACCTTGTCGGAGCCGACCACGAGGCTGGTTCCGCGGATCTCGACGGAAGCCGGATAGAAAACACCGTCCACCGCCGCAACTTCAAAGTTGGCGGCCGGCTTGTTGTTTTTGGTGGTCCACTGCTCGACCGCATTGAAGTCGAGAATGAACTTGCCGTTCTCGATGCGGTGCGATTTCAGCGTGGGGGAGTCCGCCTTGAGGTTGCTCATGCCGTAGTCGCGTTTGAGCGCGAGCAGGGCGAGCCGTTCTCCCACCGTCTTTTTGTCGCTCGGATGGATGTCCTTGAGGTTGCCGACGTCGTTGATGACCGCCATTCCGGCATCTTTTTCACTTTCGGCAAATTTCTGCTGTGCCTCCCAGATCTGGGGCAGGCGGGTCTTGTCGCCGCCGTAGGTGAAGGGGGCGAGCTGAGCGAAATACAGTTTGAAGTCCGGGTTGAGGAACACCTTCTTCCAGCCGTTGAGCAACGCCTGCATCTTCTGCGTGTAGAGCGCTCCGTCGCCGAGGTTGGCTTCGCCCTGGTACCAGATGGCGCCGCGCATTGCATAGGGGACGAAGGGATAGATCATCCGGTTGTAAAGCACGGTCGGCTGCTGATGATTGGTATACGCCTTGAGTTCATTTGGATACGCCGGCGGCGGCGGGGTCACTTCCCCCCTGGCGAGTGCGGCTTTGCACTTTTCCATCCACTCGGCGTAAGCCTTTTGCGTCGCTTCGTTGATCTTTTTGTAATCAGCAGTACCGGGCAGCTTGGCATTGACGTCGCGTGCGATGCCCGCCAGTTCCGGCACCGAATTGAAGCCCTCCGGCGGGGTCCACGGCTCGATCCGGGTGCCGCCCCAGTGGGAGCTGATCAGACCGATCGGAATGTTGAGTTTCTGGAAAAGTTCACGGCCGAAGAAGAAGCCGGCGGCGGTGAACGGCGCGATGTTGTCCGGGCGGACCGGCTGCCAGGTGATTTTGAAATCGGTCCGGGGCAGCGTAGACCAACCGTACGGACGCATCTGGGCAATGCGGATGAGCGGGAAGTTCGACTGGGCCGCCACCTTGTCTCCATCATAGTGGCGGAACCGGGGATTGCCTCCCCAGAGCGGGAGCTCCATGTTGGACTGCCCGCTGCAGAGCCAAACCTCACCCACCAGAACATTGGCGACCGAAAGTTTATTCTCTTTGCCGGAAACCTCGAGCGTGCGGTTCTCGCTGCTCTCCTTCATCGGAGCAAGCTTCACCATCCATTTGCCGTCTTTACCGGCTTTCGCTCTCACGCTCTGATCGGCAAATTTTACAGTAACCTCTTCGCCGGGAGCGGCTTTCCCCCATACCGGCACTTCCATTCCGCGTTGAAGCACGGCGTTGTCGGTGAATACCGGCGCCAGCTCCACTTTTGCCTCCGCCGCAAATGCGAATATCGCACATGCGCAAGCAGGAAGCAACCATTTGAATTCATGCATTTTTGCCACCTTTCCCCTGGGTTACGTGTTTGAGTATCTCCAGCCGGAAGTATTCCAACCCCTCTTCGGGATCGAACGCTCCGACCACTTCACCAAAGCGAAACATCACCAGTTTCCCCGCCTTGCTGCCGGCCAGCCCAAGATCGGCGTCGCGCGCCTCTCCCGGGCCGTTGACCGCACAGCCCATCACCGCGATTTTGCGCAGATGGATCGTCGCCCCCTCGGCTTTGATCTCCGCCACCAGCTTCTCCACTTTGTTGGCCAGCCCGATGAGATCGATTTCCGTGCGGCCGCAGGTTGGACAGGAGACGATTTCCGGGCTGGCGTCGCGCAGGCCGCACGCTTCCAGAATGCGCCGTCCGGCGATCACCTCCTCGTCCGGCGGGGCGGTCAGGCTGACCCGGAGCGTGTCGCCGATCCCTTCCAGCAGCAGCGCTCCGATTCCGACGGCGGATTTGACGATGCCGCGGCCGGGCGTCCCCGCCTCGGTCACGCCGATGTGCAGAGGATAATCGGTGCGGGCGGCAAACTTCCGGTAGGCCGCCACCGTCACCGGTACGCTGGAGGATTTCAGCGCCACCTTGATCTCCGTCACGCCGAATTTCTCCAGCAGCGCGCACTCGTTCAGGGCGGAAACCACCAGCGCTTCCGCCATGGCGTCGTCATGGGAGAGCCCACGCTCCATCATGCGGCGAATCACTCCCGGGCGGAGACTGCCGGTGTTCGCGCCGACCCGGATGGGTACTTCGTGGCGGACTGCGGACTCCGCAACCAGCCGGATGTGTTCCGGAGAGTCGAGATTGCCGGGGTTGAGACGGATTGCCGTCACGTGACGATCGATGGCCCGCAGGGCGAGCCGGTAGTCAAAGTGGATGTCGGCGATGACCGGAATCGGACTTTTTTCGGTGATTTCCGCAAGGGCGTCCGCGGCGGCTTCGTCCGGCACCGCGACCCGGATGATCTCACATCCGAGCCGGGCGAGGCGATTGATCTGATCGAGTGTCGCGGCGGTGTCGCGGGTGTCGGTGTTGGTCATCGACTGGATCGACACCGGTGCATCGCCGCCGACTTCGACGGTGCCGATCCGGATTTTACGGCTGTTTCGGCGTGGGATTGGCATTCGTTTTTTCTCCGACAGATTCCTTTGCGGCCGGAACGTCGCTCCGTTCCGGGAAGATCGAATAGTAGATTCGTTTTCCGTCGAAGAAGGTGACGTAGAGCATCAGGCTGATCAGCAGCGTCACAAAGATGGTGGAGAGCACTTTCACCACCACAACCGGCAGCGGTCGTCGGAAGATAATCTCAATCAGACCGAAGAGGATGTGACCGCCGTCGAGCACCGGCAGCGGGAACAGATTGAAGATCGCCAGCGCAAAGGAGATGACCACGACAAAGTAGATGCCGCTGATGAGCGAGGCGCTCCGCACCGAGTTGAACAGCACCAGCCCCATGCCGAGCGGGCCGGACATGTGGCTCGGTTTGAGCGTGCTGGTCTGTTCGGTCAGACCGAGCCGGTTGCCCAGCCGGACCAGAATGCCGCGCAGAGACTTATAGCTCATGTCGATGGTCGAAATGAACTGCTGAATCGGCGTCGGATGATCCAGCAGGGAGATCGTCACCCCGATCGTGTGCGGTGTGATCAGCCGGGCCGCCAGCGTGACCTCGCTGGTCTTGCCGTCGCGCTCATAGGTCAAACGGAACGGGGTGCCTTTGAGTTTGGCAATGGTTTCGCTGAACTCTGCCGGCGCGGTAATTTTTCTGCCGTCCACTTCGAGCAGCCGGTCGCCCGGTTTCAAACCGGCGGCGAGAGCGGCGGAGTAGGGCATGACGCCGGCGACGGTGACGCCGCCTTCCGCTCCGGCCGGCTGCATATAGATGCCGGTCATGTAGCGGCTGAATTCCGGCCCCGGGGAGGGGGTGATCGGCTCCGGACGAACGGTCACTTCAACCGTCTCATCCCCGCGGCGCAGTGTCATTCGAATCGGATTGTTTCCGGCCAGGTTGATGCCGAAGAGGAATTCATCGAAGTCGATGATCGGCATGCCGTCGATCGCCACGACATAATCCCCCGCCTTGATACCCGCTTTTTCCGCCGGAGAGCCTTTTTCCGGCACCAGTTCGAGCGGAATGAGCGGCTGGAAGAAGGGCCAGGCGATTTTTTCGCTGCGCAACCGGCCCGGCGCGTTCGGATTGTCCACCGGCGTGTAGGAGATGGTGACCGGTTTCCCGTCGCGGATCACCTCCAGATCAACTTTGCCGATCGAGAAGAGAATTTTGCTGACGAACTGCGCCCAGGTCGAGAAAAAGGGTTCGCCGTTGATTTTGACGATCTTGTCCTCCGGCCGCAGACCGGCCGCATACTCCGGCCCCGCCGGATCGACGGAGAGCACGGTGATCTCCCGCATCTTCGGGCTGTCCTGCGGCATGCCGATCCACCAGACGAAGCAGGCGATCAGCAGGCCGGAAAGGATGTTGAACAGCGGCCCGGCCACTGCGGTGATAATCCGGTCAATGGCCTTGGCGCGCGGCAGTTCCGTGCCGTCGGCGGCTTTGGGGACCGCGTCGGTGGCGTCCACCTGCGGCAGCTCGACATAACCGCCGAAGGGAAGCCAGCCGAGCCGGTATTCCACCCCGTTGATCTTCTTTTTCCAGAAGGGGCGGAATCCGAGCGAAAAGGCGTCGATGTGCATTCCCCGCCACTTTGCCGCGAGAAAATGACCGAGTTCATGCGAAAAAATACAGAAGCCGATCGCGATGAAGACAAAAGCCAACGCCCCGATCGACAGCAGAATATCCATCACTTGTTCCATACAACTCTTTCCATAATAATCCGGCGAAATTCCGCCGGGAATGAACTACGCAAAAATTTCCTCGAAATCATATCATACTTGATTTTTATCTTTTTTCAAGGGAATTTTTGTCAGATATTTCGTGATTTACCGCTTTTTTCCTCTCCATCGGCAGGATACGGTAGATGCTGACCGCTCCCCGAAGCCGGTTCCGGAAACTTTCCCAGTCGAAGCCTTCCGGCGTGTCGCAGGGAAGGATCCAGGTCGCCGACTGGCGGGGGCGGCCGTCGTTCATGCTGACCGGAGTGAGCCACGGATTCAGCTGCAGCGCATCGGGCCAGCGGCGGCGGATTTGATGGATTTGAAACTGGAGTTCCTCCGGCGGAACCGAGCGGAACAGCACCAGCAACCGGCTTCCGGCGGGCGGAATGCCGGATAGTTCCTCGAGACGGTACCGGCAGGCGGTAAAACCGGAAGCAAGCGGTTCCAGCGCTTCCGGTTTCTGCTCCAGTACGAGGGCCCGGCTGCCGCCGTCTGAAGCGATTCCGTTCAATGTGCCCGGCGGAAGAAGGGAGACCAGGCTCCGTTCCGGCAACCGGTCGAGCAGACGCTGCCGGTAATCCTCGACCGCCCCCGGATAATTGTTCCAGCAATAGGGATACCCGTCGCCGGCGTCCAGCGCGAAAAGTTCCTCCGGAGCGAGACGGCGAAGCTCTTCATGGAGCAGATACCAGTCGCGGACCGGCCACTCCTTTGCATTCTGCTTCCCGTTCCAGAAGAGCAGGGCGGCCAGCAATAGAAGGAGGAGTGCGGAACTCCAGGGCCGGGGGAAACGCCGGTACAACCGGCGGAAAATCGCCTCCGCCCCCATCCCCGCCAGGATCGCGGTAGGAACTGTCAGCGGCAGGTAGACGCGGGTCCCCCCCGCATTGGTGACGAGTGCCGAACCGAATGCGACCACATAAAAAAGCAGCAGCGGCCGGCTCCGGCGGCTCCGCAACAGGAGTCCGCAGAGTGCGAGCAGCAGTACCGCCGGACCGTTCAACTGCATCATGGTGTCGACAAACAGCTCCAGAAACTGTGGGAATCCGGTGACGGGGATTCCCCAGACCCGCGCCGCCTGAAGCGCCTGATAGTTGACTCCGTACCAGAGGGCGGTCAACACGACGCCGAGCGTCAGCACGGTCCGCAACGGCAGGCGGGAGAACGGAAGGCTCCGGCAGAGAAAATAGCCGATCAGCGCGATGACACCGAGGTAGAGAATCGAGGTGGGCAGCGTCAGAATCGCTCCGGCCCCACCGAGAAACACCATGATTTCGGGAAGGAAACGGGGTTTTGCCGGTCGAAACTTCCGCGCCAGCAGAAATCCGGCGGCGAAGAGCAGTAGAAAAAACAGTTGAATGCTGTATCCCCGCGCCTGCTGCGCGTAAAGGATGACCGGAGTGCAGAGAGCGAAAATCAGCGTGGCGACCCAGGCGGCAAGCCATTTCCGGCTCCACAGAAAAGCGACCAGCGCCATCAGCGGCAATGCTCCCAGCCCCGCCAGCAGAGCGGGCAGACGGATGCTCCATGGCGACTGGAAGTGCGTGGCGCATATCCAGACGCCCAGTGTGTTCAACGGATGGTTGTTCGGCAACGCGAGATCGGTGAGAATCCGGGAAAGCGGCAGGGGGGCGAAATTTTCCAGCGTCCAGATTTCGTCGTACTCCAGTCCGGAAAAGAGATGAGTAAGACGCGCGGCAATGCCGATCAACAGGACACCGCCCCAGAGCAGTCGGTGGAGTCGTCGATCCCGGGGGGGAGGGGCACTGGACATTCCGTTTCTCCTGGTTCAAAGTTGCTTACTGTAACGCTTCTGCAAAACGTCGCGCCTCGGCATCGGCATTGCGGATGGTTTCCAGATCACGCTGCGGTTCGGGGTGGTGGGCATGCATCGTCGCCTCGATGATCGCCCAGATCCGGGCAAAACCGATTTCGCCGCGGCGGAACTTCTCCACCGCCACTTCGTTGGCCGCATTCATCACCGCCGGCATGGTGCCGCCGCACCGCATCGCCTCTTCGGCAAACTCCAGCGATGGAAACCGGTTCCGGTCGGGCAGCTGGAAATCGAAATGCAGCCCGGCGGAAAAATCCAGTTGCGGCAGTCCCCCCACGGCAGAGCGCTCCGGCCAGGTCAGCGCGTACTGGATGGCAAAACGCATATCCGGTTTCGACATCTGCGCGATAAAACTGCCGTCGCACAGCTCCACCATCGAGTGGATCAGCGACTGCGGATGAATCAATACCTTGAGCCGTTCCGGCGGAATTCGAAAGAGGTGATGCGCCTCCACCAGCTCCAGCGCCTTGTTCATCAGCGAGGCGGAGTCGATCGTCACTTTGGGCCCCATGTTCCAGGTCGGGTGCGCGAGAGCGTCTTGAAGCGTAGCCGCGGCGATCCGCTCTGCGCTCCAGTTGCGGAACGGTCCGCCGGAAGCGGTGAGCCAGAGCTGTTTGACTTCAGGGGTTCCCCGGCCGGCAAGGCATTGGAAAATCGCCGAGTGCTCGCTGTCCACCGGAACGATCGAGCCGCCGGGCGAGGCGTCCAGCTCCCGCCGGATGAGTTCCCCGGCCATGACCAGCACCTCCTTGCTGGCGAGGGCGACCTGTTTCCCCGCCCGGAGCGCGGCGATCACCGGCTCCAGCCCGCCGGTTCCGACGATGGCGCATACAACGATGTCGGTTGCCGGTGCGGTGACCAGCTCCTGCACCGCTTCCCATCCGGCGGCGCACGGCTGGTCTGCCGGAAGCTGTGCTTTCAGCTCCGCCAGCCGGGCGGGATCGGTCGTGATGACGGTATCCGGATGAAACTCCGCCGCCTGCGCCGCCAGCTCCCGGAGGCTGCTCCGTGCCACCAGACCGGCAACGTGGAACTGCTCCGGATGGGCCCGCAACACCGCGGCGGTACTGCGGCCGATCGAGCCGGTGGCTCCCAGAACGACGACGTTTTTCCGTTTCATTTTGACTCCACCATCAAAGTTACCGGGCCGTCATTGTGAATTTCGAGCTGCATGTATGCTCCGAATCTGCCGGTTGCGACCGGTACTCCCAGTTTCTTCACTTCGGCAATGAACGCTTCATAGAGCGGAATTGCCACCTGAGGTTCGGCGGCTCCGCCGAAGAAGGGACGCCGCCCCTGGGTGCAATCCCCGTACAGCGTGAACTGCGAAACGATCAAGGCCGCCCCGCCGGTTTCCAGCAGCGACCGGTTCATCTTGCCCGCCTCGTCTTCGAAGATGCGCAAATTTGCGCACTTCGCGGCGAGCCAGGCGGCGTCCTTCGCTGTGTCGTCGGGTGCGACTCCGAGCAGGATCACCAGCCCCGGACCGATTTCCCCCACGGTTTCCCCGTCGATGACGACGCTGCCCGCCGTCACCCGCTGTACCAGCGCCCTCATCGGATCAGCCGCGTGAATTCGTTGCGGGTGGCCAGCTCACGCCGGAAGGAGCCGACCATCGAGCTGGTGGTCATCACCGAGTGCTGTTTTTCCACACCGCGCATCTGCATGCAGAGGTGGCGCGCCTCCATGACGACCCCGACGCCTTCCGCATCGAGGATCTCCATGATCGCTCCGGAGATCTGCCGGGTCAGCCGCTCCTGAATCTGAAGGCGGCGGGCGAACATATCCACGATGCGTGCGACCTTGCTCACGCCGAGAATTTTCTTCTTCGGAATGTAACCGACATGGCATTTGCCGAAAAACGGCAGCATGTGATGTTCGCACATGCTGAAAAATTCGATGTCGCGAACAATGACCATGTCGTCCGATTCCGCATCGAACAGCGCGCCGTTGACCACTTCAGTCAGATTCTGCCGATAACCGCGGGTCAGAAACTGCAAACTCTTTTCCACCCGTTTGGGAGTGTCCCGCAATCCTTCGCGGGCGGGATCCTCGCCGATTGCCAGCAGAATGTTTCTGATTTCCTCTTGCATTCTAAATCTCTTTCATCTCTCCCCGTTTAGTTGAGCATCACCTGACCGCCGGTCACGGGGATCGCCTGGCCGGTCTCATAGGGCTGCATGACCGCGTAGAGAATCGCCTTGGCCACGTCGGAGGGGTAACAGCCCCGATGCATCGGAATCTGTTTCTCATAGTGAACCTTGACATCCGCCACGCTCTTTGCGCCCGGAACTTTCCCACTTTGAAGATACTGCACGAACAGACCGCGCACCGGGTCGGACCACAAGGGACCATCGAAGAAGTTCCCCGGGCAGACGCTGTTGACCTTGATGTGATCGGCAACCAGCTCCAGCGCGAAGCTCTGGGTGAGGCCGATCGTGCCGAATTTCCCGCCGGCGTAGGCGCCGTTGCGGTTCGAGCCGACCAGTCCGCTCTTGGAGTTGACCTGCACGATATCGGTCCAGCCGGAACAGGCGGAGTTCTGCAGGGCCATCACCGGCGCCACATGCTTGACGCAGAGGAAGTAGCCGGTGTAGTTGATATTGGTGACGAAATCCCAGTCCTTCTTCTCGAAACTCTTGACCGAACCCGCCTTGAGCACCCCCGCGTTGGCGACGAAAAGGTCGATGCCGCCGAACGATTCCACGACCGTCTCCACCATCTTCGCCACCGATTCCTCGTCAGCGATGTTGACGGCGACCGCACCGGTTCCGCCGGAGGCGTGAATGGTCTGCGCCGCCTTTTCCGCCCCGGCGAAGTTGAGGTCGGCGATCACGACGGTCGCTCCCGCGGCCGCCAGCTCTTCGGCGATGCCGAAGCCGAAGCCCTGCGCACCGCCGGTGATGACGGCCACTTTGCCGGTCAAAACGGCATTCGCGCCGCCGGCAACTTTACGGCGGTAGGATTCCGCCTCCCAGTTCTCGATGAAACTGCGGCGTTCGTCGCTCAGAAACGCGGCTCCGCCGAACGCGTCGGCGAATCGCTGCACCCGGCCCGCGTCGCGGGCGAGCAGGGCGACGGTGTTGGCTCCGGGTGCGTTTTTCCCGGCGCAGAAGACCGCTTTGCCGGGAACCTCCACCACCAGCGGCTTGTACCCGTTCTGCTTTTCGAACGCTTCGATCGCTTCACGCGTCGGCTTTTCGGTCACCAGTGCGAAGGATTTCGCGTAGACAATATGGTCCGGGGTCAGCGGCCCGCGGGCGGTGCGGAAGGGGGGGAGCGATTTGACGGTGACGGGTGTTTCCCCGTCGCCGAGCCAGCCGCGCAGCAGCGGAGCGAAGGCGTTCACCGTTTCGCGGTCGAGTTCGCCGCACTCCAGTTCCGCCGGAATGCCGGCGGCCTGATGCCGCGCACGCAGTTTCCTCATGATCTCCGCGTAAATCTGCTCGATTTCCGCGGCGGTGTCGGCGCCGACGAAGACGCCATGGTTCTGCAGAAAGATCACCGACGCCGGGCGGCCGGTCCGCTCCTTGTAGGCGAGGTTCGCCCGATAGACGGCGTTGGCGAGGATGAAGCCCGGATCCGTGGCCGGCAGCCAGAGCGCGTCCGGAAACAGCTCTCTGCACACCGCTTCGCCGTCGCGGCCGCAGGTAAGTCCATTGACCATCGCCGGATGGAGGTGCACCACAAAGGTGAACGGCATGAGTTCATGCAGCGGCGCCTCCACCGAGGGGCGGCGGCCGGTGGTGCTCACCACGGCAAAATTCAACAGACGCCCGGCCAGCGCTTCGCGTTCCGCTCCGGAAAGCTCTTCCGGCATCTCGAAGCAACGGCGCACCGCCTCGCGTTCGAGCTTGACGAAATCCTCTTCGGCAACCTTCGCCAGGGCGACGCCGCTGGGCTTGACGTAGAGATATTTCTCATCCTTGCAGGAGGTGTTTCCGCCACCGGCGAGAACGAATTCCGGATTGGAGCCGTAACGGTTGGAGAGTTCGCGGATGATGGTCAGGTTTGACATGTTGAATATTCCTGTCTCTGTAAGGTTTGATACAAAATCTTTCCGGACGCGGTCCCCATACTGCGCCGCATCCGGAAAGAGACAGCTCGATCGATTACTTGCGCTTGGAAAGCACGTTCTTTTCGTAGGACTTGACCACGTCGATCCAGGCGGTGCCGACCGGAACGCCGCAACGGTTGCAGTATTCGTCCCAGATGGCGCCGAAGGGCAGGGTCTTGCACTCTTCGAAGAGCGCAAGACGGCTGGAGAAGTCGCCGCGTTTTTCCGCCTCGTCGATCAGGCTCGCCGGTTCGACCAGCGCCATCAGCAACGCCTTGGACATATTGCGCGCGCCGATGGTCCACGCCATGATCCGGTTGATCGAGGCGTCGAAGTAGTCCAGCCCGATGTGAACGCGCTTGTCGTAGTGATGGCGGATCACCTCTTCGGCGATGGCCCGCAGCTCCTCGTTCATGATGATCACATGGTCGCTGTCCCACCGGACGCCGCGGCTCACGTGCAGGAGCACTTCATCCAGGAAGAGCAGACAGCTGGTGAGCTTGTCGGAGATCACTTCGGTCGGGTGGAAATGGCCCGCGTCGAGGCAGAGAAGCTTGTTGTTGCGCAGAGCGTACCCCATGTAGAACTCATGCGAGCCGACCGTGCAGCTTTCCGCACCGATGCCGAAGAGTTTGCTCTCGACCGCATCGCGGTTGCAGTTCTGATCGATCTTGACCGCGAAGATTTCATCGAGCGAGTCGCGGAGCCGCTCCCGCGGGGCAAGCCGGTCGAAGGGGATGTCCTTGAACCCGTCCGGCACCCAGAAGTTGGTGATGCAGCAGCTGCCGAGTTCACGGCCGAAGGCTTCGGCGATCTTGCGGCAGGCGATGCCGTGATCGATCCAGAAGCGGCGGACCGCTTTGTCCGGACTGCTCAGCGTGAAGCCGCTCGACGCCATCGGGTGCGAGAAGAAGGAGGGGTTGAAGTCCAGCGCGACCTTGCGGGTCTTCGCCCAGTCGATCCAGCGGGAGAAGTGCTCCGGCGCAATCTGGTCGCGGCCGACTTTCTTGCCGTTGGTTTCGGCGTAGATGGCGTGGACATTGAGCCGCTTGCGGCCGGGAACCAGGCTGAGCATCTTGTCGATGTCGGCGCGCAGTTCATCGGCGTTGCGGGCGCGGCCGGGATAGTTGCCGGTCACCGCGATGCCGCCGTCGAGACCGCAGTCGTTTTCGAATCCGGCGACGTCGTCGCCCTGCCAGCAGTGAATGCTCACGGCGATCTCATCCAGCCGCCGGAATGCCGCCTCGACATCGACGCCGAGATTGCCGTACACCTTTTTTGCCGCATCGAACATGGAAGCCATTTTTTTCTCCTGATTTTATGCGTTCAATGTCAAATTGTGTCGCAGATCTTGAAATTTTAATATAACACCGCGATTCTATTGTGCAAGCCGCAGAAGCGACAAATACCAGCGAAGGATTTTTTCCCCGAAAAAGATCCAGACCAGCGCCCCTCCCGCCAGAAACGGGCCGAAGGGAATCGCCAGATGTTTCATCGACCGTTTTCTGGTGAGCGCAAGCGCAATGCCGTACACCGTTCCGGCCAGGGCGCCTGTTGCCACACAGAACAACGCGCCTGCCGCACCGAGCAGAGCGCCTGCCGCCGCGGCGAATTTGACGTCACCCCAGCCCAGCACTTCGCGACGGGCGGCCAGGCGGCCGGCGATCGTGAAAATCGTCAGCAAGATGCCCGGAATTGCCGCACCGGCCGCCGCCCGGAGCAGGGCGGCCGGATAGGTGTCGCACCCCTGCGTCGACGGAAATGCCGTGCCGACCGCCAGACCGAACAGCAGGGCGGGCAGGGTGGTCGCATCCGGAATCAGCCGGTGTTCGACGTCGATCCAGCTGGTGGTGACGCAGAGCATCACCATGACCCAGTAGAGCGCCAGCATCGCCGGCGGCTGGCTGGTGAGGCCGACCTTGAGAAAGACCGCCACGAAGAGAGCCCCGGTCAGCGCCTCGACGATCAGATAACGGGGCGAATAGGGTTCGCGGCAGTTGCGGCAGCGCCCTCGGAGAACGAGATAGCTGAAAATCGGAATGTTGTCATACCAGCGGATTTCATAGCCGCATTTCGTGCAGTGCGAGGGCACCGAAACGATGGATTCCCCGAGCGGGAGCCGCCAGATGCAGACGTTCAGAAAACTGCCGAAACAGCTCCCGACCGCGAAGACCGCCACCAGCGCGATGGTCAGAAGCTCCGGATACTCCAGCCCCAGCCTGGTCCACCACGGAAAACTCCCCTCGGTAAGGATCAGCATGGCTGAGCCTCCAGAAAACCGCGGCGCATCGCCTCGATCGGCGCAGGCCGCCCGGTCCAGATTTCAAAGGATTTCGCCCCCTGATAGATCAGCATATCCATCCCGCCGGCGCAGGGCAGGGAGAGTTCGCCGGCCCGTTTCAGCAGCGGCGTCTCCCGGTAGATGGTGTCGAAGATCGAGAGGGTCTGTCCGGAGTGGAGCAGTTCGAGCGGGAAGGGGGCGGGGTCATCCGGCCGCAGGCCGAGACTGGTCGCCTGAATCAGAAAATCGGTGTCGGCAAACCAGCGCGCAAGCTGTTCGGTGTCGCCGATTCCGGCGGTTTCCACGAGCAGTTCCGGATTGCGCTGGCGGAGCCGGTCGGCCAGCTCCTCCGCTTTCCCGATCGTCCGGTTGGCCAGCCGGATTGCCCGCGCACCGCATCCGGCAAGATGAAACGCCGTCGCATGTGCCGCGCCGCCGGCGCCGATGAAGCAGAAGGCCGCGCCGCGGACCGGCCGGTGGAAATTCGCCAGCAGGGCGTGTTCGAGCCCGTAGCCGTCGGTGCTGGTGCCGAAAATTTTTCCGTTTTCGATCACGAGAGTGTTGACGCTCCCGGCCGCGGCGGCTTCCGGGTCAACCCGGTCGATCAATGGAATCACCGCCGCCTTGTGCGGCACGGTGAGGTTGACGCCGGCAAGCTCTTTCCGGGCGAACTTTACGAACTCCGGCAGCTCTTCCGGCGTGACGTGCCGCCGCCCGTAAGGGGAGCCCAGACCGCATGCTTCGAAGGCGGCATTCTGCATCCCGGGGGAGCGGCTGTGGGAGATGGGATCGCCGATTACCATGTATTTTATCATAATTTTTATCGTTCCGTGCTGGATTTTGGTTAAGATAGTGTTAATATACATGAATAGTCCATTCTTGCCAATGGAAAACGAAAAAATCAGGCGCTATATTAGCTCCACAAGCATGAGGAAAGAAGAATGCATCACCTGTTCCGTTTTATCTGTGCTGTGATACTGACTGCGGCTCTGACCGGATGCGATACCTTCCGCGAGGCGTTTCGCGAGGCGATGTCCGGCGAAAGCTCCCGCTCGGAGGACCCGAACAGCGAAAACTATCAGCCCCGCTACATCGTCGGAATCTTCTCGATCGTCAAATATCCGCGCGCCAGCGAGCTGGAGAAGGAGATCCAGGCGCTGGACGGCCGCACCGTCTGGATCAATACCAACCAGAATTTCAGCAGCAAGAACATCCGTGAGGCGAAGATGATCTCCCGCCCCGGCAATCCCGACATCTGCGATCTGCAGTTCCGCATCGACCGTCTCGGCAAACTTCAGTGGCAGGTGCTGTGCGGCCGCTATCACGATGAACCGGTTGCACTGGTGATCGACGGCGTCTATTTCGGCTCCTTCATCCCCGAGGCGGGGGAGGAGGATGCGGATTGGATCACGTTGCGGGTCGGCATCGATCCGGCCACGGCGCGGGGCGTTGTCAAGTTCGCAAATCTCAACTATATCTACTATAATCCGAGTACGCAATCCTGGTTCTGACGCGTTGTCGCCGGGGGCTGAGCAGAGGAGTCTATGAAAAAAATCAAACGCTTGGGGATGCCGTTTCAGGCGGGCATCATTGACGTCGGGGCGCATTCCGTCCGCCTCGATATTTTTGAAATCTCGAAAAAGAACGGCATCGTCCTGCTCGAAAGCCTTTCCCGGACCGTCAATCTCGGATTCGACGTCTTCCGCCACGGGCAGGTTTCACCGGAAACACTCTCCCGGCTGACCTCCATGCTCTGTGATTTCTCCAACAAGCTCGCCGAGTACCGGATCACCTTCTGCCGGGTGGTCGCCACCAGCGCCATCCGCGAAGCGTTCAACCGCGACCTGGTCATCAACCGCATCCGCAACGACGCCGGACTGGAGCTGGAAATTCTGGAGACGCCGGAGGAGATCCGCATCACCTATCTCGCGATGCGCGAAGCGCTCCGCCGCCGGTTCGATTTCGGAACCCTTTCCGGAATCGGACTCATGGTCGGCACCGGTTCGCTGCAGATCTTCTACTTTGCCCACGGGCTGATGCGTTTCTGCGAGGAGATTCCGCTGGGGACAACCCGGCTGTTCGACGCCTTCGGCCGTTCGGCCGTCTCCATTGAACAGGTGATCGAGACGCTCCGTTCGCAGGATATCGGCCAGAGACTTGCCGAATGTGTCGGGCGGCAGGCGGAGGAGCCGGTGGCGCTGATCGCGCTCGGCGCGTCGGTCCGGGTGCTCGCCGGAATTATCCGCGGCGCCGTCGAGGAGTTTGATGAAAACGAGTGCGTTTCGATCGATCCCGATGCGGTGGCGCCGGCCACCCGGCGACTGATCGAAACGACGCCGGATACGCTCTCAGCTGAGTTCAAGTTGCCGGAGGAGGTTGCCTCCAGCGTCAGGGCGTGCGCCGGAATCATCAGTTATTTTCTCGATGAGTTCCACTTCGAACGCTTCCTCTGCCTGGGGACCACGACCCGGACCGCGCTCATCAGCGATCTGGTGCGGCGCAGTGTGGAGGCGAATGCTCCGGACCCCTTCTACAACGATCTGCTCGGCGTCTGCGATGCGATCGGCCGGAAATACGGCTTCGATCCGGTCCACGCTTCGCAGGTGGCCGCGCTCTGCCTCAAATTTCTGGAAAAACTCAAACGCACTTTCGATTTCGTCCCCAATGCCCCGCTGCTGCTGGAAGCGGCGGCCCGGCTTCACGACATCGGGCGGTTCGTCGATACGCGACAGCATCACAAGCACACCTATTATCTGGTTTCCAACATGCAGCTGCCCGGAATCTCCACGGCCGAGCAGCGGGTGGTGGCGACCATCTGCCGCTACCACCGCAAGGCGCTGCCCCGCGAGTCCCACCCGGAATACACCGCTCTTTCCGCGGAAGACAAGGTGACCACGCTGAAGCTGGCGGCGATTCTCCGCGTGGCGGATGCGCTCGACTGCTCCCGCCGGAAACGGTTCGACAAGATGAAACTGGTCCTCCGCGGACACACGATGACGGTGGTGGTGCCGGAGTCGGGCGACTTCCGTTCCGAACGGCTTTCGCTCGAGTGGAAGGGCGGGTTGTTCAATCAGGTGTTCGGTTTGGATCTGAAAATAGAAGAGGCTCCGCTGTCGATATGAAAAAGGAAAAAGTGACGAAACCCGGGAAGAAGACTCCGGACCAGGAGCTCTTCATCAGCCGGGAATTGAGCTGGATCGATTTCAACTCCCGGGTATTGGATGAAGCGCTCTCCCCGGCCAATCCGCTGCTGGAACGGCTGAAGTTCATCGCCATCTTCAGCAGCAATCTCGATGAGTTCTTCATGGTGCGCATCGCCGGGCTCCGCCAGCTGGTCAAGATGGATCAGGATCTGCCGGACCCGGCCGGAAACCGCCCCTCCGAACAGCTTGCCGCCGCCCGGAGAAAACTGGATCGGCTGTTGAAACGGCAGAGCCGGGCGCTCTGCGACGACATTCTTCCGGCGCTGGAGACGTACGGCGTCCGGTTGCGCAAACCGGCGGAACTCTCCGCCACGGTCCGCGCGGAACTCTCCGGGTATTTCCGGCTGCAGGTGCTGCCGGTGCTGACGCCGCTGGCGGTGGATCAGGCGCACCCGTTCCCGATTCTGAACTCCGGTGCGATCGAAATCGCCGTGAGCATGCGTCCGGCGGACCGGAGCAAGCTGGTGTACGCCTTCGTCGAGGTGCCGGAACGGCTGCCGCGTTTTGTCGAAGTGCCCGACAATCAGCCCGGACGCACGTTCGTACTGCTGGAAGAGCTGATTATGGACAATCTCGGCCTGCTCTTTTCCGGGTGCGAACTGGAGGAGTTCTTCCCCTTCCGCATCACCCGGGATATGGATTTCTCGGTCGAGGACGAGGGGGCGGAGGATCTGCTGCAGAGCATCGAGAAGAAACTGCTCCAGCGCCGCCATCGCGAACCGATCCGTCTGGAGGTGCCGGTCAACACGCGGGGCGCGCTGGCGGACTGGCTGGACGAACAGTTCCGGCTCGACGATCAATTCCGCTATGCGAGCCGTGCTCCGCTGCACCTCAAACAGTTTTTCGAACTGGTCGGGCGTGCCCGGCTGCCGGAACTGCTCGAACCGGCGTGGCCGGCGATCATGCCGGCTCCCTTTGTGGAACACAAGTCCGTCTTCGAGGCGATTTCGGCCCGCGGAACGATTCTCGTTGCGCCGCCGTTTCACTCCTTTACGCCGATTCTCCGGCTGCTGCAGGAGGCGGCGGACGACCCGGATGTGCTGGCGATCAAGCAGACCCTCTACCGGGTCAGCGGCAACTCGCCGGTCGTGCGTTCGCTTCAACGGGCGGCGGAAAACGGCAAGCAGGTGACGGTGGTGGTGGAGCTCAAAGCCCGTTTCGACGAGGGGAACAACATCGCCTGGGCGCGACTTCTGGAGGAGTCCGGCGCGCATGTCGTCTACGGCGTGGCCGGGCTGAAAGTGCACAGCAAGGCGCTGCTGGTGGTGCGCCGCGAGGAGGGGGCCATCCGGCGTTATGTCCACCTGTCGACCGGAAACTACAACGACAAGACCGCCGCGCTCTACACCGACCTCGGGATCATGAGTTCCGATCCGGACCTCTGCTTCGATGTGGCGAACCTCTTCAACGTGCTGACCGGATACTCTTCGCCGCCGACCGAGTGGCGCAAGATCGCCGCTTCGCCGTTCGATCTGCGGCGGCGGGTCATGTGGATGATCGAACGCGAGATCAGCAACTCCACGCCCGACCGGCCGGGGCGGATCATCGCCAAGATGAACAGCCTCTCCGACGAAAAGATGATCCGCCTGCTGCACAAGGCGGCGGATGCGGGGGTGGAAATTGATCTCATCGTGCGCGGCATCTGCTGTTACAAGCCGCGGCCGGGGCAGGAGAATCTGCGGATCATCAGCATCGTCGACCGTTATCTGGAACACAGCCGGCTCTTCTACTTCTTCAACAACGGAGACGAGGAGTATTACCTCTCCAGCGCGGACTGGATGTTCCGCAACCTTGACCGCCGGGTGGAGCTGCTCTTCCCGGTCGAGGACGAGAAAATCCGGGCCGAGCTCATGACGCTCCTGCGTTTCCAGCTGGCGGACACCGACAAACAGCGCCGTCTGCTCGGCTCCGGGATTTACACCCGGCCCACCGTGCCGGCGTACACCAGTGCCCGCAGCCAGGCCAACAGCTACCGGTACATCAAGGAGCTGGCGGAACGCGACCGGCGCAGTGCCACCGGCGAGGCGTTGAAGGTGTTTACCGCGCCGGAAGAGCATCCTCATCGCGCATTTGCCGATGACCGGGAGGAGAATGATGCCGAAGAGGAGGAGCGTTGACCCATGGCGGGCGAACCGCGTCTTCGAATTTACCGGCCGGGGGATGCGCCCGGCATCTGCCGGGTGGCGCTGGCCTGTTTCGAGGATTCCATCCGGCCCTGCTACGAGCCGGATGGGTGTCAGGCCTTTCTCGCCTACATTCTGCCGGAGGCGATCGCCGCCCGGCAGAGTGACGGCTGTTCCACCATCGTTGCCGAATGGGAGCACGAGGTGATCGGCGTGCTGGAACTGCGGGATTTTTCCCACATTTCGATGTTCTTTGTCGAGCCGGAGTTTCAGTGCGGCGGCATCGGCCGCCGGCTCCTGACCCGCGCGGTGACACTGTGCGGAAAAGCGCAGCCTGACCTGACGGAGCTGACGGTGTTTGCCGCGCCGCGCGCGGTGGAGGCGTACCGCCATCTCGGGTTCTCCGCCGACGGCCCGGAGCGGGTGGAATCCGGAGTCCGCTTCACTCCGATGCGGGTAAAACTTCGATAAATTTTATCCTCGGTTGTTTGCAAACCTGCAAAATGCTGATATTGTACGGGCAGGGTCCCCGGAGATTCTTCAAACGACAGGAGGATGTGATGAGAAGATTTTTGATTTCCTGCGCCGCGGGCTGTCTGGCCTGCTCGACCGCGTTTGCCGCTCCCGCAGCGGTGGATGATTCCGTTGCCTTCAACGCCACGATGGCTCACCTTGACAAGGGCGGTTCCTCTCTCTATTACGGCAGTTGCCGGGAGGAGCTGGCGAAGGTGCAGGAGCTGCTCGGCGACCTGTGCGGTTCTTCCGCCGATGTCAAGCCGGAAATGCGCCAACTGCTTCAGGGAATCCTCGCCGCAGTTCGCATACTGCATCTGGATGCAATTCAGGCGATGGGATCCAGCACGAAACAGCTTCCGGACGGATTGACCGCCTACCGCTCCTATCTGTACACCGGGAACAGTTCTCTGCCGGGTGTATTGTTCGATCTCTCCGGCAGAGAGAACTGGGCGATGCAGCTGCCGGCTCAGCTGCCGGAATCGACCCGGCTGGCATTCGAGTACCGGTTTGATTTCTCCGCTGCCTGGAATTCGCTGGTCAAGGAGTTTGCGGCATCTGCCGAGCTGTCGCCGGAAATCAAAGCGATTCCGGCCCAGCTGGAAGCGGCGTGCCGTACTGCGGCCGGAGTTGAACTTTCCGCGCTGCTGAAGACGCTTTCCGGCACCTGGTCGCTGGTGGTGGTCTCCGCGGACCCCTCCGTGTCGCCTCTGCCCATGCTCCGGCTGTCGATGCCGGACCGGGACAGCGTGCTCTTCAAGCTGCTGCAGGAGAAGGGCGGTCTCCAGCTGACGCAAAAGAGCGCCGGCCGTTACTCGGTCGTCGGTCTGCCGCTGCCGGTGATCCCGGAACTGGTGACGGCCAACGGTACACTCACTTTCTACAGTGACGCCCGGCTGGAGTCGATGCTCAAGGGCGGATTGATGCAGTCGCCGACCTTCCGCGGCTATCTGGCAGGAATTCCCGCCCGGGGGCTCGGATTCTTTTATGTGAACATCGACCAGCCGATCTGGAACCTGCTGGTCATGCAGGTGGAGGAGCCGATGATCGCCGGATTTCTTCAGAAGGTTCCACCGCCGGTCTTCTGCTCCGTCACCACCCGGGAAAAGGATGGATTCGCCTCGACCACGCGTTCCAACTGGAACATCTCTTCTTCGAGCATATCGACGATGGCAATTCTCTCCGGCATCCTTCTGCCGGCGCTGAATGGGGCAAAAGAGAAGGCGCAGGCGCTCTCGCCCCAGCCGGGGGCGTCGGTTCCGCAGGCTCCGGCCGTACAGCCGTAGCTGTTGATCTGCTCTTCTCCGGCGATTGCGCGCGGAGAAAGAAAAAAGGGGGCGCTGCAGGTTCTTTGCAGCGGCCCCTTTGTGGAGAATGAGATACTGTTCTGTATCAGCTGACCTTGATCTTGTGGACCCGGGCACTCTCCGACTTCGGAATATTCAGCGTCAGAACGCCGTCCTGGGTCTTGGCGGTGATCTTCTCGACATCGACACTGTCGGCGAGCTGGAACACACGTTTGAACACCAGCTTCTTGCCGTCGCGGCGCAGGGAGCTGTCCGCGGTCATGGTCATCACGCCCTCTTTCACTTCGATGTTGACGCTCTTGGAATTGGCGCCGGGCACTTCAAACCACATCGTCACACCGTCGCTGCCGTCGAGAATATCCACCAGCGGCATGATCTCCAGAGTTTCCTCGTGAAGTTCGCCGTCCGTAACTTTCATGACATCGTCACTCATATTGTTGCCTCCTGTTCTATCGTTGTTGCATTAATGTACTTTGACCACATGGGTGCGGGGCTGGGCTTCCTCTTCACGGGGCAGCGTGACGGTCAGAACACCGTCGACATACTCCGCTTTGGTTTCGCCGCCTTTGACGCGCACCGGGAGTTTGACGCTCTCTTCATACTCTTCATAGGAGCGTTCGCGCCGGAGATAGTGCGCCTTCTCATCCTTCGGCTCTTCCATCTGCCGCGTCGCGCGGATGGTCAGATTGTCGCCGACAACTTCGATATCAATATCCTCCGGACGGCAACCGGCGATCGGGAGTTTGGCGGTGACGGCATCCTTGCCGACCTCCATCTCCAGCCGCGGCGAATTGCCGTTGTCAAACATGAGCTCCGGACTGAAATCGGTGCTCATCCGGTCCAGCACCGCACGGAAGATATCATCCACACCGCGCAGGGTCACCGGGATCAGGCCGTTTCCGTGATTCCATCTTGCAATCATATTCATAATTTACCTCCTTGAAAAATCTCTTTTCCGGTTTTCACCGGTTCTTCGACTGCAGGAATAGCAAGGGGCGTGCCAATTTGAAATCACGGCAGAAAAAAAGCAAAAAAAAAGTCCCGGCCGTGACATTTCGACACGGTGCGGGACAGGGCGGGACAATTTGTCCCTGCCGCGGCTAACGCTCGCGGTTGATCAGAAAGTTGATGAGATCCAGCATGTTCTGCCGGCAGGCGTTGTCCGGGAATCCGCGCAGGATGTTTCTCGCCTGTTCCGCCAGCTGCGCGGCCTCTGCCGTGGTCGCCGCGGCGGCTCCGGAATCACGCATGATCCGGCGGACCCGGTTCAACGTTTCCGTGGAGTATTCCGGAAGCCCGATGAGGCTCTGCAGCTCCTCCCGGTCCGCGGAGTTCGCCATGCGCATCGTCTCCAGCAGGAGGATGGTCGCTTTCCCCTCGCGCAGATCGTTGCCGAGCGGTTTGCCGAGCGACTGAAAATCGCCGAAAATCCCCAGGTAGTCGTCGCGCAGCTGGAAGGCGATTCCGGCGGCGTGAGCGAATTCCCCCAGCCGGACGATCTCCTCGCGAGCCGGATTGCACTCCTCCAGGGCGAGCATTCCGCCGGATTCGGTGCAGAATTCCAGCAGGGCGCTGGTTTTGCCGGAGAGCATGCGCCGGAGCGAATCGGGGTGAAGTTCCGCAAGTTCCCGCAAAGAGAACTCCACATCGAGAGCTTCGCCGCTGATAAGTTCACGATTGGCGAGTTTCTGGAGGTTGCGCGACAACGCCACCGCCACCTCCGCGGGGACCCCGTGTTCCGTCGAGCGCAGAAGCAGATCGTTTGCCCATCCCTGCTGAAGGTCGCCGGCAAGAATCGCAAAATCCTCTCCGGCGCGGGCCGCCTGTTCCGGGGAGAGCTGGAAACGCTTCTGCAGTTCCGTCGCAAGCTGCACATGGGCGGTCGGCATGCCGCGCCGGGTGTCGTCCCGGTCGATGATGTCGTCGTGGACAAGGGTCCAGTTGTGATAGACCTCGACGGCGGCGGCCGGATAGAGCGCTTTTGCCTCATCGCCGCCCAGCAGGCCGCAGCTCCAGATCAGCAGGGCAGGGCGCAACCGTTTGCCGCCGCGGACCGGGTAGGCGTGAACCGCCTCCGCCAGGTAGTCCGGACGGATGGAGAATGGGAATTCATCTTCCGCCAGAAGCTGGTCGATGCTTTCGGCGATTTTTCTGAGCTGGTCGATCATGGGATTCGCCTTTCGTGTAATAGCTTCAGAATATTGTGGTTGCCTTGACACTGGTCCAGAGCGGACTGTCAAGTTTGATCTTCTTGCGTTCACGGGTTGCCAGTGCAATCGGCACATGCGTGAAATGGGTTCCCCAGTGCCCGATCACCATATCCGTGCGCCCCGCCATTGCCGCGTGCACCGCGTTCTGCGCGAGCATTGCGCAGAAAACCGCATCCGCACCGTGGGCGGGCACACTGCGGATGGTGTAGGCCAGATCGAAATATTTGACGTTCACCTCGAGCGATCTCGCTTTGAAGTAGTCGTTGATCTTCTCCTTGAGCAGCAGCCCGATGTCCTTGTTGAGCAGGTTACCGGAGGCGTCGCGCTGAGCGGCGGCGTTTTCGAAGAGCTCCTGGCCGGCGCCTTCCGCCACCATGATGACCGCGTGATGCTTCTCTTCCATGCGTGCGGCCAGGTGCGGCAGCAGTGCGTGCGGCCCGTCGTCATCGAGAGTGAACTTCTCTTCGGGGACGAGGCAGTAGTTGACGTAGGAGTTGGCCAGCGTCGCGTAGGCGGCGATGAAGCCGGAATCACGCCCCATCACCTTGATAAGGCCGATTCCGTTGTAAGCTCCCTTGGCTTCGCTGTGGGCGCCGGTGGCGAACATCCCGGCCATGTAGACCGCGGTCTCGAATCCGAAGGATTTGTCGATGAAGGCGATGTCGTTGTCGATCGTCTTGGGGATGGCGATGACGCTGATGGAGAGACCGCGCCGCGCCGCTTCCTGCGCGATATCGTGGGCGCCGCGCGCCGTGCCGTCTCCGCCGATGCAGAAGAGAACGTTGATGTTCATTCTGGCGAGCGTATCGACCATCACGACGGGATCTTCCGCGCCGCGGGAGCTGCCGAGGATGGTTCCGCCGGATTCGTGAATGTCATCGGTGTTGGCGTCGTCGAGCAGAATCGGCTGAAGTTTGTGATCGGGGTTGAGGCCGCGATAGCCGTAGCGGATGCCATAGACCAGCGGCACGCCGTATTGAATGCGCAGCGTGCGGGTGAGAAATTTGATGACGTCGTTGAGGCCGGGGCAGAGGCCGCCGGCAGTGAGGATGGCCGCTTTGGTCCATGCCGGGTCGTGATAGATTTTCGCCCGGGGCCCCGCCTGTTCGAATGCCGGAATCTCCACGCCGCGCCGGAGGTACTGGGCGAGAAGGTGCGGATCCGAATCGTAGGCCACCGAGGCTTCATCGGAAATAAATTCAATCTGACGGATCGGCGAGGCGATTGTCGCTTTGCCGAGTTTTGAAATCCGGAAATCTTCAGCTTTCATGGGAAGCGTCTCCTCTGTTTCATGATATTCCGCAGTAAAATAACCACGTTACGCCAAAATAGCAACCGGAAATGGTGGATTTTTTGCAGATTCAGAGATATATTTCAATACGGTTTTACAGAAGGGGGCAGTTACAATTGGATCCGTCGGGCGAAAACAGCGCATCGATTTGCCGGAAAAGCCTCTGGTTCACCGCGTTGTCCGGCGGCGCCTTCTTCGGAGCGTCGGAGGCCTATTCTCTGACGGTCGCTTCGCTCTCTTCGGGCTGGAATCTTTCCCTCTGGCCGGTGCCCGCGCTGTGGGGCGGCGGTCTCGCGGCCGGTGCATGGCTAATACGGATGATTCCCGGTCGCTTCCTGCCGGTGCTCAGCGTGTTTCTGCTGGAAATTCTGTTGCTGATCGAGCCGGGGGCTCCCTGGCGGAGCGCGGCGGCCGGAGCGGCGGCCGGTGGATTCTTCTGCACTCTCCCCGCCGGCTCCTGCGGAACACTCTGCCGGGCGGCGTGCGGCATCGGGTTTCTGCTCGGACTGGCGGCCGATATCCTTTTCTTTCATGGCAACTGTGTGCCGGGGCTGGTTCTGCTGCCGGTGTTTCTGGCGGCGTTTCTCTGGAATCTGCCGCTGCATCGGGTCTGGCGGATTCTGCCGGTTGCCGCTCTGCCGATTGCCGTTGCGCTGGCCGCTCCGATTTACAGCGGCTGGACCCTGCGCAGCGCGCCGCGCAACCTCAAGGATGTCTCCATCGCTCCGGCGCTGCCCGCGTCGCTGATGCCGGCGGCAAAGGAGGGGATGCATTTTCTCTTCGTCTCGGATCTGCATTCGCCCCTGCCTGCGGTCTGGGCGGCGCTTCCTTACGTGGCGAGTGTCGACTGCATCTGGCCGCGGGCGGCCGCCCGTTTTGGCGAAGCCTCGCTCAAGGTGAACTCCTACGAGGGGAGACCGGGGCGGATTCTGCCGGAACTGACCCGCCGGTACGATCTGGTCTATCTGGAGAATCTGCCGCCGGTCTCTCCTGCGGCACTGCAGGAGTTTGTCATGCTGGCACTGGAGCGCACCGAGCCGAAACGCGGCGTGCTGGTGCTCCCCGTCGCATTCCGGGGAATTCTCCCGGACGGACTGCATACGGCGGAACTGCCGGGCGGCGGAGGGCGCTTCCTCGCCGTCTCCCGCGACGCCGCCCTGACCGCCGACCTCGGCGTGCTGGACAGTCGGCTGCAGGGGCATCAGCGCGCGTTCAGTGAGGGCAATCTTTTCATGCCGGCGGGAATCTTTGCCGCCCTCTACGCGGCGGCGGAAGAGCGACCGGTTTCGGCCGGTCCAATCGGCGGAGGCGTCGGCACGGTGTCGGCTTCCGGCTTCCGGCTTCCTGTGCCGGAACTGCCCCGTGTGCTTCTCTGGGGCATTCCGGTGCTCTGGCTGCTGCTGCGGCCGCTGTGCTGCCGCAGCGGTTCCTGGCGGGCCCGGGTGCTGCTGACGGAAAATGCCGCCGGATTCGCTCTCGTTCTGCTGGCGGCCTGGCAGGGATTTGACCGCCGGGAGCTGTTCACCGGAATTCCGGCGGTACTGCTTGTGGCGACAGGCGGCCTGATGTGGTGCGACTCCATTCTGCGGCTCCGGGTGGAACGCTGGTTTGTGGTGCTGGCGGCGCTGTTGCCGTTTTCTCTGTTGCTGCCGTGGCGGTTTCTTCTGTTCGAGCCGGGCTATCTGCTGATTGCCGTCTGTGCGGCGCTGGCGGCCGGCATGGTGCGCAGCCGGCTGGCCGGACAGGCGGAATCCCGGCTGACGCAGACGGCGTCGGTTTTCTGGTGTGGGGCGGGGCTTCTGGCGGGGGCGCTGCTGTTCGAGCTGCTTGGGGTGCTGCTGCCCGGCGTCCCGGCGTCGGCTCCGGCGGCGGCTCTGCTGCTCCGGCTGGGCTGGTTCTGCTCCTGATGCCGTGATCTGCGGTTGGGAAAACAGATGAGAGTATTGTTTTTACTCCGAAAAATATACAACATCCGGGAGGATATCGAATGAAACGGGAAAAGGTCGAATGGTGTCAGTTCTACTGGTTTGACACGCCGGAACGCCATCTGCCGCGGATTCTGCTCATCGGCGACTCGATTGTCGTCGGCCACGGGCAGGCGGTCGCCCGGCGTCTGCAGGGGGAGGCGACCGTCGGATTTTACTCCACTTCGAAGATTGTGGGGGATCCGGCGATTTATCGCGAACTTGCGCTCGCGCTGGCGGATGAACCGATCGACGTCATTTTGTTCAACAACGGGTTGCACGGCATCGACTGCCCGGATGAGTGCTACCGCGCCGGGCTGGAGGCGTTTGCCGACACCCTGCGCCACAGCACCCGGGCGATGCTTGCCTGGCGGAATTCCACTCCGCTCACGGTGCCGGATTCTCCGGCGGAACTGGAACCGGTGAAGAACGCCATCGTACTGCGCCGGAATGCCATCGCGGCAGAGGTCATGGCGGAACGAAACATCCCGACGCTCGACCTCTACTCGGCGATGCTGAACCATCCGGAATACCGCCTTGCGGATGGATATCACTATCAGGAGACGGGGATCGAACGCCAGGCGGATCTGGTGGCGGACTATCTCCGGGGCATGCTGGCGCGGCGGAATCTCATGCTGAATCTGGATGGGGCATTCGAAACCGATTTCCCCGGCAAAGTTTCAGACTGGAACGGATTTGCGCGATACGACTTCACTCTGAACGGAGAGCGGTGCATCCTCGTGAAGCCGAACTGCGCCCCGGCGCCGGGAAAACCGTGGCTCTGGCGGGCCCGTTTTTTCGGTGCTTTCCCCTATGCGGATCTTGAGCTTCTGCGGCGCGGCTGGCATATCGCACACATCCGAGTGGAGGAACTGTACGGCTCGCCGGAGTCGAACCGCCGGTTCGATCTGCTCTACGCATTTTTAACGAAGCTGGGATTTGCACCGCGTTGTGCGCTGGCCGGCTTCAGCCGCGGCGGGCTGGACACCGTGAACTGGGCGGCGAAAAATACGGACAAGGTCGCCTGCCTCTATCTGGACAACCCGGTCTGTGACTTTAAGAGCTGGCCGTATCGCCGCGCGTCGGAGGAGTGGAAGCGCTGTCTTGCCGCTTACGGGTTCACCGAGGCCGAGGCGCTGGCCTGGAAAGGCAACCCGGTGGACAATCTTGCGCCGCTGGCAAATGCGAAAATTCCGCTTCTGATCGTCTGTTCCGACGCGGATGAAACCGTTCCGCCGGAAGAAAATGCGCTGATCGTGGAGCCGCGTTACCGGGCGCTCGGCGGCGAGGTGGAGATGATCCACAAGCCGGGTGTGGGGCATCATCCGCACTCGCTGGAAAATCCGGCGCCGATCGTGGCTTTTCTGGAAAAGCACTGCCTGCCGCGGCGCGGCTGAACCGGCCGCAGATTCAGGGCATGGTCAGCGGGGTGAGATTGGCGCTGAACATGCCTTGAATCGGGCAGGGCAGTTCATAGAGTTCATTCCGCGAGCCGCTCTCCACATGACCGTCGGCAAAGCCGCAGTTCGCCCGTTCCCCGTGGCGCAGATAGACGCCGTAGGCGTTGGTGAATAGAGAGGCGGGGTCGAAGAGCCATGTGCCCTGCCGATAGGAGGAGGTCCCGAACAATCCGTTGATCGTGTCGGCGATAATCGGTACGCCGGAGGGGCGTTTCATCTTCGGAGTGAAGTAGGTGATCGGGCCGTTTACCGTATCGATGCCGGTCACGAAGGAGCCGACGTTCTGCACCCGTTTTTTATCCACGGAATCGGTCGCATTGTTGCCGATGACCAGACCGCGGTATTTGTTGGGGACCAGCATGCCGTAGGAAAAGGAGCCTTCATTGAGCTGTCGTTGACTGTCTTCCGCCTCCGGACAGATGAAGGTGGAGACGGGAAGCGTGGCATAGAGTTTTCTGCTGAAGAAGGGGCGTCCCGCGGTGGGGTTTCGACTGGTGAAGAGTCTGTCCCACGTCAGAACTGCGCTGCTTCCGGAAGCGAAGCTCTGTTCCATCAACACCACCATGTAATTCTGGTAATCGGCGCTGTACTGGATTTCGGTCAACGTGATCTGCTTGAGATTGTTTTTGCAGGCGCTGTCGCGCGCTGTGCTCCGGGCGCGGTTCAGTGCCGGCAGCAGCATCGCCGCTAAAATGGCGATGATCGCGATCACGATGAGGAGTTCGATAAGGGTAAAATCGTCCCGGTTTCGTTCCATTTCGCCGCTGGAGCGGGAATCACGGTTCTTTTTCATCAAATGGTTCTCCTTGTGTGTGATTGATTTTTATGAAGCTCTGTTGCATCAGACGAGGCCGTGGGCGGCGAGATAGCGGTCCATCCGATGGTTGACCCGGAACGGATAATCTTTCGGGCAGCGGGCGATCTCCATGGCGAGGCCGTCGTAGAGCGGTTTCAGTTCCTGCTGCTTCAGGCCGGCAGCTTCCAGAACTTTGGAGTTGTCGATCACCCGGTCGAACAAACGGTCGCATTCGAGCTGCCAGTAAGGCGGAACATCCGGGAACAGCTTGTGGCAGATCAGGTCGGAAAAGACCGCCTTGTCCACCCAGATCGTCTTCAAGTTGCAGATATCCCGATAGTAATCGGCGATTTCACTCCAGGTGTGGTGTTCAGCGGTGGCGACGGTGTAGGTTTCCCCCGGCGCCTTTTCGTTGAAAAGCAGCCGGGCGATCATTTGCGCCACATCGCCGGCCCAGCTCATCGTCGCCTGCTTGTTGCGCGCCTGTTCCGGCAGGACGGCGGTTTTCCCCGCGAAGGCGCGGCCGACGGTATCCGGCGCCTCCAGCGTCACCAGCTGGTAACGCATCCGCGAATAGGTGATGGCGGGGCGGACGATCGTCCAGTTCCGGTTTTCTGAAGTTTTAGAATCGCTTCACCGCGCGCCTTGTAGATGCTGTAGTCATCGGAGAGCCGCAGCAGCCGGTCGTCGGCGGTGTCGATCAGCAGCGGGGAACTCTCCCGGATCGGAACCTCCTTGTTGTCGTACACCCGGTAGGTCGAAAGATAGAGGTAGTGGCCGGTCTGCGAGGCGAGCAGCGGCAGACGGAGCGCATTCTCCTTCGTCGAATAGATCAGGAAATCGACGATGCCGTCATAGCGGTTTTTCAGCAGTTCCGCGAGAACCTCCCACTCCATGGCATTCCCGACGACCATGTGCACGTTCGGATGATGGAATTCCAACGCGTCGAGCGCACAGGCATCGACCTGACATCCCTGTTCCGCCAGCAGCGGAACCAGGTATTGTCCCATTGCCCCGGTGGCGCCGAGGACCAGTACTTTCTTCTGTTTCATTTCCGACTGTCCCACTTTTCGTTCTGTTCCGTAAGAAACGGCGTGCTTTCCGCACGTTCCATCCGAAGTTTCTGCAACCGCTTTCGGAAGGCGGGGGTGTCTTCCGCCACGTAGAACAGCTCTCCCAGCGCATCGTGCAATTCCAGCTTGAGAACGCAGTCCGTGCCGGCCGGAATCAACTCCTCCCGGTCAGCCAGGAAGCGGTAAACCCGGTAGGAGCCCGGCTTTTCCACTCTGACGGCGGCTGAACAGGCGGCGCCGGGCTGTTCATACCGGAACGCATAGGCAGCAGGATCGAAGAAGCGATGTCTCAGCCGCCAGCGGGTCTTGATCCAGTTCGTGAGCCCTGCGGCCGCCTCATCGCGCAGTTTGCGGTTCCAGACGGCGACGACCCGGCAGTCAGGAGATTGATAGGGGAGTACGACCGCATTCTCTCCGTGTTCCGCGAGCTGCACGACAGGAAGGCGCAGCTCTTTTTTCAGCGAAGTCATAACCTGCTTCATCGTCGCGGAGGAACTCCGCACCGGACTTGCGTGCAGATAGTAGACGGCACTGCCGCGGCCGCGGTCGATCCGGGTGAGCAGCGGAGCTCCCGACGCATCGGTCAACAGGGTGTGTCCCGCTGGTTTCCCGTTCCGGAACCCCCGGAACAGCGCTTTCCCCGGCTTCGTCCCGGAGTTGTAGATTCCCTCGTCTTGCCGGAAGGGCAATGTGGTGTGGAGCAGCAGACTTTTTCCACCTCTCTCCAGCCACTGTTCGAGCTGTGCGGCGCAGCGGGGTGTCGTCACCGGTGAGGAGAGAAAGACGATCCGTGCGGAATCGAGCAGCAGCGGCAGCTCCGAGGGATCGGTCTGCTCGTACCGGATTTCATGGTCGATCAGCGCCGGAACCCAGGAGTCCTGCTGGCTGGTGATCCGGAGGATGCGCGAATTGCTGAGCAGGCCGTCAATCCGTCTGCCGACGGAGCGAAGCGTGACGTGAAGCACCTCGTTACCCGGCTCCTTTTCCGTCCGGTCCAGATTTGCCTGCCGGAACGCCCGCGCCTGCGCCATCATGAGGTGGAACGCGGTCTTGTCCAGCGGATTGTTCCGTTCCCACGCTCTTTGAAAATCATGATGCAGCGGGGCGGCACCCAGCGCGGCGATCGAATAGGCGACAAGATAGCCGATACGCAGGTCCCAGTAGGGGTGGCCGCTGCCGCCGAGCGAGACTTCAAAACAGGCGCCGAGGGATTTGTTCAGCCGTTTTCCCGCCCGGACGTAGCGTCCCAGCCCCCGATAGATGGTCTCGAGCTTCTCCGGCGTGTGCATGAAGAACTCCGGGGCGACGATTCCGGTCCCGGCGAGCCGGAGCAGGCCGATATGGTCGTTGCCGTTCACCCAGCCTTCGCCGTTGAGGACATAGTCATATGTTCCGCCATGAGACTGCGCCCATTGATTGAACCGCTGTGCCTGCCGGAGCCATTCGTAGTGGCAGAGCACGAGAAAGAGCGTGAAATTGCGCTGTGTCTCCAGCGTCGCAGCCGGTGCTGCGGCCGCCCGTTCCGTGACGGGGAAGAACTCCTCCCAGCTGTTCAGCCCGAGATCGCGGGGGTGAAAACGTCTTCCGTACAGCTCCTCGAAATAGTCGTGGAAGTGGATGGTACGCCGGGGACCGCCGGTTTCGAAATCCATCTCCAGCCCTTCGTCTTTCCCCTTGAGATCTTCCCGGAAAGCGGCGACGGTGGCCTTGTCGTATCCCCAGCGGCCGCCGAGGTAGGGCCAGACGTAGTCGTAGCTCAAAAAATTGTTGACGCCGAGAGTCGCGGCGTAGTCCATCTGATTCTTCAGCGCTCTCTGCATGAGCGGATGGGTCGCTACGATCGAGTTGAACCGTTTATTCTGCTGATTGCCGCGCCAGTCGCGGGGAAGGGCGTCGTACAGCATCGGATACTGGATGCCGTGCTGAGCCTTCTGGAACTGGTAGAAAAGGTTCTCCGGGAGTTGCGGCAGGACTGCGGCAAGTTCCGGCTCCGGAGTCTGCGCACAGGAGAGGACGATGCTGTACTCCGGCAGATATTGCTTCATCAGGCGGCCGATTTCCGGCAGGTGTTTCGCGTCATAGAGAATATGCCAGTTGTTGCCGTAGCCGATCTGCAGCTGAGTCCGTTTCGGGAGATTTTTCGCGGGAGCCGCGGCGAGCGGTTTTTTCATGCCGGCGAGATAGTCGGGAAAGTCGCGATTCAGCAGCGCATATTCCGAGCCGTCCTGCCGTTTGATCCGGGCATCGGCAAAATGGAAGCGGCACTCAGCCTCAGCGGAACCGGAGAGCACCAGCCGGACCTCCGCCAGTCGCCGGGCTGCGTCGGTGTCGACTGCAAACTCCACTTCAGACCATCTCCCGGCCGGAAGTTCGCGCAACCGTATCTCCCTGCGGGCCGTGCGGCGGGGATTCGGCGCGGCGCCGCGCCGGACCGTTTCCAGAAACAGCCGCACATCGCCTTTGCACTCCTGCGGGAAGACGGCGAGCGCCACTTTGGCCGCAGTAATGCCGATGTAGGGAGGGATCCACGCCTGCAGCGGATTGGCCAGTTCATGCTTCGCCATCATAATCGCAGCACCGGTCCGGCCGGAGGCGGCGGGCTTCGGTTTCGAATAAACCGGATCCACTTTGACTTTCAGAGCGGTGGCGGAGTTGTCATTGAGATCGGTTTGTCCGGAGGGAATTCCGGGAAATTCAACCCGGACCGCGGGAGAACGGCCGGCAAATTCCGTCACCATCACCGCGTCAGCCCCCTGCGCGGCGAGACGCCATGTCCGGAGTTTCAGCGTATCCGCCGTTTCCGCGCCGGATACCGTCCCGGCGGCGAGGGCGAACAGCAATGTGAGCAGCCGCAAACGGGCCGCCGTGACAGTACGGCAACCCAGCCGCGCATTCTTCAAGCGATCCATGCCATTGTTCCTTTCCTTGATGGTTGCAACAGAAAAAGTATACCGGAAAAGTCCTCTTTTTGCAAGAGAAATCGAGGAGAAATAGATGCAGAAATAATAGTACAATAGTGCATTAAAATTTGATCCTGCATATTTCTTGTGGTATATTGCTTATCGGAATATATTCCAATAAAAAAAGATATAATTGTGCATATTCAACGGGGGGAGGAATCCTTCATGGAAAAACTGCAGAGGATCGCGTTCCGGAATGTTTCCCGGTATGTCAAAACGAAGGAGTTTTACAACGCTTTGCCGCCGTTTTATCTACTGCATTTCTGCGATCTCCCCGCCAGAATGGAATGTGATTTCCACTGTGTTGTCCACAGCACGGTCGTTGTGATGCTCGTCGGGGAGATCTTCTTTCGCACTCCGGAAGACGAGGAGATTTCCGGAGTGCGTGGCGACATGATTCTTCTGCCGGGGGAACACCCCTACCTCTGGCGCACGGGCGCGCAACCGGCGAGAACGTTTCAGGGCGGCTATCTGCCGGCAGATGGATACAACTTCAGCAACCTTTCACCGTTCCTTTGTTTCAACGATGGGAAAATCCGGAAAGTTCCTTTGGAGGACAAGCTGTTGCAGGCGCTCGAAAATGAACTTGACGCGGCGGAGCAATCGGAATTCCCCGCCTTTTACGGTTCGCTCGCGCTCTTCCGGCTGCTGGGAGAAGCCTTCCGCAGCGGCCGGTGGGAGGATCACTGCTCGGAACATGCTGAAATCCAACGCTATTTGCATTACATCGAAAGCCATCTGCACACCGATATCAGCGTGGAGGATCTGCGCAGGATCGGCAATGTCAGCCGTCGGAAACTCTTCCTGCAGTTTCAGGAACATCTCGGCACATCCCCCGTGCAATACATCGCCCGGCAGAAGATCCGTCTCGCCATCCGGATGCTCGAAAGTCAGCGCCCTGATTCGGAGGAGATCGCCAGAGAACTGGGATTCTCCAGTGTGAACTATTTTATCCGTTTTTTCAAAAAACATACCGGGACCACTCCGGCCGCGATGCGGAGAGAAAAATTCTCCGCGATGTCAAAAAGGTCGGAAAATTGACCTCGCCCGGCGAAAAAATTACAGAATCTCAGCTTTCCTGCGCCGTTTTATTTGCATTTTTTCCGAACTGCAAGTATGGTTATATTTAACCCAAACGAAAAAACAAGTATCGTTTCATGATCGAATTCAAACAGCCAGCCCTCGTCGGCGAACTTCGACGGAGAATTGCCGAAGGAGTCTATTCCGGCACTCTGCCCACCACACTGGAGCTGGCGGCGGAATTCGGCGTCAATCCCAAGACGATGAATAAGGCCATCGCTCGACTGGTGGCCGACGGACTGCTGGAACGTCGCCGCCGCAGCGGCACCCGCGTCTGCTCGCCGCTGCCCGGGGATGGAAGACTGATCGAGGTGATTTTTGAAGGATTTACAACGATTTTCACCCACCCATTCTGGGGCGATATCTGGTCCGGCATGGTCGAGCAGCTTGCCGCTGACGGCTTCCGGCCGGTGTTGAATATGCTGGAGGCGGATCCCGGTTCCGGCGTGCTCGATCTGGCCCATTTTTCCATGTCTCCCGCGGCCGGGAGAATTGTGCTGGGAATCGCCGATCCGGAGCTGTTGCGCCAGGTGCGTTCCTCCGGCATTCCCTTCATCACCGCCTGCGATCCTCTGGAAGAGCCGTCGATTCCGCAGGTGACGTTCGATTTCGACGAGGGCATCCGGCAGGCGGTCGAACTCTTTTTCCGCAATGGATGCAGAAGAATCGCTTTCATCGGCCAGACCCGGACTCTTCAGCCGCTGCAGTCTCCACGAAAATTTCTCGCTTATCAGCAGGCGGTTCAGACGTACTGCGGAGCATTCGATCCGCTTCTGGTGGAAAATGCCCGTCCGCTGACCGGGCAGGGCGCCCCGGCGCTGGCCGCCGTTCTCGACCGGACACGGCCCGACGCTCTGCTCGCGGCCTACGACCACCAGCTCCCGGAACTTGCCGCATTGCTTGCAGAGCGCAAGCTGGATCTCCCGGTGATCGGCTGCGACGGCCTCCATCTGCCCGGATTGCCGGACGCGCGTCATGTGGTGGCCGCTCCCCGTCTGGAGTGCGGCAAACGCGTGGCGGAACTGCTCGTCGCCGCCATTCGAGAAAGGCGTGAGCCGGTTTCCATGAGCATTCCGGCTGTTTTCCGCTGAACTTCGACCGTTTATTTTCCGGCAGACGCGCCTTCCGGCGCCGTTGAAAGGCGGATCACCCGATCGCACATCTGCACGGTGGCGGGGCGGTGGGCGATGGTCAGAATGGTCAGCGCTCCTTTGAGCTTTTCCAGAGCGTCGGCAAAGGCCCGTTCGGTCTCCAGATCGAGCGCGCTGGTCGCTTCGTCGAGAATCAGAATTTCCGGCGCCGGATAGAGTGCGCGGGCGATGCCGATCCTCTGCCGCTGACCGCCGGAGAGACGGGCGCCAAGTTCGCCCATCGGCTCCTCCAGTTTCCCCGGGAGACTCCGCACGAAATCCGCGATCTGCGCCTGCTCCAGCACCTGCCAGACCCGGTCGTCGTCAATCGCCTCCTGCGGCACGCCGAAGGCGACGTTTGCCCGGATGGAATCATCCAGAAGATAGATGAACTGGGGAACATATCCGATTTTTTTCTGCCAGGAGGGGAGATTCTCCTCAATGTCCCGGCCGTCCACGGTGATCCTGCCGGACTGCGGCTTCAAGAGCCCGAGAATCAGATCCACCAGCGTGGTTTTTCCGCAGCCGGTCGGCCCGACCAGTGCGACACTGCTGTGGTGCTGAATCGTCATGGAAAAGTGTTCCAGCACCGGCGGCCGCGCCTCCTGATAGCGGAACGTGAGCTCCTCCACCCGGAGTTCATGCGCAAACTCGAGCGGTGCTCCCGCCGGTTTGCTCACCGGGACCGGCAGTTTTACCAGATCTTTCCAGAGCTGGTCGAAGATCTCTCTGTTCTGGCGAATCTGCACCAGATTGTAGTGAACCCGCGAAATCGAAGGCAGCAACCGGTAGAGGGCGGCCCCGAAGAGCGCCGCAGTAAGAATGATCGTGCCGGAAGCCATCCCGACAGAGACAAATGCGGCCAGTCCGCCGATGGCGATCAGAATGACGAAACTCTCCAATGCAAGCCTCGGGAGCTGCCCGATGATATATCCCGCCTGATCCAGTCCAGCCCGTACTCTGGCGCAATGTGCAAATCCCTGTTCGAAACTTGACTCGACGTTGCGGACCTTGGTCTCCTTGATGCAGCCGAGCCCCTGGATCAGATATTTCAAAAGCTGCTGAAGCACCGCCATCTGTCGTTTGCCGATTTGCAGAAGAAAATTTTTGAAGGGGCAGTAGAGCAACAGCAGAACCCCTCCGGTTGTTGCCGCGGCGACCAGAGTGGTGATCGGGGAAAAATACATGAGAAGAGCACACAGCCCGGCAATGACGAAACATTCCGTCGCAACCAGCATCAACGGAAGGAGAACCCCGCTCACGATCGCATTAAGTTGGTTAATATTGTTGATAAGTTCCGATGAGTTGTGATTCAGATGGTACAGGTAGGGGGCTCCGAGGTAATTGTTGTAAAGCCGACTGGAGAGTTCTGCGGATTTTCCGTAGATAAAGTGTGCCTGACAGTAGATGGTCAATCCGGCAAAAAGATTTTTGGCAAGGAAAAATACGACCACCAATGCGCACATCGCCAGCAGAAATCCCCGGTCGCTCGACGGAGAAATGAACTGGTGAATGATGCGCAGATAGCGGTTCTGTTCGAGCAGTTCCGGCCGGGTGACGACCGCGATGACCGGCATCAGGATGGAAACCCCGATCATTTCCAGAACCGCCCCCAGCGCCATCATCAGCACCAGAAGCACCATGATCTTCTTATCGCGCGGCGAGAGAAGCTGGCGGATTTTATTTAAAAGAGAAATCATTTTCACCTCAATTCCGGAGCAGGAGATCCTGCACCACGTTGAGCCAGCCGCGCCCGTAGCGGAAGTAGCGGCGGCGGAGAAGTTCATTCAAAACCAGGCGCAGACGGCGAAGCGGCGAATTCGCCATCGCCGCTCTCGCTTCGGAGTGCGCCCTCCGGTCCTGCAGATGGCGGAGCACCTCGACCGGGACATGGAACTCCAATCGCTCCTCCAGCGCCCGGTAGAGAGCGGCGTTCCAGCTGAAGCTGTTCAAGGCGGCGGATTCCCGTGCCTGACGAAGTTTTCCCCGCCAGCTGTCCGGTTTGCCGGAGCCGGAGAGATTGCCGCCGTGCTGACGGAAAAGTGTCAACGCTTCGGGAATCAGCTCCCAGGTTCCGGCGGCGGCGATAACGAGACCGATCCAGCTGTCGTAACACCCCGGCAGTGCGGGGAAGGGGAGCAGCAGCTCCCGGGCGGCGCGGGTGAAGGCCATGTCGTGGCCGGCCGCGGGAACCCGCCGCAGAAAGAGCATGAGCCGCTGTTTCTGTGTCCAGCTGGAATAGGCCGTTCTCTCCCGTTCCGTAAAGCCGCGGTTGCGCCAATGGGAGACGCCGAGCGGATGCAGTTCCCGGTCGGTACTTTCGCTGTCGCAGAAGGCGCCGGCAATCGCGTCGGGATCGGGCAGCCGGGCGGCGAGCGCCGCCATCCGCCCGGGGAGCCAGACATCATCCTGATCGGCCAGAAAGATCAGATCGCCGGTCGTCATGGAAATCGCCTGTTCGAAGTTCCGGTCGGGGCCGAGCGGAACCGGGTTGCGGATGTAACGGATTTCCGGATGCGCGGAGAGCAGCGGCGCAACCGCCTGACGGGTCGCGTCGTCCGGAGAATCGTCGGAGAGAACGATCTCATCCGGCGGCAGGCTCTGGCGCAGAATGGAATCCAGCTGTGCCGCGAGGAACTCCTCGCCGCGGAATGCCGCCAGAGCCACTGATCGTCTTGCCATGATTGCCGCCTGTCTTTCCTTATCTTAAAAGGGTAATATACGCCCCGCGAGCGGGGAAAGCAAATTACTCCGCAAGATATTCCGCCATGGAAACGCACCGGAACCCCTCGTTGCGGAGGTATTCCAGAAACTCCCGGAAACATTCCGGAGAGTTGTTCACCCACGGGTGGACCGTATCCGGCACGCCATGAAAGACCAGCACCACCGCGTTGTCCTCCCTGCAACAGCTGAGCGCACGGAAGAAACCGAGACGGTCGTTTTTGCAGATGGGAAACGCCGGAATCCGCATCGGGTCGTCGGTGTTTTTCGCCCAGGGGCGCTGTTCTGTAGTTCTCGCCGCGGCAAATCCGCGCGAACGAAGCAGCGGAACGATGTTTTCTGCAAACGGTCCGCCGGGATATGCAAAGCTTTTCGGCCGGGGGATTCCGGCATCCGCAAGAAACCGGTCGAACCGGTCGATCTCCTGCTCCGCCTCCTCCGCGGAAAGCGTGCGCATGTCGGGATGGCTCCAGGTGTGGTTGCCAATTTCAAACCCCATATCGTGCAGTTCCCGAAGCTCCGCTCCCGTCAGCAGATGCGCTTCATTCTTTTCTCTCCACTCATCGGAAAAGCGGCAGGGAAAGAAGGTTGCGCCGAATCCATACTCCTTCAGCAGCGGCGCGACGAAATCGAGATGGTTCTTCACCGCATCGTCGAAGGTCAGCACCACGGTCCGCCGGGGGCAGGGCAGGGTGAGGGAGAATCCGCAGCTCGTGCGCAGGAACGCCGCCGCCTGTTCCGGCCAGCGGCGGATGTCGTCGCGGCCGTAGCCCAACTGCATCCCGTGCGGGCCATAGGGGAAGAGGTGAAGTTCGCACTTCCGCTTCGCGCTCCACATCGCTTCGGCAAACAGCAGACTGTTCCGATACGGCACAATCTGGTCGGTCACCGTATGCCAGACAAAGGCGGGCGGTGTCTCCCGGGTCACCCGCCGTTCCAGCGAAAGCTGTTCGCGCAACGACGGTGAGGCATTGCTCCCGAGCAGATTTTCCGCACTGCCCAGATGGGGATGTTCGACGAACGAGATAACCGGGTAGGCGAGCAGAAGCGCATCCGGTCTGGCACAGCAGGAGTCGGCGGAATCGCCGTCCGCGGCATTGACCTCGTCATAGAGTGTGCCGGTGCAGGCGGCCAGATGGGCGCCTGCAGAGAATCCGCAGACCGCAAGCTGGTCGGGAAGCACTCCCCATGCATCGGCATTGGCACGGATCAGCTTGATGGCGCGGAGCGCGTCCTGCTGCGGCTCCGGGTAACGGTGCGGCGCGACGCGGTAGCGCAGTACGAAGGTCCGGAACCCGAACTTCTGAAAGCATTCGGCAATCGGCCGCCCCTCGGTGGTTTCGCAGGCACAGCCGTAGCCGCCTCCGGGAATCACCAGCAACGCCGGTTTCTTCCGGGGATCAGGATCCGTATAACGGTCGAGACGGGATTCCACGGCGGAATCCTGCCAGAGAGAATATTGTATGCACGCCATAATGGCCTCTTTTCCTTGAACACTCAATCAGAGTTTGGCACTCCGCACGTAGATCCCCGAACCGAGTTCGAACCGTTCTTCGCCGGGCAGCTGCAACATTGCACTGGAGTTCGGCGGCACCGTGAGACGGATGGTCATGGTACCATCCTTGACCTCCCATTCCGATACGTAGCCGCGGTATTCCGCCCGGCAGGATTCCACCACCGGGCAGGGCGCGACGATGAGATGGCGACAGCCGGGCCGCTCCGGATCGTGGCGGAAGCCGCCGAGATAGCGGAAGAACCAGGCGCCGAGATCCCCGAACATGATGTGGTTGCGCGACGCGGTGCCGTCCCAGTGTTCGCCGAGCGTGGTCAATCCGAGATCGATCCAGTGAGCCCAGCCGGGGAATTCCCGCTGGGTGAAGAAACGGCAGGCGAGATCGGCATGGCCGTTCTCCGCGAGTACCCGGGGCACGTACTTCGCCCCGAGAATGCCGAAGTATGCGCGACATCCGCCTTCCCGGCAGAGCGCGACCAGCCGGTCGAGGGTGCGCTGCCGGAATTCCGGTTCCACCAGGTCGTGATAGAGTGCACAGCCGAGCGCCGTAAGTTCCCCTTTGCCGCTGCCGTCGCCATACAGGCCGTCGCCAAGGTGGAACTTCCGGTTGAACGCCGCGCGAACCCGTTCGGCGAGATCGCGATACTTCGCCTCCTCCTCCGGTTCGCCGAGCAGTCGGGCGAAAGAGCTCATCCGCTTGGCGTCCATATAGTAATATCCGGTCGAGGTGAGGGCGGGTGACGGCGATTTTCCGCACTCCTCCGGGGACGCCCAGTCGCCGAGTCCGAAGGCGAGGATGCCGTCGCTCTCCATCGTGCCGCAGAAATCGAGGTAGCGTTTCATCGCCGGATAGTTCTGCCGGATCGCGGTGTCGTCACCGGTGTGCAGATAGATCTCATACGGGATCGAAAACAGGGCGCAGTCCCACGCCGGTCCGCTGCCCCAGTCGAACCCCCAGCCGCCGGTGGGCGCGATGCCGGGGAGCTGTCCGTTCCTGCGCTGGCAGTCGGCGAGCAGCTGGAGCCATTCGGCGTAGCTCGAACCGACGTCGAAGTTGTAGAGTCCGGTATCGGCGGCAATGGCGGCGTCGCCGGTCCAGCCGTTCTTCTCCCGGTGGGGGCAATCGGTCGGAATGCCCACAAAGTTGCTGCGGAAACTCCAGCGGGTCATCTTCTGCAGCTGGTTGATCGTTTCGTCGCTGGTGGTGATTTTGCCGATGGAATCAAAGGCGGTGCCGACAAAACGCGCCTCGATGCTGCGGACTTCCGCCGCCCCGGTCACGCTCATCCGGACGTAGCGGAACCCGTGGTAGGTGAAGCGGGGCTCCCAGCTTTCGACGCTGCCGCTCCCCTTGAGAATGTAGCGGTCGGTCTGGAAGTCACCGGATTTGATGAAGGTATCCTGAAAATTGGTGTCAAGGTCCCCGTCTTCGGTGATCCGTTCGGCATATTCCAGTTTCACTTCCGCGCCGGCTTCGCCCTGCACGGCAATGCGCGCCCAGCCGGAGAGATTCTGACCGGCGTCGTACACCCTCCCTGCCGGATGAAGCGTCATTGGAATCGTCTGCAGCACCTTGCAGGGCGGCATCTTCTGCTCGTCAAGCATCCCGCCCGGACCGGCAATTCGCACGGCGGAGAGCCAGCCGGAATCGTCGTAACGCTCACCGAGCCAGCCGTCAATCTCACAACGCGCATCGTAGGTTTCGCCGTTGCGGAGGGCGTCGAAGAGAATCGGCCCGGAGGTGCACTTCCAGCTCTCGTCCGCGCCCAGCACGAGCCGTCCATCGATCTCAAGTTCGATGGTGAACTTCACGCAGTCCCGCCAGGGAGCCTTGAAGAAGTTCCACACTTCGGCGGTGGAGGGGTTGTACCAGCCGTTGCCGAGAATGACGCCGACCACGTTTGTGCCGGGATGCAGATATTCGGTGATGTCGAACGTCACGAAACGGACCCGTTTCTCGTAGCAGCTCACCGCGGGATCGAGTACCCGGTCGCCGACCTTGCGGCCATTGAGATAGAGTTCATGATAACCGACGCCGGAAAGGCGCACCCGCCCCGTCGTGAATCCGCTGCATTCGAAAGCGCGCCGGAACAGCGGTGCCGGCGAGGGGGGATCTGCGGTGACGCAGTTGCGTGACAGTTGCGGGCTGGTGATCCAATGTCCAAAATTCATTTTTAAAGTTCTCCTTCCCGGGGTTTCTCTCTTTCGCTCTCATAGTATAACGGAGAGTGCGGGAGAATGCAAATCTTTTTTTTCGGTTTCCCTCTGCAATATTCCGGTAAATGAACTTGAATAATGAGGGCAGGAGCCGTATACTATACAGAGAAACAGATCGATGAATCGCAACTTTTATTCAGAGAGAAGGAGTGAATCATGAGTTTTGCGTTGAAATCGGAACAGGTGGTGAATGAGCTTTCCCGCATCCGGATTGTGCCGGTGCTGGTGCTCAACGATGTGGAATCCGGGCTGAAAATGTGTGAAATTCTGGTCGAATGCGGATTGCCCGCGGCGGAGATCACGTTCCGCACTCAGGCGGCCGAGGCGATCATCAAGGAGGCGGCGAAACGCTTCCCGGACCTCTATCTCGGAGCTGGAACCATCCTCAACGTCCACGATCTCAAGCGCGCATTTGACGCCGGAGCGAAATTTGCGGTCGCCCCCGGATTCAATCCCACGGTGGTGCGTGCCGCGGTCGAGAGTGATTTTGCATTCGCGCCGGGAGTCTGCACTCCCTCTGAAGTGGAGCAGGCGCACGAGCTCGGCTGCAAGTTCCTGAAGTTCTTCCCGGCCGAAGCCGCCGGCGGCGTCAAGATGCTCAAATCGCTGATCGCGCCCTACAAACATCTCGGCATCCGCTTCATGCCCACCGGCGGCGTTACGGCGGATAACGTGCTCAACTATCTGGCCATCAAAGAGGTGGTTGCGGTCGGCGGCACCTGGCTCGGCAAGAGCGACGAGATTGCCGCAGGCAACTGGGATGGCATCCGCGCCACGGTGAAGCAGGCGGTCGAACTCAAGGAGGGAAAATAGTCATGTTACAGTACAAATCCGCGGAATCCTGCCGCTTTGACGAAATCAGCCTCGGTGAAATCATGCTCCGTCTCGATCCGGGCGAGGGGCGAATTCACACCACCCGCAAATTCGACGTCTGGGAGGGCGGCGGCGAATACAACGTCGCGCGCGGATTGCGCCGCTGCTTCGGCCTGCGCACCGCGGTGGTCACTGCCTTTGCCGACAATCCGGTCGGGCGGCTGGTGGAGGATTTCATCCTCCAGGGCGGAGTGGACACCTCGTTCATCCGGTGGGTGCCGTTCGACGGCGTCGGCCGCGAAGTGCGCAACGGTCTCAATTTCGTCGAGCGCGGCTTCGGATGCCGCGGTGCGAAGAGCTGCTCCGACCGCGGCAATACGGCGGTTTCCCAGCTCAAGGCCGGCGATATCGACTGGGATGCGATCTTCGGGCAGGGGGTGCGTCACTTCCATACCGGCGGCATCTTTGCCGCGTTGTCGGATACCACTCCCGATGTGACGATCGAAGCGTTGAAGGCTGCCAAGAAGCACGGCACCATCACCAGCTATGACCTCAACTACCGGCCGAGCCTGTGGAAGAGCATCGGCGGCGTCGAGCGCGCCCGCGAAGTGAACCGCGAAATCGCGAAATATGTCGATGTGATGATCGGCAATGAAGAGGACTTCACCGCCTGTCTCGGTCTCGAGGTGCAGGGGGTTGACGCCAATCTGAGCAAGCTCGACACCGCCAGTTTCCGGGCGATGATCGAAGAGGCGGTCAAGCGTTATCCGAACTTCCAGGTGGTGGCGACCACCCTTCGCGCGGTGCGTTCGGCCTCGTTCAACGACTGGGGCGCGATCGCGTGGAAGGACGGCAAATTCGCCGAAGCGGTCAACCGGCCGAACCTCGAAATCTTCGACCGCGTCGGCGGCGGCGACAGCTTCGCCTCCGGCCTGATTTTCGGGCTGATGACCACCGGTGATGTCGAGTATGCCGTCAACTGCGGCGCCGCTCACGGTGCGCTGGCGATGACCACGCCGGGCGACACTTCGATGGCGACCTTCGAAGAGGTGAAGAAACTGATGAAAGGCGGCGGCGCCCGCGTCGACCGCTGAGGAGGCGTGCGGTGAAGGGAGCCTGGCTGTTCGCTGCCGCACTGCTGGCGTCTGCCGCTCTGGCGGACGTTCCTTCTCCGGGGGAGGAAAATGTTCTGCCGGTGAGCGGGATGAAGTTCCGGGCCTTCCGGGATATGCGTCCGCAGCCTCTGCCGTTGCCGGCGATTCGTGCGGAACGCCGTTCGGACCGGGCGAAGCTCTACTCCGAACTTGAGTGGTGGCGCAGTCGCCAGACCGCCGGAATCTGGGGTGGCGACGGCTGCCGGGTGATGGTGGGCGAGCTTCTTCTCGAACCGCCGGTCTCCGACCGGAATCTCGCGACAACCGGCGAACTGGAAAAGCGTTATCCTGTTTCCAGCCGCCGGGCGGAGTGGGATGATGCGAAGCTGAAACAATGGATTCGCGCATTCACCGGCAATGCCGTCTCCGGATTCCGTGCTGCGACGACGAAGATCTACGACTGCGTCTGGCGGCGGGTGCTTTTCACCGGTGCGGCCGGGAGTCGAACCCGCGCCTACCTGATCGCGCCGGACCGGGAGCCTGCGCGGTGGATGCTGCTGGTCTATGAGCTGGAGAACGGCACGTTCACTCCGGAATGGGAGCGGGCGGTGCTCCGTTCCCTCGGCAGTGTGCAGTTCTTCCGCCCGGAGCAGGATGCCTCCGCGCGGCGGATTGAGGCGGGACGGGGAGGCGGGGCCACGGCGACGAACACCTCCGACTCCTGGCAGGAGAGCCGCCGCCGGGTGATCGACAACATCCGCAACTTCCGCGACTGGTGGTATCTGGAGACGGAGAACTACATCTTCGTCTCCAACCAGGAGGACCGGCGCAGCATGATCCGGCTCCGCCGGGATCTGGAGCGGGCGCGAAGCGCCTTTGCCGCCCACTTTCCGATGCGCGGCAAACCGGACGCGGTCAGCGTGGTCCGGATTTTCGGAACCCGCGAGGAGTATCTTTCCTACGTCGGCAAGGAGCTGCAATGGTCCGGCGGCGTCTGGGTTCCCGCCCGCGAAGAGCTGGTGATCTCGCCGATCGACGCCCGGGCGCCGGAAAATGTCCAGCAGGAGATTATCCGGCAGGTGGCGTTTCACGAGGGATTTCACCAGTACATTCATTACGCGCTGGGGCGGATTCCGGTCTCGCTCTGGTTCAATGAGGGGGCGGCTCAGTATTTCGAGGGAATCGAATTTCGCGGTGGAAAACCGGAAGTGCGGCTCGACGAACGCAGTGAAACGAAACTGCGCCGCACCTTCCGCCGGGTGACTGCCGAGGAGCTTGCCGCTCTGGTTGCAATGGATTATCAAACCTTCTACGGGGAAAACCGCGACCGCAACTACCCGCTCGCCCAGGGGCTGGTCTACTATCTCTTGAAGGGGGCTCCGGTCGCCGGGAAACAGGAGTATGCCCGGATTATTCCCACCTACTATCGCGAACTGGCGAAGTCGGGGGATCCTGCCGCGGCCACCCGCGCCGCATTCGGGCGGACAAACTTCCGGCAGCTCGCCGCGGATCTGGTGAAATTCTGGGACAGCGACCGTCTGATTCGCCGCTCCATCCGTTACAATCCGGTTGCCGGGAACAGGTGACGCGTTCTATGGATGAGGTGACTGCCGCGCTGAAGCGGTACTTCGGATTTGATGGATTTCTCGCCCACCAGGAGGAGATTGTCCGGGAGATTCTCTCGGGGGACGATCTCTGCGTCATCATGCCGACCGGGGCAGGGAAATCGCTCTGCTACCAGCTGCCGCTGCTCTTGCGCCCCGGATACGGCATCGTGGTTTCCCCGCTGATTTCGCTGATGAAGGATCAGGTGGACGCCTTGACCGAGCGGGGAATCCCCGCCGCCTTCATCAACAGCATCGTACCGTTCCCGGAACAGCGCCGGATCACCGACTCCGCCGCCGCCGGAGCGGTCAAACTGCTCTACGTTGCGCCGGAACGGTTTCAGGCGCCGTTTTTTCAGGATTTTCTGCAGCACTGCCCGCCGGAGACGATGGTGGTCGACGAGGCGCACTGCATCAGCCAGTGGGGGCACGATTTCCGCCCCTCCTACCGACAGCTGGGGGAGGTCGCAGACCGGTTCGGCATCCGGCAGGTGTGCGCCTTTACGGCAACGGCGACGCCGCATGTCCGCCAGGATATCTGTGTTCAGCTTCACCGGCCGGAAATGCGGTTGCATGTCGCCGGATTCCGCCGGCCGAACCTCTCCTTTTCCGTCGTGCAGTGTTCGTCGGATGCCAGCAAACTTGCGGCAGTCGGCAAACGGCTGGCCCGCAAGGTGCCGACCATCCTTTACGCTTCCACCCGCAAGGCGGTGGAACAGCTGGTCGCCGAATTCGGCGTCATCGGCTATCACGCCGGAATGTCCGACGAAGACCGCACGGCGGCGCAGGAGCGTTTCATGAATGAGCCCTGTCCGGTTCTCGCCGCCACCAATGCGTTCGGGATGGGGATCGACCGCCCCGACGTCCGGCAGGTAATCCACTACAATCTGCCCGGTTCGCTCGAAGCCTATTATCAGGAAGCGGGGCGTGCCGGGCGTGACGGAGCGCCGGCCGACTGCGTACTGCTCTTCGCGTACCGGGATAAATTCGTGCAGGAGTTTCTGATCGATCTCGGCAACCCGCCGGAAGAGGTGATCCGCGCTCTCTACCGGACACTGCGCCGGCTCGGGCAGAAAGAACAGACAACCACGCTGGAGGTCACCGCGGCCGACCTGCTTCCGCAGATTCCAGAAGCGCGGGCGGAAAGCCAGCTCTCCGCCGCCTTCGGCATTCTGGAGAAAGCGGGGCTGATCGCCCGGGGCAGCCGGCGTTCCGGCTGTGGAATTCTGCGTTTCACCGGCGATCTGGAAGAGCTCCGGCTGGTTCATCAGCTGGAGAACACCCAGCGCTCCCGTTTCATCAGCCGCTGTATCCGCCGTTACGGAGAGGCGCTCCGGCAGGAGAGCTCCCATACGGTGGAGGAGCTGGCGGATACGGCAGGACTCACTCCGGAACAGGTCCGCCGGGTTCTCAATGCGCTCAACGGCTCCTGCCTGAACTGGCATGTTCCCTTTTCCGGACGCACGACCGAACTGCTCCACCCGGAGACCGGCGAGGCGGATCTTGATTATGACGCTCTGCAGGCCAAACGCGACTTCGAAATGGCGCGGCTGGAGGATGTGATCGGTTACGCCTCCACCCGCGGCTGCCGCCAGGCGGAGCTGGTCTCCTATTTCGGAGAGTCCGTGAAAGGGTGGCACTGTGCCTGTTGCGACAACTGCCGGGGGCAGGATGCGAAACGCCCGCCGCAGGGCAAAGAGACGGTCATCATTCGTGCCATTCTGCAGGCGGTCGATGAATTCGACGGCCGGTTCGGCGCCACCCGGATTGCCAAACTCCTTTCCGGCGATTCCGGGGCGGATACGCCCGGCCGGAGTTTGAGCCGCAGTCGCAGTTTCGGCGCGCTCTCCGCGCTGAATGCCACCCGGATCAGCCGCTATATCCGCGCTCTGGAAGAGGCCGGCTGCCTCGACCGGATTGAGCGGGGAGAGTACCCCTGTCTTACCGTGACGGCGCGCGGTTACGAGGTGTTTGCCGGGCATGCTGAACCGCTTCTAGCCCTTCCGCCTCTTCTGGAGGAGGGGAAACTTCCGGCGTCCCGTGAACCACGCGCCCGCTCCAGAACGCGGCAGGAGACCCCGTCGCCCCGCCGGACGGAGAAGGGAAAGACGCGTCCGGATACTTTGCCCGCAACGGAGTGTAATGATTTAAAGAGTGAACTTCGTTCGCTTCGCACGGAAGTGGCCCGCTCCCGGGGCGTTCCCGCCTTCCGGGTACTCTCCGACGCCGAGCTGACCGCTCTGGCGGAAAAACAGCCGCTGACCGTCGAAGAGGCAATGCGGATCAAGGGAATCGGGCCGGCCAAAGCGGCAACCGTGATTCCCCTCTTTCTCGACCGGATTCGCAGCTGGCGGCGGCGGGAATTCGGTACGGAGAAGTTCTGAGAACTACACCGCCGGGCGCTTCGCGCCTCCGAGTCTGCCGCCTTTCCATCGCTGTGCCCGGAAGAGCCTCCGGCAGACCCAGTAGAGCAGGGTGCTGTTGAGGATGGCGACCAGCAGCCAGGAGATCGGGTAGGAGAGCAGAAGATTCTCCATCGTCCGGTAGTGGGGGAAGATTTCGAACACCCACCACACCCGGAAGACGCAGGCGCCGAAGAGCGTGATGACCGCCGAGAGGAAGGAGTAGCCCAGTCCGCGTAACCCGCCGCTGGCGACATCCATGATTCCGCAGAGGAAGTAGGTGGTAAACAGCATCTTCATGCGGAGCAGTCCCCAGGCGATCACCTCCGGATTCGGGTTGAAAATCCGGAGCACCTGTTCGCCGAAGAGATAGAATCCTTCGCCCAGGATCAGGTTGCACAGGCAGGCGCAGAAAAAGCAGTTGAAGAGACTGCGCTGGATGCGTTTGAACTTTTTCCCTCCGAGGTTCTGCGCCACGAAGGAGATCGCGGTCTGATGAAAGGAGAAGGAGCCGACGTAGACGATTCCCTCCACGCCGAGCGCCGCCGTCATCCCCGCCATCGCCAGCGAGCCGAACGAATTGATCGAAGACTGAATGATCATATTGGAAATCGCGAAGCAGGAGCTCTGCACGCCGGCGGGAATGCCGATTTTGAGCATTTCAAAGAAGATTTTCCAGTCCACATACAGTTTTTTCAGGTTGAACCGGTAGGCCTCGCGGGCGACGGAGAGGGTGCGCAGAATCAGCCCCGCGGAGATTGCGTGAGAAATCGCCGTCGCCAGCGCGACGCCTGCCACCTCCATGCCGCAGACGATCACAAAGAAGAGATTCAGCAATACGTTGATAACGCCGGCGATCACCAGAAAGAAGAGCGGGCGTCTGGTGTCTCCGACCGCCCGCAGAATCGCACAGCCGAAGTTGTAGAGCATGATGCAGGGAATCGCGCAGAAACAGATCCAGATGTAGGTGCACGCCTGCGGCAGGATATTTTCCGGCGTATCCATCAGAATCAGCAGCGGCCGCGCCACCAGCAATCCGACGATCATCAGCAGGATTCCGCCGAAAAGCGCCACGGTCATGGTCGTCTGCACCGTCCGGGTGATGCTGCGCCGGTCGCGGGCGCCGAAATAGCGTGCCGCCAGCACGTTTGCGCCGATGGAAATTCCAATGAAAATATTGATAACCAGCGAGTTCAGGTTCATCGTTGCACCCACCGCCGCCATCGCTTCATGCGGAGCGTAGTGGCCGATGACGATCAGATCCGCCGCATTGAACAGCAGTTGAAGGATGTAGGTGAACATCAGCGGCAGAGAGAAGAGCACGATCTTCCCGAACAACGGCCCGTGGCACATGTCGATCTGATATTTACTTGCAGCCATGATTTCAGTGAGGACTCCAGCTGTTGCGGGTTATTCAAAAAGTTAATATAGCATCATCCGGGAATTTTAAAAGAAGGGGAACACGCTTCCTCCGGGATTTTCCCCGGAGAAAGCGGTTCCCCGTGTTGTTAAAAAATACCGATTCGTCAGTGACTGAACGTGACCGGCTGGATCATCGCCAACAGATCTTCCAGCGATGCTGTGGCGAGACATTCGACGGTATCGGCGCCTCCATAGTAGATTTTGACTTCCCCGCTCTCTTCAAGAATCATTCCGCCGGGGAAGATCACACTGCCGCGGAATCCTTCCAGCTCATACTTCGCTTCTGCGCGAAGCAACGGTTCCGGCGCAAGACCGATTACCTTCTGCGGATTTTCCGCATCGAGCAGCATCAGACCGGCGACATATTCCTTGAACCAGCCGTATTTCTCCCAGCCGTTCAGGCGGAGATCGGGATTCTTGATGGTGGCGTGGAAGGTTGCCAGCCAGCCGGCCGGGGTGCGGATCGGCGGAGCCGCCGGACCGATCTTGGCGTTGGCGAAGGGAACATCCTCCATGCCGAGCACCAGACGGGTATCTCCCCAATAGCGGCAGTCCGGCGAAAGGCTCGACCAGACGTCGAATTTTTCCTTATAACCACGGCTGTACTCGGGGAAGGGGCGCTCCAGACGGACAAATTTCCCGTTAAACTTCTCCGGGAAAAGCACCATGTTGCGATTGTCCGGCGCGGAGAGCGAGAGCACTTCGAGCGTTTCGAAATCCTCGGTGACGGCGATTCCTCCCCGCACCCCGTGCCGGGTATCCACCGCAAAACAGAGGTAGCAACGGCCGTCGATCACCGTCAGACGGGGATCGTACACACGGAGGATTTCCGGATCAGAGGCGACAAGATCAGCCGCCGCCTTCCACGGTTTCGAATTCACCTCCCATTTCACGCCGTCGTTGCTGTATGCAATGCCAAGATTGGTCCAGGTTTTTCCCCAGTTGCCGTCCGGCGAAAATCCGGCGTCGTTGCGGAACACCATGACATACCGCCCCTGATATTTGCACACGCCTGCATTAAAGATCAGTGATGCATCGAACGGAACGTCCTTTGCCGACAGGACCGGATTGGAAGCACAGCGAACCAAAGCCATCTTTACCCTCTTTGATTTTTTCTCTGTTATGAAACGATTTCATAGTGATGCTTGTAATGTACTGCCGCGAGTTTACAAATACAATGGGAGCTTTCATTTTTTTCGCAGAAAAAGCGTTTTGCCGACGAAACGTCAGGGGAAAAGTGGTGGATCCGCCCGGACTTGAACCGAGGACCAGGAGATTATGAGTCACCTGCTTTTGAGCTTGCAATAGCTGAAAATTGCCAAAATGCCGTAAAAATGCCGGAGTTTTTGTTTGACATGTTGCGTTTTTGTTGTTATATTTAGCTGTTGTTTGGAGTATCTTTTATATAGCATACAGTAGCCAGAAAAACAACTGAAAAATCATAACATGTCAATCCGAAAACGAAAAACTTCCGGCGGGCAATCTGCTGAATATCATTACGAATTTATGCAGAACGGAAAACGCTATTACGGCGTCTGCGAAGGCTGCACCACGGAACGCGCGGCGCTCGCTTATGAAAAGAAAATCCGCGATACCATAAAGACCGCAGCCGAACAGAAGAGCGTAAAAGCACTGATTGACAATTTCCGCGAAGAGCTGACCGGCGGCGACGTAATTTTACTGGCCGGAGCTTTTGACCGATACATAGCAAAGCCGAAAAAACGGAGGCCGAGCGATCACCAGCAGCAGAGAAACCGCACATACTGGAATGATTTTACCGCTTTCATGGCCGCCAGATATCCCGAAGCCGTGAACCTTGCCGATGTGACCGACCGGCACGCGGAAGAGTACATTACCATGCTGCGGGATTCCGGCGCATTCGTGAAAGAGGTTACTTTCACCAGAAAAGAGGGCCGCCGCGTCATTGAATCCACTTACACGCCCCGATGTGATAAACTATCCCCCCGCACGATCAACGCACGGCATAAGGCAATCAAGGCAGTTTTTGCATGGCTGAAAGATGACGCCGGATTGGCCCGGAATCCGTTCGACATTCCGACGCTGGATAACGATACCATAAGCCGGGACGCTTTCACCGACGCGGAACTTATGCGGATCGGTGACGCCATGACCATGCCATATACGCAGCCGATTTTCACCATCGGACTATGTACCGGGCTGACACTGGGGGATATTTGCCTTCTCCGCTGGAATGAAATCGAAAACGGATGGATCAGCAACAAGCGGCGCCGAAAAACCGGCGTAATGCTGGATATTCCCATCATGCCGCCGCTGGCCGCCTTCCTTGACCAGCAGCGCCCCAAAAACGGGGGCGGCGAATTTGTCGCCCCGGAACTTGCCGCCATGTACCAGACCAACCCGACCGGCGTAATGCTGCGGGTAAAGTCGTTCCTTGAGGGGTTGGGAATCCAGACCACTTCACGGATCGAGGGGCGCAGCCGGGCGGTTTCGACCAAAGCGGCGCACGCCATGCGGCACACATTCGCATATCTCGCCGGAGTGTACAGCGTGCCGCAGCCGATTGTCCAAAGCGTCTTGGGCCACATGTCACCGGAGATGACAGCGCTTTACCAGAAGCACGCCAGCCGCGAAGCAAAGGCAAAGTTCATGCAGCAAATGCCAAATGTATTAGGAACGCCAGCCGCCCCACTGAAACAACTTTCGGCGGCAGGGGCGGCGATGGAACCGGAACGGGCTGAACTGCACCAGCTGGCCGATACCTTGTCGATTGAAATAATACGGAATGTTTTAGAATATATACGGGGTGAGAGATGAACGAAGAAGATTTCTACAAAAGGGAGATTTCGATAGATGATCGCTTGCATGGTGATCTTGATGCAGCCGAAGATATTTTATCCGAACTAGAATCAGGATGGGAAAACGTTTATCCGCCCAAAAAAATATTTGAAAAAATTTTTGAAGGTGGCGGGTATGCTGTTGCTGTAAGTGAAACTTATAGAGCGTTGGCAATTTGTGCTGGATTAAAAGCTAAATTGTTGTTAGAAGCTTTTGATGAGATTATTGCTCGAGTAGGAAAAGATGTTAAAGTAGTTAGTGATGAAGACTATAAAAAAGTTGCAGCGGAAATTATTACCATTCACAAGAAACTTGACGAAGATCTTTCCCGATTACAGAATGAAAAACTATCAAGATATGCGAATTCCATTAAAAAGAATGCGGATCGATTGGAGATTTTTAAGCGATTCAAAGAACAAGGCATGACGGACGCCGAAGCATACCGCAAAATAATAGAAATTGAGAACAAGGATCGGGAAAAACCAATAAAACTAGGAACGACCGAATACTATGCAGCAATGAATAGTCTTAAAGTTTGGAAAAGCAGGACTTTTTCCAAAAAAAAGATGTAACATATTAATTTGTTACGTAACACATTAAACTGTTACTATTTGAAAATCAAAAACTTGTGGTATAATATCCTTGTAACAGCTGCAAAACAGCGCAGTAAAAAACAAAGGAGGTTATACCATGACCGCAAATGTCACCACTGTACCGGCGGATATCCTTAATGGCGTGGCGTCGATTCTGAAACCGTATGGGGTGGATATTGTCGCCATTCTCGCACAGCAGGAAAACAACCCGCCGCCGCCGATTGTCGAAACCTTAAGAAAAAAATACCTTACCTGCGATGAAGCCACCCGCTATTGCGGGGTACGGCGCTGGACGTTGTGGAAAGCGGAACGCGAGGGAAAAATAAAGGCCTCCAAGATTTCCGATTCCGCGAACAGCCGTGTTCTTTACGACCGGGACAGCATTGACGCATGGCTTGAATCCCGCACCAAAAAGCCTGGCCGCAAGCCGCTTGCCAACTGACTATCAATCTTCAAAGAGAACAGGCGGTAAATTTCGACCATGCGGAAGATTGAAGAGCGGTACCGGGAGGCGCTGTCGACAATCCCCGC